>JAEUGW010000053.1 GCA_016795565.1 Opitutaceae bacterium | reverse complement strand
GGCGCAGGCGGAGGTGGCGAGACGACTGAAGACCTCTCGCCAGTCAGTCAGCCGCTGGGCGCAGCAACCGCGCAAGCAGTTGGCGCAGGTGCGCCGCCAGGGGCGCAAGGCGCAACTCGACGAGCCGGCCCGCACGAAGCTGCGGGCGGCCCTCCTGGCCGGCGCACCCGCCGCCGGCTTCGCCGGCGAGCTGTGGACGGTGCCGCGCGTGCGCCAGTTGATCATCCAACGCTTTGGCACCCGGTTCAGCACCGTGCATGTGTGGCGCCTGCTCGGGCAACTCGGCTTCAGCCCGCAGCGCCCCGTGGGCCGGGCCCGGGAACGCGACGAGGCGAAGATCGCCGGGTGGAAAGCCAAGACTTGGCCGCGCCTTAAAAAAAAGCCCGCCGGGAGCGCCGCACCCTCGTCTTCCTCGACGAAAGCGGGCTGAGCCAGCGGCCGCACCGGGCGCGCACCTGGGCGCCGCGCGGCCAGACCCCGGTCCTGACCTTCAACTTCAACTGGAAGAGCCTCTCGGCGATTGCCGGGCTGACCCCGCGCAACTTCTACTTCCGGCTGCACGCCGGTTCGATCAAGAGCCCGCAGGTGATCGAGTTTCTGCAAGCCCTGCACCGCCAGATCCCCGGCAAAGTCCTGCTGCTGTGGGATGGAGCCCCGATCCACCGCAGCAAGCGGGTCGCCGCTTATCTCGCCCAGCAGACCGACTGGCTGCACGTCGAGCGACTGCCCGCCTACGCCCCGGAACTCAATCCCGTCGAGTATCTGTGGAGCTATTGGAAAGAGCATGAACTGGCCAACTTCTGCCCCAAGGACATCTGGGAACTCGGCCACGCCGCCAGTCAGGCGCTCAAGCGCATCCGTCGCCGGAAACGTCGCCCGAGGCTCATCGCAGCCTTCTTCGCCCAAGCCGAACTGTTTTGAGCCCATCGTCACTTCTTTAGGTAAGTCTCAATAGGTGAAATTGATCCGCCGATGGCGTCTGACTTGGGGTTCGACAAGCCGGGTCCCCTTCCTAGGCTCCGCGCTCTCCCCTATGGCCGGCTCAACCTCCGACAAATTGGCCAACCACATCCTGCGCGGACTGGTCATTGGCATCATCCTGGGTGTCGCCACCCTCTTTATTGGGCCGCATGTGCCCCTCCCCGAGTTCCTCCAGGGCTGGCTCACCCACGTGGGCATCAAGTCCTCCGGCACCCTGCTCGAGCTGATGCGCGGGATCTCCACCGTGCTGCTCGATCCCTTCGGCCGCGTGTTCCTGCGCCTGCTGTTCTTCGTCGTCATGCCGCTGGTGTTCGCCTCGCTGGCCACCGGCGTCGTGCAGCTCGGCAACCCCGCCAAGCTCGGGCCGCTCGCCGGCCGCACGTTCCTCTTCTTCTTCCTCAACATGGCCATCGGCGTCGCCCTCGGGCTCGTGATGATGAACACCCTCGAGCCGGGCCACCATATCGACCTCGCCACCAAGGAGCGGCTCATGGCCGAATACGGTGGCGCAGCCGCCAAACACGTCACCGCCTCCCAGAGCCAGACCGGCCTTTCCATCGCGGTGGTGGTCGAGATGTTCATGCCGGCCAACCTGCTGGCCTCCGTCGTCGGCAGCACCACCGCCCGCATCGGCGACGTGCTGCCGCTCATCCTCTTCGCCATCCTCGTCGGCATGGTGGGCACCAGTCTCTCCGCCGACAAGCGGCAGAAGCTCCAGGACTCGCTCGAGATGATCACGGAGCTGATGACCGGCATCGTGCACCTCGCGCTGCGGCTGGCGCCCTACGCCGTGCCCTGCCTGATCTACAGCGTGCTCGTGAAGTCGGGCCTCGACATCCTCGTGGCGCTCGGGGTGTTCGTGCTCGGCTGCGCGGGCGTGATGGCGATCCACCTCTTCGGCACGATGTCGGTCTGGCTCAAGCTCTGGACCACCTGGTCGCCGCGGGCGTATTTTGTCGCGATCAAGGATGTGCTCGTCACCGCCTTCTCCACGAGCTCGAGCAACGCCACGCTGCCGAGCGCGCTGGCCAACGCCACCGAGAAGCTGAAGATCACCCCCAGCACCGCGGGCTTCGTGCTGCCGCTCGGCACCACGATGAACATGAGCGGCACCGCGCTCTACGAAGGCTGCGTCGTGCTCTTCGTCGCCCAGGTTTTCGGCGTGGACCTGTCGCTGGGCCAGCAAATCACCCTGCTGCTGCTCTCCGTGCTCAGCGCGGTGGCCGTGGCCGGCATCCCCGGCGGCTCCCTGCCGCTCATTGCCGGCCTGCTCATCACCTTCGGCATCCCGGCGGAAGGCATCGGCATCATCCTCGGCACCGACCGCATCCTCGACATGTGCCGCACGGCGACGAACGTCGGCTGCGACGTGACCACCGCCCTGGTCGTAGACGAGATCACGAAGAAGGCCGACGCCAAAGCCCGGCCATAGATCAGGGCTGGGCGGGCGTCGTCACCTCGAGCACAAAGGTCGAGGCGGGCAGCGTCGCGCGGTTCACCAAGTTGCCCTCCGGGAACGGCTGCCAGCCATAGCGCACCTGTCGAGGCGACAGGCCCGGCGGACATGACAGCACGATGGCCGCGCCGTCGATTCTAGCCGGCACCGGCTCAAACCGGCTGCCATCCCCTGCCGCCTCAAACCCGCGCGGCGGCTGCCCATCGCTCGTGCCCAGGCCACCGGCCGCGTGGGTGAATTCCAGCACGATTTCGCTCCCGCGCACCACGGCGGAGCGGGGTTGCGGGCCGCTGGATTCAAAATCGCGGCCATAAACCCGCGCCAGCGCGAGGCGGGCCAGCCGGATACCGACCGTGGCCTTGTCCCGCGGATGCACCGTGGCCCGGTCGCCGACATCCGCCGTGACCACCATGCCGGAGGCGGGGATGACTTCGAGCATCCGGCGCTGGCTGTCGCGGAACTCGGGCCAGAATTCGGAGCGGTAGGGATTCGCCTCGATGCCTGAAAGCTGGCAGTAGAGGAACGGGAGATCCGCCCGGCCCCAGCGGTGGCGCCAATCGCGCACGAGGAGCGGGAACAAAATCTCGTGCTGTTGCACCCGCGCCAGGCTCAGCGAGTTGCTCTCGCCCTGATACCACAGCACCCCGCGCAACGCGAGAGGCTGCAGCGGCTCGATGCCCGCCGACCAGAGAAAGCCGGGCTTGAACGGGTGGTTCGGCCCGCCGCCCGCCGCCACCCCGGGCAGCACCGCGCCGGTGGCGATCGCCTGGTCGAGATTTTCGCGGCCGCGCTGCCGGCACCAGGGCTCGAGCGCGGGATTCGTGAGCCAGTCGCCCTCCGTCAACACGTGCAGCGCCGGATCGGCGACGAGCGTTTCCCGACGCACCCAGGCCTCCGTCGGGCTGCCGCCCACCGCGAGCTGGATGATCCCGACCGGCACGCCGAGCGCCGCGTGCAGCTCGCGGGCCGCATGATATCCGATGGCGGACATCCGCCCGGCGCTCACCGGCGCGCAGGCCTCCCACGCGCCGCAGTAGTAGTCTCCCGGGATGAGCCGGGCGACATCCCCGGCCGGGAACGCGCCGCCGCCCGCTTCCTTTCCCGCATAACCAGGATTGAAAAACCGGATGTCGGCGTAATTCGCGGCCGGGATCTCCGTCTCGGCGCGCAACGCCTTGGCCAGCGGCCACTCCATGTTCGACTGGCCGGCGCAAAGCCAGACCTCGCCGACCAGCACATCGGTGAGCTCGCGCACCGCGCCGGCCGTGCTGATGCGCAGCACGCGGGGCGCGGCATTGGCGGCTTGCGGGCCGAGCCTAGCCAGCCAACCACCGTCTGCGCCGGCGCGGACGGTCTGCGTTTCGCCCGCAAACTCGACGGTCACCGGCTCGCCCGGCACGGCGCGGCCCCAGACCGGCAGCGGCTGGTCGCGCTGCAGCACCATGTGGTCGGTGAACACCGGCGCGAGCGTCAGCTCCGCGCGCAGCACGGCAGCCAGGAGCAGCAACAGGAACAGGATGCGCTTCACGGCAAGCGGACAAACCGGCCGGCGCGGGCGGAGGTCTCAGCGGCCTCGATGATGCGCGCGGTGCGCACGGCATCCGCCAGGGTGGCGGGCGGCTCGCCCCGGCCGCGCACGGCGGCGAGAAACTGGCGGATGAAAATCTCGCCGGCCGCACCCGCATAGGAGGTCGTTTCCCGCGGCCGGAAATTTTGCGTCCGTCGGAGGGCCGGCAGCTCCAGGTGCAGGCGCGGGGCCACGCCCGGCCACACGATCCGGCCAGCGCGGCCGTTGAGTGCGAGGTAGGCGTCGTAGCCGCTGGCATTCAGATAGCCGCCGCCGCTGTGGGCCAGCGCATAGCAGGCGTGAAAGGTGCCAATCGCGCCGGAGCGAAACTCGAGCGTGAAGGCCGCCGTGTCCTCGACCCCGATGCGTTCGCCCGAACGCGTGGCGAGGCGCGCGCCCACGCCGGTGATTTCGTCGCCGGAAACATGCTGCAACAGATCGAGGTAATGGCAGCCGAGCCAGAGCAGGATGCCGCCCCCGGCCTCGCGGCGGCGGAACAGCCACGAGCGCGGATCGCGAAACCGCACCTGGGTGGCGAGGAAACGCGCCTCCAGCGACATGAGCGGCCCGGCCGCAGCGGCGTGCCGGCGCATCGCCACCGCGCAGGGATGGGCGCGTCGTGGATACAGCACGGACGCCACCAACCCGGCCCGGGCGGCGGCGCGCTGCAAGGGGAGGATTTCGGCGGCAGTGAGCCCGACCGGTTTTTCCGCGAGCAGGTGCTTGCCCGAGGCGAGCACCTGCCGGGCGAGCGCGGCGGATTCGTGATGGCGCACGGCGACGATGGCGAAGTCGCAGTCGGCCAGCGTGCCGTCCAGGTCGGCGGTGATCGGCGCCGCCTTGCGGCTGCGCGGGAGGGCGGCGCTTTTCGCCGCCGCGCGCGGATCAGCATCCCAGAGATAGACCCGGCGGATTTCGCGCAGGTTTTCCATCGCCGCGAGCAGGGCACCGGAATGCGGGTGGCGGAGGCCGAGGAGCGCGGCGTTCATCGGTCGCAGTTTAGCCGGATTCCAGTTCTGTGAACAGCCCCGGATCATTGAAAGCCAACGCGGCCAAGGCCTGGTCAATGTTGGCGGGCCCGCGCCCGCCGATCAGGACGGTGCCGGGCTGGTGCATCGCCCAGGCGAGGGCGAGGTGCGACATGCTGTGGCCGGTGCGGGCGGCGACCGCAGCCAGCTTTTCCAGGCGACGCTGCGCCTCCGGGTTGAAGTAGATGTCCTGGTGGCCCGGCGAGAGGGCAAATCGGGAGCCGGCTTGCACCCCGGCGCGGTGCTTGCCCGTCAAAAAACCCGCGCCGAGTGGGCTGTAGGTGACAATGCCGAGGCCGTGCCGGGCGCACAGGTCGCGCAGCGGCGCGTCCACTTCGCGCACCGCCAGATTGTGGTTGTTCTGTAGCGCGCGGAACGGCGCGAATCCTTCCGCCTGCTGGCGCGCCAGCAGCGGCGCGAGCTGTGCGGCGGTGAAATTGCTGGCCCCGAGGGCGCGCACGCGGCCGGTCCGCACCAGCCCGTCGAGCGCGGCGAGGGCACCGGGCGCGGCCACCGAGGCATCCCATTTGTGCAGATAGAAGAGGTCGATGACTTCGACGCCGAGGCGTGCGGCGCTCGCGGCGGCCGCCTGCCTGATGTTTTCTGGGGTGTAGGGCGGGTAGAGCTTGGTGGCGACCGTCAGCCGTTCGCGCTGCCCGCGGTGCGCCGCCAGCCACCGGCCGAGGATGCGCTCGGATTCGCCCTGGCTGTAGGTCGCGGCGGTGTCGAACAGGACGATGCCCGAGGCCAAGGCGTGATCCAGCAGCGCAAAAGCGGCCGCCGGACCAATCTCGCGGCCGACGGTGGCGCAGCCGAGGCCGAGACGGCCAAGCGGGAGGGGCGGCAGGGAGGGGTTCATGAAAAGGGCGGGCTGCGCAAACAGCCCGCCCGTCCCGAGGGTTGTGCCGGCGACGGCTTAGAAGCTGAATTTCGACGACAGGCTGATGGTGCGCGGCGTGGAGGGCTGGGCCGAGAACCGGCTGTTGCCGCCCGCGTAGTAATCCTTGTCGAAGACATTCATGACGCCGAGGTTGAAATACCAGCGGTTGCGCGTGTAGGTCACGAAGGCGTTATAGACGCCGTAGCCCGGGATGTTGGGCGCGCCGCTCTGGGTCAGCTCGCCCAGGTGGAAATAATTGCCGCCGATGCCGAAGCCCTTGAGGGCGTCGTTCTGGAAGTCGTATTTGGCGAGCAGACTGTAGGTGGACTTGTAGGTGCGGGGCAGGCGGGCGCCGGTCTGGTCCTTCGGGCCGCTGCCATCGAACATCGTGGCGATGATGTTCAGGCCCTCGACGGGGCGGAGGTTCAGGTCGTATTCCATGCCCTTGGCCGTGGCGACGCCGGCGGCGACCGCATAGACCTGCGGCGTGCCGAGGTTGAAGCGCACCGGGAGGTTGGAGGTGACATTCTCGAAGTAAACGATGCTGCCGGTGACCTTGCCGTTGAACGCGGTGGTCTTGACGCCGAATTCCGTGACCGTGCCGGTCGAGGGCGGGAGGGGCGCGCCGCTTTGGTCGCGATCGTCCGCGCCGGAGGGCACGAAGTTGGTGGCCTTCGAGGCAAAGAAGGAAAGGTCGGCGCGCGGCTTGAAGACCAGGCCGAGGCGGTAGAGCGGCTTGTCGCCGACGCTTTCCTTGAAGACCGGGTTCAGGACATCAAGGTGCGAGGTGTTGCTGGCCCAGCTCCAGCTGCCGGCGGCGGTGGCGATGAGCTTGTCCTTCAGGAGATGCGCCTGGTGCAGCACATAGACATTGGCGGCGTCGCGGCGCTGGACGGTGTTGACGCTGCCGGGCAGCGCGGCGTCCGGGATGTCGGGCCCAAAGTCAGGATTGATGATCGGGAAGGAGGTCGTGCCGGTCTGCGGCGAGATCATCGGGGTGAAGACGAGGGCCTGCTCGTCGTCCACGGAGCTGGCCGCCCAGCCGAAGTTGGTCTGCTGGTGATGGGTGCCGAGGTCATACTCCACGATGAAGTCGTTCACCACGCTGGCCATCTTCTGCAGCTGGGCGAGAGTGAGCAGATTGAAGCGCACGAAATCCGTGGCGTCCACGATGCCGTTGGCCCCGAGGATGGTGGTGTTATTGACGGCGATGCGGGTGTCGTGGTCGTGGCGATCCTCGGAGAAGTAGCCGACCTGCAACTTGGACTCGAAGTCACGGGTGAAGCGGTGGATGACGGTCGCCTCGAACTCGTTCTTGTCGAAGGTCGAATAGCTCCACGGCGCGTTGTAGCTCTGCCGGCGGCCGCTGATGTAGGAGATCTCGTTGTTCTGATCCAGGAAGTTGTTCGGGAACAGACCGCTCGTCTTGATGTGCGAGAACTCGTAGCGCAGGCGCACCGTCGTGTCCTTCCAGTCGAGCTGCAACGAGGGCGCCAGCACCGTGCGGTTGTCGAACAGGTTGTCCTGATACTGGTCGCCTTCCTGCTGGGCTCCCACCACCCGGTAGGCCATGCGGGCGCCGGCCAGCTCGGTGCTGAGCGGACCGGTCAGGTCGAATTCGCCGCGGAGCAGGCCGTTGCTGTCCACGATGGCGCGGACGGAGCCCTTGCGGGTGTAGAGCGGGTTCTTGGTCGTGCGCAGGAGCATGCCCTGCGTGACCGGCCGCGTGCCGAAGAGCACGGCCTGCGCGCCCTTGACGACTTCCATGGTCTCGGTCGTGACGTCGTCATCGATCGAGGGAAAATACTCGATGCCATTCTTGAAGGTGCGCGTGAGCCGCTCGCCGCGCATGTAGAAAAGATTGTTGCCGCCGAACGAGGCCACGCCGCTGGAGGCGTATTTGGCAAAATCGCTCGGATACGGGAAATTGCCGAGGTCCTCGATCAGGTTGCGCGGCACGATCTGGATGGCGCCCGGGATGTCGATCAGGTCCTGCCGGGTTTTGAGGCCGGCGGTGGCGCTGGAGATGTTGTAGGATTTGTCGGTCTTGGCCCGCACTTCGAAGCGGGACAGCTCGACGGTTTCCTCGGCGGGGGCGGTGGTCTGGGCACTGCCCACGGAGGCGAGCAGCAGGGTGGCGGCAAAGGCCGCCACGGCGGAATTACGAGGGGAACAGGGTGATGGTTTCATGGGGGTGATTGGCTGGTGCTGCCGACCGTTGGATATTAATAATTCCTAACAGTCAAAATTAATTTGATACTATTGGCTTTTTTACGACCGCCCTGCCCCCCTCCGGGCGCACCGATGCGAAAAACCCGCCGGGCAGGCGGGTGAGAGGAAACACCAAGCAGGGCCCCAAGGGGCTCAGCCCTCGGCCAGTTCGACCGGCACCACAATGTGCCCCGGAGCCGTCTTGGGATCGGTGACTTGCGCGGCCAACAGTCGGCCGATCGCGGCGCCTATCTCTTCCGGGCGCGCGGTGGGAAACACGTAGGGATAGGGATGCTCCCCTGTCGGCCGCTGATATAGACCGCTGACAATCAGCCGCGGGCGGCGCCGGCCCTTGAGTCCCAGCCGATCGATGGCGGCGATCGCGGCCGCCGCTTTCGCCTCGGAGCGGCAGAGCAGGCAAAGGTCGGTCGGATGTCGCTGGATGAGCTCCGTGACCTCCGTCATGATCGCATGCCGGTCGTCCGGCAAATGGGAGATGGAATAGTTGCCCGCCGACTGCCCGGCGGCCCCGAGCAGGCGCCCCAGCTCGCGCAACACGACGTTGTCACCGGGAAACATCACCTCGCGGGTGAGCGCGCAGACATGGGTGCAACCGTGCGCCGTCGCGTAATCCGCGATCAGCTTGGCGATGCCCAGGTTGTCCTGCTCGACCCAGGCCAGCCGGTTGATCGACGGATAGAGCGAACCGTGCACCACCGCCGGCAGCCCGCTGTCCCGGATCGCCCGCTGGACCACAAATGGCACCTTGGTGACGACAATGCCGGCGGTCTCCTTGGCCCGGAGGATTTCCCCGATGAGCCCGTCCACATATTCCGTCGGGTCGGTCGCCGGCAAAAAATTGAACTGCACGTCAGCGCTCGGCAGCACGCCCTGGATGCCGACCAGGACGCCGTCCGCCACCAGGCCCTCCTGCCGCAGGTAACTGCGGTGCACCAGCATGAACACCCGCTTCAGCAACCCCGGGCTCGATTCCCGTTGCAGCGAGCCAATGAACGTCCCGCGCCGCTGCACCCGCTGCAGGATCTTGCGCTGGGCCAGCAATTGCAGCGCGCGGTTGGCGGTCGACGAGCTGACGCCCAACATGCGGGCCGCCTGGGTGAGCGACAGGTAGGGATCACCGGCTTTGAGCTGGCGGTGGCGGATGTCCGCCTCCAACTGCTGGGCCAATTCCATGATCCGGGGGGTTTGCGAATATCCTGCGCTCATGTTCTCGTCTGAATAGGGTGGAAGGCCGGGCTTAAAGCGGATCCATGCCACGATAAAAGTCACCTTATTGCCATAAAATTCTTGCCTTTTAGTATTTTTAATTGTTCATCGCCGCCATGCCCTCCAAAAAACTTCCCTCGGAATCCCTCCCCTTGCGCGGCTTGGTGGCGGCCACCTTCACCCCCTTCCGCGCCGATGGCACCATCAATCTTCCCCGCATCAAGCCCGTGATCGACGCGGTCATCGCCCAGGGCGCCACCGGACTCTATGTTTGCGGCAGCACCGGGGAGGGCCCGCTGCTTTCGACCGCCGAGCGGATGCTCGTCGCCGAGGCCACCGTCAAGGCCGCTGCCGGCCGCGTGCCGGTGGTGATACAGGTGGGGCACAACAGCATCGTCGAGGCCCGCGGGCTGGCCGTCCATGCGCAGCGCATCGGTGCCGACGCCATCTCGGCCACCCCGCCGGGCTATTTCAAACCGGACTCGCTCGACAATTTCATCGCGTGCATCGCGCACATCACCTCGGGCGCCCCGAAGCTGCCCTTTTATTACTACAACATCCCGATCCTCTCCGGCGTGCGGTTCGACATGGTTGATTTCCTGCGCAAGGGCAGCGCGCGCATCCCGACCCTGCGCGGCATCAAGTTCTCCGATTCACACCTGCACGAGATGCTGGCCTGCGTCGAATTCGACGGCGGGCGCTACGACATCCTGTTCGGCGTGGACGAGATGCTCCTCGGCGGCCTGGCCTTCGGTGCGCGCGGCGCGGTCGGCTCGACCTACAATTTCGCGGCCCCGCTCTATCTCAAGATCATCGCCGCTTTCGACCGCGGTGACCTCGCCGAGGCCCGCCGGCTCCAATCTCTTTCCGTCGCCATGGTGCGCATCATCGTCGGCGTCGGCGGCCGCGGCGGTCTCAAGGCCGCGATGGCCCTCGTCGGGGCGGAGTGCGGCTTCAGCCGCCTGCCGACCGTGACCTGCACGCCGGGACAGCGCGCCCAGATGAAAAAAGAACTGGCCGCCCTCGGCTTCTTCGACTGGGCCCGCCCGTGATGACCCGGTCCGATGAAAGGAATCTCGCTGCTGCTGCTGGCTGGCCTCACCCCGGGCATGAGCGCGGTTGAGCCCGGCTCCGCGCCCGCAGTCAGCGCGCTGGCACCGCTGCCCGACGCCCACGGCCTGGCCGGCATGTTCGCCGGGGTTTCCGGCGGGGCGCTGCTCTGCGCGGGCGGCGCCAATTTTCCCGAGCGCCCCCTCGCCCAAGGCGGCAAAAAAATCTGGTCCGATCGCGTCTTCGTGCTCCCGGCCCCGGACGGCGCCTGGCGCGAGGCTGGCCGCCTGCCCCAGCCCAACGGCTACGGCGTGTCCGCCACCTGGCGCGACGCCGTCGTGATCGCCGGCGGCGGTGACGCCCAGGCCAATTTCCGCTCGGCCGCGCTCCTGCGCTGGGATGGCACGCAGCTTTCCCACACCCCGCTGCCCGATCTGCCCGTGCCTATCGCCAACGGCTGCGGCGCCGTCGTCGGCGACGTTCTTTATGTCGCCGGCGGACAGGAAACCCCGTCCGCGACCTCCACGCTCCGCCGTTGCTTCGCCCTCGATCTGGCCGCGGCCGAAGGAAAATGGCGCGAGATTCCGTGGCCCACCGGAACGGCGGGACGGATCCTCGCCGTGGCGGCGGCGCACGACGGCTGGTTTTATCTCTTTAGCGGCGCGGACCTCTATCCCAACGCCCAGGGTCAGGCCGAGCGCCATTACCTCACCGATGCCTGGCGCTACCGACCCGCGGACGGCTGGCAACCCCTCGCCGATCTGCCCCATGCGGTGGCCGCGGCCCCCTCCCCGGCCATGGTGAGTGGCGCGCATCTCGTCATCGCGGGCGGCGTCTCGCCGGAGTTCCTCGCCACCCTGCCGAAGAATTCCCCGCATCCCGGCTTCCCGCGCGACCTGCTCGCCTACGATACCGCCGCCAACACCTGGCGCGCCGTCACCCCGCCGGCCGGCGGCCCGCCGCCCCGCGTAACCGCGCCGTTGACCCGGTGGCAGGATCGCTTCGTCATCCCCAGTGGTGAAGTCGCCCCGGGCATCCGCACGCCGACCATCCTCTCCTTCCGCTTCGCCCCATGAGCCTGACCGCTGCCCGCCTCGCCGCCCTGCGCGACACCTACCGCGACGGCCTGCTGCAAAGCGTCATTCCATTCTGGCTGCGGCACGGATTGGATCGCGAGCAAGGCGGCCTCCTCACCGGCCTCGGCGAGGACGGCGCGGTCATCGACACCGACAAGGCCGTCTGGCTGCAAGGCCGGGCGGCATGGACGTTTGCCACGCTCCATAACACCGTCGAAAACAACCCCGTCTGGCTCGCGGCCTCGAAACACTGCCTCGATTTCATCCGCGACCACTGCCGCGGGCCCGGCGGCAAGCTCTACTTCACCGTCACCCGCGACGGCCGGCCGCTCCGGATGCGGCGCTATGTCTATAGCGAGTGCTTCGCCGCCATCGGCAGCGCCGCCTACGCCAAGGCCACCGGCTACACCCGCGCCGCCACCGAGGCCCTCCAGTATTTCGACACCTACCTGCACCACAGCTTCACGCCCGGCGTGATGCCGCCGAAGACCGATCCCGCGACGCGGCCCATGCAGGGCGTGGCGCCCCACATGATTGCCATCGTCACGGCGCAGGAAATCCGCGCCCTGCTGGGGGACGTCGCGGTGCGGGGCGCCACCTGCACCCAGTGGATCGACCGCTCCCTCGCCGCGATCGAGCGCGATTTCTACAAGCCCGACCTGGGCGCGCTCCTGGAGGTCGTCGGCACCGATGGCGCCGTGCTCGATCACTTCGACGGCCGCACGCTCAATCCCGGCCACGCCCTCGAGTGCGCGTGGTTCATCCTGCATGAGGCAAAACACCGCGGCCGCGACCCGCGCCTCCTGCGCCTCGGCCTCGGCATCCTCGATTGCATGTGGGCCCGCGGCTGGGACCGGGAATTCGGCGGCCTGCTCTACTTCACCGACCTGCACGGCCGGCCCCTGCAGGAATACTGGGCCGAAATGAAGTTCTGGTGGCCGCACAACGAGGCCGAGATCGCCACGCTCCTCGCCTACCAGCTCACCGGCGAGGCCAAATACGCCGCCTGGCACACCCTCGTGCACGACTGGTCGCACCGCGTGTTCGCCGATCCCGTCCACGGCGAGTGGTTTGGCTACGCCCACCGCGACGGCCGCCTCTCCACCCGGCTCAAGGGCAACCTGTGGAAGGGCCCCTTCCATCTGCCGCGCATGCAATGGTATTGCCGCCGCCTCATCGACGAGCTCATTTCCGCCCCATGAGGTCCTCCGCCGAGAACGAACAGCGCGAACGCCTCAAGTGTGTCGTTCATCCCTCGGCCGACATTGCCAGCGCGCTGGCCGCCGCCGAGCTGGCCACCCTGATCCGCCGGAACAACGCGGCCGGCCGCCCGACCGTGCTGGGCCTGGCCACCGGTTCCACGCCGGTGCGCCTTTACCGGCAGCTCATCCGGCTGCACCGCGAGGAAAAACTGAGTTTCAAAAACGTCGTGACCTTCAATCTCGACGAATACCACGGCCTGCCGCGCACACACCCCGAGAGCTACTGGCGCTTCATGCACGAGCAGCTCTTCAACCACCTGGACATCCCGCCCGCCAACATCCACATCCCCGACGGCACCGTGCCCCGCGCGGAGGTGTTCGCCTGGTGCCGGGCCTACGAGGAGCAGATCCGCGCCGCCGGCGGGCTCGACGTGCAGATCCTCGGCATCGGCCGCACCGGCCATATCGGCTTCAACGAGCCCGGCTCCGGCCGCGACTCGCGCACCCGGCTCGTCACCCTCGACGCGCTCACCCGGCGCGACGCCGCCCGCGATTTCGTCGGCGAGGCCAACGTCCCCCGCCACGCCATCACCATGGGCGTCGGCACCATCCTCGAGGCGCGCCGCATCCTGCTCCTCGCCTGGGGCGAGGCCAAGGCCCGCGTCCTCGCCGACGCCGTGGAAAAATCCCCGACCGACTCCCTCCCCGCCAGTTTCCTGCAGGGCCACCCGGCGGTGGAGCTCCACCTCGATGCCGCCGCCGCCAGCGAGCTCACCCGCCTGCGCCACCCCTGGCTCGTCGGCACCGTTGACTGGACCCCGGCCATCACCCGCCGCGCCGTCGTCTGGCTCGCGCAACAGATCGGCAAGCCCGTGCTCAAGCTGCTCGACGAGGATTACAGCGAGCACGGCATGGCCGACCTCCTCACCGAGCAGGGCCCGGCCTACGGGCTGAACATCCGCATCTTCAACGAACTCCAGCACACCATCACCGGCTGGCCCGGCGGCAAACCCGGCGCCGACGACCAGCACCGCCCCGAGCGCGCGCTCCCGGCGCAAAAACGCGTCGTCGTGTTCAGCCCCGAGCCTTCCGACGACGTGCTCGGCATGGGCGGCACCCTGCGCCGGCTCGTGGATCAGGGCCACGACGTGACCGTCGCCTATCTTACTTCGGGCAACCTCGGCGTGCCCGACGAGGAAGCCGCGATGGCCGCGGAACTGGTCATCGATCTCGCCGGCACCGGCACCGAGTTTGCGCAGACCGTGCGCCGTCAGCTCGGAGCGAAAGCCGCCTACGAAAGCGACACCCCCGAAATCCGCCAACTCAAGGGCGTGCTCCGTCGCGGCGAGGCGCGCGCCTCGCTCCAGGCCTGCGGTCTCGCCGCCGCCCGCGCCCGGTTCCTCGACCTGCCGTTCTACGAGCAGGGCCGCTACCGGCAGTTCCGGATCGGGGAGGCCGACATCGCCGCCGTGGCCGCCTTGCTGCGCGAGGTGCAGCCGCACCAGATTTTCGCCACCGGGCACTCGGCCGACCCGAGCTCCGTGCCCGCCCTGGGTTTCGAGGTGCTCCGCCGCGCGCTCGCTTTGGCCGCCGGCGAGGCCTGGCGCGCCGATTGCCGCGTGTGGCTCTATCGCGGCCCCGACCGCGAATGGGAACCGGCGGAGATCGAGATGGCGGTGCCATTCAGCCCGCGCGAGCTCACGCAGAAAATCCAGGCCATCTACCACCACAAGAGCCAGCGCAGCCAGAGCCCGGTTGTCGCGGCCGGCCTGCACGAGTCCTGGCAGCAGGCCGAGCACCACAACCGCGCGATCGCCGGCCGCTACGACGCCCTCGGCCTGGCCGAATACGAGGCCATCGAGGCGTTCCGCCGCTGGCGCGAATCATGAACCTGCCCGTTGCCCCTCGCTTCCGCCCCGCGCTCGACCCGGATTTCCTGCCGGCCGTGCTGTGGAACCGCGCCTATCGCGACCTCGTCGCGCGCGATCCCGCCGCCCGGCCATTCGCGCTCGCCCTGGTCCGCGCCGACGGCTCGGCCTCGGTGCATCACGACCGCGTCCTTTCGGCCGGACATGCGGCGGCCGGTCACACCCTCCGCTACGCCGAGCGCCTGCTGAAATTCCTGCTCTGGCAAAAAGGCGGCTGCCGCGTGCTGGTTGCCGGGGCCGATGAGCTCGCCGCCGCCCTGGCGAAAATCTACAGCGGCGCCGGCCCGCGCGCGTTCGATCACGCCTTCATGGGCGAAAAGGTTTACGGCCGCCCCTTTGCCGTCGAGGCCTGCCCGCTTGCGGCGCTGCCCTCGGCCGACGCCTCCAGCCTCGCGATGGGCCGCCACCTCGACGGCTGCCGCATCGGCTTCGATCTCGGCGGCAGCGACCGCAAGGCGGCCGCGCTCATTGACGGCAAGGTGGTCTATTCCGAGGAGATTCCCTGGGATCCCTATTTTCAGGCCGACCCCGCCTACCACCTCGCGGGCGTGCAGGACACCCTCGCGCGCGCCGCGGCCCACCTGCCGCGCGTGGACGCCATCGGCGGCAGCGCCGCCGGCGTCTATGTGAACAACGAGGTGCGCGTCGCCTCGCTCTTCCGCGGCGTGCCGGCCGACCAGTTTGAGAAGCACATCCGGCGGATGTTCTTCACCCTGCAGGCGCGCTGGGGCGGCGTGCCCTTCGAGGTCGCCAACGACGGCGAAGTCACCGCGCTCGCCGGCGCGATGTCGATGAACGACGATGCCGTGCTCGGCATCTCGCTCGGCACGAGCCAGGCCGGCGGCTACGTGACGCCGGCGGGGAACATCACGCCGTGGCTCAACGAGCTCGCCTTCGCCCCGGTGGATTACCGCCCCGCCGCCCCGCGCGACGAGTGGTCCGGCGACGTCGGCTGCGGCGTGCAGTATTTCTCGCAACAGGGCATCGGCCGGCTTGCCGCCGTGGCCGGCTTCGGCTTCCCCGCCGCCCAGCCCCTTCCCGAGCAACTGCTCGCGGTGCAGGCGGCGATGAAGCAGGGCGATCCCCGGGCCCGGGCCATCTATGAGACCGTCGGCGTGTGCTTCGGCTACGCGGTCGCCCACTACGCGGACTTCTACGACGTGCGCAACCTGCTCATCCTCGGCCGGGTCACCTCCGGCGAAGGCGGAGAGATCATCCTGGCGCAGACCGCCGCCGTGCTGCGCGCCGAGTTTCCCGCGCTGGCGGAAAAGATCCGTCTCCGCACGCCGGATGAGCAGGACAAGCGCCACGGCCAGGCCGTCGCCGCCGCCAGCCTGCCCCGCTTGAACCCCACCCCATGAGCCACACGAACTCCGTCACCCGTTACGCCTGGCTGGTCGTCGCCCTGTTGTGGGTGGTGGCCATGCTCAATTACCTCGACCGGCTGATGATCACCTCGATGCGCGGCTGGATCGTGGCGGACATTCCGATGAGCGACGCGCGCTTCGGTCTCCTGACCTCGGTGTTCCTCTGGATCTACGGCCTCGTCAGCCCGGTGGGCGGATTCCTGGCCGACCGTTACAGCCGCAAGTGGGTCATCCTCGTGAGCCTCGCCGTCTGGTCCCTGATGACCTGGCTCACGGGCCACATGCATGGCTTCGAATCGCTGCTCATCGTGCGCGCCATCATGGGCATCGGCGAGGCCTGCTACATCGCGGCGGCCCTCGCGCTCATCGCCGACTACCACACGGGCCGGACGCGGTCGTTCGCCACGGGCCTGCACCAGAGCGGGCTCTACGCCGGGGCCGCCCTCGGCGGGGCGGGCGGCTGGATCGCCGCCGATCACGGCTGGCGGGCGGCCTTCACCATCTTCGGGGCCGTCGGCGTGGTTTACACCCTCCTGCTCATGTTCCTCCTCCGTGATCGCGAGCGCCCGGCGACGGCGGCCGCTGCGGACTCCGGCGAACAAATCTCCGTCGGCGCGGCCGCCCGGGAACTGTTTTCGGCGCGCGCGTTCTGGGTGCTCATCGTTTATATCGGGCTGGCGGGAACGGCGTTCTGGCTGATCAACGGCTGGCTGCCCACCTTCCTGCAGGAACGCTTTCTCGGGTGGAAACCCACCGGCGCGTGGGCGGCGATGCTGCCGGCCACCTGGGTGGACAAGATGGCGGTCACCGCCGGCTCCGCCGGCCTGTGGGCCACGGTGCCGGTGCAGATCGCGTCCTTTGTGGGCATCCTCGTCGGCGGCGCGTGGGCGGATCGCTGGGCGCAGGCCAATCCGCGCGGCCGCCTGTTCATCCCCATGCTCGGCTTCGTCTGCGCCGGTCCGTGTCTGTTTTTGCTGGCGCACACCTCATCCTTTGCCTTCGCGCTCGGGGCCATGATCGTGTTTGGCGTGGGCCGCGGCTTTGCCGACGCCAACCTGATGCCCATCGTCTGCCAGGTGCTGAACCCGCGTTACTGCGCGACCGCCTACGGCCTGCTCAATTTCGTCAGCGTCAGCGTCGGCGGCCTCATGATCTACGCCGGCGGCTGGCTGCGCGACCAGCAGGTCAGCCTCGCGGTGCCCTTCACGATTGCCGCCGCCGGCCTGTTCCTCGCCGGCCTGATGCTCGCACTGGTGCGGCCCAAGGCCTGAGCCTGCGGCCGGACGAATCCTCAGGCACCCTGCGGATTCCGGATGCGTGCATACACCTGCCGGGAAAGCCAGGCGGCCACGATCTTCTTGAAACCGGGATCGTTCATGTAGCGGGCGAAGATTTCCTCATTCTGGTCCATTCGCTCCATGAAGAGATTCTCCAGCAGGCCGCCGAAGACCAGGGCGAACTTGTCCTCCGGGTTCACGGCGGCCGCCTGCCGCAGCTTCTCGTCCAGCGCCGCTTCCTCGATCATCTGGTCGAAGAACAACTGGTCGGCGTCGTTGAAGTCCGTGCCGAAGGCCTCGTTCACCAGATCAATCAGCCGCGACAGCGCCACGGCCTCCTCGCGCACGAGACCCGAGCCGACCTCCCTGGGCCCGTCCAGCGGCTTGGCCTGGCCGTCGTTCAGGCTGATCGAGCCTTCGCTGATTTTCTGGAGGCGATAATACTCCAACCTCACCTCGTCATCGAAGTGATAGCCCGGGCCGCTCCGGCGGGGTGGCAGCTTGGAGTTCAGATAACGCAGATACGTGAACAGCCGTTCCAGATCGGAATCCTGATAAGGGATAACCTGGCTGAGGAATCCGTAGAGGTTGCGGAAGGCCTGCAGCTTGCCGCGCCACAGCTCCGCCTCCTCCCCTGCCTTCGCGGCCCAGGCCTTGAAACGGTCCACCGCCGGATCAAGCAGGGCGTTGAGCGCTTTGTGGTCCGCCGGACTCTGCCGGGCCTTGGCCTTGAAATAGACTTCGCAGAACTGGCGCACTTCCTCGGCCAGATAGATCCCCGAGGCATCCAACTCCGCCTTGAGCTCATACAGGCGCGCCGGCTCGACCACCTCCCCCATCTCGGCCCCCTCGTAGTATTGTTTGAAGGCCTCCTGGATCTCCGCCCGGTCGTTCACAAAATCGAGGACGAACGTGTCCTCCTTCAGCGGATGCATCCGGTTCAGCCGCGACAGGGTCTGCACGGCTTGGATGCCGGCCAGGCGCTTGTCCACATACATGGTGTGCAGCAGCGGCTGGTCGAAGCCGGTCTGGTATTTCTCCGCCACGAGCAGCACCTGAAACTCGCTTGTGCCGAACCGCTCGGGCAGCTCTTTCTCCCTGATGCCGTGGTTCATGCCTTCTTCGGTATAGGTCTTGTCCGCCACCTCGTCGTCGGTGACGGCGCCGGAAAAGGCCACGAGCGTCTTGATGGCGTAACCCTTCTCCGCGATGTAGCGGTCGAAGCTCTGCTTGTAGCGCACCGCCGCCAGGCGCGAGTCGGTGACCACCATCGCCTTGGCCTTGCCGCCGATCTTGTGGCGCGTGACGGCCTGGAAGTGCTCCACCATGACCTCGGTCTTCTGGGCGACGTTGTGCGGGTGCAGCTTCAGGAAGCGCGCCAGCGCGATGGCGGCCTTCTTGCGGGACACTTCCGGGTCGTCCGCACAGGCCTTCACGAGCCGGAAATAGGCGGCGTAGGACGTGTAGTGCCGGAGCACGTCCATGATGAAGCCCTCCTCGATGGCCTGCCGCATCGTGTAACGGTGCGCGGGCTCCCCGTTGCGGCCGAAGACGGCGACCGTCTTGTGTTTCGGCGTGGCCGTGAAGGCGAAGAAGCTCAGGTTGGCCTGCCGGCCGCGCTTGGCCATGCTGCGGAAGAGCGCCTCCATGCTCTCGGCCCCGTCGTCCGCGGCCTCCTGCCGGGCTGCGTCGCGCAGCCCTTCGCCGCCGAGCACCTCCTTCAATTCCGTGGCCGTCTCGCCGGAGTGCGAGCTGTGCGCCTCATCCACCACCACGGCATAGCGCCGCGTCGGCAGCGTGCCCGAGCCTTTCGCGCCGCGTTCCTCCGCGATCTTCAGCAACTGCTTCGAGACAAAGGGAAACTTCTGGAGCGTGGTGATGATCACGGGCACGCCGCCCTCCAGCGCCTCGGCGAGCTGCTTGGAATTCTCGTCGATCTTCTGCACCACGCCCTGCCGGTGCTCGAACTGGTAGATCGTGTCCTGCAACTGCTGGTCGAGCACCAACCGGTCGGTCACGACCACCACGCTGTCGAACACCCGCCGGTCCTGCGCGTCGTGCAGCGACGCCAGCCGGTGCGTGAGCCAGCCGATGGTGTTGCTCTTGCCGCTGCCGGCCGAGTGCTCGACGAGGTAGTTGTGCCCCGGCCCCTCGCGCCGCGCCTCCGCCTCCAGCCGCCGCACCGCCTGCCACTGGTGGTAACGCGGGAAAATCATGCTCTCCTTCCTCACCTTCTGCCCGTCCTCGGTCCGCCGCTCCTCGACCTGGAGGTGGATGAACCGCGCCAGCAGATCCAGCAGGCTGTCGCGTTGCAGCACCTCCTCCCACAGGTAGGCCGTGCGGTAGTTGCGGCCCTGCGCGTCGGGCGGGTTCCCTGCTCCGCCCTTGTTCCCTTGGTTGAACGGCAGGAAATGCGTCGCCGTGCCGGCCAAGCGCGTGGTCATGGACACCGTCTCGGTGTCCACCGCGAAATGCACCAGCGTCCGGCGCTTGAACTCGAACAGCGGCTCCCGCGGGTCGCGCGTCGTGCGGTATTGCTGGATCGCGTCGTCCCTCGTCTGCCCGGTCAGCGGGTTCTTCAGCTCCAGCGTCGCCACCGGGATGCCGTTCAGGCTGAGCGTCACGTCGAGCGACCGCTCGTTGCGTTCGCTGAAGTGGAGCTGGCGCGTCAGCCCCGGCCGGTTGGCGGCGTAACGCGCCTCCAGTTCCGGATTCAATCCATGCGCCGCCTTGAAGAACGCCACCCTCAGCGTGCGGCCGTAGCACTTGAAGCCGTGCCGCAGCGTCGCCAGCGCCCCGTGCGTGTCCATCCACTTGGCCAGGTCGGCAATGACCTGCTCGCCGGTCCGCGCGCCGTGCAGCGCCTCCAGCTTGGCCCACTCCTTCGGCTGCGTCTCCTTGATGAAGGCCAGCGCCTCCTCGGGAAACAGCGCCCGCGCCTTGTCGTAGCCGGCCTCGGCCACGCGCCGCCAGCCCTGTTTCAACAGATGCGCCTCGATCACGATCTCGAAGGCCAGTTCGCTGCGGGTGAAGCCTCCGCTCATGGTCATGGGGTTCCGCCCGGCAGCACCGGCCGGATGGCGGCGGCGAGTTGGCGGGCGGTGGGGAGCTTGCCCTTGAAGGCGGCGGGGAGCGTGGCTTGGAGCCGGTAGGCGGCGACGCCGATGGGATTGGCCTTGGTCTTGAGCGCGTATTCGACCTCCAGGTTGTCCTTCTCCGCGCAGAGGATGATGCCGATGGAGGGACGGTCGTCGGGGGCGCGCTCGCGGTCGTTGAGGAGGTTGAGGTAGAAATCCATCTTGCCGGCGAACTCGGGCTCGAATTCCCCCACCTTGAGGTCGATGGCGACAAGCGCCTTGAGGAAACGGTGGTAGAACAGCAGGTCCACGAAATATTCCCTGGTGCCCAGCGCGAGCCGGTGCTGCCGGCCGACGAAGCAGAAACCGTAGCCCAGCTCCAGGATGAAATCCCGCAGGCGCTCCACCAGCCGGTCCTCCAGCTCGCGCTCCTTCACCGCGCGACCGATGCCGAGAAACTCCAGGTTGTAACTGCTCTTGAGCGCCTCCTCCGCCTGCTCGGCGAGATGCTCCGGCAGGGCGGCGGGGAAATTGTGCGCCTTGCCCTCCTTGCGCGAGCGCTCCCACGCACCGGCCTTGATCTGGTTGAGCAGCACCCGCCGGCTCCAGCCGAACCGGGCCGTCGCGCGAAGATAGTAGAGCCGGGCGGCGGGGGCGGTGAGCTTGTCGAGGAGCAACAAGTGGTGTCCCCAAGGGATTTCTGCCACAAGCTGCGGCAGAAATGCGGCGGCCTCGGTCAATTCTGCGACAGGCTGCTGCAGAATTGGGAATGCAGCGCCGGGAGCGTTGATTTTGGCCACCGGTTGTGGCCAAAGCGCGGGCGCTCGCTTCATTTCTGCAGCAAGCTGCTGCAGAAAGTCACCCGCCGCATAAACCTCAAAGAGGCGCCGCATATACCAGACATTGCGCGACGAAAAGCCCTTCGTGCCCGGAAACGCCCGGTGCAGATCCTTTGCCACCATCTCCACCACCGACTCGCCCCACCCGAGGGTGCGTTGCTTCTCCGCGATGCCCCGGCCGATGTCCCAATAGAGGAGAATGAGATCGCGGTTGACCGCCCGGGCCGCCGACAGCCGGGCGGCGGTCACGCGAGCCTTCAATTCCCCGAGGAAGCGGGCGTAATCCGGGGCGGCGACGGCGCGGGGCATGATCGGCGACGATGCACGGCCCCCAGCCGCTAGGCGAGCGCGAGTTTGCCGGTGACGGCGGCGGCGATGAGGGCGGCGCGGCGCTCGCGCAGCAACGCGATGCTCCGCTCCGCCGCCGCCCGCAACGCGTCGAGCTTCGCCGTCTCCGCCGCAATGTGCGCGACGATGGCGCGCTGCTCGGGAAGGGGTGGGAGGAAAAGCTTCAGGGTCGCAAATCTATCAGGCTCAATTCGCCACTGGTTGAGGCGAATGCCATTCGACATGGACAGGTAAACGGTGGTGAGAAGTGGGTTCCTCAAGAGGAGATGGAGGTAGGCGGGGTCTTCGTCATGTAGCGGACTAAAAACCACATAGTCCGGGCTCGTGATTCCTTGCAGCGAGGAGATGCCAAGCGACCCTTGCCACGCCTTCATCTTGTTGATCACAAGATCGCCCGTTTCCACGAGTTGATACTTGTCGAGGTCGTCCGGAACGCGGTTCGCGTTGTCGTCTCGAGAGGTCCGCTCAATCACTCCGTAGTCTCGATAGACCGAAAGCACTGTAAGGTCGCCAAAGCCGAGCCGTTTGGTCTGCCGGAACAGACGGCTGATCTTTGTCGGGGTCCAATAATCAGGAATGCAGTCAAGCCATTCGACACCGCTCTCTTTCAGCGGGACATTAGGGTTCAGGCCGCGGGTGACGGCGCGGGTGATGAGGGCGCGGCGTTTCTCGGCCAGCAGCTCCAGCAGCCGCGCCTTCGCCGCCACCAGCGCATCCAGCCGCGCCGTCTCCCGGTCGAGATAGTCGGCGATCGCACGCTGCTGCGCCGGCGAGGGAACAGGAACAGTCTGGTTGCCGATGAAATCCCAATCGGCTCGCGGCATCTTCGAGCCGAAGGTTGAGCCATCCACGACGTTGATGAACTCCTCAGTCAGCAGTGCGTAGAGCAGGAATCGTCCGTGAACCTTCGCGCTCGGTTTGAGCGCCAGCAGTTCCGTGGTGCAGGTGCCGGGCGCCTCGGCCAAGTGTGCCTTGGCAAGGTAAGGGCGGAGCTTTCCGAAGAGCACGTCGCCACGCTCGAAGCAGTTCGAGACAGCGCCCGATCTCTCCTCCTCATCGGCGGCGATTCGTGCATCACCCGCCAGAAGCCGGCCGGTCCACGATTCGATGTTCTCCAATCCCAGATAGCGGACGTCCTCCGACGAGCCCTCGGTGCGCCTCTTGCTCAATGGCGCGGCGTATTTCAGCCGGAGTCTCGAATACGTCCTGCTCACTTCGTCACCTCCCGGAGGAGCCGGAGGATTTCGTCCTCGGCCTTTTTGACGTCGGCGTCGATGGCGGCGAGGTCGCGCGGCGGGGTGTAGCGGTAGAAGTGGCGGCTCATTTGACGACGGCGCGGTAGCGCTGGTCGGGGTGGTTGGGCTGGTCGGGGATGGTCATGGCCAGCCGGCCGGCGCGGAGCATGGGCGTGACCAGCCGGTTGGTCACATAGGTGCGATTGCGGCCGAGCAGGGTGGCGAGTTCATCCGTTGAAAGTGCCTTCCAGGCTGAAAGCTGCCAAACCAGGTCCTCCATCTCCGGTTGGGCCACCCGGGCTTTGAGCTGCGTCAGGGCTTGTTCGAGTGCCGGCGGCAGCCCGGGGAAGGCGGCATATCTGTGAACCGGGTTCACAGATTGCGGCGGGGGGTTCACAGACAAGGGAGGGGGGTTAGCAGATAGGGCCGGGGGCTTGTCAGATACGGGCGGGAGGTTGTCAGATATGGCCTTCGCCCCGGGCGGCAGGGCCGGCCCGGGCTCGCCGGGGGCGGGGGGCGAACCGACGAGCTTGGGCGTGGGCTGGTAATAGGTTTCCGAGCTTTTGCCCTTCTGCCGGAGCAGGCCATGGTCGCGCAGGCGGCGCAGGTGCTGGCTGGCATTGAGCACGTCCACCCGGTTGAGGTGCCGGTAGGCGGCATTGTTGATGGCTCCCATCTCGCGGACGAAGACGAGCGCGCGGGCCTCCTCGTCGCTCAGGCCGACTTCGGTAAACTGGCCGAGCCATTGCCAGTCATCGGGGGTGAGGAAGTGGTGGAACAGGAAGGTGACGACAAACTGATTGCGCTCGCGGTCGGACTCGAAGGTCGGCGGAGTGAGGCCGGCCGAGGCCATGAGCTCGCGCATCACCCGGATGCCGCTGCCCTTGGTCTCGGCGAGATTGGTCTCGTGGAGGACGGCGGCGATGACGGGGTTGCGCGTCTCCGAACCGGGTTCGCCGAGCCGGTCCTCGGCGACGAGGGAATGGCCGGCGTTGCGGATCTCGAGCCGGTTGGAATAACGGATGATCTGGGTGGCGCCCTGCACCCGGTAGCTGCGGTGCATGACCGCGTTGACCACGGCCTCGCGGATGACTCGGTCGGGAACCAAGGGCAGATCCTGCCGGTGCAATTGGCCGGCGGGCAGGGAAAAAGCCTTGGGCAGATCGTCGAGGATCGCGGCCCGGGCCCGGCGGATCAGTGTGATGAGCGGGGCGCGCAATTCGATAGTCTCGAAGCGCCGGTCGGGGTCCTGCACCCAGTCGCGGCCGGGCACGCGGATATAGTCCACCCGCATGAGGGGAAAGTAGCGGCGGAGGGCGGCCGTGGTGCCAAACAGCAGGATGCCGGCCACGGTGGGCCGGAGCGTGCCGCCATCTGGCGACACACAGCGGAGCGCGTGCAGGAGTTCCTGATCGTTCCATTTCAACTCCTCCGCGGTGGCATTGGCCTCGGCACGCAGCCGGCGGTAATCGGCCAAGGCCGCCGAATCGAACGCCGTGAAGTCGGCATCGCGGACAATGGTGGAGTCGAACGACTCGCCCCGGCGCTCCTGGTAAAAGATGGCGAGGTCATCATCCGTGCAATGGACGTCGGCCGAGCCGATGCGCCGGAAAGCGGCCCCGGGCAGGGCCCGGCTTTGGAAGAAGACGGGCTTTTCGGCCGGAGCCGCCTCGGGCACGCGGATGGCGAGAAGGGTGCGGCCGTTGACGAGGCCGGCCTCAATCTGGACCCGCACAGGACGGTTGAACACCGTGGCGCACTGGGTGGCTACATCGCGCGAGAGTTTGTCGGGGTCGGCCACGCCGACGGCGGTGTATTGGCGGAAGAGGGCGCCTTCATCGAGCCGGGCACCGAGCACAATCCAGCCGCCGTCCAGACCGGGCTCGTTGGCGAAGGCGCAGACGGTTTCGAGCAGCGACTTGCCGACGTCGCCGGCAGTCTTCGCCTCGACGCGGGAATGTTCGTCGAGGTCGTTCAGCTCTTGGAGCAATTCGAGCGGGGTCATTTGGTCACCTCCCGGAGCAGCCGGAGGATTTCTTCCTCGGCCTTTTTGACGTCGGCGTCGATGGCGGCGAGGTCGCGGGGCGGGGTGTAGCGGTAGAAGTGGCGGTTGAAGTTGATCTCGTAGCCCACTTTGTCCTTCGCGCGGTCCATCCACGCGTCGGGCACGTGCGGCACGACCTCGCGGTCGAAATAGGCGTCCACGTCCTCCGTCAGCGGCACGTTCTCAAAATCGCGCAGCTCCGCGTCGGGCTCGTAGCGGAGAAACTGGGCTTCCTTCTCGTCGTAGAAGTCGCCCTCGCGCCGGGCGACGGCAAAGTCGAAATCGGGAGCCAGATCGGCGATCCAGGTCTCGGCGACCACTGGCTCGGCGGCGGGGTCGCGGGTGGTGAAGGCATCGCGAAAGCGTTTCTGCTCGGCGGGCTTCCATTTGGATTTCCGTTCGCGGAGCAGCTCTGCGGCGTCACTCCAGACTTCGTTCCAGCCGAGACGCGGCTTGCGCCCGAGTCGCCGCACGAGGGCCGCCATGTCGTCGGTGAGTGCGGGATGCGTCCCGACAAAAGCGGCGAGGGCTTCGTCCGTGATCTGGAACTTGAGCCGCAGCGGACGCTCGACGGTCACGCGGGTGTAGCCGAAGTCGGCGTTGGCGAAAATCTTCGAGGTGGCCGTGGTGCGGGCGTCGCCGAACTCGCGGACGGTGGCGGCGATGTCGGTTTCGGCCATGAACCGGCGCTTGTCGCCGAGGCTGCGGCGCATGGGCTGCCAGCGCTCGCGGGCGTCGATGAGCTGGATCCGGCCGCGGCGCTTTTTCTCCTTCCGGTTCGACACGATCCAGAGGTAGGTGCCGATGCCGGTGTTGTAGAACATCTGCTCGGGCAGGGCGACGATGGCCTCGAGCCAGTCGCGCTCGATGATCCACTTGCGGATGTCGCTCTCGCCCGAGCCGGCGCCGCCGGTGAAGAGGGGCGAGCCGTTGAAGACGATGGCGAGGCGGGAGCCGTGCTTGTGCTTTTCGGGCAGCACGGGCTCGAACTTGCCGAGCATGTGCTGGAGGAAGAGGAGCGAGCCGTCGTTGACGCGCGGCAGGCCGGCGCCGAAGCGGCCGCCGAAGCCGAGCTGCTCGTGCTCGCGCACGATGTCGGCCTGCTGCTTCTTCCAGTCCACGCCGAAGGGCGGGTTGGCGAGCAGGTAGTCGAATTTCTCGGCGGGGTATTGGTCGGCAAGGAGGGAGTCGCCGTATTCGACGCGGCTGTTCTCGTGGTCCTTGATGAGGAGGTCGGAGGCGGCGACGGCGTAGGAGCGCTTGTTGTAGTCCTGCCCGTAAACCCAGAGCCGGGCCTCGGCGTGGTGCTCGCGCAGGTAGGCCTGGGCCTCGGCGAGCATGCCGCCGGTGCCGCAGGCGGGGTCGAGGAGCTTGCGGACGGTGCCGGGCGTGGCGAGGAGGGCGTCGTCGTGGATGAAGAGGAGGTTCACCATGAGCTGGATGACCTCGCGCGGGGTGAAGTGGTCGCCGGCGGTCTCGTTGGCCGCCTCGTTGAAGCGGCGGATGAGGTCCTCGAAGAGGAGGCCCATCCGGATGTTGTCGATCCGGCCGGGGTGGAGGTCCACCTCGCCGAACTTGGCGACGACCTTGAAGAGGAGGTTGGCCTCGCGCAGCTTCTCGATCTCGGTGGTGAACTCGAAATGGTCGAAGATGCGGCGGACGTTGGCGGAGAAACCGTTGATGTAGCCGGTGAGGTGCTTGTCGATGTGGTCGGGGTCGCCCTTGAGCTTCGCGAAATCGAGGGGCGAGTGGTTGTGGAAGCGCTGGCCGGCGGCGCGGTTGAGGAGCTTGTCGAGGGCCTCGTCGGCCAGTTTGCCGCCCTGGCGGCGCTTATGCTCGGCGAGGACTTTGGCCTTGGTCGGGGCGAGGACGCAGTCGAAGCGGCGCAGGACGGTGAGGGGGAGCATCACCCGCTCGTATTGCGGAGGGCGGTAGGGGCCGCGGAGGAGGTCGGCGATCTGCCAGATGAAATTGGCGAGTTCCTGGTGGGACATGAAAGGGGGGGGACGCGTCAAAGATGGTGGGCCCACCGGGATTCGAACCCAGAACCAAGGGATTATGAGTCCCCTGCTCTAACCGTTGAGCTATAGGCCCCTTCTTTGCGGCACTTTGTCGCGAGAAAGCGACCAGTGACAAGTGACAAGTAGTCGCGGCCCATCCGGTTCCGCGCCCTATCGTCAGGCGACCACGCGGGCTTGCGGCCTGCGGATGATTTTGCCCCAATGGCACCATGAGAACCCTCCGCAGCATGATCGGGATCGGCTCAGGCGTCCTTCTGCTTGCGGCGGCCACACACGCGGAGGTTACCGTGAGCACCGGATTCGATTTCTCGCGCGGCGACTACGGCCTGCCGGTCCCCACGCAGATCATCACCGTGCCCCTCGCGGTTTCCTACGCGGTGAATCAGACGACCTGGGAGCTGGGCCTGTCCTGCGTGCGCGTCGAGGGTCCGGGCGATGTCGTGCCGGGCATCGGTCGGCGGACCCGGCGTTTGGCACTGGCGAGCACCACCCATGAGGGCATCGGCGACCTCACTCTCGGCTTCACCCACCAGTTGGCCGCCCCGGCGGAACGCGGCTGGTCCTGGGCCGTCGGCGCGGAGGTCAAGTTCGGCACGGCTTCGGCGGAGCGTTCCCTCGGCACGGGCAAGGATGACTTCACCGTGCAGGCGGAGTGCTCCTACACCGCCGGCGCGCTCACGCCGTATTTCACCGTCGGCTATCGCTGGCTGGGCAACCCGGCCGGCTCCGACCTGCGCGCCCATGTCTTCGGCACGGCCGGCCTCGCCTGGGCCTGCTCGGACAAGGTCACGCTCGGCGTGTTGGTGGATTTGGCGGCGAAGAATTCCGCCAGCGGCAGCAGTTCGGCCAACTTCATGCTGTCGGCCAGCCGGTCGCTGGGCGACCGGTGGCAGGCGCAGCTCTACGCGGTGCGCGGCACCTCGGACAATTCGCCGGATTACGGCGGAGGCATCAGCCTGAGCCGCGGATTCTAGGCGTCAGACGCGCGCGTCGATCGCCGCGCGGTCGGCGCGCCTCACGGGTGGCGGGGTGGCCGCTTGATGGTCTTCGGCCGCACGGGCGGCTTGGGCGGCGTGGCGGGTTTTCCGCCGCGCTCGTTGACCTGGCCGCGCGGATCGTCGGCTTTCGCCCGGTCCAGCGCCTTGGCCCGGGCGGCCTGCGCCTTCTGCACGAGGTCGCTGGCCGTGTGCTCGTTGTCCCGCGCCTCCTTCTCGAGCTGCTCGCGCTTCCTGCGGTCGAGCTTGCCCTTCTTCAGGTGCTTGATCCGGATTTCTTTCCGACCCAGCTCGGCGGTAAACTCCACCTGTTCGTCGGCCGGCACCGAAACCATCTGCCCTCCGTGGGGCGTCACCTGCACCAGCCCGCTGGAGGTGCTCAGGCGGTAGCTGGCCTCGCCGACGTTGTCAGGCTGATAGGCGACCTCGAAGATCGTGCCGCGCACCGCCGCCACGCTGACCGGGGTCTGCACGGTGAAGGTCGAGGTGGGGTTCAGCTTGCGCACGCGGGTCAGCATTTCGCCGTAGGCGAGCTCAAAGGTGGTCTGGGAGCTGCCTGATTCCCGGGGCTCGGCGGCGTTGGCCGCGAGGGCTCCCGCCGCCACGGGTGAGTGCAGGGCGGTGGCTATTTTCAGCCGGGTCTTTTCTTTCAGGGTCACCACGGTCCCGCTGGGCAGGACGAGCATGACGCCGGATTGGGCGGCGGTGGTGATGGTGTCGTCGGCTCCGAGTTGGGCTCCTTCCGTCACGGCCTCCGTCGCGGCGGATTGGCCGTGCTGCACCTCGACCGTGCCCCGAACCTGCACGGCCACGACCGTGGCGGGGCTCGCGGTGGTCGCCGCCGGGAGTCCGGCCACCAAGCCGGCGAGTGCAAGGGCCAGGGTCAGTCGCAGTCGGGCGAGATGCGTGCTCATGGGGGTGATGGATATCCGGCGTCAGTGGCAGGTCTAGCCTGTTCTGTTCCGACGCCGGCCGCGGCCGGCCGGTTACGCGGAAATATCTTGGTCGCCTGCGCGGGGCCGGGCAGGATGCCGGCGATGGCACCGACCCCGGGCAAAACTCTTCGCGAGACCTGGTGGATGCCTTTGGTCTGCTTCGGGCTGGCGCTGGCCCTGAGCCGCACCGAGACCGTCCAACTGCTCGAGGCGCGCACGCTGGACTGGCGCACGCGCTACCGCGCCATCTTCCAGGCTCCGCCCGATCCGCGCATCGCCATCGCGCTGTTTGAGGACAGCACCGACACCAACATGGCGCCGTGGCCGGTGGACCGCGCGTGGCACGGCCAGTTGATCAAGCTGCTCGCCCTGGAAAAAGCGGCGGTCGTCACCTGGGATGTGCTCCTCGACGCCAGCCGCCCCGGCGAGGGCGACCGCGCCATGGCACAGGACACCCGGCTCGCCATCCAGGCCGGCACCAAGGTCGTGGTCGGGGCCTCCACCAGCCCCACCGCCACGGAGGCGCGACCCGGCGCGAGCGAGCCCACCCAGCCGCTGGAGAACATCACGGGTGATCGCCGCCGCGTGGAAGGCACAGCCCATGGCCTGCTGCCGTTCCCCGAGCTGCGCGCGGCCGGTTGGTGGGGTGGCGTGGACGCGCCCCGCGGGCCCGACGGCATCATCCGCGAGCTTCCGCTGCTCATCCGGATCGGCGAACACCATTATCCCTCCCTCGCCCTGCAAACCCTGCTGGTCTATCTCGGCGTGCCCGCCACGGAGGTGCGCGTCGTGCTGGGCGACGCCGTCTATGTCCCGGCCGCGGGCCGCACCTGGCGGATTCCCATCGATGAGCGCGGCTGGTTCCTGCTGAATTACCGTTACGACCAGCCGGGCGAGCGGACCGATTTTCCGACGTATTCCTATCTGGAGCTGCTCGTGAAGATCAATGACTCCCGGGTGGAGCAGAAGCCCGGCGGCCCCCGGCCGCCCGACCTGGCGGGGAAAATCGTGTTTGTCGGCCAGACCGTCACCGGCAAGGCGGATGCCGGCCCGACCCCGCGCGGCGCCTTCAGCCCGCTGGTGCTGGTGCACGCCAACCTGCTGAACAACCTGCTGGCCGGCGACTACGCCCGGCGCGTGCCGGCCTGGTTGGTGTGGGGACTGGCGGTGCTGCTCGGCTACGGCGGCATCGTGGCGCTGGCCCACCGGTCGGTCATCACCTTGTGCGGCAGCCTGGTGCTCGGCGCGGTGGGTTACGCGGCGCTGGCGACCGGCCTGTGGGTCGGCGGCAGTTGGTGGCTGCCGGTGATCGGCCCGGTGGCGGGTTTCGCCGGCCTGCAGTTCATCGTCATCGGCCGGCGCATCCGCGCGGAGCAGCGCGTCGCGCAGGAAATCCGGGGCCTGTTCGGCACCTATGTCTCGCCCCAGGTGGTCGAGAGCCTGATCAAGGCCGGCCAGCCGCCGCAACTTGGCGGCGTGGAGACGGAGATCACGGCGTATTTCAGCGACATCCAGGGTTTCTCCAGCTTCTCGGAACAGCTGCCGCCCGCCCGGCTGGTGGAGCTGATGAACGAATACTTCACGGCCTGCACCGAGATCATCCAGGAGGAGGGCGGCACGCTGAACCAATACGCCGGCGATGCGATCGTCGTCATGTTCGGCGCGCCGGTCGCCTTCCCCGACCACACCAGCCGGGCCTGCCGCGCGGCGCTGCGGGTGCAGCTCAAGCTCGGCGCGCTGCGGGCCAAATGGCGGGCCGAGGGCGCGAAGTGGCCGCCGGTCGTGGGCGAGATGCAGGCGCGCATCGGCTTGAACACCGGCCGCTGTGTCGTCGGCAACATGGGCAGCCGCATGCGTTTCAACTACACGATGATGGGCGACGACGTGAACCTCGCGGCGCGGCTGGAGTCCGGCGCGAAGCACTGGGGCGTCTACACGATGTGCAGCGAGGCGACCCGCGCGGACTGCGTGCGGCACGCCGCCGACCGCATGGTCTTCCGCCCGCTGGGCCGGATCGTGGTCAAGGGCCGGGCCCAGCCGGTGGCGATCCATGAGGTCGTCTGCCTGCAGGAAAACCTGACCACCGACACGCGGGATTGCCTGGAGTTGTTCGGCCAGGGCCTGGCGCGTTTCGCGGCCCGCGACTGGGCGGGAGCGCGTGCGCTATTCACGCGCAGCGCCGCACTCGAACCCAACCTTCCCGGCCGGACTGTGGGCGTCCGGCTCAACCCTTCCCTCGCCTACCTGGAAATCATCGCGGGCTATGCCGCCCAGCCGCCGGCCGCCGACTGGGACGGGGTCTTCGTGATGAAGGAGAAGTGAGCGGCCGCGTGCGGCCACAAAAAAGCCGGCCCGCGCGGACCGGCTTTGGCAGTGTGCGGGATCGCCACGGCGCTCCCGCGCCTCGCGATGACAAGTCACTCAGCCTTCGTAGGCCGGGAGCGTCTTGTCCACCGACTCCTTGGCGAGCTTCGCGTAAGCGGGCAGGCCGTTGTCGTAGGGCACCGTGACCTCGCCCTGGATGAGCGGGGTGGCGTAGCGGAAGAACTGGAAGTTCAGGCTGACGCCGTCCTCGTTGATCCACTCCTTGGGCAGGCGCTTCGGGTTGGCGATGACGTCGCCGAGGGCGGAGAGGCCGGTCTCGCAGGTGTAGGTGTCGCCGTCGCCGCGCACGAGCGTGACGAGCTTGCCGGACTCGCCGGCGATGGCGGCCTTGACCGCGGCCTGGCCCACGAGGAACGCCTCGTCGGCGTCCGTCTTGGAGCTGAGGTGTGCGGCGGCGCGCTGCGTGATCCCGAGGCGGGCGACGCGGCACTTGGCGCCGATCTGCGACTCGACGAGATCCTTCAGGGTCTCGCCGACGCCGCCGAGCTGCGTGTGGCCGGCGGCGTCCGCATTCTCGACGGACACGTAGTTGCCGTCCTTGTCCACGAGACCCTCGCCCACGACGACGACGGCGTGCCGCTCGCGCTTGAGGACGCGGCGGACATCATCGAGGAACTTCTCATTGGTGAAGGGGACCTCGGGGAGATAGACGAGGTGCGGGGGATCGTTCGGGTGGTCGCGGCGCTTGGCCAGCGAGGCGCCGGCGGCGAGCCAGCCGGAGTTGCGGCCCATGACCTCGACGAGCGTCACGAGGTCGCCCTGGCCCAGGGCGTCGGCGTCGAGCGCGAGCTCCTTGACCGTGGTGCCGATGTATTTGATCGCGCTGCCGTAGCCGGGGCAGTGGTCGGTGGCGGGCAGGTCGTTCTCGATCGTCTTCGGGATGCCGATGACGCGGAGCTCATAGCCCTGCGCCTGGGCGAGCTCGGCGATCTTGCTGGCGGTCTCCTGGGAGTCGCCGTCGCCGATGTGGAAATAGTAGCGGATGTTGTGCGCCTTGAACACCTCCAGCACGCGCTCGAACTCGGCGGCTTGCTTCAGCTTGGAGCGGCAGGTGCCGAGCGCCGCGCCGGGCGTGTAGCGGAGACCGCGGATGGCCTGCTGCGACTCCGCCGCCAGGTCCACAAAATCCTCACCCAGGAGGCCGAGCACGCCGTTCAGCGAGCCATAGATCTCCTCAATGGAGGCGTGGTTCAGGGCCTCGGCGACGACGCCCGCGACACTGGCGTTGATGACGGCCGTGGGGCCGCCGGACTGGCCGATCAGACAATTGCCAACTAGTTCTTCTGCCATGGTGTGGTGTGTTTATGCTGTTAAAGAAGCGAAATGAGGGTTCAAAAAAGGCGCCGCTCCGGACACTGGCAAACCAAAACCTTGGGGCGGTGAAGAATATATGCCGCCCGTCGCCACGGGCGAACTCGCCGCGCAAATTCCTCCGCGCCGGATTCCGAACCGGAATGCCACCCCGGCCCCGCTCCGCACCAAAAAATATTTTCGGCGGAATGCGCGGCCTTACAGCAGCTTGCCGGGGCGGTAGTCCGCCGCGCCCTTGTGTTTTTTCGCCAGCGGCGCGACGGCCGCGACGAACTCATCCACCTGGTGCGGTGCCGCGCCGACGAAGCGTGCGCTCTCGGCGAGGATGGCCTGGAGCTTCTTCCGTGCGAGGCCGACCCTCCTGTCGCCGGCCAGCCGGCCGAGCAGATCGGCGTCGCCGCCGGTGCGCAGCGCCTTGGCCGCGGCGAGCGCATGCTCCTTGATGGCCTCGTGCGCGGTCTCGCGGCCCGCGCCGCCCTTCACCGCCTCCATGAGGATGGTCGTGGTGGCGAGGAACGGCAGGTTGCGCTCGTTCTCCGCCGCGATGGCCGCCGGGAATATCTCCATCTGGCGCAGGATCGCGAGAAAGGTCTCGAGCAGGCCGTCGATCGCGAAGCATGCGTCGGGCAGCGCCACGCGGCGCACGACCGAGCAGGACACGTCGCCCTCGTTCCACTGGTGGCCGGCGAGGTTCGCCGTCATCGTCACATGGCCGGACAGAATCGTCGAGAAGCCGCAGACGCGCTCGCAGTTCCGCGCGTTGACCTTGTGCGGCATGGCGGAGGAGCCCACCTGCCCCTCCTGGAAGCCCTCGGTCAGCAGCCCGGTGCCGGCCATGAGGCGCAGCGTGGTGGCGCAGCTCGCGGCCGCCCCGCCCGCCTGGTGCAGCGCGCTGACGACATCGAAGTCGAGCGAGCGCGGGTAAACCTGGCCGACCGCGCCGAGCGATTGCCGGAAGCCGAGGTGCTTGAGGATGCGCGCCTCGAGCTGGTCCACCTTGTCGGCGTTCCCGCCGAGGAGCGTGAGCTGGTCGAGCTGCGTGCCGACCGCGCCCTTGAGGCCGCGCACCGGGTAGCGCGCCACGAGGTCGTCGAGCCGCTGGGCGGCGATGAGCAACTCCTGGCCGAACATCGCGAGCCGCTTGCCCAGGGTGGTGGGCTGGGCCGGCACGTTGTGCGTGCGGCCGGTGATCATCACATCACGGTGCTGGGCGGCGCGCTTCCCCAGCGCGAGCAGCGCGGCACCGACCTTGAACTGCACGAGCTGCAGCGCGCGGGCCACCTGGAGTTGCTCGACGTTCTCGGTCAGGTCGCGGCTGGTGAGGCCGAGGTGGATGAACTGCCGCTGGGCCAGCTCGGAGAATTCCTCAATGCGCGACTTCACGTCGTGAAGCGTGACGCGCTCGCGCTCCTTGATGCGCTCGACGTTCACGTCGCCGCGCACGCGCTCGTAGTCCTTGATGGCCTCGGCGGGGATGGCCACGCCGAGGTCCTTCTGCGCCTTCATGACGGCGATCCAGAAATCGCGCTCCAGCAGGATGCGCCCGTGGGCCGACCAGATCGCCTTCATCGCGGGCGAGGCATAGCGCTCGGCGAGCACGTTGGGGATGGTTTCGGCGGACTGGGCGGGTGGCTTCACGAGGAAGGAACGCTTGCGCCTCCGGTTGAAGGTTGAAAGGTGAAAGTTGGGCATAACCCGTGGTGGGTAGGCCTCCCGGCCGACCGCAGCCGGTCAGGAGACCGGCCCTCCAGTTTTCCGGCTTTCAACCTTCACCCTTCAACTTTCAACTCCCTCTGCCATGGGCCATAGCGTCGAAGGTCATCTCAAGCTCAACGTCGCGGATTACGACAAACTCATCCGCCAGCTCGTGCCGGGCTACGCGGCCATGCGCGCGGCGCACATGGCGCTGCTGGGGAAGCTGCTGCCCGCCGACCGGCCCTGCGTGGTGCTCGACCTGGGCGGCGGCACCGGCGCGCTGGCGGAAGCGGTCGCCGCAACGCTGCCGCTGGCCGAGGTGGAGATCTGGGACATTGACCGCGCCATGCTCGGCGTGGCCCGGGAACGCTGCGCGCGCTTCGGCCCGCGCATCCGTTATGTGGAGCGCTCCTTCGCCGGGCCGCTGACCCCATGCGACGCGGTCGTGGCCTGCATCGCGCTGCACCATGTGAAGGACCTGGCGGCGAAGGGCGGCATCTACCGGAACATTTTCGCGGCCCTAAAGCCGGGCGGGGTTTTCCTGAACGCCGACACCGCCATCGCGGCGGGCGGCGCGCTGCGGGATTTTTCCTACGATGAGTGGGTGCGCGCGATGGCGCCGCACGGCATCTCCGAAAAGCAGGCCCGGGAGCATTTCGCGAGCTGGGCCCACGAGGATTATTATCCGCCGCTCGCCACCGAGCTGCGCCTGGTGGGCGAGGCGGGCTTCGCCGACCCCGAATGCTTCTGGCGCGAGATCCCGTTCCTCATCTTCGGCGGGATGAAATAGGTGGGCGTCGGTTTCCACACCGACGCTTGTCGCCGATGTGGAAATCGGCGACCACCTTGCTTCGATCAAACCGCCCCCGGTGCCAGACACCGCACGGCCATGTCGCGGAGGACGGCCTCCTGCTCGCTGGGGCGGCGGACGATCTCCTCGAAGGCGCGGATGAACTCCTGCTGGTTGTCGATCAGCCGGCGCAGGCCCGGCAGCTTGCCCGCGCTGGCAAGCTTGCCGACATACCACTGGTTCTGGGTGAAGAGGTGGTAGGCGCTCTTCTCGGTGTCGCCGCCGAAGTGTTTCGCGTAGGCACCCTGCGCGCGGGCCCACGCGGCCTTGTCGAAGCCGTAGGGGCCGGGCGCGCGGAGGTCGCCGGTGTCGAGCAGCACGCGCACCTGGATGAGGATGCGGTTGCGGTTCTGCAGCGCGCTGAGCACGGGCCGGGCGTCGTTGCCGTTGAAGAAGTGCTGGGCGAGCGCCGCCAGCGTGCCCGCCAGGTCGCCGGCGAAGAACCGCTCGGCCGAGGCGAAGAAATCACCCTCGGCGAAGTTCGGCGTGAGCTCGTCCACCTGCGCCTCGGTGATGGCGCCCCCCTCGCCCGCGAAGGTCGCCAGCTTGCGCACCTCCTCGGTGAGCAGGCGGGTGTTGGGGCCGATCTTCGAGAGCAACACCTCGAGCGCGCCCCCGTCGAAGGACACGCCGTTCTCCCGCGCCTCCGCCAGCGCCACGCCGGCCAGGGCCTCGCTGGCGGATTCGCCATCGCCGCCGGCCAGCGTGAAGTCGCCGTTGGCCTCGCACCACTTCGGGAACGAGCGCCGGCGGTCCACCGGGGCGGCCGTGAGGACAATGGCCACCTCGTCGGGATTCACCTTCTCGAGCAATTCCTGCAGGGCCTCGACCTGCTTGAGCGTGCCCTCGGCACGACCGGTCACGGTGTCGGCGAGGAAATTGATGTCCTTGAACCACACGACGCGCCGGCCGCCGAACATCGGGACGGTCTGCACGGCGTCGCGGAAGCGGTTCACGGCGGTCTCGACCTCGTCCACGTTATTGGCGAAACCGCTGATGACCTCGCGGGAGAAATCGTCCGCGCCCGCCCCCTTCGCCGCCGCCTCGAAGCGCTCCTTGCCCAGCCGGTTGGCGATGAAATCGTCCGGCCCGCAGAAGATGGCGAAGGGTTTGGTGGCGGCGGGCATGGAAAGACCAGAACACAGCACTTATCGCCCCGTCGTGGCAAGTGCGTGTTCTCTTCGTCTGTCATCGCGAGGCCGGCGCAGCCGGCCGTGGCGATCCAGCCTTCTGGATTGCTTCGTCGCTGCGCTCCTCGCAATGACAGGATTCGTGAGCGGTAACTACTACGTGTATATCGTTACCAACCGGAGTAACGGCACGCTCTACACCGGCGTGACCAACGATTTGAAACGGCGCGTCTGGCAACATAAGAACAAAGCCCTGCCCGGCTTTACGGCGCAGTATGGTCTCGGGGTTCTGGTGTGTTTCGAAACTTTCCGTGATATCCGCTCGGCCATCGCCCGTGAGAAGCAGATCAAGGCCGGCTCACGAGCGAAGAAGCTTGCGCTAATCGAGCGCGAAAACCCGCAGTGGCTCGACCTGAGTGCGGATTGGTTCTAGGGCCTTGTCATTGCGAGGAGTCCATCGGACGACGAAGCAATCCAGTCATTCCCCTGGATCGCCACGGCCTGCGTTGCGGGTCGCGCGATGACAATCACCTCAGTTCGCCAGCGGGGTGGCGGGGCGGAGCGATTCCTTCACGGCCTCGCGGCGGAGCCAGTCGATGGCGGCGGTGACGGCGCGCTCCTTTACGGCGCAGCGCGGGCCGGGCCAGGTCAGTTTCTTCGACCAGTCGCCGCCGGGCGCGTGCAGGCCGATGTAGATCGTGCCGATGGGATTGTCGCCCATGCCGCCGGTCGGCCCGGCAAAACCCGTGATGGCCAGGCCGTAGTCCGCCCCGAGTTGCTCCGCCACGCCGGTGGCCATCGCCACGGCGCATTCCTCGCTGACCGCGCCGTGCTGGGACAACAGGCACTCGGGACAGTCGAGCAGGAGCATCTTGGCGTCGTTGCTGTAGGAGACGATGCCGCCCTGGAAAAACTTTGCGGCGCCGCAGACGTCGGTGAACGAGTTGGCGAGCAGCCCGCCGGTGCAGGACTCGGCGACGGCCAGCGTGCGGCCCTGGGCACGGAGCTGGTCGGCGACGACCTTCACCATGCTGTCGTGGCCGAAGCAGACGAAATCCTCGCCCAGCAGCCCGGCACATTCATCGGCCAGCGCGCGCAGCGCGGTCATCGCATACCGGCCGTCGGGCGAGCTGATGCGGCAATCCACCTGGCCCAGGTGCGCGCAGAACGCGATGTTCAGGCCGGGATGCCGGTCGAAGAGCGGCTGGAACCGGGTTTCGAGCGCCGACTCGCCGACGCCGGCGGAGCGCATCTGGATGTAGGCCTCGCTCTCGGCGAGCAGGCCGCGGGCGGTGAGTCGTGGGATGACCTGCTCGGTGAACATCGGGCGCAACTCGTTCGGCGGACCGGGCAGCATGACGAGCACCTTGCCGTCCTGCTCGACCCAGAGGCCGGGTGCCGTGCCGTTGGCGTTGGGCAGCACCTCGCCGCGCTCGAACTTGTAGGCCTGCTTGAGGTTGTTGGCAGTCGGCACGCGGTTGAATTTCGCGAAGCGCTCCGCGATCGCCCGCTCGATGGCCGGGTCGAACACCAGCTGCTGTCCCAGCGCGCGGGCGAGGATGTCGCGCGTGCGGTCGTCGCAGGTCGGCCCGAGCCCGCCGGTGGTGATGAGCACGTCGGCCTGGGCCCAGCTCTCGCGGAACTGCGCGGCGATGACGTCGGCCTCGTCGGAAATGGTGACATTGCGCGCCAATTGCACGCCGCGGCGGCCGAGCTCGCCGCCAATCCACGTCAGGTGGCCGTTGGCCGTCAGTCCGAGCAGCAGCTCATCGCCCAGGGTGAGCAGTTCATAGCGGGGCGCGGCGCGGCGCGCGCCCGGTTGGGTCGATTCCGGAGTGGCCATACGGTGTGTGGGCGCGCAACCTACCCTGTTTTTCGCAAAATGCCAGCCGCCAGCCGCAGTGAGGTTATCCGGGAAAAGGTCCGCCAGCTGCCGGACGGCCCGGGTGTTTACCTGATGAAGGACCGCCTCGGGCGCATCATCTATGTCGGCAAGGCCAAGAGCCTGAAGAAGCGCGTCTCCACCTACTTCCAAGCCGGCCGCGGACGCGCCCTGCGCCACCAGCCCAAGATCCGCACGCTCATCGAGATGATCGCCGACTTCGAGATCCTCGAGGTCAAGTCCGAGCCCGAAGCCCTGCTGCTGGAGGGCAAGCTGATCAAGCAATGGCGGCCGAAATACAACACCGACTTCACCGACGACAAGCGCTTCCTCCTCGTCCGCATCGACCTGGAAGCCGAGCTGCCGAAGTTCGTGCTCACGCGCTTCAAGAAGGACGGCCGCTCCCGCTATTTCGGGCCCTTCGCCCACTCCAGCCTGCTGCGCAAGACCCTCGCGACGATGCGCCAGAAATTCGGCGTGCTCCTCGCCGACACCCACCCGAGGAAAATCGCGCCCGACACCTGGCAGCTCTACGACGACGTGCGCGCCGAGCTCTACGGCTGGCCCAACACCGTCACGACCGCCGAATATCGCGAGCGCGTCACCGCCGCCTGCGCCTTTCTCGACGGCAAGAGCCGCGAGTGGCTCACCTCGCTGCGCGCGGAGATGGCGGCCCGCGCCGCGAAGCAGGAATTCGAGAAGGCCGCCGAGCTGCGCGACGTCGTGCTGGCGCTGGAACAGACGCTCGCGCGCACGCGCAAGTTCACCCGCGACCTGACCAAACTGCAGCCCAACCGGGCCGCGCTGCAGGAGCTGCAAGACGCGCTCGGGCTCGAGTCGCCCCCGGTGCACATGGAGTGCTTCGACATCTCGCACATCAGCGGCACGTTTGTCGTCGCCTCGATGGTGCATTTCACCGACGGCCGGCCGGACAAGGACGAATACCGCCGCTTCTCGATCAAGAGCTTCATCGGCAACGACGATTTCAAGGCCATGGAGGAGGTCGTGAGCCGCCGCTACCGCCGACTCATCGCGGAGCAGAAGCAGTTTCCCGACCTCGTCGTGATTGACGGCGGGCGCGGCCAGGTCGGCGCGGCACTCAAGGCCTTCGTCGGGCTGGAGTGCGCGCCGCCCGCCATGATCGGCCTGGCGAAGAAGGCCGAGACCATCATCTTCCCCGATGCGCGCGCGCCGCTCAACCTGCCGCTCGGCCACCCCGGCCTCGGGCTGCTGCAACGTCTGCGCGACGAGGCGCACCGCTTCGCCAACACCTACAACGCCGACCTGCGCTCGAGGAAGATTCGCGAGAGTGTCCTCGACGACTTCCCGGGGCTGGGCGCGAAGCGCAAGGCGGCGCTGCTCGCGCACTTCGGCTCGCTCGACAAATTGCGCGGCGCGACCGTGGAAAAGATCACGCAGGTGCCCGGCTTCGGCGAAAAATTCGCCGCACAGCTGCACGCCTTCCTCGCCGGTGCGAAGCCGGTCACTTCCGCAGACGCACCATGAATGCCGGCGCCCGTCGGGCAGGAGCCATTTCGGAGGCAAGCACGCAAAACGGGACGGGGCGGGCTTGACGCCTGGGAAGCGCCAAGTATGCCTTTTCACATGAAAAAGGCATACACCATCAAGGAGGCCCAGCGCAGCCTCGCCGCCGCGGTCCGCACGGCCGAGCGGGGCGACCTCGCCACCATCACCCGGCATGACCAGCCGGTGGCCTACCTGATCGGGGCCGAGCGCCTGGCCGCCATTGCCGAGACCATGGAGCTGCTGGCCAACCCCGCCGCCATGCAGGCCATCCGTGATGCCGAGGCGGGCAAGGGCCGCCTCCGGGAGGCGACGGAACTGCCGGAGTGAGCTTCAAGGTCAAAGTCCGCCCGCAGGTGTGGGATTTCGCCACGACCCTGGGCTTGGAACACCGGCGAGCGTTCAAGCGCGCCGTGGTCGGCCTCGCCACGGAAAAGGGCGACATCAAGGCGCTGGGCGACAGGCTTTCGGGTTACTACCGGCTGAAGGTGGCGCGCTACCGGGTGATCTTCCGCTACACTCCCGGCCGGACCATCGAATGTGTCTTTGCCGAGGAAAGAAAATTGATCTACGAGATCTTCGAGTCGGAGATGGGCCGTATTCTCGGCAGGGACTGATCACTTCCGCAGCCGCACCATGAACCCCAGCGCCCGGTCGGGCAGGAGCCATTTCAGGAACAGGAAAACCTTGGCGTGGAGCGGGCCGCTGTAGCGCGGCGCCGGGTTGTCCGAGGCCAGGGCGCGCTCGACGAGCCGCGCGATGTCGTCGGGCGTGCCGGCGATGTGGCGCAGCCGGTCGTAGCCCACGCGGAACCCGCCGAGATACGGCGCATAGGGCCCGGCGTTGTCGATGACCCCGGTCGAGGCCGCATTGGCGGCGTCCACAAACTCCGTGAGAATGAAGCCCGGCCGGATGAGGGTGACGCGCACGCCAAAGGGCTTCAGCTCGCCGCGCAGGCCGTCGGTGAGCGCCTCCAGCGCGTGCTTGGTGGAGTCGTAGATGCTCGAGAGTGGGCGCGCAATTCTGCCGGCCACCGAGCCGATGTTGACGATGCAGCCGCTGCCGCGCTCGCGCATGGCCGGCAGCACGAGCTGCGTGAGGGCGATGAGCGCGAAGACGTTGGTCTCGTAATTCTTCCGGATGACATCGATCGGCGCGATCTCGACGGGGCCGCGCGTGCCGTAGCCGGCGTTGTTCACGAGGCCGTCGATGCGGCCGAACTTTGCCAGCGCCGCCTCGACGAGTTTCCGGCGGTCGGTGTCGCTGGTGATGTCGCCCGCGACGGCCAGGACCCTGGCGCCCGAAGGATCGATTGCGCGGGCCAGCGCCTCGAGCCGGTCGGGGCGGCGCGCCGTGATCACGACTTTCGCACCGCCGCGCGCCAGCCGGCGGGCCGTCGCCTCGCCGATGCCGGCCGAGGCGCCCGTGATGATGATGACCTGTCCGGCGAGTGCTGGCATGGATGATTCCAAACACCCCCGCCCGGCCCGTGGCAAACGCCGAGTGCGGCCAAACGACACTGTAGCGGCGCCCTATGAGCGCCGGGTTTGTGGTCGGCGGTCACAGACCGCCGCTACCGCAATCCAGACCACGTTGGGTTATGCCGGTTTTACGAGTTGTTGATTGTTTTGCCGCCGCGCCCGGCCACACTGCGCCTAAGATTCCGGGGTGTCGCGCGTCTTACCCCCACAATCCCTTCACTTCCCATGAAACCCATCCGCCTGTTTGCCCTCCTCTCCCTCGTTCCGCTCGCGGCGCTCGCCGCGCCGGTCAATTCCGCCATCTCCGCCGTCACGGTTTACACCGACCGCGCCGTCGTCACGCGCACCGCCACGGTTGACCTGCCCGGCGGCACCACCGAGCTCGTCTTCGCCAACCTGCCCCAGGCCCTCAACGAGCGCTCGCTCCAGGTCAGCGGCCGCGGCACGGCGCAGGCGCTCATCCTCGATGTCAGCGCGAAGCAGACCTTCGTGGACTTCACCCCCAATGCCCGCGTGAAGGAGCTTGAGGACCAGCTCAAGGGCCTCGGCAAGCAGGTGCGCGGCCTCGACGACCGCGGCAGCCTGCTCAACGCGCAACAGGCCTCGCTCGACCGGATGGAGACCGCGCTCTTCGCCCCGCCGACCAAGGACGTGCCCCGGCCCGACCTCAACCAGTTCACCAGCTCCCTCAACTACCTGACCGAGCAGAAGGCCCGGCTCGTCACCGAGCGCGCGACACTCGACGAGCAGCGCGAGGAGCTGGCGAACAAGATCAACGCCGCGCAGAACCAGCTCAACGAGCTGCGCGGCAGCGGCGGCCGGGCCTTCAAGACCGTCACCGTGCGCGTGTCCGCGCCGCAGGCCGGCAACCTGGATGTTGCGCTCTCCTACACCGTCCCCGGCGCCAGCTGGGCGCCGAGCTATGACGCCCGCGTGCTGAGCGCCGACCGCGCCGTCGCGCTCAGCTACTTCGGCATCGTCCGCCAGAGCACCGGCGAGGACTGGAAGAATGTCGCCCTCACCCTCTCGACCGCGCGCCCCGGCCTCGGCGGCGCCGCCCCGGCGCTCAGCGTGTGGAGCCTCGATGTGTTCAACCCCATCCTGCTCCGCGAACAGGCCTCGAACGATCGCCGCCGGGAAATGAAATCCAAGATGGCCGCCCCCGCCGCCGTCAACATGCAGGCCTTCACCACCAACGCCGCCGGCGATGCGGCCGGCGCCGCCGAGGAACGCGACGCCGAGATGGCGCGCGCCACGATCGAGGCCGGCGCGACGAGCGCCTCGTTCAAGATCGCCGTCGCCTCGTCGGTGCCGAGCGACAACTCGCCGCAGAAGGTGCCGATCACCAGCGCCACGCTGAAGGCCAGCCCCGAATACCTGACCGTGCCGAAGCACCTCGCGACCGCCTACCTGACCGCGAAGGTCTTCAACACCTCCGAGTTCCCGCTGCTAGCCGGCGCCATGAACGTCTTCCTCGACGGCACTTTCGTCACCACCAGCGCGCTCCGCACCGTGATGGTGGGCGAGAAGTTCGACCTGGCCCTCGGGGCCGACGAGGGCATCAGCGTGAAGCACAAGCGCGTGAACAAGTTCACCGAGGACACCGGCCTCACCAACTCCGGCAAGCGCATCACCTACGAGTATCTCATCACGGTGCAGAACAACAAGCGCACCACCGAGCGCGTCATCGTCGCCGACCAGGTCCCGCTCTCCCGCAATGAGAAGATCGTGGTGAAGCAGCTCGCCCCCGCCCCCGGCGAGCTGAAGCCGACCGACGAGGGCTCCCTCAAGTGGACGCTCGACCTCAAGCCCGGCGAGAAGCGCGAGCTCACGGTGAAGTTCGCCATCGAATATCCGAACGACGTGCAGGTCACCGGCCTCGACTGAGGCGGCCGGATCACCCGCTCACGCCGGCACGAGCCGCCCCATCGCGGGCGGCTCGATTGTTTTCACCGCGCCGACGTAATCGGTGAGCACCTCGCTCAGCTGTTTGTCGCGCGCGACCACCCGGCCCTTTTTGAAGGACAGGTAGCTGTCGCCGCCCTCGCTCAGGAAGCTGTTGGTCGCGACGCGATAGAGCCGCGTGTCGGCCAGCGGCTGGCCGCCCACCTCGCAGCTGACGAGGCGCGAACCGAGCGGGCGCCGCAGATCGTAGGTGGCGCGCAGGCCGGAGACCTGGCACAGGCCCGCCTTGAGGGACAGGCCCTGTTCCAGCACGCCGCGCAGGTCGGCCCCGGCGAGCTCCACGGTCGTGGTGTCGTTCAGGAACGGAAAGGCGTCGAGGATGTGGCCGCGATCAATCGCGCCCTCCGGCAGGTCGGCGCGCAGGCCGCCGGCGTTGGTCACGGCGACCTCGGCCCCGGTCCGCGCGCGCATGACATCGGTGATCATGCCGCCCAGCGACGATTCGCGGTTGTATTTGCGGATCAAGCGGGTCGTGCACCGGCCCAGCGGCGGCCCGATCTGCGGGGCGATGACCTGGCGGTAGTGCGCCACGCGGGCCGCCACCGCGGCGTGCGCCGGCAACTCGTCGCTCCACACCTTGAGCAGCTCGATGTCGTGGGCGACCACCCGGCGATCATTGACCTTGAGCCGCACGCGGCCGAGCCGCGTGCCGTAGCCGTAGGTCTGCGTGATGAGCGTGCCGGTGTCAGGATGCACGATCGCCTGCTCGATCCCGTGGTGGGAGTGGGCCGCGATGTAGAGGTTGATGCCGGGCACGGCCCCGCAGAAGTGCAGGTCCTCGTCGAGCGGACGCTGCACCTCGGGGTCGTTCTCCGCGTCGGTCTGCATCGCCCCGGGCAGCCCCTGGTGGCCGAGCACGATGAGCACGTCCACCGTGTCGCGCAGCTCAGCGACGCAGGCGCGCGTCTCCTCGACGGGATCGGTGAACTCTAGCTCGGCCACCTTGGATGGCATGATGGTGTAGCGGGCGGCGTTGGTGCCCATGACGCCGATGATGCCCACGCGGGTGCCGTTGCGCTCGATGATCGTGTAGGGACGGGTGAACCGGATCCGCGTGCCCTTGTAACGGACGTTGCAGCACAGGATCGGGAACGGCACGCGCGCGATGGCGTGGTCGAAGACCTGCCAGCCGTAGTCGAACTCGTGGTTGCCCGCGCCGAGGGCATCGTAGCGCATCAGCGACATCATCTCCATCAGCGCCTCGCCGTGGGTGAGGTGCGACATCGTGCCGGTGAACATGTCGCCCGAATCCAGCAGGAAGCAGGTGCCGGCGGCGGCGCGCTCGCGCTCCACCAGCGCGGCCAGGTGGGCGGCGCCGCCGAGGCGGGGCGAGCCGGGCAGCCAGTAAGCGGGGATCGGCTCGAACGCGCTGTGAAAATCGTTCGTGTAGAGGATGGTCAGCTCGTGCCGCCCGCCCCCGACCTTGCCGATGTCGGCGCGGCTGCGGTTGAGCATGGCGCCGAGCGCGAACGGCGTGAGTGCGGCGATCCGGGTGAACTGGCGGCGGGTGAGGTGGCTCATGGCGGGTTGGGGTTAATGGGGCGGGGTCTCGGCCGTGACGACGACTTCGCCCAGCAGGCCCGCCGGCAGTTCGGCGGGTGCCGCGTAATCCTCCGTCACCGGGGTGTAGAGGTCACAGCCGAGGTCAAAGGTCTCGTGGGTGATGTTGCGCATCACGCGCGGCACGCGGCCGCGCCCGGCCTCGCGCCCGTCCACCGTCAGCACGGCCTCCGCCGCGCCGTCCGGCTGCAGGGTGAAGGCGACCGCCACCTGGTGCGCACCCGCGCCGGGCAGAGGCGCGGAGGCGGCGATCGTGGTGCGCTCGAAGCCGCCGTAGTTGTAATGGAACTTCGGCACGCCGCCGTGCAGGTAGAGCGACCAGCCGGAGAAGCGCCCGCCAAAGGCGGCGATGACCCCGCTCGCGCCGCCGCCGGCCTCCAGTTCCGCCGCGAGCCGCCACGAACGACCGCGCAGGTCCGGGGCCGCGCCTTTGTGGATGCCGCTCACGGGCGGATGAAACACGAAGCGGTTGCCACCCGACGGCGAACCCGGCGGCAGGATCATCTCGCGCGCGCCGCGACGGTCGTCGAGCGGATAGACTTGGTTGGCCTGCGCTTCGCGCTCCCACACGGCAAGCAGCTCGGCGAGCTTTCCCGGCTGCGCCGCCGCCAGGTCGCGGGTCTCGTTGCAATCGGCGCGCAGGTCGTAGAGTTCCCACTTGTCCTCCGCGAAGGGTGTGCCGGGCGCGTGAAAGGCCACGGCCTTCCAGCCCTCGTGATAGATGGCGCAGTGACCGTAGATCTCGGCGTATTGGGTCGTGCGGCGCGAGGGGGCCGCCGCATCCGCCCAGGTGTAGGCCATGCTGGTGCCGGCGATCGCCGGGGGCGGCGTCAGCCCGGCCGCGCCGAGGATCGTGGGCAGGAGGTCGGTGATGTTGTGATACTGCGTCCGGATGCCCCCGGCGTCCCGGATGCGGGCCGGCCAGCGCATGATGAGGGGCACGCGGATGCCGCCCTCGTGCGCGGTGCCCTTGGTCAGGCGGAACGGCGTGTTGCCCGCCATCGTCCACCCGGTCGGATAAGTCGAATAGCCCAGGGGCGAGCCCAGCGCATCGAGGTGCGCCGCGCCCTCCGGCCAGCGGTCGAACGACTCGGTGGTGAAGAGCCGGACCTCGTTCCACATGCCCTCCGGGCCGCCCTCGGGACTGGCGCCGTTGTCCGAGGCGAGGATGACCAGCGTGTTGTCCAGCTGGCCGGTGCGCTCGAGGTGGGCGAGCACCCGGCCCAGCTGCTCGTCGGTGTATTCGACGAACGCCGCGAAGGCCTCGTAGTAGCGGGCGTAAAGCTGGCGCTCGGTTGGGGCGAGCTCCGCCCACGCCTTGACGCGCGGATTGCGCGGCGGCAACTGCACGTCGGCCGGCACCAGGCCGAGCTGCTTCTGCCGCGCGAGGGTTTCCTCGCGCACCGCATCCCAGCCCCGGTCGAACCGGCCGCGCCATTTCGCCAGGCGCTCCGCCGGCACCTGGTGCGGCGCGTGGCCGGCGCTGTAGGCGAGGTAGAGGAAGAAGGGCTTGTCTGGCGCGGTGGCCCGCTGCTCGGCCAGCAACGCGATGGCGTGGTCGGTGATGTCCACCTCGGAATGTTTCGGTGAACCGTCCGGATTGACCGGCGGATGCTTGAGCCGCTCGCGGCCGATGTAGAGCTCGGGCGCCCAGGGATTGGTTTCGCCGCCCGTGAAGCCGTAGAAATGCTCGAAGCCGCGGCCCGTCGGCCAGTGGGTGGAGGCGGCGCCGGGATGCAGCTCGTTCATCGGGGTGAGGTGCCACTTGCCGACCGCCGCCGTGGTGTAGCCGCCGGCGCGCAGCCGGTCGGCCAGCGTGCCCGCCGCCGGATCGATGCCGCCCCGGCTGTTGGGCTGGCCGTTGGCGAACTCCGTGATGCAGGCCATGCCGACGCTGTGCGGGTTGCGCCCGGTCAGGAGCGCGGCCCGGGAGGGCGAGCAGACCGGCGCGACATGGAAATTATTGTAGCGCACTCCCTGCGCGGCGAGCCGGTCCACATTCGGCGTCGCCAGCGGCGCGCCATAGCAGCCGAACTGGGCGAAGCCGATGTCGTCCCACAGGATGACAAGGACGTTGGGCGCCCCGGGCGCGGGGCGCGGCGGGGCGGGCCAGACGGCGGCGGGTGCCTGGCGATAATCCAGCGGTGCGGTCGCAGCCAGCAGAGGGGCCGCAACAAGGAACAGGGCTGCGCGCAGGAAAGGTAGGCCGGTCATGCGGGGAAAGGGGGCCGACCCGAGCAATCCTCCCAACCGCCCGCCTTGTCAACCCAGCGAAGCCGCGTGGCGGGAGCGGGATTCTGTCCCCGGACTATCGCCGCAGCGGCAGCATCCACTCGAGCACGTCGCCGATGCGCGCCGCCCAGGCGTGTTCGGTGTGCTCGGCGCCGGGCACCTCGCGATAAGCCAGATCCCCGCCGGCCTGCCAGCCTTTGCTGACGAGCGTGTCGCGAAAGAGCGGGAGCGCCTCCCAGCCGGGCTCCGCCGTGCCCATGTCGAGCCAGAGGCGGACCGCGGGTTTCTTGCGGAGCTTGGCGAAATCCTGGAACACCACGCGGCGGTCCCACCACAGCGACGGCGACAGCGCCGCCACGTGGCCGAACACGCGCGGATGCCACAGCGCAAAATACAGCGACACCAGCCCGCCCATCGAGGAACCCACCAGCGCCGTGTCACGCGGGCCGGGCCGCGTGAGGTAACGCGCATCGATGAACGGCTTCAGCTCCTGCACGACGAATTTCGCGTAGCGCTTCGCGTCGCCGGTGCTCCGGCACTTCTCGCCGTCCCAGCCGGAGAACTCCGCCGGAGTGGGCGCGTATTCGTTCATCCGGTTGAAGCCGGTGTTGTAGATGCCGACCATGACCGGCGCCACGATGCGATGGGCGCGGATGAGGTCGGTCGCGCGCTCCCCGGCATGCCAGGCGTTGCCGAGGAAGGCGGTCAGGGGGTCAAAGATGTTCTGCCCGTCCTGAAAATAGACCACCGGATGCCGCCGCCCCCGGATCCGGCCGTAGCCGGGCGGCAGCCACACGACGATGTCGCGCAGGCCGCGCAGGCCATGGGAGCGAAACCGCCGGTGGAGGCGAAGCGGGGCGTCGTTGGGGCGCGGGCGCGGCATGGTGCGTGGTGCCGCCATGCCAGCGGCGGGCCGGGGTGAAGCAAGCGGGTTTTTAAGGCCGGACCCCGCCCGGCCGGATTTTCCCCGGCCCGGCGTGATTCGGCTCCACTTTTCCCCTCCTACACCGCACACTGCGGGCATGAAAAAAATCGGCATCCTCCACGGCAAGGAACGCAGCTTCCCGCAGGCGCTCATCGAACGCATCAACGCCATGAACGAGCCCGGCATCACCGCCGAGGAGGTCCTCATCAACCAGGTCCGCCAGGGCGAGCCCACGCCGTATGCCGTCATCCTCGACCGCATCTCGCAGGATGTCCCCTTCTACCGCGCCTACCTGAAGAACGCCGCCCTCAACGGCACCGCCGTCGTCAACAACCCGTTCTGGTGGTCGGCCGACGAGAAATATTTCAACAACTGCCTCGCGACCAAGCTCGGCGTCGCCGTGCCGAAGACCGTCCTCCTCCCCTCGAAGGAGATGCCGGCCGACTGCTCCGCCGAGTCCTTCGGCAACCTCGCCTACCCGCTGGACTGGGACGCCATCTTCGCGCACATCGGCTGGCCGGCCTACTTCAAGCCGCACTCCGGCGGCGGCTGGAAGAACGTCTACAAGGTCCGCGACCGCGACGAGTTCTTCAAGGCCTACAACGAGACCGGCCAGCTCGTCATGCTCCTGCAATCCGAGGTGCACTTCGACGACTACTACCGCTGCTACTGCATCGGCGGCACCGATGTCCGCATCATGCAGTATGAGCCGCGCAACCCGCACCACCTGCGCTACGTCGTGGATCGCCCGCCGGGCTCAAAGGAGCTGCTCGCCCGCATCGAGCGCGATGTGCTCACGCTCAACCACGCCCTCGGCTACGAGTTCAACACCGTCGAGTTCGGCGTGAGCGGCGGCGTGCCCTACGCCATCGACTTCTGCAACCCCGCGCCCGACGCCGACCGCAAGTCCGTCGGTGAGGAGAACTTTGCCTGGGTCGTCGAGGCCGCCGCGAAGATGCTCGTCCGCAAGGCCAAGGCGCACAACCCGGCGCAGAACAACACCGTGTGGGGCTCCTACGTGCAGGGCGCGGTGAAGACCGGCCAGCCCGCCGCGCTGCCGAAGAAGAAATGATGAAGACCTCGTTATTTCCCTGGGCTGTCATTCTGAGCGCAGCGAAGAATCCAGTTGGATTCCCTTGTGCCACTGGATCCTTCGCTTCGCTCAGGATGACGTTTGCGGACATGTGCCCTTCTTCCACCCCCCGTTCTCCTTCCTCCGCCCCCTGATTATCACCCCATGGCCACCCGCAAAAAACCCAAGTTCACCCTCGGCATCGAGGAGGAGTTCCAGATCGTCGACCCGGTCACGCGCGAGCTGAAATCCCACATCGAGGAGATCATCGAGGGCGGCAAGGTCATCCTCAAGGAGCGCGTCCGGCCCGAGCTGCACCAGTCCGTCGTCGAGGTCGGCACCGACATCTGCGACGACATCGCCTGCGCGCGCCGCTCCGTCACCGGCCTCCGCCGCGACCTGGCCGGCCTGGCGAAAAAGGCCGGCCTCCGCATCGCCGCCGCCGGCACACACCCGTTCTCCCACTGGATTGACCAGAAGATCTCCACCGGCGAGCGCTACCAGGGCGTGCTGAACGATCTCCAGCAGATCGCCCGCGCCAACCTCATCTTCGGCCTGCACGTCCACGTCGGCATGCCCGACCGCGAGACCGCCATCCAGCTCCAGAACACCGCGCGCTATTTCCTGCCGCACATCTTCGCGCTGTCCACCAACTCGCCGTTCTGGGTCGGCCGCAACACCGGCTTCGCCTCCTACCGCCTGCAGGTCTTCCAGCGTTTTCCGCGCACCGGCATCCCCGACCTGTTCGAGTCCGTCGAGGAGTTCGACAGCTACGTCAACCTGCTCATCAAGACCGGGTGCATCGACAACGCGAAGAAGATCTGGTGGGACATCCGCCTCCATCCGCTCTTCCACACGCTGGAATTCCGCGTCTGCGACATCCCGATGCGGGTGGACGAAACCGTCTGCCTCGCCGCGATCATGCAGGCCGTCATCGCCAAGCTCCACAAGCTCCACCGCAACAACCTCGGTTTCCGCACCTACCGCGCCCGCCTGATCAACGAGAACCGCTGGCGCGCCTCCCGCTACGGCATCAAGGGCCAGATGATCGATTTCGGCAAACAGGAGGAGGTCCCCACCCGCGACCTCATCAACGAGCTGCTCGAATTCATTGATGACGTGGTGGATGAACTCGGCTCCCGCGCCGAGGTGAACCATGTGCAACAAATCCTCGCCCACGGCACCGGCGCCGACCGGCAGGTTGAGGTTTACAACCGGACTAAAGACCTCAAAGCCGTAGTCGATTACATCATTTCCGAAACCCACCACGGTCTCGACCCGTAATATTTCTCTTTCCTCTTAATCTTTCTCTTTCTCCTAATGCCTTCCTCCGACCCAAGCCGGGATTACGAGAAAGAGTAAGAGAACGAGAAAGATTTCCCAAACATCCTCCCTTTGTTCACTGACGCGCCTTCCTCTTTCCCATCGTCTCTCGCCTCTAGCCCATCGCCCTTGGCCTCGTTCATGCCACATACCGCTTCACTCCCCGCCACCTTCGACCCGGCCCTCACCGCCGGGGCGCACAACGCCATTCACGTCTGCCTGAAGCTGCAGCGCGACGAGCGCCTGACCCTCATCACCGACCGGGCCAGCGCCGAGATCGCCGCCGCCCTCGTCGCCGAGATCGAGAAGACCGGCGCCAGCTACAACGTCCTCGTCCTCGAGGAATACGGCGCCCGCCCCCACCGCGACATGCCCGCCGCCGTGCTCGAGGATCTCGCGCAGTCCCAGGTCTCCATCTACGCCTGCATCACCCAGACCGGCGAACTCCGCACCCGCATGCAGATGATGGACGTCATCAACCCGCGCCACATCCGGCACGGCCACATGGTGAACATCAACAAGCAGATCATGGTCGAAGGCATGCGCGCCGACTTCCTCGCGGTGGACGCCCTCTCGCAGAAACTCATCGAGAAGTGCCGCCGCACGAAGCGCGTCACGTGCAAGACCGCCGCCGGCACCGACTATGTCGCCGAGCTCTCGCCGAAGCTCAACTGGGTCAAGACCTCCGGCCTCATCACGCCCGCCAAGTGGGGCAACCTGCCCGGCGGCGAGATCTTCACCTCGCCCTTCAACTCCAACGGCCGCTTCGTCGTGGACGGCGTCGTCGGCGACTACCTCTGCCAGAAATACGGCGACATCGGCGCCACGCCGCTGACGATCGACATCAAGGACAACCGCATCGCCAGCCTGGCCTGCTCGAACAAGGAGCTGCTCGAGGAGTTCGACAAGTATTGTCACACCGATGAGAACTCGAACCGCGTCGGCGAGTTCGCCATCGGCACCAACCTCGCCTGCACCCACATCATCGGCCACATCCTGCAGGACGAAAAGCTCCCCGGCATCCACATCGCCTTCGGCCATCCCTACAGCGAGCACACCGGCCAGACCTGGAAGAGCACGACGCACATCGACTGCGTCGGCCGCCACTTCGACATCTGGCTCGACGACGAACAGGTCATGGCGAAGGGGAAGTTTTTGATCTGAGCCCCGGAAATCGCGGAAACACGGAGGGGTTGAAACGCTGAGTCCGATGTTTCCTCCGCTTCCGATTGCCTCTTTCCGTCAGTTTGCTTCCGTGGTTCCGCTCTTTCGCGTTTCCGCTATTTCCGTCCCATGATCCCTGCCATCCGCCAGCGCTACAACGCCGCGTTCACCGAAGCGCGCTACATGGCGTTCATGGCGGAACTGAACAAATCCATGTATTGGCCGGTGGATTTCCGCGTGGCGGAATCACCGCTGTTTCTCGACGCGGACACGACCCAGGCGCTGGTCGCCGCGTCCAACGACATCGTCAGCCAGCTGGCGAAGCCGGCTTTCCGTGCCCACGCGGAAACCGCGATCCCCGCCGGCCTCGAGGTGCCGAAGGAAACCGAGTGGCCGCATTTCCTCGCCGTGGATTTCGCACTGTGCCGCGACGCCTCGGGCAAGGTGCTGCCGCAGTTGATCGAGCTGCAGGGCTTCCCGACCGTCGCCTGCTGGCAGGCGCTGCTCGCCGCCGCTTACAAAAGGCACTTCCCGGAGATACCGGCCGACTTCACGCCTTACTTCGGCGGACTCGACGAAGAACACTATCTCGCCGACCTCCGACGCGCCATCCTGGGCAATTGCCTGCCGGAGAATGTCGTCCTGCTGGAGATCACCCCCGGCGAGCAGAAGACGCGCGTGGATTTTGCCTGCACCCACGCGATGCTCGGCATCAAACCGCTCTGCGTCACCAAGGTGATCAAGCGTGGCAAGCAGCTCTTCTACGGCTCCGGCGGGCGCGAGGTGCGCATCGAGCGCATCTTCAACCGCGTCATCTTCGACGAGCTCCTGCGCAAGAATCCGCCGATGAAGTTCAGCTTCTTCGAGGACCTCGACGTGCAGTGGGCCGGCCACCCCAACTGGTATTTCCGCATCAGCAAGCACACCCTGCCCTACCTCCGGAGCCCCTACGTGCCCGACTGCCGCTTTGTCAGCGAGCTCGGCGGCAACATCCCGGCCGACCTGGAAAACTACGTGCTGAAGCCGCTCTACTCCTTCGCCGGCCTCGGCGTGGACATCGCCCCCACCCGCGAGAAGCTCGCCGCCGTCGAAAAACCCGGCGAGTGGCTCCTGCAGCGCAAGGTGACCTACGCGCCGGTGATGGAGACCCCCGACGGCCCGGCCAAGGCCGAGGTGCGGCTCATCTTCGCCGGCGACGGCACCGGCATGCCGGCGCTCGTCAACCAGCTCGTGCGCCTGACCAAGGGCGCGATGCACGGCGTGGATTTCAACAAGGGCCGCACCTGGGTCGGCGCCAGCGCGGGCTTCCACGCGCCGCTGTGATGTCGGTTTCCCGTTCGCGAGCAACGTGGCGCGTTCTCGCAATCCTTGCTTATTAAGCAAGGATTGCAGTCGTCTCGCTCAGGGCGGGTCGCACACGAACCGTTGCTTAATACGCAAGAGTCCGGGCAACGCAGTTCCGCTTGGACGGTTGACCAATCTGCCAAACGCAAAGAGCCGCGGCGCACCCCTGCACCGCGGCCCATCTGCACACACTCTGCCTTGCGGCAGAAGAGGGTTGAGTCCTCAGAAGCGGAAGTTTGTTCCGACCGTGAACGAAGTATTTTGATCGTCGTCGCGCTCGATGCCGGCGGTGACCGCCCACTGGCTGTCCACCCAGTAGTTGGCCTTCACGCCGAAGTTGAACGCGCCGCTGCCCGCGAGGTCCGGCGCGTCGGCATACTCGGCAAACGGGGTCACCGTGACCGCCGGGGCGAGCTGCAGCTCGGCGCCGACGGCGAGGCCCCAGACAAAGGAGTTGTCGGAGGCACCGTAGCCGCGCTGCCAGGCGTAGCCGCCGCCCGCCTCGACGTAGGGCTTGCCCCACGCGAAGGCGTTGCTGAAGGCGCGCAGGCCGGCCATGACGCTCTGCTGGTTCAACCGGTCGCCGGCCAGCAGGCCCGTCTGCATCCAGTCATAGCTGAGCACGGCATCGAGCCCGACATTGAGCGGCTGGTTGAAGCCGAAGCTGAAGTTGTCGGCGTGGGTCGGCGCATCGAGATCGATGTAGCTGTAGTTCAAGCTGGCGTATTTCTGGCCGAGCAGGCCCTGGCCCACCGGCGCCGGGGCCGTCGGGGGCGGATTGGCGAGCGGCACGTCGGCGCGCGCGAAAGTCGCGAGGCTGAGGGCCGCCGCGAAGGAAAGGAGGAGCTTTTTGAGCAGGATTTTCTGGTTCATGTTGGTTTGGTTGGTTGGTGTCGCCCCGCGCCGGGCGCGGGATGACACCCCCAGAGAACGCGGCGGCGCGGCGGAGTTCCGCGCGGAAAGCACTTCGCCGACATAAACAATTTTTTCAGGAACCAGCCCCGGCGCGCCCTGTCCGCCGCGCGTTTCCCCGGGGTTTCGCGCCGCTTGCCAAGGCGCGCGCCGTGAGTAGTCTGCGGTCCCATGAAAGTTACCCGCACCCTCCTCATGCTCTCCGCTCTTCTCTCCTTCTTCGCCCGGCTCGGTGCCGAGGCCCTCCAGGTCGGCGCTGCCGCACCCGTCCTCTCCGCCAAGACCGACGACGGCTCCACCCTCAACCTCGGCGAGGTTTACAAGGCCAACGACTACACGCTCGTGTGGTTCTACCCGAAGGCCCTCACCGGCGGCTGCACCAAGCAGGGCTGCTCCCTGCGCGACGCGGCCGCGGACCTCAAGGCCAGGGGCGTCGCCGTCATCGGCGTCAGCACCGACCCGGTCGAGAAGCAGAAGGAGTTCAAGGACGTGAATCACTTCCCCTTCCCACTGCTCGCCGACACCGACAAGGCCGTGATCAAGGCCTTCGGCCAGAACGGCGCCGGCCCGATGGCCGCCCGCGAGGCCTACCTCGTGGATCGCAGCGGCAAGGTCGTCTATCACGACGAGAAGCAGACCGAGCATCAGGCCGAGAAGGTGCTCGAGTTCCTGAACCGCAAGTAAGCGAAATCTCACCGCACAAGCGGGGCCGGTCAGTGACCGGCCCTTGTTTTTTGGCAGGGCGCGTTGTCCCCAACGCGCCGCGGCGGATTAAGAGCCTATCCGAATAACCTATTCCCGACAGCCTGGTTTTCTGTAGCGGCGGTCTGTGACCGCCGTCGCGCGTGGTGTGGTGATCGTTCGGCGGTCATAGACCGCCGCTACAGGACAGGCCGTTATTCGGATAGGCTCTTAGCCGGATCGATGCAGTAGAATCGCCGACTGCGTGGGCTAAACTTCTGCGTCACATGGAGATTTCCTACTGCATTGCAGTTGGATTTGGCTCACTGCACCGCTGGGAAACACGCTCATGCGCTGCTTCGACTGCATCGTTCCGGCTAGCTCGTGCATCTGGGCGCGGTGTAGGTGCGTTGAAGAGTTTCCTCCGCTTTGCCGAAACAGGAGTGCTGGGCGCTGCCAAGCGATCAGGAAAAGATGAAGATTCCCCCTTTGAAGAGGCCGTCAGACAAGAATTGGAAAAGCACGGATTGACTGTCGACACTCAGGTCGGAGAGGCGGGCTTTTTTATCGACTTGGCGGTCCGGGATGAGGAATTGAACGGCACTTATATCTTGGGAATCGAATGTGATGGAGCGACGTATCATTCATCACGGTCAGCGCGAGATCGGGATAGATTACGCCAAGCCGTTCTTGAGGATCATGGTTGGATTATTCACCGTATTTGGAGCACGGATTGGTTCCAGCGTCCGGACCGCGAGTTGAGGCGCGTATTGATTGCCGTGGAGAAGGCTCGGGAACATGCGAGAGCACGTTCGGGAACTAGTAAGCTAACCAGCATCGATGTCTCCCCGGGAAAAGAAATTGATCGAGAGACGGTAGATCGAGTTCCCGAGGAAGAGTCCGATGCACCGCTTTACGAGGTCTCAGAACTGGATTTGCCTGCCTACAAAAGCGAGTTGCATGAGATGAATCCCGGTCAACTCATCCGGCACGTAACAAAGATTCTAGAAGTAGAAGCGCCGATTCACATCGATGAAATTGTCCTCCGGCTGAGAACTGCGTGGGGTTATGAACGAGCGGGTAATCGTATTCATGAGGTCGTTACAAAGGCGCTGCGGCTTGCGATCGCCAAATCGCCATTTGCGGTCGAAGAGGGCTTCTTCGTAAACAAGAGCAAACCGGCAACTCCCCGTCGGCGGGACGAAAACTCGCCCGTATCATTGCGTAAGCCGGAGAATTTCGCTCCCCAAGAAATACGAGCTGCCGTAGTTGTCGTGGTGGAGCGGCATTTAGGCGTAAAGAAAGATGAGATAGCCGGTGCAGTCGCGCGGCTATTTGGCTTCAAAGCGACAAGCCCTCAGATCCGTGCCACTTTCGACGCGCAACTGCGCAAACTGCTGAAAGGTGGGATCCTGAGAGAAGATGCTTCCAGGATGATTCACCGCGCCTCTCGCGCAAATCCGAATACACCCCTATGATTTTTAGCAAACTTCTCGGTAGGCCGTTTGACTTCTAGACAATGCAATGGCTTGCCGTCATCTCGGTCCATAGCCGCTGCTACACCAATATTCCGTGCCGAATCCGGCCTAGTGTCCGCCGTCCAGGTCGCCGGGCTTGAGGAGGGGGGCGAAGAGGGCCTTGTTGCTGCCCTTCATGTAGGCTTCCTTGGGCTCGACGGTGCCGTCCTTCACCCGCGCCATGAGGCTGGCGTCCATCGTGATCATGCCCTCCTCCTTGCCGCTCTCGATGATGCCGCGGATGTTGGAGATCTGGCCCATGCGGATGGTGTTGGGCAGGGCCTCGTGCTGGAGCAAAATCTCGTGCACGGCGACGCGGCCCTTGGGCACCTTCTTGCACAGGAGCTGGGCGACGACGCCGGCGAGGCAGCCGGCGAGCATGACGCGCACCTGGTTCTGCTCCTCGGCGGGGAAGGTGTTGATGATGCGGTCCACGGTCTTGGGCGCGTTGTTGGTGTGGAGCGTGCCGAAGACGAGCATGCCCATCGAGGCGCAGGAGAGGGCGAGCTTGATGGTCTCCATCTCGCGCATCTCGCCGAGGAGGAGGATGTCGGGGTCGTGGCGCATGGCGCCCTTGAGCGCGGCGCCGAAGGTCTCGGTGTGCTCGCCGACCTCGCGGTGGACGATGGTGCACTTCTTGCAGGGGTGGACGAACTCGATCGGGTCCTCGATGGTGATGATGTGGCGCGCGAGGTTGTCGTTGATGTAGTCGATCATCGCCGCGAGCGTGGTGGACTTGCCGGAGCCGGTCGGGCCGGTGACAACGACGAGGCCCTGGTCGAGGTGGCAGAGTTTCTTGAGCGCCTCGGGGAGGTTGAGCTGGGAGAAGGACAGTATCTTCGCCGGGATCTGGCGGAGGACGGCGGCCTGGCCCCAGTGGTTGTAGAGGTAGTTGGCGCGGAAACGGGCGAGGCCCTGCACCTCGTGGGCGAGGTCGAGGTCCTTCTTGTCGAGGAACTCCTTCCAGCGTTTCTCGGGGCAGATCTCCTTGAGGAGAGACTCCATCTCCTGGGCGCTGACCTGGCCTTCGCGGATGGGCTGGAGGGAGCCGGAGATGCGGGATTTCGGGGGCAGGCCGACGGTGAGGTGCAGATCGGAGCCGCCCTTTTCGAGCATGGTGCGGAGGAGGGAGTCGATGGCGGCCATTTGCTAGCTGAGAGCTGAGAGTTGAGAGCTGAGAGCCGGAAAAACCGAACCGCAAACGCCCGTTACCGTCATTCTGAACGAAGTGAGGTCTAGCCGCAGGCTGGTCTGACATCCATCGGCACGACCGCCTGCGGATATCGTGATGGATGCTTGTATGTCTGCACCGATGCGAGAAGGCGAGGAAAACAGCCCGAAGCGGGTTCCGAGAATGGGCGTCACAGCTCGTCGGAGGAACCCGCTTCGGGCGGGATTGCGTCGGCCCGGCCGAGAGGTTGGACTGG
>JAEUGW010000052.1 GCA_016795565.1 Opitutaceae bacterium | reverse complement strand
CGATGCAGTAGAATCGCCGACTGCGTGGGCTAAACTTCTGCGTCACATGGAGATTTCCTACTGCATTGCAGTTGGATTTGGCTCACTGCACCGCTGGGAAACACGCTCATGCGCTGCTTCGACTGCATCGTTCCGGCTTAGAACGTGTAGGTGAAGCCGGCCGTGCCCCAGAAGTGGTTGTCTTCCACGCCATCGAGGTCGTGGGAGGCATACTGGGCACCTAGGGTGAACGTGGCCTTGTCGCTCAGCTTGAAGGGCAGCGTGGCGCCCAAGCCATAATAGGTGTAGCCGCTGCCGGAATCAGGCGAGGCATGGCCGAGCGTGGCGGCGAAGGTCAGGGGGACCTTATCGTCGAGCGGCACGCTGTAGCTGAACGTCTGCTGGGCCGTGAAGACCTCGATGGTGGTGTCGTAGTAGAGGTAGGTGGCCGACGAAACCGCCCCGAGCGAGCCATTCAGGCCGAGATAGGGCTCGAAAGTGGTCTTGTCGCCGGCACTCAGGCCCGGATAGCTGTAAAGCGTGGCGCCGAGATCGAGCGTCCAGCCCTCCTTGAGCGCGAAGTTGTAGCCTGTGAAATAGTCGAGCTCGAGTTCATAGCCCCGGTCGAGCGGCGCATTGGACCAGATGCCGGCGTAGAATCCGCCGACGGTGAGCTTGACCGAAGGCTGGAGGGAATCCTTGGCATACTGGATGCCCCGAAAGACGTATTTGCTGGCATAGGGGAAATCCACAGTGACGGTATAGTTGGCCGCCGGGGCGGGAGCCGGAGCGGGCGTCTGGGCGGAAAGGGCAACGCCGGTGAGGAGTGCCGCGAGGAGGAGGGACAGTTTTTTCATGGTAGGTTTCTTGGTGTTGGAACGCTGCACTTGGGCAGATAGCACGCGGCGGGCCAACAAACCGGGCAGGGCGCATATGACACCAATCGTCCAAGTTGTGCGCAGGTAGTGTCCGCCAAGTTTCGCCCATTGGATTTGGGCTGGCCGGGGCGGAGGGAGGTTTGGGTGCGGAGAGAATCTCCCGACCTGCTTGAGCCATTCGCGGTGCGCGCAGGAAACAAAAAAGCCGCACCGGAAGGGTGCGGCTTGGGAGAGGGAGGCCGATTACTTGCCCGAAGGTGCCAGCGGCGGCGGGGGTGGGGTGGCGATGGAGCTGTCCGACAGCTTGGTGGCCACCATCTCCACCATGCGCTGGATTTCCAGCTCGGCGGTGCGCCGGTTGATCTTGGCGAGTTCGACCTGCTTGGCCAACTCGAGGGATTCGCGGGTGAGGCGCTCCTTGTCGTTGCGCGCTTGGATGATGGAGGCCTCGATGTCGGCGGCTTCCTTGGTCAGCTTGGCGGTTTGGGCGGCATAGTCATCCGCTTCCTTGCGCAGGGCAGCCAAGGCATCCTGATAATCGCGTTCCTTCTTTTCCTCCTTGGCCTTGTCGGCGGCGGCGCGCTCTTCCTGGCGGCGGACGGCGTCCTCCTGGGCCTTGCGGTCCAGTTCGGCCTTGCGAGCGGCCTCAATTTTGGCGGCGGCTTCGACCTTGGCCATGCGGTCGGCTTCCTTGCGACGCATGTCGCTCACGGCGCTGTTGTAGAGGAGGACAAACACCACCAGCAGGATGCTGGGAACGATCAAATATGACTTGTTCATGATTGGCGGAGAGAGGGGGGGTTAGGCTTTTTTGGCAGCGGCAGCGGCGGCGGCGGCGGCCTCGGCACGCTTCTTTTCCGCGTCGGCGACCTTGTCGAGCAAGGTGTAGTAATATTTCACGTTGGCCTCGGCCTGCTTGACGTAGGTTTTGAGAAAGGCCTGCTCGTCGACATACTTTTTCTTTTCCTCCTCGATCTTCCCGAGGGTGCCCTTGACCTCTTCCTGGTCCTTTTTCAGGCGGACCACCTGATCCCGGGCGCGGTTGCGCTCCTCGTAGGTGCGTAGGCGGCGGTCATCGGCTTCCTGGCGGGCCGTCTTCTTGGCGTCCTCGATCTCGGCCTTGATCTTGCGCTCGACCTCGCGTTTTTTGGAGGCTTCGACGGCGGCGGCGATGGCGGCGGCGCGGTCGGCGACATCCTTGGCGACTTTGGCCTTCAGGGCGGCCTCTTCACGGGCCTTGATGCCGGCCTGGCGCTCCTTGTCGTGCCGGTCGAAGCGGATGTAGAAGCCGGTGAAGATCAGGGTGCAGATCAGCGGGAAGATGATGTAGACTTTGTTCATGGTCGGGGGCTTTAAATGGGGTTACAGTTTGGCCTTCTTCTCCTCGCGGTCCTTCATGGTGTCCTCGATGGCGCGGATCATGCTTTTTGTCTGCGGATCCTTGGCGCCTTCGGGTTGGGCGGCGGCCTGCTTGGCGGCGTCGAGGGCGATGTCGAATTTCTTCAGCTCAAAGGCGATATAGGCCAGATACATGTAGACTTGGTGGGGCTTGGTCAGATTGCCCTTGGCCACGGCGGCCTGCATGTGGGGGAGGGCCTCCGCCGTTTTCTCCAAGCCGTGGTAGGCCTGGCCGATCATGAATTCAATCTGGCCGGACTTGGGGAAGGCCTTGGCGGCCTGCTTGAGCACCTCGATGCTCATGAGGGGGCGCTCCAGCTGCTGGTAGCAGAGGGCATAGAGCTCCCAGTTTTTCTGTTCGTTCTCGATCTTGCCGGATTTGAGGCCGGCTTCGAGCAGGTCGGCGGCCTTTTCATACTGGCCGAGGTTGAAGTAGATGCCGACCAGGTTGAAATTATACTGGGCCGTGGCCATGTGGCCGTGGGCCTGGGCGCGCTCGATGGTCAGGGCGGCGCGGAGATCCTGGCCGGTGCTGAGGTAGGTGCCGGCGAGTTGCTGGTAATAGGTGGCGGTGTCCGGTTTCTGCTTGATGAGGAGCTCGAACATCTCGGCGGTCTCGGCGGTGCGGCCCAGCTGCTGAAGGGCGGCCAGCTTGAGGACGTAGAAGGTGTCCTTGGGGTGGGTGGAGAGGTGCATGCCGCGTTCGGTCTCGTCCAGCGAGCGCTGGATTAGGGCCACGTCGGGCTTCTCGGGGTTTTGCACGGCCCAGGCGTAGAGGAGATTGGCGTAGAGCAGCTGGGCATCGGGGGTGGAATTCGGCGTGAGCTTGAGCCACTTCTTCATGGTGCCGTCCGCCTTCTCGAACAGCTTGGCGGCCACGGCCGGGTTCTTCGAGCCGACGGCTTCCTGCACATAAAGCTGGGCCAGGTAGTTGAGCAGGTCGCGGGTGACGCGCTCGTCGAAATAGGTCGGGTTCTTGGCCTCGGAGAGAGCGAGGGCCCGGTCCATCGGCTCGATGGCCTTGGCGAACTCGCCCTTCTGGAAGAGGGTCTGGACCTTGATCTGGTAGAGGGTGGCGGCGTCGTAGCTGTCGGCCGGGACCTTGGCGATCTGGGCGTCGAGGATGGCGATGGCGCCGTCGTAGTTCTTCGCATCGGCGGCGACCTTGAACTTGGGCAGCACCTCGCTGGTGGAGTCACTCAGGGAATAATCGCGGGCCGGTCGCTGGGCGGGCAGCGTGACGGCCAGACTCAGCATGCCGAGCAGGGCGACGAGCGAACGGAGAGAGGGGGCGGGCGGAAGGGACCGAGGGGACCGGATCATTTGGAATCCTCGAGGTTGAATTCGATGAGCTGGGAGACGCGGGTGGAGACGTTCTTGCCGGCCTTGCGGCCGGGCTTGAACTTCCACTTTTGGACGGCCTGCATGGCGGGCACCTCGAATTCGCGGTGGGAGGAGCGGACGACGCGGGTGTCCACCACATCGCCGCTGGCGCTGATGATGAACTCGACGACGACCTCGCCGCTGATGCCGGCGCGGCTCATTTCGTAGGGATATTGCGGCGGGTTTTGCACGCGGCCCACGGGCTTCTGGTCAAGGTTGTTGATGTCGAAGAGGTCCTTGATGCCCTTGCCAAAGTTGGCGCCCGGCGGATTGACCGGGATGTTGATGGCGCCGCGGGCGACGCTCATGCCCGGGGGGGGCGGGGGTTGCAGGGGCTGGGTAAAGGCGTTGACGGGCACGACGGTCGGCAAGTCCACCAGGCTCGGCGGGGCCATGACGTTCTCGGCGGGTTCGTCCTGCAGTTCCTCGACCTTCTTGTCCTCCTCCTCGTCGAGGGGGGGCATTTCCATCTGGATAATTTCCTCTTTGACGATCGCTTCGCGAACCGGCGGCGGCTGCTTGCCGGCAAAGGGGTTCAAGGCAAAGAGGTGGACGCCGACGGAGACCAGCAGACCGATGATGAGATCTTTGTTCATGCGGTTATTTGCCGGTGGGGCGGGTGCGGGTTTCCACGGAGAACTTCATGATGCCGGCCTTGCGCACCTCATCCAGCACCTGGACGGTGGGGCCGAAGCGGGCCTTCTCGTCGCCGGCGATCAGGATGCGGGCTTCGTCACCGGAGGCGTCCATGGTGGACTTGTAGGCGGTGAGGCGGGTGGTGAGTTCGGACATCTCGAAAGGTTCCTTATTCCAGAAGAGGGAGCTGTCCACGGAGACCTGGATGGTGACGCTCTTGTCAACCGGGGGCGGGGTGTTGTCCTTCGAAGGCACCGGCAGATCGACCGGGAGGGATTGGATGCGGTTCAGCGAAAGGGTGAAAAGGACGAAGGTCGCGAGCAGGAAGAAAATAACGTCAATGAGCGGAATAATCTCAATGCGCGCCTGCTTGCGCTTGGGGACTTTGATTTTGGTGCCTTCCATGGAATGTGGGCTGCGGGCGAAGGGTTAGACGCGCGACGGGCGGATTTCTTAGGCAGGAATGTCAGCGGACGTGGGTTTCAATGAACACGCGGCTGAAACCGGCCTTACGGGCCTCGTCCACGACGTAGATGGCCTGGGCGAAGAAGGCGCGCTCATCGCCGTTGATGAGGATGCGGCCGTCGGGTTGCTCCTGCTTGAACTGGAGCAGCCGCTGGGTGAACTCGTCCAGGGTGATAAGGTCCTTGTTCCAGGCGACGGTGCCCTCGTCGGTCACGCTGATGGTGACGGTGCCGTTGGGATCGCGCACCTCGCTGGTTTCCGCCGTGGGCAGCTTGACGCTGATGCCGTTGGACTTGTTCAGCGAGATGGTGAACAGAACGAATGTCGCGAGCAGGAAGAAGATGACGTCAATGAGAGGGATGATCTCAATGCGCGCCTTCTTCACGCCGCCTGGGCCTGTGCCGCCGCCGCCACCGTGCATGACAGTTGGGGGTTAGGGTTTAAGTTGCCGGGGCCGGAGCCGCTCAGCGGCTCTTGCTGTTCTCGGCCTTGTTGATGATGATCTCGAGCGAGTTCGAGGCGTCCTCGATGTCGTGGCGGGCCTCTTCCGAACGGGCGTTGAGATAGTTGAAGGGGAGGAGACCGAGGACGGCGAGGGCAATACCGCACATGGTGGCGATGAGGGCTTCGGCGACGCCGCCGGTGATTTTGGTGGCGGCCGAGCCGATGTCGCCCGTGCCGCTGTTCAGCGCGGCGAAGGTGCCCATCATGCCGGTCACGGTGCCGAGGAGGCCGAGGAGCGGGGCGGCGGTGATGCAGGTGTCCAGCGTGGGCAGGCCCTGGCCAAAACGCTGCATCTCCTGGCTGGCGGCGCGGGTGAAGGCGTTGCCGAGGGAGTGCTCCTTGTGGGTCAGGGCGTAGACCATGATGCGGGCCACGTAGTCCTGGCTTTTCTTGCCGAGTTCGACGGCGCCGTCGATGTCGTTGGACTCGACCTTCTCAAGCATCTTGTCCACGAGCTCGGGGTCGCGGCGGCGGTTTTCACGGACAATGAACAGCACGCGCTCGATGGCGACCGTGAACATCAGGAAGGACACGATGAGGATCGGCCACATGATGGGGCCGCCATGCTTGAACAGCTCCATGGAGGTCATGGGGCTGCCGTCCGGGTTGGTGAGGAGGATCGCCAGGGGCAGGGATGCAGTAATCATAGTGCGGGTGGGTGAGTGGTTAAACCGTGGGTAATATTCCTGAAGGGGAAAGTCGGGGGCGGGGATCGTCAGTTGGTCGGCCTAAGACGGACACATCATCGTCAGCACCTGAAGTGCGGCGAGGAGAGTGGGGAGTGGGTAAACGAATACAAAGTGACCAAAAAATTTCCGTGAATCCGGATGCTGCCGAGAATAACTTTGGCGTGTCAATGCGCTTTGTTGCGAGCGGGACAGAATAAATGGCGATACCGGATTGGCTGCCCGACTAGGACTCGAACCTAGACAGAACGAGTCAGAGTCGTTCGTGCTACCATTACACCATCGGGCAGTGACAAGCCGGTGTGCGCGCTGCGGCGGAAAGAATCCCGCCGCCCCAAGCGGAAATGAGCTGGCGGCCGTGGCTCGGAAGAGCGCAGGCTGGAGCCGGCGATGGGATTCGAACCCGCAACCGCCTGTTTACAAAACAGGTGCTCTACCGTTGAGCTACGCCGGCGAGGCGTTGTGCGCAACCAACCAAAATTGACTGGCAAAAAACGAAATTTGGTGGCTCCCCGGGGACTCGAACCCCGAACCAATTGATTAAGAGTCAACTGCTCTACCATTGAGCTAGGAAGCCAGAAAACGAAGGGCCAAAACGTCATTAACGGACGGGCCTTGTCAACGACATTTCCGCATTTTGCGAGCCAGCGTGTTTTCCCTCTGAAAAACGGACCCGCCGGGTCGCGCAATTGGGCCGACTGGAGGAGGGTTGCGCGGGTGAAAATTTCCCCTTGCCAAGCCCCGAGCCGCCCTCTGTCTTGGCCAACTCCATCCATGCAAAAGACCAAAAAGTCCGTTGCCAAGCGCTTCAAGATTTCCGCCAAGGGAAAGCTGATCCGCCGCACGCCCGGCTTCCGTCACCTGCTGGCCGCGAAGAGCACGAAGTCCAAACGCCGTGCCTCCCGCGACAAGCTGGTCGATGAAGGCCATGCGAAGCCGCTGCTCCGCTGCCTGCCCACCGGTCTCCGGTAAGCGGCCGAAGCGCACCAACCACAACTTGCCAGGCGGGTGAAGTCCAACGAACCGACCCGCCGGCACCAAACCACCTAAAATAACATGGCTCGTGTCACCAACTCCCCCGCGTCGCGCAAGCGCCGCAAGAAAGTGCTGAAATACGCCAAGGGCTATTTCGGCAACAAATCCAAGCTCTACCGCTACGCCAAGGAAGCGGTGCAGCATGCCTGGCAATACGCCTACATCGACCGCAAGAAGAAGAAGGCGAACATGCGCGCCCTCTGGATCGTGCGCTTGAACGCGGCCTGCCGCGAGGCCGGCATCACCTACAGCCGCTTCATGGAGGGCCTCAAGGCCGCCAGCATCCAGCTCGACCGCCGCCAGCTCTCCGAGATCGCGATCGCCGACGCCACCGCGTTTGCCGCCCTCGTCAAGCAGGCCCAGGCTGCGCTGAAGGCCAAGGCCGCCAAGGCCTGACGCCCCGGCGGGCCGCTGGAGGCTCGCCTTCCGGTCCAAAAGACCCTTTCAGTGAAGGACGGGCTCCCCGCGGGCCCGTCCTTTTCTATTTTCAATCCATCCTTCCCGTTCGCGTAAGCTTTCTCGTCCGCCCCAACCGAGAGGAATTGAGAGAACGATTAGGAGAACGAAGAACGAGAACGACTCATATCGATGCAAGCCACCCTCTCCGCCCTCCTTGCCAAGGCCACGGCCGAACTTCCGGCCCTCCGGACGCGCGCCGACTTCGAGGCGGCCAAGGCCCGTTACGTCGGTCCTCACGGCGAATTCACCGCCCTGATGAAGCAGATGGGCACCGTGCCCAAGGAGCAGCGCCCGGCCATGGGCAAGCTCGTCAACGAGGCCAAGGCCCAGCTCACGACCCAGCTCGACGCCGCCCTGCAGCGCATCGCCGACGCCGAAATCGCCGCCCAACTCGGGCCCGCCATCGATCCGACGCTCCCGTCGCCTGACACCGGGCCGGGCACCACGCATCCGCTCACCCTCGTCCGCGAGGAGATGTGCCGCATCCTCCGCAAGGCCGGCTTCACCGTCGTCGAGGGCCCCGAGGTCGAGACGGAGTATTACTGCTTTGACGCGCTCTGCACGCCCGCCGACCACCCCGCGCGCGACGCGCAGGACACCTTCTACTTCCCGGAGTCGGCGCGTTTCGGCAACGTCGCCAAGAAAACCCCGGCCGAGAAATACCTGCTGCGCACGCACACCTCCTCCGTGCAGATCCGCACCATGCTCAAGGGCGAGCCGCCCATCCGCGTCGTGTCGCCGGGCCGCGTCTATCGCCGCGACACCTCCGACGCCACGCACAGCGCGAACTTCCACCAGCTGGAGTGCCTCTACGTGGACCGGAACGTGACGGTGCGCGACCTGAAGGCGTTGCTCGACTACATCTTCGCCTCGCTCCTCGGCAAGGACACCGTCACGCGTTTCCGTCCGCATTATTTCGGCTACACCGAGCCGAGCTTCGAGGTGGACCTGTCCGCGAAGCACCTGCCGAAGGTGAACAAGGACTGGATCGAGATCGGCGGCTGCGGCATGGTCGATCCGGCCGTGTTCGAGGGCGTGGGCTACGATCCCAATGTCTGGAGCGGCTACGCCTTCGGCATGGGGCTCGAGCGCCTCGCCATGCTCATGTATGGCATCGATGACATCCGCTACTTCTACCAAAACGACCTGCGCTTCCTGAAACAATTTGCCTGAGGGCAGTAGCGGGCATCGAGCAGCGAGTAGAGAGCATGGCCGACAAATCCCAGTCCTTCCGCGAGGTGATCGTGTGGCAGAAAGCTCATGCCTTCACCCTGGAGATATACCGCGCGACCGAATCATTCCCCAAGCACGAAAGTTTTGGTCTGATCTCTCAGCTTCGTCGGGCCGCCGCCAGTGTGCCCTCGAATTTCGTGGAAGGCTTTCGCAAGCGCACCAAGCCCGACAAGTTGCGTTTCTACAATATGGCCCAAGGTTCCGCCGATGAGTGCCTCTACCAGCTGATCCTTGCCCATGACCTGAAATACACTGACACGAGCGGGTTGCAGGCGCAGTTGGAAGAGGTGTCCCGTATGCTCCAAGGCTATATCAACGGCATGGGCTCGGAATAGCTTGAACTACTCGCTACCCGCTACTCGCTGCCCACTACTTTCATGAAACTCTCCCGCAACTGGCTCCGCCAATACGTCCGGCTCTACGCCACCACCGAAGAACTGCAGCGCGCCATCACCTTCCTCGGTTTCGAGGTCGAGAGCGTGACCAACACCGGCCTGCCGCCGCTGTCGAACGTCGTGGTGGGTGAGATCCTCACGCGCACCAAGATCCCGAACCTGAAGAAGGACATCTCCCTTTGCACCGTGGACGTGGGGCCCGCCCACGGCGGGGTGCGGAGCATTGTCTGCGGCGCACCCAATTGCGACGCCGGCCGCCGCGTGCCGGTGGCGCTGCCGGGTGCCGTGCTGCCGAGCGGTTTCCAGATCGCCCAGCGCAAGACCTACGGCCACGAATCCCAGGGCATGATGTGCGCGCCGGACGAACTGGGCCTGCCGGGCGAACACTCCGGGCTGCTGTTGCTGCCGGCCACGGCACCCATCGGCCAGCCGATCAACGAGGCGCTGCCGGACGGCGACACCGTGTTCGACGTCGAGGTCACTCCCAACCGCCCCGACGCGCTCTGCCACCTCGGCATGGCCCGTGAGCTCGCCGCCTGGCTCAAATACGATCTGCAGCACCCGGAGATCAAATTCCAAGGCACGCCGAAGGGGACGCCGCCTTCGCCCCTTCTCACCAGCATCCGCGTGGATGCGCCCGAGGACTGCCCGCTCTATGTCGGGATCGCCGTGGCGGGTGTGAAGGTCGGCCCCAGCCCCGTGTGGATGCAGGAACGCCTCCTCGCCGTCGGTTTGCGCCCGATCAACAATCTCGTGGACGTCGGCAACTACGTCATGCTCGAGCTCGGCCAGCCGCTGCACGTCTTCGATGCGAAGAAGATCGCCGGTCGCCAGATCGTCGTCCGGCGCGCCACCGACGGCGAGAAGCTCGTGACGCTCGACGGCAAGGAGCGCGCCCTCAACAGCCGCATGCTCGTCATCGCCGACGAGGCCAAGCCGCTCGTCATCGCCGGCCTCATGGGCGGGCACGACGCCGGCGTGGACGCCACCACGACCGACATCATCCTCGAGGCGGCCTGCTTCCGCCCGCAGTCCATCCGCTGGACCTCCCGGCGCCTCGGCCTCACCTCCGATTCCGCCTATCGGTTCGAGCGCGGCGTGGATGCGCACGGCACGGTCGCGGCGGCGCACCGTGCCATTGACCTGATCCTGGAGACGGCCGGCGGCACCGTCGTCGGTCCGGTGATGAAGGCCGGCGGCGACCGCCCGTGGTCGCGTGAGATCAGGATCACGCCCAATTACATCCGCGCCAAGCTCGGCTTTGATGTCACGGATGACGAGATGCGCGACGCCCTGATCGGGCTCGCCCTGCCTATCAAGGCGGAGCACGAGACCGCCGCCGGCTTGGAGTGGACCGTGGCCATCCCCAGCCATCGCCGCGATCTCGACCGGCCCATCGACCTCGTGGAGGAGGTGCTCCGCATTTACGGCACCGACCGCGTCCCTTCGGCCATTTGCTCCGGCCCGGCGCTGGCCGATGGCGACGACGATCCCATCGCCCGTTTCAACCGCCAGGCGACCGATTATCTGGTCGGCCAGCACTTTCACGAGGTGGTCAACTACACGCTGCGCTCGCAAACCGAACTGGCCACCTGGGTCTCGGCGGCGGCCGCCGGGGAGCTGGCCCTGGCCAACCCGTTTGTGGACGACCAGTCGCACCTGCGCCCGACCCTGATCATGGGCATCCTGGAATCGCTCAAGCTCAACCAATCGCGCGGCATCCCGGCGGCCCGCCTGTTTGAGACCGGCCGCGTGTTCATGGAGCTGAACGGCACCGTGCAGGAGTGCGTGGCCGTGGGGTTCGTGCTCTGCCACAACCCGAAGGAGCGCGCCTGGCGCACCCGGCCCGAGCCTGATTTCTACACGGTGAAGCGCCATGTCGAGATCCTCGCCCGCGCTGCCGGCCTGGATCTGGCGGCGCAGCCGCTGGTGCCGGTGCGCGGTGCCTACTGGGGCTGGCAGGAAGGCCAGTCGGCCGCCGCCGGGGAAATGTCGGACGGCTGGACCGCCCGGTTCGGCCTGCTGAACCTCGCCATGGTCCGCGCCGCCGGGATCGAGGGCAAGGTCTGGGCCGGCACGCTGGCGCTGTTGCCGCAGAAACTCACCGTCGGCGGCAGCCACACGCGCTACCGGCCCTTCAGCCTTTTCCCGGCCGCCCTGCGCGATCTGGCGCTCGTGGTTGACGCCGACCGCCACGCCGACGAGGTGCGTGCGCAACTGCTCCAGCTGGCGCAGGCCGCCACCGGCCCGTCCTTTGCGATCGAGCGGGTCGAGGTCTTTGACGTCTACACCGGTGCCGGCCTGCCGGCGGGCAAGAAGAGCCTGGCATTTGCCCTCTCGTTCCGCTCGGCCGAACGCACCCTGACGGACGACGAGGTCAACGCCGCCTTCGGGAAAATCCAGCAGGCCATCGCGGTCGATGGCACGATGAGCGTCCGCGCCTGACGGCCGCGCCGATTCCTCAAACCGCGAAGCGCTCCAGAAAGGCGCGCACCTCCGACGGCACCGCCTTGGGGATGTTGGGCACGATCAGCCGGAAGAGATGGCGCACCTCGCCGGCCTGGGTCGGCGTCAGCTTGGCATTGGCATCCGCCAGCGAGCTGATCTGCAGCCCGGGTGCCTGGGCGCTGCCGCGGAGACAATAGCCGCAGGCCCGCAGCTCGAAAAACTGGATCACCTTGCCGCTCTCGTCGCGCCAGATGCTGAGCAGGGTCTCCTCCTCGCCTGCATACTGCTCTTTGTTCAGGCCCGCCACATCCTGCTTCACGGCCTTGGCCTCGACGGGGCTGAGCCCCGAACCGATGGCCACCGGTTCCACGAGTTGGCGAAAGGCCTTCTGGGCCTGGCTGTCGGCGAAGATGGCCGCCACCCCGAGCGTGGCGTGCTGGGGGCCGGACCAGAAATGGGCGATCGTGCCGTCGATCTCAAAAATCCGGTGGTCGAGCTCCAGCTTGAGGCGGCAGTTCTCTCCCTTGTCGCCCATCGCCGCCGGGTGGAGGCGCATGCTGAGGCCGCCCGCCGACATGTTGACCAGCTGCCCGCCCCAGTCCATGGCGCGCCGATCGTCGGCCTTGAGGATGTTGCCGTTGCCATCGCGGCCGACCAGGGTGACCTTGGCCTTCAGGGGAAACTTGGCCCCGACCGGATACCGGGTCGCGCCGCGCTTGTCGCCGAGGCCGCCCGCAGCCTTGAAGTTGAGTATCTTTTTGAAGAGCAGCATGGGTGGTCACTAGTTGGCGGACGGTCGGGGTTCAAGCTCGGTTGCGACCCGCGTTTTGCCGGTTGCCAAGCCTGCCATCCGCCGCCTGCTTGGGCGTTGTCCGCCCTGCGCATGAGCACCCAGCCCGACCTCAATCTCGACTACGTGGCCAACCTCGCCCGCCTCGCCCTCACCGAGGAGGAAAAGCGCGAGTTTGCCCGGCAACTGGGCGACATCCTGCATTACGTTGAGAAGCTGCGGCAGGTGGATGTGACCGGCGTCGAGCCCATGGCGCACGCCTCCCCGGTCTTCAATGTCTGGGCCGCCGATGTCGCCGGGCCGGGCCTGTCCGTCGAGGCGGCCCTCCGGAATGCTCCCGCCCGGCGGGATGACACCATCGTGGTGCCCAAAGTCGTGGAGTAGCCGATGGCCGACGAAATCATCCATCAACCCGCCGCCCGCCTGGCGGCGCTGCTTGCGGCGGGCAAGCTCTCCTCCTTGGAATTGGTGCAGGCTTGCCTCGCCCGCAAGCGAGCGGTGGACGACCGCGTGCAGGCGTTCAATTCCTGCGACGAGGCCGCCGCGCTCGCCGCCGCGCAGGCTTCCGATGCGCGCCGGGCCGCCGGGCAGGCGAGGGGACCGCTCGACGGCATCCCCGTCGGCCTGAAGGACGCCATCGCCGTCGAGGGCCAGCCGCTCACCTGCTCGAGCCGGATGCTTGCGAATTTCGTATCGCCCTACGACGCCACCGTCACGCAGAAGCTCAAGGCGGCCGGGGCGATTCCCCTTGGGCGGCTGAACATGGATGAGTTTGCCATGGGCTCCTCGACGGAGAACTCGGCGTTCCGGCCGACCGCCAACCCGTGGGATTTGACGCGCGTGCCGGGCGGCAGTTCGGGCGGCTCGGCCGCCGCCGTCGCGGCGGGCGAACTGCCGCTCACGCTGGGCTCCGACACCGGCGGCTCCATCCGCCAGCCCGCCGCGCTCTGCGGCATTGTGGGCCTCAAGCCGACCTACGGCCTGGTGTCCCGCTACGGGTTGGCGGCCTATGCATCATCCCTGGACCAGATCGGGCCACTGGCCCGCACGGTGGAGGATGCGGCGTTGCTGCTCGGTGTCATCGCCGGGCACGATCCGCGCGACTCCACCTCGTTCCAAGCGGAGGTGCCGGATTACCGGGCGGGCTTGGCGGCAAGGAAGGGGCCGTGGCGGCTGGGCGTGCCGAAGGAATTTTTCGGCGCGGGACTCGACCCCGAAGTCTCGGCGGCCGCGAAACGGGCGCTCGAGTTTTACCGCCAGCACGGCTGCGAAATCAGGGAGGTCTCGCTGCCGCTCGCCGCGGAGTATGCCATCGCGACCTATTACCTCATCGCCACGGCCGAGGCCTCGTCGAACCTGGCGCGCTACGATGGCATCCGCTATGGCCACCGCTCCGCGGCGGCGAAGGACGCCATCGACATCTACACCCGGTCACGCGCCGAGGGTTTTGGCTCCGAGGTGAAGCGCCGCATCATCCTCGGCACGCATGTGCTCAGCAGCGGCTACTACGACGCCTATTACCTGCGGGCCCAGAAGGTCCGCACCCTCATCCGCAACGAGTTCGCCGCCGTCCTGCGTGATTGCGACGCGCTGCTCTCGCCGACGTCGCCCGTGCCGGCTTTCAAGCTCGGCGAGAAGTCGGCCGATCCGCTGGCGATGTATCTGACCGACATCTACACGATCAGTGTCAACCTGGCCGGGCTGCCGGGCATCTCCATCCCCTGCGGCTTCACCGGCGGCGGCCTGCCCATCGGACTGCAGCTCATCGGCCGCCCCTTCGACGAAGCGGGCCTGCTGGCCATCGCCCACGCCTATGAACAGGCGCACGAGTGGTCACAGCGCCATCCGGCGCTGTGAAAGCACCAAGCTCCAAGCTCGCAACATCCAATGAATCTCGAAACCGCCAAACACCGAATTGAAAACTGGGAATGGGAGTTTCTCTGGAGCTTGGAGGGTGGAGCTTGGAGGTCCTTCAAATGAAATTTGAAGCCGTCATCGGCCTGGAGGTCCACGTGCAGCTGGCGACCGCGTCGAAGATGTTCACGCGCGTCGCCGCCGGCTATGGCGAACCGGCCAACACCCTGACCGATCCGGTGGTGCTGGCCCTGCCCGGGGCCCTGCCGGTCCTGAACAAGGCGGCGCTCGACCAGATCATCAAGGCCGGGCTCATCCTCGGCTGCTCCATCGCGCCGGTCTGCAAGTGGGATCGCAAAAACTACTTCTATCCCGACTCGCCGAAGAACTACCAGCTCTCGCAATACGACCAGCCCATCTGCCTCGGCGGCGCGGTGGAGATCGAGCTGCCCGGCCCGGCGCGCAATGTCATGGGCGAGCACAAGAAGATCCCGCTGACGCGCATCCACCTCGAGGAGGATGTCGGCAAGCTCACGCACGGCGCGCAGGATACGCTGGTGGACTACAACCGCGCCGGCACGCCCCTGATGGAGATCGTTTCCGAGCCCGCGCTGGCGAGCGCCGACGAGGCCTACGCCTTCCTGACCTCGCTCCGACTCGCGCTGGTGCACGGCGGCATCTCCGACTGCGACATGGAGAAGGGCCAAATGCGCTGCGACGCCAACATCTCCATCCGGCCGGTCGGCGCGACCCGGCTCGGCACCAAGGTGGAGCTGAAGAACCTCAACTCCATCTCCTTTGTCCGCGACGGCATCGCCCATGAGATTCGCCGGCAGCTCGCCGTCGCGGCCGCCGGCGGCACCATCACGCAGGAGACCCGCGACTACGACGGCCAGACCGGCACCTCGCAGTCGCTCCGCTCCAAGGAAATGGCGCACGACTACCGCTACTTCCCGGATCCCGACCTCATGCCCGTGCGCGTGGACGAGGCCTGGCTGGCGGCCCTCCGCGCCACGATTCCCGAGCATCACTTCGACCGGCAGCGCCGCTTCATGGCGGACTACCAGCTGCCCTACACGATCACCTCGGTGCTCGTGCCGGACCGCGGCTTGGCCGACTACTTCGAGGCCGCCGCGCGGCTCGGCGCCGCCCCGCAGGCCGCCGCCAACTGGATCGCCAACGACCTGCGGCGCGAACTCGCGGCCGCGAAATTGCCGCTCGCCGCGTCCAAGCTCCACCCCGCCCACATTGCCGGCTTGGTGTCGCTCGTGGAGTCCGGCGTGATCTCCAGTTCCATCGCGAAGGAGGTTTTCGTGGCGATGTTCCAGTCGGGCGAGCCGCCGGCGGCCATCGTGGACCGGCTCGGCCTGAGGCAGTCCACCGACACGGGCGAGCTGGAGAAATGGGTGTCGGCCGCCATCGCCGCGAATCCGAAGGCCGTGGCCGAGTTCAAGGCCGGCAACGAGAAGGCCCTCAATCCCATCAAGGGCGCGGTGATGAAGGCCTCCGCCGGCAAGGCCAACCCCCAGCGGGTGGACGAGCTCGCGCGCAAGCTGATCGGTTAATGCCCATCCACGCGGTCGCGTCGCCGCGCAGGCTCAGCCCGCGAAGCGCTGCATGAAGAGGCGGATGTCCTCGGGCACCGTCGGGGTGAGGTTGTCCAGGATCCAGCGGAAGAGCTGGCGGATCTCGTCGTGCGTGCCGCCGGAGGTCTCGAAGACGAGCTGGCCGGCTGGCGCGCCGGTGGCATCCTTCGATTCCAGCACGTAGGGAGCGGAGGTGCCGGCGGCCGCGCCGCCCCGGCAGAAATAATCGAGCATCCGGAGCTCGAAACTGTGGAGCGGATCCACCGGCGAGTGCGCCAGGCGCACGGTGAGGATCGTGTCGGACTCCCCGACAAAGACCCGCTTGAAGAACTGGGGATCATCCTGCACGACCCGGTCGAAGGCCATCGGCTGCAACGACTGGCCGATGACGACCGGCTGCAGCAGTTGCAGGTAGGCCTGCTGCACCTCGAACCGGGGGAAGACCAAACCGAGGCCGAGGGCCCAGCCACCGGGCCGGGACTCCAGATGGGCGATGCGCGCCTCGATCTCGAGGCGGTGGTGCGCAAGCTGCAGGGTGAGGCTGAGGTGGTGTCCGGCCGGCAGCTCGGGCTTTTCCTTCACCAGCACGCTGGCCCCGGTGGCGGAGATGTTCTGGACCTTGGCGGAATAGTCGCGCCCGCCGTAGCGCACACTCGCCTCGAGCGGGTAGGCCGGCCCGGGCACATACCGCTGGGTGAGCCGTTTCTCCAACTGCTCGACGGCGGCCTTTTCAAATTTGAAAATGCGTTTGAACAGGAGCACGGCGCAAGGAAAGAGCAGCGGGCGGGCTGAGACAAGCTTTGGTGACGGCCTTGCGTCCCGCCGGCCTACAGTTATGCTGGAGGCCATGAACACTCCGCATACTCCGCCGCTCACCCGTCGTCAGGCCCTGAAGATCCTTGGAACCGGCGTGGCGGTCGCCGGCCTCGGCCTGGCCAGGGCGGGCGCGACCGAGGCCGCCGCGACGCTCCCGCCCCTTGGCTGGGAGTTGCCGCCGCTGGGCTACGCTTACGGCGCGCTGGAGCCGCACTTTGATGCGCGGACGATGGAGATCCACCACACCAAGCACCACCAAGCCTACATCACCAACGCCCGGAACCTGCTCAAGGATCACCCCGGCTTGCTGGCGCGCGGGCCGGAGGCGCTGGTGCGCGACCTCGCGAGCGTGCCGGAGGCGATCCGCACCGGCGTCCGCAACAATGCCGGGGGGCACGTGAACCACAGCTTCTTCTGGCGGATCATCGCACCGGGTGCCGGCGCCTCGATCCAGCAGCTCCCGGTGCGCATCGCCGAGACCTTTGGCTCGATGGACGATTTCAAAAAGCAGTTCGCTGACGCGGCGGCCAGGCGCTTTGGCAGCGGCTGGGCCTGGCTCAGTCTGAAGGATGGCAAGCTCACCGTCCACTCGACGGCCAACCAGGACTCGCCGCTCAGCGACGGCGCCACGCCCATCATCGGCCTCGATGTGTGGGAGCACGCCTATTACCTGCACTACCAGAACCGGCGGGCCGACTACGTGGGCGCGTTCTGGAACGTGTTGAACTGGACGCAGGCCGAGGCGAACTACGGCGCGGCGCTGAAGGCCTGAACCGTTCCATGGGCGCGAAGACCTTCGAGCAGATCGGCGGGCCGGAGGCGCGGCGGCATCTCTTTCTCTGCGTCGGCCCGGATTGCTGCCAGACCGGGGAGGGGCTCGCCTCCTGGGAGCACCTGAAGGCCGAGGTGAAGCGCTGCGAACTGCCGCTGCTGCGCACGAAGGCCGCCTGCCTGCGGATGTGCCACGACGGTCCGTGGCTGGTGGTTTATCCCGAGGGCGTGTGGTATGCGCAGGTCACGCCCGAGCGCTTCGACCGCATCCGCCGCGAACACCTCGTGGGCGGCGTGCCCGTGGCGGAGTGGGTGCGGGCGGTGCAGCCCTTGGTTGGCAGGTAGCCCGCCGCGGGTTGGTTCGCGGATGTCTGCCCTCGGCTCGGGCCGCCGGAGTGTGGTTGCGCCCCGGAGCCGGCCGGTATATCGCTCCGGCACGCGAAAATGAAATTCACCGTCTCCAAGAAGTTTACCTTCGAAGCGGCCCACTCGCTGCCCCACCTGCCGGTCGGCCACAAGTGCCGCAACGTCCACGGCCACTCCTACGTGGTCGAGGTCTTCTGCACCGGCCCGCTCGATGAGCGCGGCTTCGTGGTCGATTATGCCGAGATCAGCGCCGCGATGAAGCCGGTCGTCGATCAACTCGACCACCGCAACCTCAACGACGTGCTCCCCGGCCCGACCACCGCCGAGAACGTCGCCCGGTGGATCATGGGCCAGCTCGACCAAGCGGCGAAATTGCCCGCCCGGATCGTTTCCCGGGTGGACGTGCACGAGACCGCCAAGACCTGCGTGAGAGTCGAACGGTAGGGAAGGCGCGGCCGTGGCTGCGCTGGGGTGGGTGCACTTCCGGCGGCTCAGGCCCGGAGGTCGGCCGGGACGGTCACACTGACGCCGCGGGCGGTGGCCGGCTGGCACTTCGGGCAGATGCCGAAAAACTCGACGACGTGGCTGACCTCGGTGTAGCCGCGGTCCTGCAGGAGCTGCTCGATACCCTTGACCGGCAGGTAGTCCACGCGCTCCGGGGAGCCGCAGGCCTTGCAAACGATGTGGTAGTGGCGCGCCGCCGCGCCGAGAGTGAGCTCGTAGAGGCAGGTGCCGTTGTGCAGGTAGCTGCGCCGCACCATGCCGAGTTGCTCGAAGGCGGCCAGGCAGCGGTAAACGGTGACCATGTCGCACCTGCGGGCCCCCATCTCCTGGTGGATGTGCTCAGTGCTGGACGGACCATGGCGGCGGAGCAGCGCGTCAATGATGGCGAGGCGCGGCTTCGTGATGCGCAGACCGGCAAGGCGGATGCGCGCCCGGGCTTCGTTCATGGCGGATACCGCCGGGACGGGGTCGGAAACCGTGGCCAAGGGGTGGTTGGATTGGGTCGCGGCTATCATGGTGGGGATGCTCTTTCTTTGCACTGGCCGGAGGCATTTGGCGAGTTGAACATGTCGGTTAGGCACAATACCCCAGCCGTCACGGCCGGGGGAGGGTTCCTCCTGGCTTGAGCCGGGGGGCGCGAACACCTGAGCGCGCAGTTGCGGCCAGGCGCAGGCTGTGCTAGCCATTGCCTCTGATAATCATGCAAGACTTGGAATTTACCGAAATTGTCGGGTTGATCTGCAAGGAGGACTCCCGCTTCGACCGCAAGGCCTACAACTTTGTCCGGCAGGCGCTCGACCACACCGTCAAGGAAACCAAGCGCAAGCACCCCGAGCGCACGGGCAAGTCGCAGCATGTCACCGGGGCCGAGCTGCTGCAGGGCATCCGCGCCTACGCGCTCGACCAATACGGCCCGCTGGCCAAGACCGTGCTCACGCAATGGGGCATCGGCCGCTGCGCCGACTTTGGCGACATCGTCTTCAATCTGATCGAATACAATGTCTTCAGCAAAACGGAGAGCGACCGGCGCGAGGACTTCGCGGACATCTACGATTTCGACGAGGCGTTTGTGAAGCCCTTCCAGCCCGCCGGCGGCCGCCGCGCGCGCAGCCGGACCGGTGCCGCCTGAGCGCGGGCCGCGCTCTTTTTTCATGCCCAAGAAAACGTCCGCCGCCCCGCGCGATCTCGCGCTGCTTGAAAGGCTCTGGCGCGAGCCCGTCGAGCGTTACACGCTGCCCAACGGCCTCACCGTCCTGCTCCGCCACGACACCGCCGCGCCCGTGGCCTCGGTGCAGGTGTGGGTGAAGACCGGCAGCATCCACGAGGGCGCCGCACTCGGCGCCGGCCTCTCGCACTACCTCGAGCACCTGCTGTTCAAGGGCACGGCGCGCCGCGCCGGCCGGGATATCTCCGCGACCGTGCAGGCCCACGGCGGCTACATCAACGCCTACACGACCTTCGACCGCACCGTCTATTACATCGAGGTGCCCTCCGCGCATACCGGCGTGGCCATCGACCTGCTCGCGGACCTCACCCTGCACTCGACCCTGCCCGCCGACGAGGTCGCCAAGGAAAAGGATGTCATCCTCCGCGAGATCGACATGTGCCTCGACGATCCGGACCAGCGCCTCGCGCAGGCACTGTTCGAGACCGCCTACCGCACGCATCCCTACCGCCAGCCCATCATCGGTCACCGCGAGGTCTTCGCCGCCACCACGCGCGAGGAACTGCTGGCCTACTACCGCGCCCGCTACGTGCCCAACAACCTCGTGGTGGTCATCGCGGGTTCCTTTGATCCGGCGGCCACTCGCGCGGCCATCGTCGCGCACTTCGGAAAAGCACCGCGCGTGCGGCTCGCCCCCGTGCTCGTGCCCGACGAGCCGGCACAGCTCTCCCGCCGCGACCAGCATTTGGCCGAGGATGTGCAGGTGTCGCGCGCCGGTCTCGGCTGGCAGATCCCCGGGCTGACCCATCCCGACGCCCCGGCGCTCGACTTGCTCGCGATGGTCCTCGGCCACGGCGACAGCTCGCTCCTCTGGCAGGCCATCCGCGAGAAGGCCCGCCTGGTGCACTCCATCGATGTCATGGCCTGGACGCCCGGCACGAGCGGGTTGTTCTACGTCTCCTACCTGGCTGACCCGGACAAGCGCGTCGCCGCCGAGCAGGCCGTCCTCGCGGAGATCGGCCTCATCGCGCGGAAGGACATCAGCGCATCCGCCCTGGCCAAGGCCGTGCGCCAGGCCGTCACGGCGGAAATCAACTCGCGCAAGACCATGTCCGGGCAGGCCTCACGCCTCGGCGTGGGCGAGGCGGTGGTCGGCGACGTCAACTACGCGCGGACCTACTTCGAGCGGTTGTTCGCACTGACTCCCGCCTGCCTGCGACGCGTCATGCGCACCTACCTCGTGCCGGAGAAGCTGACGGTGGTGTCGTCCAATCCGGCTGCGACCGCGGCGGCGATTGCCCCGGCGGCGGCCGGCACGGTCGCGTCTCTCGACTTCGAGGAAATCGCGCTGCCCAACGGTGCCCGGCTGCTGCTCCAGCCGAACCGCCAGCTGCCCAACCTGCACCTGCGGCTCGCCTTCGCCGGCGGGCCGATGTTCGAGCCGGCGGAGAACCGCGGACTGACCAGCCTCCTGGCGACGCTCCTCACCAAGGACACCGCAGGGCGTTCCGCCGAGCAGGTGGCCCGCGCCATCGAGGCCGTGGGCGGCAGCTTCGCGGAATTCGCGGGGCACAACAGCTTCGGGCTCATGGCCGAGGTGCTGCCGGGCGACGCCGACCTCGCCCTGGAGCTGATGCGCGACGCCGTGCTGCGGCCCGCCTTCAAGCCCGCCCGGCTCGAGGTCGAGCGCGAGTCGGCTCTCGCCGCCCTCAAGGAAGGCCTCGACGATGTCGTGACGGTCGGCCGGAAGGCGATGCGCGCGCGATTCTTCGGCGCCCATCCCTTTGCCATCGAGAGCGGCGGCGACGAAGCGGGCCTGAAGGGCATCACCGTGGCCGGGCTGCGGGCCCAGCACCGGCGCCTGATGGTGAGCGGCAACGCCGTGCTCGCCGTGGCGGGCGACTTCGACGCGAAAAAACTCCTGCCCAAGCTGAAGGCGTTCCTCGCGCAGCTGCCCCAGGGGGCTGCGGCCAGGGCGACGGCGCCGGTGCGGGTCAAGGCGGGCGATTTCTCCGTGGTGCAGCCGCGCCAGCAGGCCATCGTATTCCAGGCCTTTCCCGGGCCGGGCCTGCTCGCGCCGGATTACGCGGTGAGCGAGGTCATGGACGAGCTGTTCAGCGGCATGTCGTCGCACTTGTTCGAGCGCGTGCGCGAGGAGAAGAGCCTGGCGTATTTCGTGCGCTCCAGCCGGATCGTGGGACTGGAGACCGGGATGTTTTATTTCTTCGCGGGCACCAGCCCGGAGCGACATGGCGAGGTCATTGCCGAGCTGAACCTCGAGATCGCCCGCGTGCAGGGCGGGGGCGTGACGGCGGAGGAACTCGCGCGCTGCCAGACGCGCCTCAAGGCCGCCCAGCGCATGGGCCGGCAGACCAACTCGGCGCGCGCCATGCAGGCGGCGCTCAACGCCGTTTACGGCCTGCCACTCAATGACTGGCGCAACTACGATGCGCGCATCGATGCCGTCACGCTCGCCGACGCGCAGGCCTTTGCCCGGCGCTACTTCCAGCCCGGCAGCCGCGTGCAACTCGTGGTCCAGCCCGGCCCGGCGGGGGAAAAGTGACTCCCCCGCGCCGGATTATCCGGCCAAGCGCGCGCTTGCGGCGGCCGGGGGGTTCCCCCAGACTGCGGGTCCGATGAAGACGCTCACATCCATACTTAGACTCGCGCTGGGTTCCCTGGCGCTGTTGTTCGCAGTCACGATGGCCACGGCGAAGGAAGACTCCGCCAAGGAGAAGAAGCCCTCCAAGCAGACGATGGAGAAACACGATGCCAACAAGGATGGCGCGCTGGACGACTCGGAGAAGGCCGCGGCCAAGGCCGAGGCCGCCGCGAAAGCCAAGGCGACCAAGGAGGCGAACCTGGCCAAATACGACGCCAACAAGGACGGCAAGCTGGATGACGCCGAGAAGGCCGCGATGAAGGCGGACCACGAGGCGGCCAAGGCCGCCAAGAAGGCGGAGAAGGAAGCCAAGAAGGCCGCCAAGGACGAGTCGAAATAAGCTCCGCCCAATCCCTCAACCCCGCCCCGGCCGCTCCGCCGGGGCTTTTTGTTGGGCGGCCGCCCCGCCTACTTCTTCTCCAGCAGGCCGCCGCTCCACTTGAGCTTGGCGCGCATGACCTCGTAGTGGGAGTAATCGCGCCGCTGGGCGAGCGAGAGGGTGCGGCGGTCCATGGTGATCTCCACGGGCGCGCCTTCCGTCACGACCATGTTGCGCTGGCCGTCCATGGCGACGAGCAGCCGCGAACCTGCGGTGCAGTTGACCACGCGGAGCTTCACGTCGTTGCGGAAGATGATCGTGCGGTTGCTCAGCGTGTGCGGGCAGATCGGCGTCATCGCGATGACCTCCGCCTGCGGGTGGATGATCGGGCCGCCGGCGGCCAGGTTGTAGGCCGTGGAACCGGTGGGCGTGGAGAAGATGAGGCCGTCGCAGGTGTATTCGGTGACGAACTTGTCGTTGGCGAAAACCTCGAGCCGGACGATGCGCGAGGGCTTGGCGTCCTTGACCAGCACGTCGTTGAGGGCGACATCGCTGCGCCGCGGCCCGGTCTTGCAGTCGAGGAGCGCGCGCTGGGCGATCCGGTAGTCGCCGGCCAGCAGGGCGGCGAACTGGGCCCGGGCCTCGTCGGCCGAGAAGGTCGTGAGGAAGCCGAGGCTGCCCTGGTTGACGCCGATGATGGGGATGTCCGCCTCGGCCGCGCCGCGCACGGCGCCGAGCAGCGTGCCGTCGCCGCCGATGACGCAGCAGGCGTCGCAGTCCCGGAAGAAGCTGCGCGGCAGCTTGCGGTCGCCGGACAGCTTCACCTTCTTCGCGCCGCCCGCCTGGGCGATGCCCATCAATTCCTGGGCGAGCTCGGCGGCGCCCGGTTTGTCCGAGTTGTAGACGAAGGCCAGTTTGCGGAAGGGCGGCATGGGATGGCGGCGGTGATTACGCCGATAAACCGGGAGATTGGAATAGCAATCTGGCAGCCGGCATCCGCGCTACCCGCGGGGAGGGGCCTTGGTCAGGCCCAGCAGGAATTCGCGGTTGCCGTCGGCACCGTGCACCGGGCTTTCCATCTCACCGTGCAGCTGCGCCCCGGCCAGTTCGCGCAGGGCGAAATCGCGCACCTCGGCCAGCACCCGCGTGCGCACGGCGTCGTCGCGGATGATGCCCTGGCCCTTGTCCACCTCGGCCTTGCCGGCCTCGAACTGGGGTTTCACGAGCGCGATCAGCGTGCCGCCGGGACGGAGGAAGGGCCACACGGCGGGCAGCACGCTTTTCAGCGAGATGAACGACAGATCCATGACCACCGCGTCGTAAGCGGCGCGCGGCAGGCTGCCGGGGGCGAGGTGCCGGGCGTTGGTCTTTTCGAGATTCGTCACGCGCGGGTCGCGGCGGATTTTGTCGTGCAACTGGCTGTGGCCGACATCCACGCAGGTCGCGGAGGCGGCGCCGGCCTGCAGGGCGCAGTCGGTGAAGCCGCCGGTCGAGGCGCCGACGTCGAGCACGTGCGCGCCGGCCAGCTCCACCGGGAAATTTTCGAGGTAGGCGGCCAGCTTCTCCCCGCCGCGGCTGACGAAGCGCGGCGGCTGGTCCACGCTGAACTCGAAGTCCGCCGCGTATTCCTTGCCCGGCTTGTCGAGCCGCTCGGTGCCGTGGCGGACGCGTCCGCTCATGATGAGCGCCTTGGCCTGCGCTCGGGAGGGGGACAAGCCGCGCGTCACCAGCAGTTCATCGAGTCGTTGTTTCGCCTTGGACACCAGGTCAGCGAAGCGCGGTCCCGCGATTCCGTCGACGCCATAAATCCACCCGCTGCTTCCCCGTCGTTAGTAGTCTATTATTGAGACTTACCTAAAGAAGTGACGATGGGCTCAAAACAGTTCGGCTTGGGCGAAGAAGGCTGCGATGAGCCTCGGGCGACGTTTCCGGCGACGGATGCGCTTGAGCGCCTGACTGGCGGCGTGGCCGAGTTCCCA
>JAEUGW010000050.1 GCA_016795565.1 Opitutaceae bacterium | reverse complement strand
CGATGCAGTAGAATCGCCGACTGCGTGGGCTAAACTTCTGCGTCACATGGAGATTTCCTACTGCATTGCAGTTGGATTTGGCTCACTGCACCGCTGGGAAACACGCTCATGCGCTGCTTCGACTGCATCGTTCCGGCTTAGCGCTTCTTCCCCGCCGGCCGTGCGGCCAGCGCGCGCTTGATGAGCCAGTAGAGCATCTCCAGCCGCGGCACGGGCACGCCCACGGACTTGGCGCGGCGCACCGGCTCGCCCCAGATTTCCTCCAGCTCGATCGCGCGGCCCTCGCGGAAATCAATCAGGCTGGACGGCTGGTATCGGCCGAGCTTCGTCGTGCGCTCGAACTGCAGGTCCATGAACGACCGCGGGATGGCGTGGCCAAACTTGGCGGCGGCCTCGAGGATCTCCTCCATCAGGCGCCGGACCAGCGTGCGCAGGCCCTCGTCGGCCATGATCACATCCGTGGTCACGCCGCCGGCGGCGATGGCGAGGCCGTTGAACGGCACGTTCCACACGAGCTTCTTCCAACGCAGCTCCTCGAGGTTGTCCTGCGCCTCGCACTTCACGCCGGCGGCCTCGAACCGCGCCGCGACATCGCGCGTGCGCGACTGCGCCGGCCGGCCGAACTCACCGAGCATCACCAGCCCGGGGAAAGCGCACGTCACCACACCCGGCGCCGTGCGCGTGACGCCGACGAAGCAGATGGCCCCGAGCACGCGCTCGCCGCCCACGACCTCGGCCACCGGTTCCTCGACCCCGAGGCCGTTCTGCAGGGTGAGCACCAGGGTATTGGGCCCGATCAGCGGGGGCAGGATCCGGGCGAGCGCGGCGTTGGCCGTGGCCTTGACGCTGACAATCACCAGGTCGCACGGACCGATGTCTTCGGCCGTGGCGTGCGCCAGCACCTTTTTCAGGTGGAAGCGCTCGGCCGGGGTCTTGACGCGGATGCCGCGCGCCACGATGGCGGCCCGGCCGCTGCGGACGAGAAAATGGACCTCGTTGCCGGCCTTGGCCAGGCGCGCGCCGTAATAACAGCCGAGCGCGCCGGCTCCGACAATGGCGATGCGGGGTTTGGCGGGGAAGGTGGCACTCACAACGCCACTGTCGTCACAAAGTTGCGTCAAAAATACAACCCCGCAGACGCGCCCCGCCGGGTTTTGAGCGGCCGGCGTTCATGGTTTTCATTCACACCCGCTGCAAGGCCACCGAGCCCATCGTAAACACCCAGCTCGGGCGGGTGGTCGGCGTGCCGAGGCCTCGGCGTTGCGCCTAGCCTATAATCAGGGAAACGCCCGGCGCATCAAGGCGGTCCATTCTGTTTCGCCCGCATGACATTTTTTACCCGATTGCCGCCAGCAGGTTGCGCAATCACATGGGCTAATGGCCCAAGGGGTCGCGGTCATATCAACGAAGCCTGATTGGCTGGAGCAAGGTGGAGCCGCCGCGTTGCTCGGATCGGCACAGGCAGTTCACACCATCGGAATCCGGGTGTCGCCAGAGTGAAATTTTGCGGCGACTGACAGGTTATTCACAGGCTTCCCGAAGCTTGTTTGTAGGGGCGGAACTTGTGTCCGCCCGGCACGTCGTCAGGCGCTGACGGGCTGCGGCCCGGCACGGCCTTACAGCGGCATGCTATCCGTCAGCCGCACCTCATCCACCCAGTAAGAGATGGCCATGAGGCACTGGCCGGGCACGACTTCCCGCAATTGCTCCATCGTGTGGCGGTCCACCACCGAAATATAGATCACGCGCAGCCGCCGCTTGGCCGCGATGAGGTGCGTGACCTCGGCCACCAGCCGGTCCGCGCTTTTCACGCCGGCATCGACCATTTCCCGGGCCTTCCGCAACGCCGCATGGACCGCCAGCGTCTCCTCGCGCTGCGTCGGCGTCAGGTAACTGTTGCGCGCGCTCACCACCAGGCCGTCGGCATCACGCACGGCCGGGCCGGTCAAGAGCTCGACCGGCAGCAACAGGTCGGCGACGGCCTTGCGCACCACGGCGACCTGCTGGGCGTCCTTCTCGCCCATCACGACCGTGTCGGGCCGCACGATGTTAAAGAGCTTCATCCAGCACGTGAGCATGCCCCGGAAGAGAGCCGGGCGCGCGATGCCGCACAGATGCTTGCTGATGACCTCCTCCTGCAGGTGGGTGGAAAATCCCTTCGGATACATTTCCTCGACCGACGGCGCGAACAGCACATCCACGCCTTCCTTTTCGGCCAACAGGGCGTCGGACGACGGCGTGCGGGGATATTTGGCCAAGTCCTCGCTCGGCCCGAATTGCAGCGGATTGACGAAGGCCGACACCACGACTGCGGCGCCCGTCTCCCGCGCCAGCCGGATCAGGCTCGCATGGCCGGCGTGCAGGGCCCCCGCCGTCGGCACCAACGCCACCCGCCGGCCGCCTTGGCGCAGGGCCGCGGCCGCAGCGCGCATGTCGTTGATTTTATCGAGCTTTTGCATGACCCGGAACGGGCTTGAACTATCCAGAAGCGATTCGCTTTATCAAGCCTCGCATTCGCTCGGCAGTAGTGAGCATCGAGTAGCGAGTAGTGAGCATCCAAACCGCCGCTAACTACTCGCTACCCACTACCCGCCACTCGCTACTTTTTACCATCCCATGATCCGCCTCAACGAACACTACTCGAAGCTGAAGGCTTCCTATCTTTTCGCCGACATCGCCAAGCGCGTGAATGCCTACGTCGCCGCCAACCCGGGCAAGCCGGTCATCCGCCTCGGCATCGGCGATGTCACCGAGCCGCTCCCGCCCGTGTGCATCAGCGCGCTCCACGCCGCCACCGACGAGATGGCGAATCGCGCCACCTTCAAGGGCTACGGCCCCGAGCAGGGCTACGCCTTCCTCCGCGAGGCCATTGCGCAGCACGACTTCAAGGCCCACGGCGCCCACGTCGAGCCCGATGAGGTGTTCGTGAGCGACGGCTCGAAGTGCGACGTCGCCAACATCCAGGAAATCTTCGCCGCCGACACCAGGCTCGCCATCCCCGACCCGGTTTACCCGGTTTACGTGGACACCAACGTCATGGCCGGCCGCACCGGCGCCAACGTGGACGGCCGCTACACCGGCATCACCTACCTCGAGTCCACCGCCGCCAATGGCTACGTGCCCGCGCCGCCGGCCACGCCCGCCGACCTCATCTACCTCTGTTTCCCCAACAACCCGACCGGCGCCGTCGCCACCAAGGTCCAGCTCGCCGCCTGGGTCGCCTACGCGAAGAACAACAACGCCATCATCCTCTTCGACGCCGCCTACGAAGCCTACGTCCGCACGCCGGGCATCCCGCGCTCGATCTACGAGATCGAGGGCGCACGCGACGTCGCCATCGAGATGCGCAGCTACTCGAAGCTCGCCGGCTTCACCGGCCTGCGCTGCGCCTACACCGTCGTCCCGAAAACCCTCAAGGCCCGCGACGCCGCCGGCGCCGAGCACGCCGTCCACGCGCTGTGGAACCGCCGCCACACGACGAAGTTCAACGGCGTCTCCTATCCCGTGCAGAAGGCCGCCGCCGCCGTTTACACGCCGGAAGGCCAGAAGCAGACGCGCGAACTCACCGATTTCTACCTCGGCAACGCCAAGCTCATCCGCGAGGCGGTCACCAAGCTCGGCATGACCTGCATCGGCGGCGACAACGCCCCCTACATCTGGGTCAACACCGGCCGCGACTCCTGGGAATTCTTCGACCTGCTCCTCAACAAGGCGCAGGTCGTCTGCACGCCCGGTGCCGGCTTCGGCAAGTGCGGCGAAGGCCACGTGCGCATCAGCGCCTTCAACTCCCGCGAGAACGTCACCACCGCCCTCGCCCGCATCGCCGCCGCGCTACGGTAGGGACCGTTGCCCTCAACGGCCCTGCCTTAATGTAGGGCCGGCGATTGTCGCCGCGCCGTTGATTGAGTCCGCCCTTGATTAGCACCTTTTGTGGATGCATAGTGCTGGTGTGATCGATTCGCGCACCTTGCCCGCTTACAGCCTGACTGATGCCGCCCGCTGCATTGGAGCGAACCCTGCTACGCTGCGCACTTGGTTCAAAGGACGTTCCTACCCCATCCGCGGCGGGATTCGCCGGTCACCGAACCTGCTTGCAGCCGCTGCGCCCGATGCCTTGTCCTTTCAAAATTTGGTTCAGGCGCACGTTGTTCAGGGCATTCGTAAGCACTATCACATCCCCATGCATCATGTCCGCAAGGCCTTGGCCTACCTGCATGAAAGCATGGGCAGCCTCGACCTACTCGCATCGGATAAGTTTTTCCACGACGGAGAGCATCTGCTGCTTAAAATCCAAGATCAGCTCATCTCCTTGTCTGAGCGTGGTCAAACCGTCAGCGAGCCCGTCTTAAGACAATACCTGCGCCGGATAACCTACGGCAAGGACGGTCTGGCTGCCCGGCTTTATCCCTTTCTCCATACCGCAACGGGCCTCTACGAACCGCAGCACATCATGATCGATCCCAAGATCGCCTTCGGCAAACCCTGCTTGAAGCGACTGGGGGTCAAAACCGATATCATCGCCGACCGTTTTCTCGCCGGCGAAACGATCGAAGACCTGACCGCGGACTATGGCGCGAAGCCCGAAGAAATCCAAGAAGCCATCCGCTGGTCATCCCGCAAAGCCGCCTGACCCGGTCCTCTTCATTGACCGCGATACCGGCGGTCGATTGCTCGCGGAGGCACTACGCCCCCATGGTTACCATGTAGAATTGCACGATGCGCATTTTCCGCAGGATACCGGAGACACCGATTGGATTCGTCAGGTAGCAGACCGTGGCTGGATTGTGCTTACATGTGATCGCAATATCGCCCGTAAGGAACCCGAGCGTTCGAAATTTGGCACAGCTCCGACTCACACGTTTATTCTCTATGCCCTTACCCAAGTGCCGCGAGACCAACGTGTCCCGCTGGTATTGGAAGTGTTGCCCAAACTTCTCCGACTGGCGGCGGAAGGTTCACCTCATGGGATCTATCGCGTGCATACTGATGGCAGGGTAGAACGCGTTGCGCATCTCAAGCCAAGATTCCGGCTAGACCAGTTCTAGGTCGGGTCGGTGTGCCTGGACTGGTGGGGCGGGCCCATCACCCGCATCAGCGCCTTCAACTCCCGCGAGAACGTCACCACCGCCCTCGCCCGCATCGCCGCCGCGCTCCGCTAGGATCGTTCAAGGCGACCCTGTTCACCGGTTCAGCATCGCCGTCACGCGCGAGCGGTTGGCGACGCCGAGCTTCCGGAAAATCCCCGCGAGCTGCGTCTTGATCGTGAGCTTGCTGCGGCGGAGCTCCTTCGCGATTTCCTCGGTCGTCAGGCCGTCGCGGATGCGCAGGGCCACCTCGCGCTCGCGAAAGGTCAGGCGCGACAGCAGGCTGAGCGCCCCGGGCGAGATGGGCCGGTCGCGGTCGCCGCGCGGGCGGCGGTAATCGAGTTGCAGGAAACACGCCGGCGGGCCCGAGCGGCCGGGCCGGCGCTGGAGCCGGATGACGGCGTGCAAGCCGCTCTCGGCCTCATCGAGGATGCGGGGCTCGGGCACCGCCCCGTCCGGGTCGTCGGCCGCGAGCAGGGCCGCGCACTCGGCCCACAAGGCCGCCGGCACCTCGAAGTCGTCGCGCTTCATCGGCAGCGCGTCCTTGCGCAGCGGGGTCTTGTTCCAGACCGCGCAGACGACCTCCGCCTCGCGGTTGAACCAGAGCGGCTTGCCGTGCGCGGAAAGCACCAGCAGGCCGACGGGCAAATCATCGAGCACCACCTGGGCGAGCTCGAGCAGGTCGCGAAGCTTGGATTCGACGGAGGCCATGTTAAATTGTCATTCTGAGACTGGACAGCAAGCCGCGAGGCTGGCGTGGGGCTCGCCATTGAACATTCCAAGTCATTGTCATGCTGAGCGCAGCGAAGCATCCATCACGATATCCGCAGGCGGTTGTGCCGATGGATTCTTCCCTTCGTTCAGAATGACAAACAAGGGAGTTCATTGGCAGCGCAGCGAAGAATCCCGCCGGGGGTTCGCAGCCGGAAAGCATGGAGAAAGTCCCTTTGGATCCTTCGCTACGCTCAGGATGTCGATGCATGGCGCCTCACTTGCCGTCCAGCGCCGCGGCAATCGCGTCGCCGAGTTCGTTGATGGCGTCGCGGATCTGCCCGACAAGCGTCCCGGCATCCCGTCCGTCCCACGTGCGCGGGCCGGAGCTGAACGTGCCGCGCTTCACAGCGCCGTCCTTCGCCGTGATCGCGTAGGTGGCGGCGACCTGGACGCTGTTGCTCTCGGCACGGTTGAGCTCACAGCGCTGGATCTGGACCGCGACCGTGCTGCCGGCCGCAGCCGCGCCGGCACCGGCGCGGGCGCGCAGCACCTGCGTGATGGCTTCGTCGAGCGGTTCCGCCCAGCGCACCTCCTCGAGATAGACCACCTCGTTGGCGGCGGTGCGCACCGCCATTTGCCGGCCGCGCAGGTGGCCGGCGAGCTGCACCGGGCGCACGGTGGCGCCGTCCGCCGCCCCGGCCACCGGGCCGCTCAGGGTGAAATAGCGCACCGGGTCCGCCTGCGGGGTGGGCAGGCTGCAGGCGGCGAGCAGCAGGCTCCCTACTACGCTCCATAGAATGGAGCTACGAAGGGCCCGTCCCGCGGCGGAGCCGCGGGCGGGGAGGGCTGGATGGCTTGAAAGTGGGTTCATGGCTGTTCGGGCCTTTTCTTGCCGACGATGAGCGAGCTGGGATTGCGCGTGATGGCGTCGGAGAGCCGCTCCAGCGCGGCCGCGGCGTCGGCCAGCTGGCGCAGCGCGCTCGTGGCCTCGTCGCCCACGCTGCCCTGCGCGGCGATGAAGCGCTGCGTGGTGGTCGCGGTGGCGTCGAGGCTCTTCAGCGCGGCCTGCGCGTCGGCGAGCGTCTGCTTCAGCTCGGCGCTGATCGGGCCCACATTGCCATCGATGCGCGCGAGCACCACGCGGAGGTCGGTGAGGGCGGCGTTCAGGTTGAGGAAGGTCTGCTTGGCCTCCGGCGAGTTGATGAAGGTCGTGACGGCCTCGGCGGCCGCGCCGACCTTGTCGCTCAGGCCCTTCACGTCCGCCTCGCCGAGCTTGCGGTTGGCGGTGGCGAGGAGGTTCTTCGTGTCGCGGGAGATGCCGGCGAAATCCACCTTCCGCAGGTCGCTCAGGATCTCGCTGATGCTGGCCTGGTATTGGGAGATGGCCGAGGCCATGGCGGGGATGACCACGTATTTCTGCGCGGGATCGGGCTTGGGCGCCGGGGCATGGTCGTGGTCCTCAAAATCGAGCTCCACGAACAGCAGGCCGGTGGCCAGACCCAGCACGCCGAGCTGCGCGCGCAGGCCGTGATCCACCATCGTCTGGATGTCGGCCGGGCCGGCGATCTTCTGGGTCACGCCCTTCTCGTCGGTGATGACGTTGCGGGTCAGCTCGCAGGTGACGGCCACGACGGACTTGTTGGCCGCATCGTCGTAGTTCACCGCGAGGTCCACCACCCGGCCGACGCGCACGCCGCGGAGCTTGACCGGCGAACCGAGGTCGAGGCCGTGGATGGACTCGTCGAAATACACCATGAAGCGGTGCGGCTTGCTGAAGAGGCTGAGGCTGCCGAAGGACAGCAGCCCGATCAGGCCGAGGGCGAGGGCTCCGATCACAAAGATGCCGACGGCGGCTGGACTGACCTTGGTTTTCACGGGGAAGAAACGCTTAAGGGCATTGGCGGGGCTTGGACAGGTTTTTCAGCGGGCGGCGGGGGACGGCGGCCGGTCGCGCCGCAGGAGGAACTCGGTCACGCGCGGATCGCGCGAGTGCGCGGCGAGGTGCGCAGGCGGCCCCTCGGCGATGAGGCCCTGTGCATCGCGGTCGAGCATGATCACCCGGTCGGCGATGCCAAAGATCGAGGCCAGCTCGTGCGACACCACGACCAGCGTGGTGCCAAAGGTGTCGCGGAGCTGCAGCACGAGGTCGTCCAGCTTGCGCGAGGTGATGGGGTCGAGGCCGGCGGAGGGCTCGTCGAGAAACACGATGGCGGGATCGAGGGCCAGGGCGCGGGCCAGGCCGGCGCGCTTCTTCATGCCGCCGCTGATCTCGGAGGGGTAGTAGTCCTCGAAGCCCGTCAGGCCCACCTGCGCGAGCTTCAGGCTGGTGAGCTCGGCGATCTCCCGGCCGGAGAGCGCGGTGTGCTCCTCGAGCGGCAGCGCCACGTTCTGCCGCAACGTGAGCGAGCTCCAGAGCGCGCCGCCCTGGTAGAGCACGCCAAAGGTCTTGAGCAGGCCGCGCCGCGTGGCGAGGTCGGCGGCGGTGAACGACTGGCCGAAGAATTTCACCTCGCCCGCCATCGGCGCATTGAGGCCGACCAGGTGGCGCAGCAGCGTGCTCTTGCCGCAACCGCTGCCTCCAATGACGAAGAGCACCTCGCCGCGCCGGACGGTGAAGCTGACGTCCTTGAGCACCGTGCGGCCCTCGTAGCCGCAGCACAGGCCGGTCACCTCGATGGCGGCCGGGGCGGGAGCGGGACTGGCGGGGGTGAGGCTCATGGTTTCAGAGGCCGAGGATGTCGAAAATCACCGCGTAGAGCGCGTTGGACACGATGATGAGCAGGATGGCGGTGACGACCGCCGAGGTCGCCGCCCGGCCGACGCCGCCGGCGCTGCGCTCGGCCTCCATGCCGCGCAGGCAGCCCGACAGGCCGATGATGAGGCCGAAGGTCGCGCCCTTGGTCACGCCGACAAACAGGTCCGACAGGTCCACGATGGTCAGCAATTCCACCCAGTAGGCCGCCGGCGGGATGGACAGGACGCCGCTGGCCACCGTCATGCCGCCGACGATGCCCAGGGCGTTGGCGTAGAGCGTGAGCAGCGGCATCATCACGAAGAGCGCCAGCAGCCGCGGCAGCACAAGAAAATCAATGGCGGGGATGCCGAGCGTCTCGAGGGCATCGATCTCCTCGTTGGCCTTCATGTTGCCCAGCGTGGCGGCGTAGGCCGCGCCGGTGCGCCCGGCCAGCACCACGCCGGTCATCAGCGCCCCCATCTCGCGCACCATCGACAGGCCCACCAGGTCGGCCACATAGATGTCGCCGCCGTATTGGCGCAGCACGATGGCCCCGATGTAGGCCAGCGTCACCCCGACGAGGAAGCTGATGAGGCTCACGATGGGCAGGGCCATCGCGCCGCAGTTCTGCATCTCCTCGATTGCGTCCGCCCAGCGGAATTTCTGCGGGCGCTTCCACATCCGGTTCACGCCGAGCACGCACTCGCCGATGAAATGGCTGAACGCCCGCGCCTTCTGCACTGCGTCCAGCGTCGCCTCGCCGACGCCGGTGAAGAAATTCTCCGAGCGGTCGAAGGGCACGCTGGTCTCGTGCGAGACCGACATCTGCTTGAGCAGGGTGAGGATTTTCTCCGGCAGCGCCTTGGCGTCGCAGTAGGCGCCGGCGAGCCGGCACCAGAGCTGCACCTCGAACAGAAAAAGGAGCAGCGAGCTGTCCCAATCGCCGAGCCCGTCGGCCGCGAGCACCACGCGCTGGGGGGCGCGGCCGGCCAGGACTCCGGTCCAATTCGGCCGCGCGCCGCTGATCGACCAGTCGCCGGCGAGCCGGACGCGCAGCACCGTGCCTTCCATCTCGGTGTCGGCGCGGGCGGCAGTCGGAGCGGTGGAGGGCATGGGTCGGGGGAGCGTGGATGAGGCGGGCCGGTGCGCCAATTGATTTTTTAACGTGCCAACGGCCACGCCGGCCCGGCACAGTGCTCCCGCCCATGCGCTACCGCACCGTCCTCTTCGACCTCGATGGCACACTCATCGACCATTTTGCCGCCATCCACCGCTGCCATGCCTACGCCATGCGGAAGCTTGGCCTGCCCGAGCCGACCCTGGCGCAGGTCCGCGCGGCGGTCGGCGGCGGGCTCGACGAGGCCATCGCGCGCCTCGCCGGACGGGAGCATGTCGCCGCCGCCCTGCCGCTTTTCATCGAACACTGGAATGCCACCAACCTCGACGACGTCGCGCTGCTGCCCGGGGCCCGCGAGCTGCTGGCGGAATTGAACGCCGCCGGCGTCCGCTGCGCCGTGCTGACCAACAAGCGCGGTTACGCCGCCCGCGAGGTCTGCACGCACCTCGGCCTCGACCCGCTGCTGGCGGGCGTCTTCGGCGCCGGTGACGTCGCCTGGATCAAGCCCGACCGCCGCTTCACCGCGCACGCCCTGGCGCAGGTCGGTGGCGAGGCGGCGACAACCGCGCTCGTCGGCGACTCACCCTACGACCTCGCCGCAGCGCAGAACGCCGGTCTCGGCTTCATCGGCGTCACCACCGGCACGCACTCGGCGGAGGAGCTGCGCGCGGCCGGCGCGACGGAGACTTTTGCCGGACTCCCGGAAGCGCGCAGCGCCTTGTAGCAGGGCGGAGCGGCCCGCCCCGCCGCGGCACACCGGGCCGGTGCGCCCTACCCGTGCGCCCAGCACACCAGCGCCAGTGCCAGCGCTCCGGGCAGCGCCTGCACCCACAGGATTTTCCGGTTGGCCGTCGCCGCACCGAATACGCCGGCCACGATCACGCACGACAGGAAGAACACCTTCACGACGTGGCCGTCCGCGCCGGCCAGCAAACCCCACCCCAGCCCGGCGGCGAGGAAGCCGTTGTAGAGCCCCTGGTTCATCGCGAGCGACTTGGTGAGCTGAGCCTTCTCCGCCGTCAGCCCGAACACGCGCCGCCCATACGGTTTCGTCCACAGGAACATTTCCAGGACGAGGAAGTAGAGGTGCAACACGGCCACCAGCACCACCAGACCGTCGGCGAGGGATTTCATGCCCGCAGTCAGCCCGGCACGAGCCGCCGAGGCAACGCCGCAATCAGGCCGGCCGCCGGGCCGCGAGCAGCGTGGCGGTCATTTCCTGCACCACCTTGCCGTCCTGGTTGTAGGTGCGGCAGCGCAGCTTCACCACCCCGCGGTCGGGCCGCGCCGGCGCCGGTCGCAGTTCGAGTATCTCCGTCACCACGCGCAGCCGGTCGCCGGGCAGCACGGGTCGCGGCCAGCGGAGCGATTCCATGCCCTGCCCAATCACGCCGCCGTCGAGTTCCATCTCGCCCAGCACCATCAGCCGCATGCTCACGGCCGCCGTGTGCCAGCCGCTGGCCACCAGCCGGCCGAAGAGCGTGCCGGCCGCCGCCGCGGGGTCGGTGTGGAAGGGCTGGGGGTCGAACCTCCGCCCAAACTCGGTGATCTCCGCCGCGGTCATCTCGTAGTCGGCGGAGTTGAATGTGTCGCCTGCCTTCAGGTCCTCGAAATAGCGCATGGGTCGCGGCCGGAGGTTGCTTCGCCACCCCGGACCGTGCAACCCTCGGTTTCCGTGGCCTCTCCCGCTCCCACCTCCCTGACCGGCGTCCTCGAGCGCATCATCTTTTTCAACGAGGAGAACCACTACACCATCGCCGAGCTGCGCCCCGAGGCCGCCAAGACCGCCGAGGACCGCGTGACGATCGTCGGTGCGCTGCCGGGCGTGCAATGCGGCGAGACGCTCCTGCTCACCGGCGAGTGGACGCGCCACGCGCAGCACGGCGCGCAGTTCAAGATCGCCACGCACAAGTCCGAGCTCCCCTCCTCCGTTTACGGCATCCGCAAATACCTCGGCAGCGGCCTCGTGCCGGGCATCGGCAAGGTTTACGCCAACAAGATCGTGGACAAGTTCGGCACCGACACCTTCCGCGTGCTCAGCGAGGAATCCGGCAAGCTCCGCAAGGTCGAGGGCATCGGCAAGGTCCGCGCCACCGCCATCAAGCAGGCCTGGGAGGAGCAGAAAACCCTGCGCGAGGTGCACATCTTCCTCCAGACCTACGGCGTCACCACCTCGCAATGCGTGAAGCTCGTCACCCAATACGGCGGCGAGACGCAGCGCGTCATCACGCAGGAACCCTACCGCGTCGCCCGCGAGATCGACGGCATCGGCTTCAAGACCGCCGACCGCATCGCCATCAACCTCGGCTACGCCAACGACGCCCCGCCGCGCCTCGACGCCGGGCTGATCTTCGCGCTCGAGACGCTGCAGGAGGAAGGCCACACCGCCTACCCGCGCGGCGAGCTCGTGGATTATTCCGCCGCGATGCTGGAAACTTCCGCGGAATTGCTCGAGGCCCGCATTGATGCGCTGCTGAAGGAAAAGTCCATTGTGCAACAGCCTTCTGTAGGGGCGCCGCTTGACGGCGCCCGCGGGCGTCCACAAGGAACGCCCCTACAAGAAACGCGCGATCCCTTATCCTTCATCCAGCTCCCCGCCAATTCCCGCGCCGAGCAGAAGATCGCCGACGTCGTCCACCGCCTCACCGCCGTGCCCTCCGGCCTGCCGGCCATCAAGGTGGATGCCGCCATCCAGTGGGCGCAGGACAAGGCCGGTTTCGAGTTCCACCCACTGCAGTCCGCCGCATTGGCCAACGCACTCGCCCACAAGTTCACCGTCCTCACCGGCGGCCCGGGCACGGGCAAAACCACGATCCTTCGCGCGCTCGTCGACATCCTGAAGGCCAAGAAGGCGCGCGTGCACCTCGCCGCGCCCACCGGCCGCGCCGCCCAGCGCCTCGCCGAGACCACCGGCGGCTACGCGCAAACCATCCACCGCCTGCTCAAGTTCGAGGGCGCGAAGCTGGGCTTCACCGTCAACGAGTCCGCCCCGCTGGCGACGGACTTCCTCATCGTGGACGAGGCCTCGATGCTCGATTCCCGCCTCGCCGCCGCGTTGTTGCAGGCCGTGCCGGTGCGCGCCCACCTGCTGCTCGTCGGCGACATCGACCAGCTGCCCAGCGTCGGCGCGGGCAACGTGCTCAAGGACCTCATCGCGGTGTCGAACACCGCGAACGTCCAACGCCCAACGTCCAACGCCCAACATCCAGCTCCGGTCGGTTCTGGCTCTCAGCTCGTCGCACCCGGCGCGCCTCTCCCCGTCACGCGCCTCCAGTTCGTTTACCGCCAGGGCAAGGAAAGCGCCATCGCCACCGTCGCCCACACCATCAACAGCGGCGACAGCTCGCCGCCACCCGCCTGCAGCGAGGTCGCCAAGGCCCAGGCGTGGAGCGACCTCAACTTCATCGCCGCGTCGTCACCCGAAGACTGCCTCGCAAAGATCACCGAGCTTTGCACGAAGTTCATCCCGCAGCACTTCAAGTGGTTTCACCCCGTCAACGACGTGCAGGTGCTCGCGCCGATGCACAAGGGCGTCGCCGGCGTCGGCAACCTCAACGCCCACCTGCAGGCGCAGCTCAACGGCAGCCGCCAAGGCATCAAGACCCTCAACGGCGAGTTCCGTCCGGGCGACAAACTCATCCAGCTGCGCAACAACTACGACAAAGACCTCTTCAACGGCGACATCGGCCAGGTCATCGCGACCGACGGCGTGAAAGGCACGGTCACAGCCGACTTCGACGGCGCGCGCCACACCTTCGAACGCGGCGAATTCGGCGACCTCGCCCTCGCCTACGCCATCAGCATCCACAAGTCGCAGGGCAGCGAATACCCCGTCGTCATCGTGCCGCTGCTCAAGGCCCACTTCGTCATGCTGCAGCGCAACCTCATCTACACCGCCATCACCCGCGGCCGGAAAAAGGTCTTCGTTGTCGGCGAGCCCGCCGCTTGGGGCATGGCCGTCCGCAACGCGGAGTCCAAGTTACGTTGCACACACCTGCGCGAGAAAATTCTCAACCGATGAAACGACGCCTTGTCCGCCGAAGCCTCGGCGAAGGCTGATGCACCCACCTGCGGGAGAAGATCCTCTCAGGTTAGCCCCCGTCACCCGCGCAGGAGCAGCACGATCAGTTGGCAGCGGCTTTGCACGCCGAGTTGGCGCAGGGCGGCGGAGAGCTGATGCTTGATCGTCGCCTCGGCGCGGCCGAGCGCGGCGGCGATTTCCTTGTTCGACAGGCCCTGTGCCGCGTGGATGGCGACGAGGCGCTCGGCGGGGGAAAGCTGCGCCAAAAGCGACTCGCGGCGGCCCGGCACCGGGCAGCTGGCACCGTCGAGCAGGCTGGCCGGCACAAGGCGGGGGTTTCTCTCAGCGACCATGATGGTTTGGCGGGTGGGGCGCATCCTCCGGATAAGCCGCGGCTCGTCAGGGATGACTCGCCCTGCCACTTCAAAGTTTCAGCAGGCGCTTCACCTCCGCCTCGAGCTTCTCGCCGCGGGCGTTGGTCGTGACGATCCTGCCCGACTGGTCGAGTAGGAACATCGCGGGAATCGAAGAGACGCCAAACTGAACCGCGATCGCGGTCTTCCACCATTTCCCATCGTAATACTGAGGCCAGGCCATCTGTTCTTTGTGCACAAAATCCAATAGTTTCTGGCGATCTCCTTCTTTATCGAGCGCGACACCCACAACCTCGAAACCCCGATCGTGATAACGCGCGTAAACATCCTTCAGGTTGGGCAGTTCGGCGATACAGGGACCGCACCAAGTCGCCCAAAAATCCACCAAGACGACTTTGCCCCGCAAGGTCGCCAAATCCACGATGCGACCATCCACGGCGGTGAATTTCAGCTCCATGGGCTTCTCCTTTGCTTCGTTCAGCGCCAGGAGTCCTTGCGCCATGGTCATGACATCCGCATTGCCCGTCGTGAGCAAATTTCGCAGATGAGCCACCGCCTTCGCGGAATCCACGCTTTGCAACGCCGCCAAGTAACGGCGCTCCAACGACGCCATCATTCTCGCCGTGGGTGCCTTCTGCCAAAACACCTCGATCTCGGCCCGGATCGTGGAGAGGTCGCCGATCTTTTCGTGCTCCCAAAAACCCAAATCCGCATTGATCTTCGCAAAGCTCACTGCCGCCCAGGCGGCCGGGCTCAGTGCCGGAGCCGCCAGGGCCTCGTTGAATGCCGCCGCCAAGTGCTGGCGCCAAGCGGCTCGATCCGCCGCGGTTGCCCCGCCTCTTAACTGCAGTTCCACGTAATATGACAGATAGAGCCCCAAGCCATTCGCCCTCGGGTGATCGGGATACTTTTGCAGAAAGTCGAGAACCTGCGTCGTGATGCGCAACAAAGTTTCAGGCGAAGCCTTGCCGGCGTTGACTTCGCTTAGATTCAACAGGGCGCTTATCGAAACCCGTGCGGCCTCGGCCGGTGTTTGACTGTCCGGCGGCTTTGCCGCAGCCGAGTCTGCAGCCGACACTTGGGCGGTGAGCATGGCCAACCCCAAAACAACCGCCCGTCCGGCCGAAACCGCATAACGGGCCACGGGAATGGAAGCAGAACATTTCACGGGAGGATTCATGGATGGTTGGGCGGGAGCCCGGCGTCGGACTTGCTTCAGAAGGTTTTCTTCACGTTGAGATAGATGAAACGCTGACGGGGATCCTCATACCGGCTGTAAAAAGAGGTCAGGTCCGTCACGTAGGGTGGATTTTTGTCGAGAACATTGAGGCAGCCCAAGGTCCATTGCATGCCACTCAACAGGCGCTGCCACCGGGCCGCGCCAGCTTGCATAAGCGGGACACGGTATCCGACTTGGAGGTCAAATGTAACGGTGGAGGGAATGCGGCTTCCATCAAACGGCACCGCGAACGGGTAGGCTGCCGTCGGCGTGGTTGAGCTTGTGCTGTAGTCGTCGGTATACTTCGCCGTTACCCGGGCGGAAAACCTCTCGCGTTCCAACCCAAGTGCAAGGCGGCCGCGCCACTTGATGGGGACGGTGTTGTAGGCGGCGCCGGCATAATTGATCGTGGCAATGCCCGGCGCGATTTTCTCGCGCCACGAATTGGTGAAGGTCCCGGTGGCGCTGACCGATACCTTGCCGATCCCCTCCATCGGTTGCTGCCATTGACCGGAAATGTCGAACCCATCAGTCCAGCCTTGGCCAATATTGACCTGCCTCAGATCGAGGTGGTTGACCGGCCCGGCCCAACCTTGCGCGACATCTTGCGCACTCGGCGCATCACGCGTTACGCGACCGGGATAGGCCCCCGGCAAAGCAATCACATCCTGCGCCCTCGGCGTATAAACCGAGTCGCTCTTGGTGATATAGAAGTAATCAACCGAGAATGTCGTATTCTTCCAACTCGGCGGCGTGAACATCATCCCGGCGTTGTAAGCGACTGTCTTCTCCGGCCGCAAATCGGGGTTACCCTCGCCTAAGACCGTAAAGTTGTAGGTCTGCACGGTATTGCCCCGCAGCGGATCAATCACGGTCGCGGAATTGCCGGGAAATGTGCCCGGCGTATTGAGGTCGCTTTCGTTCGCCGGGGCAAACCCCTCCGAACGGCTGAAGCGAAAGGCGACCGCCTCGGTCACACCGACCTTTGCCCCGATTACCGTAGTCAGCGCGTCGCCCGCATCGCTGACTCGCTCGTAACGGGCGCCGAGATTGAGGTCCAGGGAATGGAGTCCCAGCGGATGCCACTTCTTTCCCACGACGGGCACGATTCCCTCGGTATAAACCGCCATCGTCCGGCGGGAGAAATCGAGGAAGTTGCTGACACTGTCGGGGCGGAGATTCAACACGGTCGCGACCATCGGCGGAACGATTGCCCGGGTGCGCTCCTTCATTTCGCTCCAGATGATCTCGCCGCCCAGCGACAGGCGCGCCGTTCCAGCGGGAAGATCGCAGATGTCACCGGCGAACTGGACGTTTGTTGCCAACACCCGCGCGTTCTGCACCGGGCTGCGAATGCCGCCCTCGTAGTAGTCCGCACGATTCTGGGCCGAGGTTGGAAACATATTCCCGTCGGCAAACAGATTGTAGGACGCCCGCGCGCCGGCATTGCTGCTGGCCATCAGATTGGAGAAATAACGTGTGGGGCGTCCAAATTCTTGTTTCCGCCATGTATAGTCACCGCTCACGTCGAGCGAATAACTCCAGGTGCCGGGCAGGCTTCCCTTGATGCCCAGCACCGATCGCACGCCAAGCCGTTCCAGCATCTCCTCGGTTTGGCCCAGGTCGTAGGGGTCAAGGAAGATTCGGATTGGGACGCCGACGAAACCCGGCGTCACGCCCGTCCTGAATGGATTGCGCGCATCCGTGGCCGAAAGCGAGACGGCCGCTTGCGCACCGGGGGCCGTATTATCCGCCTGCTGATAGGAAACCCCCAGTTCCCCGTAGATCTCCAACCGCTTCGGAATCAGGCTGTGCTCGATCTGGGCGTTGACCGCGATGGACTCCTGCGCCGGCAGCAGCAGCGCGCGGCCATACTTGCTTCCGATATTCGTCGTGCCGGCGGTGGCCGAAAATGAGGCCGGGGTAAGCCCGGTGCCATTCTGGCCGGAGGGGATTGCCGCGAATCGCGCGCCTGTGCTTCCGGGTATGCCCAGCGTCAGCACGCTCGAATTCACAACCACGGTGCCCGGCAGGTCGGCAAAAGCGGGAATCACGATCTGCTCATAAGCCGGCACGCCGTTGAAGGACGGAGAACCCGGCGTCCAGCGCGCCAATACGCGATCCAGATAGCCGCGTTGCTGCATGCGCAAGGGGGCCCGGCGCCCCAGATCCACCGTTACCGTGCCAGTCGTCCTGCCCGACCCCGCCGAAATGCCCTGGGTGTAGGTGAACCGGACTTCCTCCGCGCCACCATTCGCGGCGATGCCGGTGTATAGCGTCAGCTCGCTTCCCATGTAGTTCTTCCGCGTGATGATGTTGATCACCCCGCCAATCGCTCCACCGCCGTAAAGGGCCGATCCGGACGACGACAAGATCTCGATTCGTTCGATGGCCCCCAATGGAATTCTGCTGATGTCCGGCCCTTCGATAACCTGCGTGCGCATCAGACGCCGGCCATTCACGAGAATCGCGGTTTGCAACGCCGAGAAGCCGCGCAGGCTCACATTGCTCTTCGTGTAGCCAAGGTTGAACGCCCGGGTTGTTCCGAGGCTCGCGTCCTGCAGGCCCGTGCCGTAGTCGCCCGATTGGGTTAGCGAACGAAATACATCCTCAATGCTGGATACCCCCAGTCGCTCGATATCGGCGCGGCTGATGATGTCATATGGAATGGCTTGGTTTTCTTCCCGGGGAATAACGCCTTGATTGATCGCTCCCGACACTCGCTTGCCCGAAACTTGATACCCCTCCAGTTCGAGGACTCCATCGTCATCTCTTGCCGTCGTCACCGGGGCGCGACGGCTTGGGACGTTTTTTGATTCGACGGGGGTTTCCTTGCGCACGGCGAAGGCGCCGGTCTTGGTGTCCTGGGTGGCGACGAGCCCCGTGTCGGCAAGCATCTGGTCCACCGCCGCACGGGCGGTCATCTCGCCTTTCACTGCCTTGGTGCGAACGCCGTCCACCGCCTCGACCGCGATGACGATCTCGCGCTTCGCCTGCGCCGCGAACTGCCGGAGCATCGGCTTCGCCTCGCCCGCGGGCACATCGAAGGAGTATTTCGGCTCGACCGTCTGCGCGTGCGCCGACGGCACGGCGAGAAGGCAGCAAATGGACGCGAGAGTCAGCAGGGCGCGATGAGCGCCGACGAAAGCAAAGCGAATCAGTGGAGGTGTGCTCATGGGTTGGGGCAGTTCTGCATATGAACCGCCACCCCGGCCCTACCCTTAGCGCAAATTTCAGATTCCGTCATTGCGAGGAAACCAGAAGGGTTGACGAAGCAATCCATCCGACTGGATCGCCACGCCCGGCTGCGCCGGACTCGCGATGACATCGCACTCGAAACGATCCCTCGCGGCGATTAGCCGCGCCTCCGAGCCAAAACCGGAGCCGATCAGGCGGAGGGCTGCTCCAAGCGAAGCCGGTAGGCGGAGCATTCGTGGTTAATCCCTCCGAAAGTCAACGCACGCGGCGCAAGGCGATTTCGTCGTCCCCGTGTTTCTCCATGCGGATGCCAAAGTCGGATTCCAACAGCCGCACAAAGCCCTCGAGGTTGTCCGAGCGGATGGACGCGTTGAGCCGCAGCGCGGCGATGGACGGGTCCACAATGACGAGCCGCACCGGGTTGTGCCGGTTGAACGACTGGACGATCTCGGAGAGCGGTGCATCGTCGAAGTCGAGCAGCCGGGGCTGCCAGGCCAGCCGGGCGTCGAGCTGCTCCGGCGAAAGTGTCGCGACTTCCGGCACCGGTGCCGCAGCAGTCAGGAGGACACTGGCCCGTTTGCCGGCGCCGAGCACCGGCAGAGCCAGTCCCGGCGCATGCACGTTCGGCTCGGATGGCGTAGCCACCTGCACCTGCCCCTCGCTCACCACCACCTCGACCGCGATGGGATCAAACCGCACGTTGAAGGCCGTGCCGACCGCGCGGACCCGCACTCCGCCGGCGGAAACCACGAACGGCACCTCAGCATTCTTTGCCACCGTGAAGCTCGCTTCGCCGCGCAGCAGCGCCACGCGCCGTTCGGTGGCGGTATACTCCACATTGATCTCGGCCCCGCGATTCAAGCCGACAACGGAGCCGTCGGGCAGCGTGCGCAGGACCAGCGGCGGTGGCAGTTCGACGACCGTGGCCATCGGCGCGACCACAGGCGCCGGGCTTCCCCACTTCGCCTGCCAGACAAAAGCACCCACCGCCACCGCGGCGGCGGCCGCCAGCCACAGAGCCCACGACGAGTCGCGGCGCCGGGCCGGAACCGGCCGGGGAGCAAAGCGATCGGCATCGGGCTTGGCGGCGACTTCCGCGTGCGCCAGCGATTCGAACCGATTCCACACGGCCTGCTGCCGCTCGAGCACCTCGGCGTGGCGCGCGTCGGCCTCAACCCAAGTCTCGAACTCGCGCTCTTCTTCCTCGGTCAGGCCCGCGTCCAGTCGCGGAATCCACCGCGCGGCGGCTTCCGTGATTTGCTCGGGTGTAGGAAATGGAATCGGGTCAGGCATCGGAATGATGAATGGAGATGACCGCCGGAGCCGGGGCGCGCGGGGCGCGCTGATCCGCAGTCTGGACGAAGTCGGTGCAACGGCGGATCGCGAGGGAGATGTGGGCCTCGGCGGTTTTCTCGGCGATGTCCAGGCGCGCGCAGATTTCCTTGATCGAAAGCCCGTAGATCCGGCGCAGGGTGAAGACCTGGCGGGCGCGCTCGGGCAGGCTCTGGAGGGCTTGGATCAAGAGTTCGTGTTCCTGGCGTCGGGCAAGGGCTTCGGGAATGCCCGGCGTATCATCTAGGACCGCCGAGGGATCGATCTCCCTTAGGGCCTCGCGGTGCTCGTGCCGGTCGTGGCGGATCTGGTTCAGCGCAAGGTTGCGGGCGATGGTGAAGAGAAAGGCCTTCGGGTGCTCGACCGGCTGGCTGGCGTGGGCGCGCAGGATGCGCAGGAAGCTCTCCTGCACGAGGTCGTCGGTGTCCATCCGCGGAAACCGGACGTGCAGCCAGCGGCGGAGCGCCGTTTCATGCGGCTGCACCGCCTCGACGAACCATTGGTGCGAGGCCGGAGAAAGGCCTGGCGGTGGCGATGCCGGGATGGGGTGCAGTTCACTCACGGGGCGGACAGAAGGGGACCTCAATCCGGCTTAGGTCCGCCGCCCCAAACCTCAAGGGCTAACCTGCTCGTGTAAAAAATAACTCCGCTCGACTAAGGGTGCCGGCCCGGCCGGGTGTCTGGAATCCCTTCAGGGTGAAACGCCCGAACCGCGCTCGATCTCAGCCAAGGCCGAGATCACCTCGTCGAGCGTGCGCACCACCATGAGCTGTGCGCGCGCCTCGCGCTTGCTGAACTTCTCTGCGATGCTGTGGTCGAGAAACGCGAGCAGTGTGTCGTAGTAGCCGTCCTGGTTGAGCAGGATGATCGGCTTGTGATGCTGGCTCAGGTTCTTGAGGTCGAGCGTGTCGCCGATCTCGTCGAGCGTGCCAACCCCGCCGGGCAGGATCACAAAAACGTCGGATCGCGCCTGCAGCAGCATTTTCCGCTCGGCCATGGTCGTCACGACCATCATCTCGTCCGCCTCTTTGTAAGCCACTTCCCATTTCTGGATGAACTCCGGCAGCACACCCACCACGCGACCGCCCGACTCCTTGGCCCCGCGCGCGACCGCCCCCATCAGCCCGGTCCTGCTTCCACCCCACACCAATGTCCATTGCCGCGCCGCCAGCTCTGCCCCTAGTTGCCGGGCCGTCGCTGCGTATTTCGCCTCCGCGAGGTCGCTGGCCCCGCAATAGACGCAGACGGACAATCGCCCGGCGACCAGGGAACGGGAAGTCTTGCCGCCCAGCGCATGCTCTGTCGCACCGGAGACGACCGGCAGGCAGAGCAGGAAAAGACTGAGAAGGCAGGATATTTGTTTTTCCATAAGAGCAGCTTTAGCGGACATTGGCCGCGGTCTTGTGCCAGGTGGTGGCGAGTAGCGCGCAGCCAATCACGGCCGAAATTCCGTAGAACCAGAGCACGCCGTCCCAGCCGTAATGGTCGGCTATCACGCCGGTGCCGACACCGCACAGCGTGGCCCCGAGGTAGCCCAGCAAACCGGTCAGGCCCACGGCGCTCGACGATGCGACCTTGGTGGCGAAATCGGCCGCGGCCACCGCCACCAGCATCTGCGGGCCATAGACGAAGAAACCAATGGCCGTGAACACCGCCGCCATGGTCAGCCGCTGACCCGCCGGCACGAAGAACAGAATGCCCACCGAGACGATCAGCAGGATCATGAACATGACCGACGCCGGTCCGCGGCGACCGTCCATCCGGTCCGAAATCCAGCCTGCAGCGTAGGCGCCGAAGATACCCGCGAGCTCGAAGGCCGAGAGAGCCCAGCCTGCGTCCTTCAGGGAAAAATTCTTCGCCTCGACAAGATATTTGGGCGCCCAGTCGAGGATACCGATGCGCACGATGTAGATGAAGAAATTGGCAAAGCTCACGACCCACACCCACGGATTCGTCAGGATGTGCTCGCGGAAGATGCCCCAGAACGAATCATCATGCCGGCTGGCCGCGACCGGCGCGGCGCCCTCCTTGTAAACCTCGACCGGTGGCAGGCCCATCGCCTCGGGCGAATCGGTCAGCCGGTTGAACAACCAAAACGCACCCACGAGACACACCACCGCCGGTGCCCAGAAGGCCGCACGCCAGCCATAGTGTGTCACGAGCCACCCCGCCCACACGGCGATGACCGCCCCGCCGATCTGATGGGAAGCGTTCCACACACCCCAGGCCCGGCCAATTTCACGTGGGCTGAACCAATGGGTCAGCAACCGGAAGCACGGCGGCGACCCCGCGCCCTGGAACAGGTTGTTCAGCGCCCACAGCGCCACAAACGAGCCCAACCCGGCCGCGAAGCCGAATGCCAGGTTCACCAAGGCCGACAGCAACAGTCCTCCCGCCATCAGCCAGCGCGGGTTGGCGCGGTCGCCGATGACGCCGCTGAGGAACTTCGACAGCGCATAGACAACCGTCGCGGCGCTGAGCACCATGCCCCACTGCGTGTTGGTGAAACCGAACTCGTCGGTGATCGGCTTGGCCGCCATCGAGATGTTTTTCCGCGTGAAATAGTAGAGCGCGTATCCCGTCGTCATCGCATACATCACCCGCACCCGCCAGTAGCGGTAAAGGCGGTCTACCTCGGCGGGATCGCGAACCGTATTGGGATGTTCAGGCGCAACCATGCTGGGCTCTGACTATGGTTGATGCCCCGCGCGCAGCTCAGCACGCACTTCCATGAGAATTTTTCCCAACATATTGCGCCCCTCTCCCTGAACGGTGCCCCAGAACTTGTCGCCCCACCAGTTCAGCTCCTCAAGCTCGCGGTCGCCAGTGTCGAGCAGCTTCGCGGCGAGGCCGGGATTCTGGGTAAACTTGGCTTGGGTAATCTCGCGCATCACGCGCTCCTTGCGCGCATCCCACCAAGCCTGGTCCAGCGACTTCCGGCGCGAGAGCTTCTTGGATGCGTCGGGGCCGAGTCTGGTGAATTCGTCGCGCTCGGCCTCCGGAAATTTGCTCGCGTGGTAGGCCGCCTCCGTTGAGCCGTAGGCGCGCCCTTCGTAACTCACAGGACACTCGAAATAATTGCTGAGCCAGCCGTAGGGCCCGACGAAACCCGCGATACGTCGCTCATCGTGGACGACGCCCTCGAAAAAATCGTTCCACTGGCGCTGGGGTTTGGGCGAAGGCGCTGCGGTGTCCGCGGTCGGCAGCACCTCGAACACCCACAGCTGCGTGCTCTGGGCGGCGTTGAAATTGTCATCCGACACCAGCACCAGAGTGGTGTGGCCGTTCGGAAGCTTCCGGCCCCAAGCCATGCCCTCGAGGTTGTCGGCTCCGTCGGGCCTCAGGCGGTCAAAATCCGCGAGCAACCGTTTCTGCATCGGGGCGGAACCGACCTCGGCGGCGTAGAGTCGCACATGAAAGCGGAAGGTTCCGTCGGCGCCTTGCACGCCGGAACGCTCTAGAACCAGCAAACCGCCGTCGTCCGTCGCCAGCACCTCGGAAACACCGTTGTCGGCCAGGCGGCCGGATGTCGGCGCGACCGGTATCGCATCGAGCGGATAGGCGCATTCGGCCAGCACCCGGCCGTCGCGCGCGAGGCGCACGAACGGGGTCACCGCGCCGGACACAGTGGTTGGCAGCGGGCCGTCCGTCGCCGGCGGCGCTTCGAGCGCAACCCACAGGCTGGCACCATCGGGCGTGAAACTGAGTCCCTCGAAAACCAAGTTGGCCCGCGGCCCAGCCTCGCCGTTGGGCGGAAAACGAAAACGCTCCGGCAGCGGCTGGTCGCCCAGGAATTTACCATCACGGGCCGCGTGCCGCACGAATGGCTGCAGACTCATCGCCCGGTCGCCCTCGCTCGCATACCAGAGCGAGCCATCGGCCGGATCGAGGCGCAGTGTCTCGAAATCCGCCACGGCCCCGCCGCGCGCGCTCCGTGCTTCGCGATTGGGATAGGTCGTGCCGTCCGGCTGGCGCAGCACGATGAGTGACTCGACCGCCGCGGCCTTGAACTGCCGGGCGTCGTAATCGAGCCGCAAGGCGTAGGCGCGCGCGGGGCCGTGTTCCGAGCGATCGTCGCTGACCGCGATCCACCGGTCGCTGGCGGCGACGTAATCGAGACCCGACAGCCCGCCGACGACGGTTCCCTCAAAGGACTGTCCGGCCGGCAGCGAACGCACGCCAATCAGGCGAAGGCCCGCTACCGGCGCTGCGCCGGCGCCGGCGGCCAGAAGGCAGGCGAGCCAGGCAACCCGGTGGAGGCGAAAGTGCGGCATGACGGACGCCTTAGAAATCCTTCTTCACCTTCACATAGACAAAGCGCCCCATGGACCACGCGGCGTAGGTCGCAATGTCGAAGCCGTAGCTGGGGATTGCCTTGCCGTTCTGTGGCGGATTGGTGTCCAGCAGGTTGTTGCAACCGACCGTGATCCGCGTGCGCCAAGGCGCGTCGAACGTCACGGAACCATTGTAGAGCGTCTCGGAGCCCTCGACCCAGGCCGGTGCAAACTGGTCCATCAGGTAGCTGCCCTTGTGCTGCGCGCCGAGGCTGGCACCCAGACGCCCGCGCCGCCACGTCACCTGACCGCTGCCCGCCACGCGCGGATTGTTGTAGCGACCGGCCGTGTTCACGAATCCCGCACCGCTGCCAGCATTGAGGGCGAAGTGGTCGATGTAGGTCGCCTGCGCACTGAGAGCGAAGTCGCCCCACGGCGTGCCGGGCAGCTTGTAATCGAGGCCGAAGTCCGCCCCGCGCCACCGGTAGCCGGCGGCGTTGATCGTGCTGGCGTCGAAATACTGGATCACGCCTGCGGAGTTGCGGATGACCCGCTGTGGGAAGAGGCTGAAGAACACCGTGGGCGTCGTGAACGTCGTGATGACGTTGTCCAACTCCAGATTGAAATAGTCTGCGGAGACGCTCAGGCCCTTCACGAGCCGGTTGAGGTCAACCACCACGCCGCCATACCAGACCCGGCCCTTCTCGGGCTCGAGGTTGCGGTTGCCCGAGGCGATGAACGGGTAGGTGTTGAGGCCAAGGCCGGGGTTGAGCGGGTCCGAGATCGCGGTCGTGAAGGTCGTGAGGGCCGGCTGGAACAGCTGCCCGATCTCCGGCGCCTTGAAGGTGCGCGAATAGGACGCGCGGATCTTGAGGAAGGAGAACGGCTGCGAGACCAGCGCCAACTTGGGGTTCACCGTGCTGCCGAAGCTGTCGTATTCGTCGAACCGGCCGGCGAGTTGCAGCGTGAGCAGCTTGGGCAGCACGGGCGCGACGAGTTCCGCGTAGGCTGACTTCACGGTGCGCGATCCGGCATAGGGGAGGTCACCCACCGTCACGAGGTAGCCGACCGGGTCGGAATTGTTGTCGAGTTCGTCCTTGCGCCATTCAGCGCCGACCGCCAGCGCGACATCGCCCGCCGAGCGCTGGCCGGCGAGCGCCGGCATCGCGAACAGCTTGCCCGAGGCCGACACCTCGATGCCGGTCGTGATGCTCTTGGAATTGCTGGTGGAGGTGACGAACAGCGACTGCGTCAGCGCCGGGTCCGATGGGCCGAACGGGTTGAAGAACCGGCCGTTGAAGCCGGCGAGCGTGCCGTTGAGCGCCGCCTGCATGTCGGAGGTGCGCACCTGGTTGCCAGCAAGCTGATCCACCACGCTCTCGCTGTGGAGGAAACTGGCGGTCCAGTCCCACCTAGACGCGAGCCGGCCTTCGAGCCCGAGGATCAGCGTGCCGCCGGTGGACTCGACGTCGAATGTGCGCAGCGGGCCGAAATTGCCGCGACCGCGGAAGTCATCGAGCGCGAAACCGAACGGGTTGAACGGGTTGTTTGCCGGGATGGTGAGGAATGAGTTGTCCGCGTTCCGGATCGAGCGGCTGTTGATCGAGATCGGTGTGTAGACGATGCCGGTGCGATTCTTGTTCACCAGGATCTGCGCAAAACCGGTGAGGGTCTCGCTGAAGCGGTGCTTCAGGCTGAGCAGCGCGCTGAAGTTTTCCTGGTTCGGCGTCAACTGCGTGGCCGGAGCGAAGTCGTAGCGGTTCGCGTTGGTGAGCGTGTTGAGGTTGGTGCCCGCGCGGCTGAAGCTGCCGAGCGTCGGGGTGGCCGTCGGCACACCGCCGGTGATGACATAGCCGCCCGCGCCACCGGTGTATCCGGCCGCCGTGGCCTGCGCGGCGGTCAGCGTGAGATTGAAGGGCCAGTTGCTGTTGCTGTTGTTGTTCTGGCCGCGCGGCGCAGGGAACGCCGAGTAGTCGGTGCTCTGCGAGCGATCGTAATCCATCGCGAAATTCCCGTTCTGCCGAAACCAGTTTACGTTGAACAGGTAGCTGCCCTTCTCCGTCGTTCCGCCGGTGAGCAGGCTGGCGGTGTTGGTGAACGTGTCGTGTCCGAGCGTGTTGCCGGCGAGCAGGTTGACCGAGACACCGTCGTAGTTCTGCTTGAGCCGGATGTTCATCACGCCGGCGATGGCATCGGAGCCGTAGATCGCCGAACCGCCATCCTTCAGGTATTCGATGCTGGCAATGGCCTCGGCCGGGATGCTGTTGAAATCAAAGACGGAGCCGCCGCGGTTGTCGGCCAGCCCGTAGGCCGAGGGCCTCCGGCCGTCGAGCAGCACCAGGAAGCGGTTGGCCCCGAGGCCGCGCGGGTTCATCGTCACGGCGCCGCGCGCGAACGGCACGTTGCTGACCGGGTTGGCGGCGGGCACGCCGATGGAATTGGCGGTGCCACTGTTGAACGAGAGGCTCTGCACAAAATCGCCGAGGTTCATGAAACCGCGGGCCGAGATGTCCGTCGGCGCATAGGCCGCCGTCGGCTGTGGGCCCTCTCCCTCGAGTCGCGTGATGCGCGAACCGGTGACCGTGTATTTTTCCAGCGTCACCTTTTCGCCGGTCTCCTCAGCGCGGTTTGCCGCCTGCGTCTGGAGCCGGCTTGAGCCGTTTTTTGATTCAACGGGGGTTTCCTTGCGCACGGCGAACGCGCCGGTTCTGGCGTCCTGCGTGGCAGCCAGCCCCGTGTCGGCCAGCATCTGATCGAGGGCGTCCTTGGGCTCGAGTTCGCCGCGCACCGGTTGGGTGTTCACCGCCTCGACCACTTGCGGGGCAAAGACAATCTCCCGGCCGGCCTGGCGGGCGAAGGCCTTGAGCGTTTCGCCGGCGGGACCGGCCGGGAGATCGAAATTCATCTTCACCGCGTCGGCTGCGGACAGGGTGAGCAGGGCGGCGAGGGCCGCGAGACCGGACAGGATGGGCCGCAGGAGGCGGTGCCACGGGGGCAGGATCGTCGTGAGCATGTTGGGGTGTGGTTGGCTGCTTACACGAAACCCGGCACCGCATTTTCCATTAAAAGAATTTCGTGGTTGTCGGAACAACCCCGGCCAAATCATGGCGCGCGGCTCAGCACGATCTCGTCGCCGCGCCGCACCAGCTGCATGCGGAAATCCGACTCCATCAGGCGCACGAAGCCCTCGACGTTGTCCGAGCGGAAGGTCGCGCTCAGGCGGAGGCTGCGCAAGGCTTCGTCGGCCAGCACGAGGCGGACGGGATTGCGGCGGTTGAACTCGGCCACAATCTCGGCGAGCGGCGCATTGGTGAAATCCAGCAGCCGCGGCTGCCAGGCCAGACGGGCCTCAATCTCGGCCGGCGGCACCAGGGTCACCTGCGGCGCCGGCGCGGCGGGCGCGAACGACACCACCGTGCGCTCGTTCATCCCCATCAACGGTATGACCGGCTCGGCACCCGGAGCCGAGGACGCAGCGACGCTGACCTTGCCCTCGGTGACCAGCACCTCGACCGAGGCCTGATCGAGACGGACATTGAACGCCGTGCCGACCGCGCGCACGGCCACGCTGCCGGCCTCGACGAAGAACGGCCGGGCGGCGTCCTTCGCCACCTGGAAGTGCGCCTCGCCGCGCTCGAGCCGCACGCGGCGCTCGCCGGCCGTGAAGTGCTCGGTGACCACCGCCCCGCGATTCAGCTCGATGACCGAGCCGTCGGGCAGCGCGCGCTGCTCGATGAGCGCCAGCGAGCGGATCGGCGGAGTTTCGCCGGACGGGGCAGCGGTCGGCGCCACCGGCTGCTGCCACAAATAAATGCCCACGGCGACGGCGGCCGCGGCGGCCAGCACCGCATACAAATAACGCCCGGTGCCACCCGCCTTCACCCAGGCGCTCCGGCGCGGCGAGAGCAGATCCGGATCCGGCACGGCGTGCACCGAGGATTGCATGCCCGCGAGACGATCGAGTTCCTCCCAACCCCAGCGGTGCTCGGCCCAGGCGGCCGGGCGGCGCGGGTCGGCGGCGAGCCATTGGGAAAACTCATCCTGCTCGGCGGCGGTCAGGCCGCGGTCATGGCGCAGCATCCATGCCGCCGCCTCGTGTTCGGGCGATAGAGCATCGTCGGGAAAGTTGTCTGATGGTTCGGTTTTCACAGCAGGCGAGAGACAAGAGCGGCGGAAGCTCCAAGCTCCAAGCTCCAAGCTCCAGAGAAACAGGAAGCAAGGAACCCCGGGCAAATTGGATTTTGGAAACTCATTGGAACTTGGAGGGTGGAGGTTGGCGCTTTATCGCGCACCCGCGCGATAGCCGTGGCGGCGGAAATACTCGATGCACTTGCGCAGGCCGATGGCGCCCTGCGCCTCGACCGTGTGCTCGGAGATGGCCAAGCGCGCGGCGACCTCCTTCTGGGAGAGGCCGTAGATCTTCCGCAGCGTCATGATCTGGCGGCAGCGGTCGGGCAGCGATTGGATGGCATGGATCAGCAATTGGAGGTCCTCGGCGCGGGCCACCGATTCGGGGATGGCCGCGCTCTCATCCAAGACACCCGAGGTGTCGATTTCCGTGATGCCTTCGGGCCGTTCGTGGCGCAGGTGCCGCAATTGGTTCAGCGCGAGGTTGCGCGCCGTGACGAAGAGGAAGGCCTTGGCGCAGGCGATGGACCCCGTGCCGCGCGCCCGCAGGAGCCGCGCATAGGATTCCTGCACGAGGTCGTCCGTGTCCGCCAGCGTCGGAAACCGGCCGCGCAGCCAGCCGCGCAGCGCCGGTTCGTGCGGCTGCACTTCCTCGGCAAACCAGCGGGCAAGTTCTGAATCCGGCGGGGGCATGGGGGCGGCGGCCTCCGGCTGGAGGCTGCTCATCCTTCTAGACACCCCACCCCGCCAAACCAATTAAAAGAATCTGCGCCTGGGCTGGGGGCGACATTGCCGGATTGCCGTCGGCACGCGAAAGGGGTCTTTTCCTGCCACCGCCTCAAACCTGCCCATGGAACCCCTCCGCCTGTCGCCGGACAACCCAGGACGCCTGCGCCCCCCAGCGCCACAACGCTCCCCTGCCCCAATAGTCCGCCGCCGGAATCCGAGCCGGCCGGCCGACTCCGCTGGAAAAACCGGCCCCCTTCCTTCACCCTTCCCAGCGTGAACTGCAACCGACGCAGCAAGATTCTCCTGCTCCTGCTGGCCCTGGCCGGCGCGGGTGCCACCGTTCCACTGGCGGCGGAGTCTACCCAATGGCTCCGCTACCCGGCGGTGTCACCCGACGGCACCGCGATCGCCTTCACCGCCAGCGGCCGCCTCTGGCGCGTGCCCGCGGCGGGCGGGGACGCCGTGCCGCTCACCGACACCGACCAGTATGCCACGCGCCCGGTGTGGTCGCCCGACGGTTCGATGCTGGCCTTCGCCGCCAAGCCCCACGGGAACTTCGATATCTTCATCATGCCCGCCGCCGGCGGGAAGATCACGCGACTGACCCACCACTCCGCGGACGACCAGCCCTTTGCCTTTTCGCCGGACGGCGGCGTGATTTATTTTGCCTCATCCCGCCTCGGCAGCCCGGAGACCATCCTCGCCGGAGGCTACGCCACCAGCGACCAGCTCTACACCGTGCCGGCGCTCGGCGGCCGCTCCCGGCTCATCCTCCCGACGCCGGCCCTCGAGGTTTCGCCCGATCCCGGCGGCGGCCAGCTGCTCTATGAGAACCGGCCCGTCTATGAGAACGAGTGGCGCAAGGGCGCGGTCTCCGACGGCGCACACGACATCTGGCTCCACGACCTGGCGACCAAGGCTCACCGCAAGCTGACCGATTTCCGCGGCGAGGACCGCGACCCGGTCTGGGCCCCGGACGGTCGCAGTTACTACTACCTCAGCGAGCGCTCCGGCTCGTTCAACGTGTGGCAGGCCGGCCTCAAGCCGGGCGCCAAGCCCGTGCAGGTGACGCAGCATCGCGGTGCCGCGGTGCGCTTCCTGAGCGTGGCCGGCGATGGCACGCTGGTCTACGGCCTCGAAGGCGAGATCTGGCGCCGGCCGACCGGCGCGAAGCAGGCCACCCGCGTGCCCGTCCGCCTCCCGCCGGCCACCGCCCGGCCGGCCACCACCACGGCCAGCGCCAACGACTACCTCACCGAAATGAAGCTGTCGGCCGACGGTCGCCAGGTGGCCGTCGTCGCGCGGGGCGAGGTGTTTGTCCTCTCGACCGCGACCGGTGCCACGCGCCGCATCACCCGCACCGCCGCGCACGAGCGCGATGTCAGCTTCGCCCCCGACGGCCGGTCGCTCGTTTACATCAGCGAGCGCGACGGCGACATGGACATCTACGAAGCGACCCTCGGCGACGCGGACGGCCCCGTCACGGAGCGGAAGCTCGTCGATACGGACGGCGACGTGCTTTACCCGAAAATCTCGCCCGACGGCCGGCTCCTCGCCTACCTCGCCGACCGCAACCAGATCCGCGTGCTCGACCGGGCCACCGGCGCGACGGTGACGGCCCTGCCCGCCGGCTATGCCTATTCCTACCGGGACGACGACATGAGCTTCGAGTGGTCGCCCGACAGCCGGTGGCTCACCGCCACGGTTGGCTCGATCGTAACCAACCAGGACATCGTGCTGCTCGATGCCTCCGGCCGGGCCGCGCCGATGTTCGTCACGCACAGCGGCTATCACGACGCCGGGCCACGGTTCAGCCCCGACGGCAAGGCCGTCCTGTGGGCCTCAAGTCGCGAGGGCCTCCACCGCGCCGACGCCTCCGTCGGCCAGCTCGACCTCTACCTCGCCTACCTCACCCGCGCCGGCTTCGATGCCAAGGACGAGGCGGACGGCGCCAATTGGCAGCCGCAACCGGTCGGCATCGAGCACCGGACGAAGCGGCTCACGCCGTTCTCGCTCACACCCCTGCTCTACGCGCTCTCGCTCGGCCATGATTCGCTGCTCGTCGTGGAGAAGGCGCCGAGCGGCAAGGCCGTCGCCCGGCGTTTCGACGTGGCGACCGGCGAACAGACCGAGCTCTTCACCCGGCCCCTCGCCGACGCCTACGCCCTCGATGCCGCCGCGCAGCAGCTATTCGCGCTGGCCAACGGCAACGTGGAGCAGACCGATCTCGCCACCGGCGCGACCCGCAGCTTCCCGCTCGACACCACCATGGACGTCGATGTCCGCGAGGAAGGGGCCTACTGGTTCGGGCACTTCTGGCGTCTGACGAAGTTGAAATTCTACGAGCCCACCCTGCACGGCCGCGACTGGGCCGCCCTGCGGACCCGCTACGCGCGGTTTCTCCCGCACCTCGATACCGCCGAGGACTTCGCCGAGATGATGTCCGAGCTGGCCGGCGAGCTGAACGCCTCGCACATGGGCTGTTACTATCTGAAGCCCCCGCCGCTCGCCGACCACACCGCCTCGCTCGGCATGTATTTCGACGACGATCATGCGGGGCCCGGCCTGCGCGTGGCCGCGGTGCTGCCCGGCGGCCCGGCTGACCTGCCCGGCGGCCGCCTCGGGCCCGGCACGCTCATCCTCGCGATCGATTCCGAGCTGATCAACGAGTTCACCAACCTCGACCAGCTGCTCAACGGCATGGCTGACACCGCCGTCCAGCTGCTCATCCAACCGCCCGGCAGCAAGACCACGCTCATCGAGACCGTCGTGCCCATCACCCAGCAGCAGGCCGCCGCCCTCAGCTACGCGCGCTGGGTGGCCGGCCGGAAGGCGCTCGTGGAAAAACTTTCCGGCGGCCGCCTCGGCTACGTGCATCTCCCGGCGATGGACCTCGCCTCCTACCAGCGCGCCTACGGCGAGGTCATCGGCGACTGCCGGAACAAGGAGGCCCTCGTCATCGACGTGCGCTACAACGCCGGCGGCAACCTGCACGACCAGCTCATCACGCTCTTCACCGGCGAGGTCACCGCCGCCTTCGTCAACCGCGACACCGAGGTGGTCGGCCGCATCCCCTCGGGCCGCTGGGCGCGGCCCACGGCGCTCGTGCAGAACGCCGCCTCGTATTCCGACGGCAGCATCTTTCCCCACCTCTACCGCCGCCAGAAGCTCGGCCCCGTCATCGGCGACCGCGTGCCCGGCACCGGCACGGCCGCCTGGTGGCTGCTGCCGATGAAGGGCGCGCTCAAGTGGGGCATCCCGCAGCTCGGCGCCCGCGACTTCAAGACCGGCTGGTTTGAGAACCAGGAAATCGTGCCCGACCTCGCCGTGGCCAACGACCCCGCCGCCCTCGCCGCCGGCCGCGACCCGCAGCTCGAGGCCGCCGTCACCGCGCTGCTGCGCAAACTGCCCCGCCGCTGATCCGCCCGGCCGGCCGCTCACCCGGCGCGCCGGACCGCCAGTCCCCGCCGGCCGGCCGCACGCCGTTTGTCTTGTTGCAGCGGCGGCGCGAAACACTAGGTTTTCCGCTCTCATCCCCCATGCTTATGATAAAACGTTCCCTCGTGTTCCTCGCCCTCTGCCTGTCCGCCGCGGCCCTCCCGGCCGCCCCGGCCAGCGTCGCGGGCTTCACCTACGTCAAGTCCCTCGGCGGCATCGACGAATACCGCCTCGACGCCAACGGCCTCCAAGTCCTCCTCATGCCGGACCGCTCCGCCCCGGTCGTGACCTTCATGGTCACCTACCGCGTCGGCTCCCGCAACGAGGTCACCGGCACCACCGGCGCCACCCACCTGCTCGAGCACCTCATGTTCAAGGGCTCGAAAAACTACAACAAGGCCAACGGCCAGATCATCGACCGCATCCTCGAGCGCACCGGCGCCCAATACAACGCCACCACCTGGCTCGACCGCACCAACTACTACCAGACCCTCGGCAGCGAGCACCTCGACATGGTCATCGGCATGGAGTCCGACCGCATGCGCAACCTCATCCTCGACGACAACGAGCGGAAGCCCGAGATGACCGTCGTCCGCAACGAGTTCGAGCGCGGCGAGAACTCGCCCTTCCAGGCCCTCATCAAGGAGATGATGGCCGCCGCCTACCAGGCCCACCCCTACCACCACTCCACCATCGGCTGGCGCTCCGACATCGAGAAGGTCTCCATCGGGAAGCTGAAGGAGTTCTACGACACCTTCTACTGGCCGAACAACGCCACCGTCAGCGTCCTCGGCGACTTCACGCCCGAGCAGGCCCTCGGCCTCGTGCAGAAACACTACGGCGCCATCCCGAAGTCCCCGCAGCCCATCCCCGAGGTTTACACCGAGGAGCCCGAGCAGACCGGCCCCCGCCGCGTCACCGTCAAGCGCGCCGGCCAGCTCGGCGTCGTCGCCGTCGGCTACAAGTCCATCGGCGGCCTCCACCCCGACTTCGCCACCCTCAACGTCCTCGCCAACATCCTCGGCGACGGCCAGAACAGCCGCCTCTACCGCGCCCTGACCGACAAGGGCCTCACCACCAGCGTCTCGCCCTACAACGGCTACTTCAAGGACCCGACCCTCTTCATCATCTTCGCCGCCCTGGCCCCCGGCGCCACGCACGACCAGGTCGAGAAGATCATCCTCGAGGAGGTCGAGAAGATCAAAAAGGACGGCGTCACCCCGCAGGAGACCGACGCCGCCGTGGCCAAGCTCCGCACCGAGACCGCCTTCAGCCGCGACGGCTCCTTCGCCATCGCCGGCATCCTCAACGAGGACATCGCCGTCGGCGACTGGCAGAACTACGTGCAGCTCCCCGAACGCTACCCGCACGTCACCCCCGCCATGGTGCAGAGCATCGCGGCCAAATACTTCAACGAGAACCAGAGCACGACCGGCTGGTTCGTCCCCCTGCAACCCGCCGCCCCCAAGCCCGCCCCGGCCGCCGCGTCCAAGTAACCCGCAACCATCGTTCTCTTTCTCATAATCATTCTCCTTCTCGGACTTGAGCCAGCCAGGAGAACGATAACGAGTAAGAGAACGAGAACGATAATACTCCCATGAACACCTTCCAACGTCTCGCCTGCATCCTCCTCCCGCTCCTCACTTTCACTCTGGCCGCCACCGCGGCCCTCGCCGACATCGCCGGCTCGGCCGTCCGCACCAAGATCGCCGGCTTCGACCTCATCGCCTACAAGACCGGCGTGAAGGACGTCGTCTACCTCCGCGGCGCCCTGCCCGCCGGCGACAACAAGGCCCCGGCCGACCATCCCTACCTGCCCACGCTCGTCGGCGACATGCTCGACCGCGGCACCACCCTGCACGACAAGGCCTGGATCACGGAGCAGCTCGACGCCGTCGGCGCCTCCATCAGCTTCTCGGTCAACACCGGCGTGCTCGAGTTCAACGCCCGCTGCCTCGCCAGGGACGTGCCGCTCGTCGTCACCCTCCTCGCCGAGCAGCTGCGCCACCCGCTCTTCTCCGCCGAGGAACTCGCCAAGTTGAAGAAGCAGACCGCCGGCAACATCAAGCGCTCCCTCGAGAGCACCGGCTTCCGTGCCAGCGACGAGTTCAGTCGCGCCGCCTACCCGGTCGGGCACCCGAACCGCCACGCCACCACTGAGGAGAACATCGCCTCGGTCGAGAAGGCCACCGTCGCCGAGCTCCAGACGTTTCACGCCGCCCACTACGGCCCCGCCCACCTCACCATCATCGCCGTGGGCGACATTGATGTGAAGCAGGTCGAGACCGAGCTGGGCAAGGCCTTCGCCGGCTGGACCGGCGGCTCCGCCCCCCTGGCCACCGCCCAGGCCACCCCGACCGACGCCGCGCGCGAGCACGATGTCGTCATGGCCGACAAGCCGAGCGTGGACATCGTGCTCGGCCAAACCACCGGCCTGCGCTACGGCGAGGCCGACTACCTCGCCCTGCGCGCCGGCGCCTCCGTGCTCGGCGGCGCGAGCTTCTCCGGCCGCCTGATGAAGAACACCCGCGAGAAAGAGGGCCTCACCTACGGCATCTATTCCAACCTCACGAACGACATGTTCAACGACGGCGACTTCCGCGTCACCGCCACCTTCGCCCCCAACCTGCTCGACAAGGGCATCGCCTCCGCGCGCAAGCACCTCGGCGAATGGTATCAAAACGGCGTGACCGCGCCGGAACTCGCCGACCACCAGGGCAACCTCACCGGCTCGTTCAAGATCGCCCTCTCCACCACCGAGGGCATGTCGCAGGCGCTGCTCGCCGCCGTCAACCGCGGCAAGCCCGTCGCCTGGCTCGACCAGTATCCGGCAAAGATCAACGCCCTCACCGTCGGCGAGGTGAACGCCGCCATCAAAAAGCACCTCGACCCGGAGAAGATGTTCCTCGTCAAGGCCGGCACCATCCCCGGCGCCGTGGCGAAGTAGATGGAGCCCGCGCTGCGCGCGGGGCTTTTAAGCGCGTCGAGGACGCCGCGCTCCACCTCAACCACGCCCGCCACCCGGCGGGCGTTTGTTTTTGAACGCTAGGAGCGGCTTTATGCCGCGACCTCCTTGATGCGCCGCGATTAACTCTGGTCGCGGGATAAACCCGCTCCTACAAGGAACCCATGCCAACCATCCTCTACACGGTGCGGGCCACATGTCCGGATCTCCAAACCCGCGGTCGCTACCTCGCCTGGCTCTCGCCCAACCACATCATGGAGGTCATCAAGGGCGGCGCCGCCGGCGCGCGCATCATTTTACCTTTGCCGGACGACCGGTCCGGACAAACACCGGCTGGCCAGCAGGCCGGAACGGCGAGACCGACTCCCACGGACGCCGCGCCCGCGATCTGCGAGACCCACTACACCTTCCCCTCGCGCAAGGCCTTTGACGACTACGTCCGCCTCCACGCCCCCGCCCTGCGCGCCGACGGCCTGAAACACTTCCCGCCCGACAGCGGCATCACGTTCACCCGCCAAGTAGCCGAGATCGCCGCGGAGCTGTGACGCTCCGCGCAACGCTTAACGCCAAACGCTGAACTCTTAACGCTCAAGTAGCTGACCACCGTATTCGCGAACCGTCTCTGTCATTCGGCGTTAAAAGTTAAACGTTCAGCGTTGGACGTTTATCTCAGCTGCTCATCCACCTCCACACCCCCATTCCGCATGACCGACAGGACAACGAACACTCCCGCCGGCCACCCCAACCCATGAGCCGCACCGAGCACCTGGCCGCCCACCGGGGCTGGAAACAGCTCCTGCTCACGGGAGCGGTGCTCGCCCTCCTCGCCGCGCGCGTGCCGCTGTATTGGAGCACGGGCGAATTCGTCGCGGAGGACGGCTGGGTGTTTTTCGCCGGCGCCTGGAACCAGGCCTTCCCCGGCTCGCTGCTGCAGCCCTACGCCGGCTACTTCCACGTGCTGCCGCGGCTGCTTGCCGAGCTGTGCACGCTGCTGCCGGTCATCCTCCAGCCCTACGCCTATGCCGCGCTCGGCCTCGGGTTGAACGCCGTCATCCTCGCCGCGTTCTACCTGCCCGCCTTCCGCCGCGTCCTGCCCTCCGACGCGACCCGCCTCGGTCTCGTGGTGCTGCTGGCCCTAGCACCCCACGCCCAGAACCTCGGCCTGCTGCTCGGCCTGCACTGGTATCTCGCCTTCGCTCTCTGCCTCCTCCTGCTCGTCCCGCCGCCCCCTGGCCCCGCCCGCCGGCTGGCGCTGGGGGCCGCGGTCCTGCTCTGCGTCTGGTCCTCCCCGTCCACCCTCGTGCTGACGCCCTTCGTGCTGCTGGCCGCGTGGCGCGGCCGCGACCGCGCGGAGCGGCTGAGATTCGGCTTCACCGGCGGCGCGCTGCTGGTGGTCGCGATCCTCGTCCTGTGGCTGCGCCTCGGGCACGCCGAGCGCACGGGCAGTTTCCAATGGGCCGAGCTCGCGGCAGCCTCGGACCGGCTCGTGCTGCGCGGCTGGTTGGGAGCCGGCCTGCTCGGCCCGCGCCCGGCGGGATTCCTCGCGGCGCAATCCCCCCTGCTCCTCGACGCTTTCGCCCTCGCCGTGGCCGGCGCGGTGGGCACGGCGCTCTGGCGCAACCGCGCCCGCGACTTCGCCCGCCCCGCCGCGCTGCTGCTCGGCGCCGGCCTGCTCATGTTGTTGCTCAGCCTGACGCGCACCGCCTATGTCGCCGAGCTGGCCACGCTCGTCCTCCCGGTGCACACGCGCTACCTCACGGCCCCCACCCTGCTGCTTTATGCCGGGCTCGGCATCCTCGGCGCCCATCTGCTCAGCCGCGCCCAGCTGGCCGGTGCGCTCCTGCTGCTCGCCGGGCTGCTGGCTTTCTCGCTGCCCGGGCAGAATCACTGGGCGCGGGGCGCAACGAGCTACCGGCTCCGCGACGCGCTGCCGGCCATTCAACAACTCGCCCAACAAAGCGGCCCCGCCAGCCTCTATGTGCCCGCCGACATCCCGTATTGGGGACCGGTGCTGGAGAAGGCCGGCGGGGTTGTCATCCCGCCCGGGGCCGGACTCGCGTCCGCCATCGGCGCCCGGCCGGAGGCGGGCGGGCGCTATGTTTCCTGGCTCGGACGCTTCACGGCGACACCAGCCGGCACCTGGATCGATCACGCGGTCCTCGGGCGGCTGGAATTCACCGGCGTCGAGCGCGGCCGGGTGTTTTTCCGCGATCCGGCCGGGCGCCTGCTTTTCACCAGCCCGCTGCTCTATCCGAAGTTCTGGCAGCTGGAAGGCCTCCAACACTGGACCCTGCGGGATGCCACCCCGCCGCCGGAAACCAAGTAGAACCGACGCAGCCGGCCGGGCCCAAACGCTCCACGTTTAACGCTCAAATGGCTGACCTCAGGTATTCACGAACCGTCTCTGTCATTCGGCGTTAAAAGTTGGGCGTTCAGCGTTGGACGTTATCTCAGCTGCTCGTCCGCCAGGCCGAGCTTGTGGAGCAACGCCGGCCAGCGCGGGTCGGCGTGCAAGGAGCGCATGTTGACGTTCGACTTGATCCAGGCCACGGCCGCGTCGCGCTTGGTCACGGCGCGATCCATCCATGAAAACGACGGCTCCGCTTCACCGCGGATGCCATAGAGGAGGGCCACATAACCGGGCATCTCCTGGCCATATTTCGCGATGAACTCGGCCAGCGCCTGATCAGCCTGCGGACCGGGAATGTAGGAGCGCGCCACCAGACGGTAGGCCTCGTTCGGTTCCTGCTCTGCGGCGATCTTCGCCTCGTCGACTCGCCCCAGCGCCGCCAGAGCCCGGGCCTGGTGTGAGCGGACCTCCTCGATGGCCGGAGCCAGCGCGGCGGCTTTCGCCAGCGGCGCCAAGGCCAATTCCCAATCACCATTGATGTTCAGGATGAAGCCCAGGCTGGCCTGCGCCCGCGCGTTCAACGGATCGAGGGCGACCGCCTCGCGCGCCAAGGCCACGGCCTCCGTCACCCGGCCGAGGTTGAAATACAGCACCGCCGTGTCGCTCATGATCGAGGCCCGGCCGGGCGAGAGTTGTCGCGCGCGCTCAAAGGAGCGGCGGGCGCCGCGCCAGTCCCAATCCGCCGTGCGCTGCACCCAGCCCAGCGCCAGCCAGGCTATCGCCTGGTCGGGGTCGATCTCCAGGGCGCGCTGTGCGGCGGCCCGCGCCTCGCGCATCGCCTCACTGATCGGCGAACCGCCGAAACGCCCGAGTTGGACATAGACCCGCGCCAGCTCCGCCCACGCCGCGGCCTGCTCCGGATCCGCCTCCAGCACGCGCCGGTAGAGCGCCACCGCCTGGCGGCCGCTCTCGTTGTTCTCGCGCTGCGCCAGCGCCCGCGCCTGCAGCAGCATCTCGTAAACGGCCGGGTTCGTTGGCGCGCGGCCGTCGGCGGACATGCCCATCTTCAGTTCGAGGTTCTTCGCGATGAGCCCGGCGATCTCGTCCTGCACGGCGAAGATGTCCTTCAGGTCGCGCGTGAAGGTGTCGCTCCACACATGGAAGCCGTCGGCGGCCTTGATGAGCTGCGCCGTGATGCGCACCTTGTCGCCCGCCTTGCGCACGCTGCCCTCGACGACGTAGGCCACGCCGAGCTGCCGGGCGATTTCCGGAATCGGGACCTCCTTGCCCTTGAAGAAAAACGCCGAGGTGCGCGCCGACACCTTCAGCCCCGGCACCTTGGCCAGCACGTTGAGCAGCTCCTCGCTGATGCCGTCCGAGAAATACTCGTTGGCCCTGTCGTCCGAGAGGTTGGCGAAGGCCAGCACGGCGACGGACTTGCTGTCGATTTTCGGCGCGCTGACTGCGGACACACTCCCGGGGTCCGCGAGCAGGGCCTTGATCTCCGGATCATCCCGGAACGGCGCCATGCGCGGGTCGATCTGGAACCGCAGGCGGAAGGCGGCGCGGCTTTCGGGCCGGAGCCCGATGGACTCGCGCAACAGGGCGAGAGCCGTCGTCCGGTCACCGATGAGCAGCGAACCCGGGATGACCGTGAACCACCAGCCGTTGACCATTTCCTGGGCATACGGCCGACGGGTGCCCTCCACCACCCGGCGATAGCTGGCCTTCGCCTCCTCAATGCGGCCAAGTCCGAGCAAGGTCCAGAACTCCACCTGGCTGAGGCCGATCCGGCCCGGGTCCGTCTGCCGCATGCGCAGGATCTCGCCCTGCGCCACCTCGTATTGCCGCCGGGCCAGCTCTGTCTTGCCCTGCAGTTCCAGCAGCGAGGCGTTCAGCAGCGCCGTGGGCCCGGCGTATTCGAAATCGGTGAACCACTTCTCCGGAAAGTCGCGCAGCGCCGCGAGCCCGGTTTCCGGGTCGCCGCCCAAGCCGGCGTAGAGAAAGTAGCTGAACACCGCGCGCTCGGTCCCGCGCACCCGGGCCGGGACGCGGTCCAGCCACGCCTTCATGCCGGCAAAATCATTGCGCAGCCCGAACTGCAACCGGGCCTTCCAGACGATGGCATTGGGCAGCGGCGCCAGCGCCAGGGTCGCGTCGAGCTCCCGGTCAAATTCATCATAGCGGCCCTGGTCCTTGTAATTGCGGGCCAGGTCGTAGTGGCTCAGCACGTCGTTCGGGAACCGGCGGATGTTGTCCTGCCCCTGGGCGATCGCTTCCGCGGGACGGTTCGTGACGTTGTAGAGGTCGGCCAGCAGCCGTCCCGGGCGTGGGTTGGTGGGATCGAGCTCGATGGCACGGCGCAACAGCTGCTCGGTCCGGGCGGTCTCCCCGGTCGCCCGGCTGAAATGGTAGGTGGCCAGGGCATACATCGCCTCCGGCTCGTCGGGGGATAGTTGCAGAGCCCGCTCGGCATAACGCTTCGCCAGCGCGGCGCGCTCGTCGCTTCGATCAAAACCCCGGCGGAGAAAATGCGCCTGCACACGCGCCATCACGGTGACCGCCTCGATGTCCGTCGGCGACCGGTCGAGGACCCCCTTCGCAATCTCTTCCGCGAGGCTCAGGTCGTCGGGGATCGCCGCCAGGCCCTCGATGAGATTCATGGCCTTCTTCAGCTCCGGGTTCCTCGGCCAGTCGCGCGTGGCCGGGGTGACGGTTTTCACCGCGTGCGGTTCCACCGGCTTGGTCGGGACAGCAACCGGCCCCTCGGCCCTGGCCGGATCGTGTCGGGTCGGACGATTGAGAGCCTTCCAGAGCGGCACGGCCGCAAACAGCAGGCCCATGACCGTGCCGAGGACCGGGAAGATCATCCACCAGTGGCGGAAGGGAGTTGGTTGTCGGGACGCGCCTTGGGAGTCGTCGAGCGACGCCCCTCCCTCCGAAGCCACTCCCTTCAACGCCCCGGTCCGGTGCGACCAGAGCTTGAGGAAGCGCTGCAGCACCTCCGGCGGAACGTTGCCGCCGGGGAGTTTCGTCCATTGCACGGTGCGAAAACGGTCGGGCACGAGCGCGCCGGCTTCCTTCGTGCCGTCGATCAGCACCGGCAGGATGAAGGCCACGCCGGTGGCGATGCCGAGCGCGCGCTGCGCGGCCAGTTCCCATTCGATGCGGAAGTAGCCCTCTTCCCTCGCCTGCGTGTTGGCCGAGATGAGCGGGATGAAGAGCACGCACTCCTTGATCTGGCGCCGGATCTTGGCGTCCCAGGCGTCGCCGTGCTCCAGCCCGCCCTCGGCGTCGAACCACACCTCGACGCCCGCGGCACGGAGGGCATCCGCAATGCGCTTCGCCGCCTCGGCATCCTGTGACGCATAAGAGAGGAAGACCGCGCGGCCGGCCGCACCGGAACGCTCAACGCCCAACGCTGAACTTCCAACGCTCAAGGGCCAGGCCTCCGGAGTTTGTGCATGGGTTCAGGCATTGGGCGTTCGGCGTTAAGAGTTAAGCGTTGGGCGTTAAAGGCTGGGCGTTGTCCTTGGCGTCATGGGATTTCCTTCGCCAGCAGCTCCAGCAGGCCGGGCAGCGAGGCGATGCCGCTGCGGCCGTTGAAGACCGTTTCCGCCACCTGCGCGACCAGCACCCGCCGGTCGGCCCCGGACAGATCGGCGGCAGCGTTGAACCGCGCAAACTCCGCCTGCTCCGGGCTGGAGGTCAGCTTCACCTCCACCGCCCAGACCCGCCGGCCCAGCTTGAAGACCAGATCCACCTCGTAGCCATCCGTTGTGCGAAAATAGTGCGGCGCGACCGTGGCACCGCGCGCCGCCAGGAACTCCACCACCTGGCCGATGACAAATCCCTCCCAACTCGCGCCCACCCAGGGCTGGCGCAACAGCTCCCCCTCCTCGCGCACGCCGAGCAAGGCGTGCAGCAGCCCGCTGTCGCGCCAGAAAATCCGTGGGGAACGGACGAGCCGCTTCCTCAGGTTGGGCAGCCACGGCGGCAGCCGGCGCAGCAGGAAAGCACCTTCCAGGAAATCCACATAGCTGTTCACCGTGTGGTAACTCAGACCGAGACTCTGCCCCACCTGGCTGGCGTTCCAGATCTGGCCATGCACGGCTGCTGTCATCCGCAGCAGGCGGTCCGTCACGGCCGGCTTGGCCGGCAAGCCCCAGACTGGCAGGTCGCGCTGGGCGAGCAGGGTGAGATAGTCCAACTGCCATTGCGGAAACCGCCCGCCGCCGGCCACGCCACCCTCGGGAAACCCGCCCCGCAGCCACCGCACGGCCAAGGGCACGGCCGGCAGCTCGGAACAAAGCAAAGGGGCCAGCTCGACCAACCCCAGCCGACCGGCCAGCGACTCGGAGACGTGCCGCATCAGCGACGGCGATACCGAGCCGAGCAACAGGAAGCGGCCCGGGCGTTTGCGCTCCGCGTCGATGGCCCCGCGCAGCCGGGGAAACACCTCGGGCCAGGCCTGCGCCTCGTCGAGCACCACGAGCTTGCGCTGCTGCAGCAGGGCCTCCCATTGCAAATCGAGGCGGATGCGCTCGGCCGGCTGCTCCAAGTCGAAATAGACCGGCGACAGTGTCCGGGCCAGCGTGGTCTTGCCCGTCTGCCGCGGCCCGACCAGGCCGACTGCGGGATAATCCTTCAGCCGGGCCCGCACCAGGGCGGTCAGGTCGCGCGCAATCATTTGCAGAATAGAAATCGATTTCTATTTTACAAGCGAGCCTGAATTACCCTCGTTTCCGAGCCCGGATCTCCCGGCTGCGCCGGAACGCTCCACACCCAACGCTGAACTTCCAACGCTCAAGGGCCAGGACTCCGCAGTTGGTGCATTGGTTCAGGCATTGGGCGTTCGGCGTTAAGAGTTCGGCGTTGAGCGTTTTCTCTACTTCCCCGCCCGGGCCTCGCGGCGCGCGTCGGTCACCCACTTGAGCAGCTCCTTGCTGTCGCGGAGCTGCTGGGCCTCGAGGGTGAGGGCCCCGAGCAGGTGCATGGCCTCGTCGAGCAGCGCGAGCCGCGCGGTGCGGCCGGCCTCGTCGGCGGGTTGGACCTCGGCCGCATGATAGAGGGCGCGCGAAAAATTCTGCAGGAAGGTGGTGCCGTTGGCCTCCTCCGCCTGCTCCCGCCGGTAGAACGCCAGGGCCTCGTCGAGCAGCGCGCGCGCCTCGGCGCTTTGGCCGGTGGCCGCCAGCGCGCGCCCGAGCCGGACCTTGTCCCGGATCTTGGTCCGGCCCGCCGAGAGCTCGTTGAGGTATTCCGTCCGCGAGTTCGTGATCGCTTCCCGCGCGGCGGTGACCGCCTCCTCCGCCCGGCCGAGCCGCAGGGCGGACTCGATCAGCCAGTTCCGGCTTTCGCGGAGGATATTCTCGCGGAACTGCCGGTTGTCCGTGCTCGTCTCCGGGATCCGCGCGACTTGCGCCGCCGCCTCGGCCGCCCGGGCATGAATCTCCGCGAAATCGCCCTCGGCCGCGAGGATTTCAAACTCCTGGCCCGGCTGACCGGCGTTGACCAGTTGCACCAGCTCGGGGTTGAGGCCGCGTTCCTTCATGATCCGGGTGCCGACCCGGCGCTGCTCCGCCACGGCGGCGCGGGCGGACCGGAGGTTGCCCTGCTGGGCCTCCAGTTGCTGGATGGCCCGCCAGGCGTCCAGCACGGAGATGTCGGAGCCCGACTTGTTGCGCGGATCCCGCTCGCGCGCGGCGGCGGCGCGGAACTGCCCGAGGGCGTCCGTCAGGCGGCCCTGTTGGTGGAAGACATTGCCGACATCCAGGCTCGAGCCGTTCCAGCCGCGCCAACCCAGGACATCCGCCGGGTTGAACAGCACGTAATTCCGACCCGCTTCCTCCGCCTGCCGGTAGCAGGCCTCCGCCTCGGCATACCGGTTGCGGCTGGCGGCCACCATGCCGAGCACGTTGGCCGCATAGCCGCGGTTGATCATGGCCTGCAGGTCGCCCGGCCGGCGCTCCAGGACTTTCTCCGCCACCTCGCCGACCGTCCGGGCCAGCTGCTCGGCGTCGTCGAGACGCCCCAGGCGGACGGCGATGCGCGCCTGGGTGTCGGTGACATCGCCGTAAATGGACGCGGCCGTGAGGTCGGTCATGTCCAGGGCGCCCATGCCGGCCAGGATCCGGCGCGCGGCTTCACAGGTCTGGAGCCCGACCAGTCTGTCCTGCGAGTGCGCGAGGATGGCGTAGAGGTTGGCCAGGGCGAGCTTGGCGGTGCGGCTGGCCCGGCCCGATTCCACGAGCGGCCGCAGCAGGGCCTCGGCGGCTTTGACGTCGGCCGTCTGCTGGAAGAAGTTCGTCGAGCTCACCTTGGCCATGATGGCCAGCGCGATCGCCGCCGTCGTCTCATCGCCCTCGCCCTGCTCCCCGCGAAGCTGCTCGAAGATGCGCCGGGCGCTGTCCGCCACGTGGGCGGCATCGGCGTTCCGGCCGCTCTCGGCGAAGGCGCTGGCCTTGCGCACGAGCGCCATGCCGCGGTTGAGCCGGGTCTGCGGCGTCAGCAGCTCCGGCGGCAGGCCGTCGTAGTAGGCCACGGCCTTGTCGGCCAGCTTGCCGACGATCTCGACGCGGCCCGTGGGCTTGAGCTCCTCGTAGAAGTCCTCGATGAGGAAGCCGATGAGCTTCTCCGATTCCGCGCGGGCCTGCTCGGCCAGCTGGCGCGAGGCCTGCGCCGCCGTGTCGGCGGCGCGCGCCCGGCGGAGATTGATGAAACCGAAAACGGCGCTGCCGATGGCCACCAGCATGACGGCCACCGCCACGGCCGCGATGCGCCGGGCGCGGGCGAGCGCCTTCCGCGTCGCGAGCTCCCGCTCGCGCTGGGCGGCGAGCTGGCGCTTGGACTCGGCCAGCGCCTCGCGCTCGCGCCGCACATTGCGGCTGGCGCCGATGACACTGCACAGCACGTCGTGCGTGATTTCCACGCGGCGCAGGTCGAGGCGGTCCTCGACGCGCAACAGGCGGCGATCCACCAACTGGGCGAGCGCGCCCTCGGCGGCGCCGGCGGCGGCGAAGCCCTTGCGGACGCGCTCCTCCGCCACGCTCTCGCGGAAGCCGGAATCGGTCAGCAGCACGTCCTCGATGAAGGTCTGCACGCCCGGCGGCTGGTCGGCCAGCGCGCGCTTGTAGAACTCCGTGAGGATGGTGTCGCGCGACCCGGCGAGCAGGCCGGCGGAGATCTCGGCCTCGCCCTGGGCGAGGCGGGTGTTGTTCAGCTCGCGGCAGATGAGGCTGAGCAGCGAGGGCTCGACCTCGGCGCGGGCGAGGTCGGCGCCGCCGGCCACGAAGCGCACGACGGCCTCGGCCACCGCCTCGCTGACGAGGTGCGGCGCGGGTGCGCGCACGGCGGCCACGGCCTGCGGGCCGGTCATGCGCGCGAGGCGCATGCGGTTCTGCGTCACGGACGGCATCTGCGCCTTCAGCCCCTCGAGGTGGGCGAGGTAATCCTCACGCAGCGAAATCAGGATGCGGTAGTCGGCGCGGGCGAAGTCGAACTTCGCGGCGTCGGCCTCGTCGCGGTCGATCCGGGCCTCGAGCGCCACCGGCGGGCGGTTCTCCACGAGGTCGGCCAGGTCGGCCAAAAATTCCTGGGCGCGCTTCCGTCCGGCATCGTCGGATTGGGCGAGCGTGAAGATTTCCTCGAACTGGTCGAAGATCAGGATGGGCGTAAGCACGCGGCCGGCCGCGTCCTTGAGGACGTCGTCGCGGTGGTGGAGGAACTCCCACAGCGTCTCGCCGGCGACGGCGGTGCCGCTCTGGGTCCAGGTGCCGGCGGCCTCGGTGGCGCGGAAGACGGCGCGCTTGATCTGCTCGGCGGGCGGCGGCGAATGCGGGTCGTAGTCGAGCCGCACATAGACGGGGCAGTATCCCTCGGGCCGGAGGCGCGGCACGAGGCCGGCCTGCAGGATGGAGGTCTTGCCGAGGCCGGACTGGCCGAAGAGGATGGTGAGGAGCTTGCGCTGGACGCGACGGCCGAGCTCGGCGGCCTCCTCCTCGCGGCCGTGGAAGTAGCCGCGGGTCTCCTCGGTGAATGAGACCAGTCCGAGCCAGGGATTCTGCGCGTCCACCGTGGCGACCGGCGCGGCGCCGGACGGGCCGGACGCGGAACGCTGAACGCCGAACGTCGAACTCTTAACGCCCAAGTCGGAACCGGGTGCACTCATTTGGTGGCCTTTTTGTTGTTTTGCGCGGTGCGGATGCTCGCGGCGAAAATTCGTATCAATTCATCAGCCTCGGAGAGAATCTCCGCGGGCAACTGTGGCTTCGCCACAAGTCCGGCCCGCTCGACCAAGCGCAACCAGCGGCGGGCTTCGCGCAGTTCCTTGGCGCAGATGCTCAGCTTGTGGACAAAATCCGCACGGGATTCCGCGCTCTCGGCCTCGCCGTGATGGCCGTAGGGCGAGGTGCCAGAGCGGAGCAGTTGGTCGGCGACATGCAGCCCGGCGCGCGTGGATTTCATTGATTCCGTCACCCGGATGACGCGCACGGCGAAATCGAGCAGCCGGTCTTCGAGATCGTATTTTTCCGGCATTGGGCGTTCGGCGTTCGGCGTTCAGCCTTGAGCGCTATCGCGGCTTGGTCGCGAGGAGTTCCCGGAGCCGCGCCACGAACTCCGGCGCCGGCTCGCCGCCGGGCGCGCGGCTGAAATGCACGGCCTTGAACTTCTCCGGCACGACGGCGGCGGCCTCGGCGGTGTCATCCACGCACACCGGCAAGATGAAGACGGCGCCGTCGGCCATGCCGCGCGTGCGGTCCACGGCGTAGCTCCACTCGCGGCGGAAATAGCCCTCGTGGCGGCGCTGCGTGGTGGCGGAGACCACCGGGAGGAAGAAGGAGCAGCGCGCGATGTTGCCGCGGATCTTGTGGTCGTAGTCGTCGCCGCTTTCCAGCCGCTCCATGTCGAACCACGTCGTGAGGCCGGCGGCGTCGAGCGCGGCCTTGAGCTTCTGCACGGCGGGCAGATCCTCGCGGGCATAGCTGATGAAGACGGCGTTCTCCGGCATCTCGCGGGCCGGGGGCAGGAAGCGTGACGGGGCGGCTCCGGCGGCAGCCGGAACCACGCCGCGGCGCGCCATCCAGCGGCGGTGCAGCTCGGCGACGAACTCCCCCGCGCCGGAAAACATCCGCGTGCGCACGCTCACCTGCTGGAGGAAGGAGACCAGGCGCACGTCCTTCAGGCTGTGGCTGTCGGCGAGGATCTCGCCCACGTCGCGCGGGTCCGAGAGGCGGCGGCGCTTGGTCATGCGCAGGAAGAGCCGCGCCAGCCAGTTGGAGAAATCGCTGCCGATGACGAGCAGGTGGTTGTGCTCGAGGGCGTGGAAGAGCTTCTCGGGCGTAAGGTGCTCGCTTTGCAGCGCGCAGACGAATTCCAGCATGTCCTCGTCGGAGATGACATAGGTCGGCGACGCGGACAGGCGGCCGAGCAGGTGGTAAACGACCGGGCGCTGGAGGTCGTCGCGCTCGACCGGCAGGTCGGCGACGCGGTTCGGCGCGTAGGCGATGACCTCGGTGTTGGCCGCGCCGCCGAAGCGCACGGCGTTGACCGCCGATTCGAGCAGCGGGTCGAAGGTCATCGAGACGTAGAGGTTGAAGTCGGTGATCTCGGCGAGCTGGCGCAGCGGCAGCGGCGGCTGGAAGGCGGCCTCGCGCATGATGGTGCGGAGGCGGGTGTAGGCCTCCTCGCGCCGGCCGTGGTTGGCGAGGTAGGCGCAGACGACGTCGTTCAACAGGAGCGGCTTCGCGAGCGGGGCGGGATCGACGTTGAGGCGCGCCGCGAGTTTTTCGGCGAGCCACTCCAGGAGCAGACGCGGGCCGCCGTCGGTGTCCACCTTGAGCAGCTCGGGGCCGACGATGGGGATGACGCGCTTTTCCTCGATGTAGTTGAGCAAGTCCTCCCAGACGTCGTCATTGAACGAGGCTCCAGCTTCGCTGGAACGCTCAACGCCTAACGTAGAACTCTTAACGCTTAAGTTGGGCCGGGCAGAACCGGAATCTGGATTGCTCATGGTTTGTTCGGCGTTGGGCGTTCAGCGTTAAACGTTCAGCGTTGGGCGTTTTCAGAGCGGCTTGGCGGATTTGAGGATCTCCTCGAAGCGCGGGTCGGCCTTCAGCGACGCGAACCAGGGATGGTCACGCAGCTCCGCGGGGGTGATGGTGCTGGGGCCGGCGAAGAGCTGGCGCAGCGCGGCGAGGGCTTCCTCGGGGTGGCCGGCGGCGGCGTAGGCGCCCGCGACATTCAGCCAGGTCACGCCGAGAAATTTGTCCTGCCGGACCACCGCTTCCATGGCCTGCCACAATTCCTTGGTCGCTCCGTCCTCGCCGGCGCAGACCCGGGCCCGGGCCAGATCCACCCGGACGGACGGTTCCTGGCGCGGCGACCAGCGCTGGCTGGCGTAGGCCTTGAGCACCGCCTCGGCAAATTTCCTGGCCGCCGTCTGGTCGCCGCGCAGGCGGGCCAGCTCGGCACGCAGCAGGACGGCCGATTCGCGAATGACTCCGCCGATTTGCGCCAGCCATTGATCGCGCGGATCCGCGAGAATCCGGTCGGCCGCAGCCAGATCTCCGGCGCGCAGGGCCGTGGCATAGGCCTTGCGCAGGCCGTGCGTATCCGGCGGCAGCGGCGGCAGGGCATCGCGTCGTTGCCGCCAGGCGGCCCGGTCGCCATCCAGGACAAATTGCGCGTCGATGAAGAACGGCGGCAGCTGGCTGTCGTCCGGAAACAGGGCCATCAGGCGCGGGGCCAGGGCGGGCAGCTGGGCATAGCGGTGGAGGCAAAACAACGTCTCGATGTAGCTCGTCCCCGCGCGCCTCTCATGAGGATTCAGCTCCACCGATCGTTCCAGTTGCGCCACCGCATCCGACCAGCGGCCGAGACGGCGGTAGGTGATCCCGAGCAGATACCGCAACTGGTCGTCGTTCGGCAGGCTGGCCTCCGCTGCGGTGAATTCCGCCAGGGCCTTGGGCCAGTCGTTCTCGCAGAGGTAGGCAAAGGCGCCCTGCGCCACGCGGGTCTCCGGCGCTTCGGGCGCCAGCCGCCGCGCCTCGGCCAGGGACGCCGCCGCCAGGGCGCGCCGCTCCGGGGTGGGATCGATCGCGCCAAACCAATACATCACGCCGTGGACAAAGGCCAGGTCGCCATGGGCCAGCGCCATCTGGGGATCGCGCGCCAGGGCCTGCTCGTAGAGCGCGATGGTCGCGTCGTAGTCGGCCCGCAGGGTGTTGGCCCCGAACCGCTGCCGCAGCAGCTTGGCCCGCTGGTAGAACTCGTAGGCCTGCGCGTCCTGCGTCGGCCGGCGCTCGATGAGCGAGCGTTCGTCGGGGGTCAGCGTGGCCTTGAGCGCGGTGGCGATCTGCTGCGCGAGCTTGGCCTGCAGCGCGAACACGTCGCCCGTGTCGCCGTCGTAATTCTCCGCCCAGAGATGCTCGTCGGTGCGCGCGTCAATCAACTGGGCCGTGACGCGCACCTTGCTGCCGGAGCGCCGCACGCTGCCCTCGAGCACGACGGCGACGCCGAGGTCGGCCGCGATCTTTTTCAGGTTGCGCGCGGCGGTGTCGCGGTAGGCGAGCACGGAGGTGCGCGAGATGACCTTGAGGTCGCGGATCTTGGCGAGGCTCGTGAGCACATCCTCGTGGATGCCGTCGGCGAGGAAGTCATTTTCCTTGTCCGCGCTCATGTTGGCGAACGGCAGGACGGCGATGGACTTTCCCACCGCCGCGGACGGCGCTGGAGTGGAAGGTGAGGGTGAAAGTGAAGGGGCCTGGACCGTGGGAGCAGCGGGCGGCGGCGCGGGTTTGCGGGTGATGATGAAGACGGCAGCGACGCCGATTGCCACGACCGCGAGGACGATGGCCAGCGCCACGGGCGGGACTTTCTTTTGCAGGGGTGCGCCTTGATCGCGCCCGCGGGCGTCGTCAAGCGACGCCCCTGCTTTTTCCCGCGCGGCCTTTCGAAACTCCGGCGGCAGGGTCGGCGGGCGCGGGAGGTCGGGTTTCAGCGCCGGCTTGTGCCGGGGGGCCTCGAGGAGGTGCTTCACCCGCTCGATGAAGGCCGTGGTGGGCTCGCCCGCGGCGAGCCGCGTCCACTGGGCCCGCGCGAAGGACTCGGGCACGATGGCCCCGGCCTCCGGCGTGGCGTCGATGACGACCGGCACGATGAACGCCTTGCCCGCCGCCATGAGCTGCGAGCGGTCGTCGGCGAGCTTCCATTCCAGGCGGAAGTAGGCTTCGTCGCGCGCCTGGGTGGTCGCGGAGATGACCGGGATGAAGAGCGTGCAGGTCTTGATCTGGCCGCGGATCTTCGTGTCCCACGCATCGCCGCCGCGCAGCTCGCTCTGGTCGAACCACACCTCGACGCCGAAGCCGCGCAGGGCCTCGGCGATGCGCCGGGCCGCGTCGGCATCCTCGCGGGCGTAGCTCAGGAATACGGCACCGCGCGGCGCGGCCAAATCGTGTTTGGACTCCGTCATTCGTGGTTCAGAGTTGGGGTAGGGTTTTCGGTCGGGGCCAAAGCGGCCGACCGGCCGGCGGGGTATCCGGCATAAATTGCGGCCCTGTATGCTGGTTAAGCTTAGGCCTTGCCAGCCCAAACGCTTGCTGGCACCCGTTTTACAACCCCGAGGCCGCCATGCCCCCGCCCACCACTCCCGCTGCGAAGTTTGTGCTGCACCCGACCGCGCAGGGTGCCGAAGCGATCAGCGCCATCCGCAACCTGGTCCGGCGGGGCGAGTATCTGGCGGCCTACGACGCGGCGGAGCAAACCGGGGGCCATCCCTTTCAACCGGCCCTGGACCCGGTTGTCCTGACCGAGCTCAAATACCTGCGGGTGCTGGCGCTGGCGCGCTCCGGCAGCGCCAAGCGGGCCATGGCGGAGGCGGGCGAACTGGCCAAATCGCTGCCCGCCCAGCTGCCACCCGCCCTCACCGAGGACATCGCGGCCCTCTCCGCCCGCATCGCCAAGGACCACGCGTTGCGGGCGGCCCCGGCCGAGCGGCCCGCGCTGGCCGCGGTGGCCGCCGCCGCCTACGAGGCGGTCTATCGCCGCCTCGGCCGCTCCTATGCCGGGGTCAACGCCGCCACCGAGTGGCAGATGGCCGGGCGCCCGGACCAGGCCCGCACCCTGGCGCGCGAGGTCCTGAGCTTGGTGGAACGGGAACTCGCCGCCCTCACCGACCCGGCCGACGCGGGCCACTACTGGGCCTGGGCCACGCGCGCCGAGGCCCTGCTCATCCTCGGCGACCAGGCCGGCGCCCTCGCCGCCCTGGCCACGGCCGCCGGCCTAGCCCACGACGACCATGGCGCACAGGCCACGACACGCCGCCAGCTGCGTTTCCTTTGCGCGGCGCTCGGCCTGGACCCGGAACCGGTCATCGGACTGCTGGCCCAGCCCGAGGTAATCCATTTCTGCGGCCACATGACGGCGCCGCCGGGCGCGCGGGCGCGCTTCCCGCACGAGCAGCAGGCCGGCGTGGCGGCGCAGGTGCGCGCGAAGCTCCAGGCCCGCCGCGTCGGCTTCGCGCACGGCGCGCTCGCCAGCGGCGCCGACATCATCATCGCGGAAAGCGCCCTCGAGCTCGGCATCGAGCTGCACGTGGTGCTGCCCTTCGCGATCGAGGAATTCATCGCCATCAGCGTCGCACCGGCCGGCGCGGACTGGGTGGCGCGCTTCCGGCACTGCCTCGGCGCGGCGACCTCGGTCACCATCGCCAGCGACAGCGCCTACAACGGCGACGACGTGCTCTTCGCCTACGCCGGCCGCATCGCGATGGGGCAGGCCATGAACCGCGCCGCCGGCATCGACACCCGCGCGTGGCAGCTCGCGGTGTTCGACGGCGACGAGACCCAGGACCGCGCCGGCACCGCGCACGACATGGCGCAATGGCGGCTCGCCGGCGGCGTGACCGAGGTCATCGCCGTGCGCTCGACCCGCACCACCCCGACGGCCCCGTTCATCCTCCCCTCCGCCAAGCGCGTGATCCACGCGGTGCTCTTCGGCGACTTCAAGGGCTTCAGCCGCCTGCACGATGAGCACATCAAGCTTTTCCTGACCACCGTGATGTCGCCGGTGGCCGAGGTGCTCGACCGCCATGGCGCGCACGTGATCGTGCGCAACACCTGGGGCGACGGCCTCTTCCTCGTCGTGGACAGCGCGGTGAACGGCGCGCGCGTCGCCCTCGACCTGCAGGAGCGCCTGCACACGGTGGACCTCGCGGCCGCCGGCCTGCCCGCCGATCTTTCCCTGCGACTCGGCGGCCACGTCGCCCCGCTGGTGCCGGTTTACGATCCCGTGCTGCGCATCAACATGGTGATGGGGCGCGGCCTGACGCGCGCCGCGCGCATCGAGCCGCGCACGCCGCCGGGGGAGGTTTACGTGACGACCAGCTTCGCCGCGCTGCTGCGGCTGGAGCCCGACAGCGGCGTGACCTCCGAATACGTCGGCCATCTCACGACCGCCAAGAACTTCGAGACCACGCCGATGCATCTGCTCCGCCGGCAGGACGCGGCGGGCGGGCACTGAACGCGGCCTTGGTAGTCTATTAAACTACCAATTTCGGGGGACCTTGGCGCAAGGCGGGCCGTGGCGATCCAGCTGGATTGCTTCGTCGCTCCGCTCCTCGCAATGACAGTCCAAAAGCCAAGGGATTTTGACCTCACTTCCCGTAGCGCTGGCGGTATTTGTCGTAGAGATCGGTGTGCCGGCTGCGGAGCTGGATCGGCGCGCCGTCAATGAACGCCTGCTCGACCTGCGTCGGGATCTCGAGCGGGTCGCCGTCGGTGACGATGAGCGTCGCGCGCTTGCCGGGCTCGATGGAGCCGAGCTCGGCGCCGACGCCGAGGATCTGCGCGGGATAAAGCGTGATGGCCTTGAGGGCCTCGGCGGGCGGCAGCCCGAAGGCGGCGGCCATGGCCGCCTCGTAGGGCAGGTTGCGCGCGTTGGCCGAGCCGCCCTTGGTGTCGCCGGTGTTCGCGATGCAGAACCGCACCCCGGCGGCGTGCAACCGGCCGGCGTTGGCGTAAACATCGTCGTAGCCGTCGTCGCGCCGCAGCGGGAGGTTGTGCGTGCCGTCGATGATGACGGGGATGTCCGCGGCCTTGAGCCGGTCGGCCACGCGCCAGGCGTCGCGGCCGCCGACGAGGATCATCCGCAGTTTTTCCTCGCGCGCCCAATCGAGCGCGGCGCTGATCTGCTTGATGTCGTCCGCGTGGACGAAGACCGGCTGCTCGCCCTGGAGCGCGGGGATCATGGCCTCCCAGCGGAGGTCGGTCGCGGCGGGCGGGCCGGCCTTGGCCGTCAGGTAGGCACGGGCGGTGTCGAAGGCCTGCTGGAGCGAGGTCCGGGCGTCCTTGTAGGCGTCGCGCGCGCCGGGGGGCGGCGGCGGGCCGCGGTGGGCGGGCATCGGCGGCCAGTAAACATGCAGGCCGACGCGGGCGCGGACCGTCATGTCCTCCCAAGTCCAGCCGTCGAGCCGCATGAGGGCCGACTGGCCGGCGATGAGGCCGCGCGGCTGCCCGGTGTCGCCTGCGGCGGAGGGCCGGGTGTGGACGGTGAGCACGCCGTTGGCGCGCGCCACAGGGATCGTCTCGCTGTCGGGGTTGAAGGCGACCTGCGTCCGCACGTTCGGGGTGATGGTGCCGATTTCCTTGGTGTCCACGGTCGCGCGCACCGAGGCAATTTCCTCGAGGCCAAGCGGGCTCGAGGCCGCGATGAAGCCGGGGTAGATGCGCTTGCCGGTCACATCGATGACCTGCGTGCCGGCAGGGGCCGAGATGGTGCCGCCGACGGCGGCAATCTTGCCGTCCACGAGCAGCAGGTCGGTCTTCGGCCGCACGGCGCCGCTGACGGTGTGCACGTCGCCGCCCTGGAGCAGGACGGGCGCGGCGGGGCGCTTGGCGGGAGTGATGGTCGAGGCGGTGGCGGAAAGCGCCATGGCCGCAAAGAGCAGCAGGGGCGCAGACTTGCCGCGCCCAAGGAGCATCGACACCGAACGGGCGCAGCAAGACTGCGCCCCTACGATCAAACCCAAGGCAAAGGGATTCGTGGTTTTCATGCGCGGCCTCCGTCCTGCGCGGAGCAGGTGTGGGTGTTGCCGCCGTTGTGATAAATGGCGCGGAACTCGCCGTGCTCATCGGTGTGATAGTGGTAATGGCCCGGATCGGGCGGCGCGTCCCCTCCCCCGCCCGGGCCGGCGGGCCGCGTGAGGGCTTTCTGGCGCTCGGCGAGCGCCTTTTGCAGCAGGGCGGCGCGCTCGGTCGCGGCGCTGGCGCGGAGCTGCCGGTCGTCGTCGCGGCCGAAGTAGCGGCGGCCGTCGATCCAGGTCGAGTCGGGTCGCGCCATCGTCGAGAGCGGGCTGCCGTTCCAGATCACGAAGTCGGCGTCCTTGCCGGGCTCGAGCGAGCCGACGCGGTCATCGATCCTCAGCTGCCGGGCCGGGTTGATGGTGACGAACTTGAGCGCCTCGACGGGCGCGATGCCGCCGTATTTGACGGCCTTGGCGGCCTCGGTGTTGAGGCGGCGCGCGAGCTCGTCGTCGTCGGAGTTGAAGGAGACGTTCACCCCGGCCCGGGCCATGAGCGCGCCGTTGTAGGGGATGGCGTCGAAGACCTCGAACTTGTAGCCCCACCAGTCGGAGAAGGTGGAGCCGCCGGCTCCGATCCGCGCGATCTCGGGCGCCACCTTGTAGCCCTCGAGGACGTGCTGGAAGGTGGCGACGTTGAGGTGCAGCTGCTCGGCGAGCCGGATGAAGGCCAGGATCTCGTCGGCGCGGTAGGAATGGATGTGGATGAGCCGCTCGCCCTGCAAAATCTCAAGCGCGGCCTCGAGGCGGAGGTCGCGGCGCGGCGCGAGCGCGGTCCGGCCGGCGCGGAAGGCCTCCCAGGCGGCGCCGTATTCGCGGGCCTGGTTGAAGGTATCGAGCATGATCTCGGGCACACCCATGCGGCTCATCGGATAACGGGTGCGGGCGGCGCCGAAGTTGGCGCGGACGACGTTCTCCCCGAGGGCGAACTTCACCCCGGGCTTCGCGCCGGCGAACTTCATCCCCTCGGCCCCGGCGCCCCAGCGGAGCTTGATGACCTGGTTCTGCCCGCCCATCGGGTTGGCGGAGCCGTGCAGGACGTTCGACGTGGTCGTGCCGCCGGCGAGCTGGCGGTAGAGGCCGATGTCGGTGGGATCGATGACGTCACCCACGCGCACCTCGACCGTCACGGCGCTGGCGCCCTCGTTGATGCCGCGGTAAACGGCGGTGTGCGAGTGGCAGTCGATGAGGCCGGGCGTCACGTGCTTGCCGGTGGCGTCGATCACGGTGGCGCCGGCGGGCGCGGCAAGATTCTGGCCGACCGCTTCGATCTTGCCGGCGCGCACGAGGAGGTCGGCCGACTCGAGGTTGCCGGCGGGGCCGCTGGTCCAGATCGTCGCGTTCCGCACGAGCAGCACGGCCGGCTGCTCGGGCAGCGCAGCGCGGCCGTAGGCGCCGGCCGGATAAACACCGGAGCTGGCGAAGAATTTTTCCGCGACGGCGGGCTTGGGTGCCTCGGGCTTGAAGGGCGCGGTGCGCTTCGCAGTCCAGCGCAGGGCGGTGCCGTCGGGCAATTCCCCGGTGCCGGTGAGTGCGCCGCCCTCGCCGGTGACGCTGAGGCGCACGGTGCCGCCGGTCGCGCCGAAAAGCCCGGCCGGGGCGAAGAGCAGGAGCGTGCGCTTGTCGGGCGTGCTGGCGGCCAGCTCCTTGTCGCCGGCCTTCACTTTCAGCCGGCCCGGCTTGGTGCCGCTGATGACGAGCTCCGCCGGCCCCTTGCCGCCGGTCCAGGCGAGCGACCAGGTGCCGCGCGCGTCGAGGCGTTCCCAGGCTTCCTGCTCGAACGGATCGCCGTCCACCCACACGAGCTCGATGGCGGCATCGTCGGCCTGGAAGAGATCGCCGGAGGCCACGACGACGTTGCCAGCGCGGCCGGCCTCAAGCGTGCCCTGCGTCGCGCCGACGCCGAGCAGCCCGGCCGGCGTGGTGGTGAGTGCCGCGAGCGCGGCGTCGGGGGCGAGGCCGCGCGTGACGGTCTGGCGGACGCGCGTCCAGAATTCCGTCTCGGGTTTCCTGAGCTTGGCGGTGGTGAAGGCGATGGGCACGCCCGCCTCGACGAGGCGCGCGGCGTTGGCCGGGGCGAGCTCCCAGTGCTGCAACTCGTGCAGCTGGATGTCCACGGCGCGCTCGGCCACCTCGACCTCAGGCACCTCGGGAAAATCCAGCGGCAGCACGACCGGCACCTTCGCCGACGCGAGGACGTCGCGGACGCGATATTCGGTGCCGCTGCCGCGCAGGGCGACGTGGAGCTTGAACTCGGCGGCCAGCCCCAGCACGCGCGGCACATCGAGCTCGTCGCTGATCTCGAACAGCACGGGCTGCGCGCCCGCCACGACGGCCCCGAGCGCGGCGAGCGACTCGTTGGCCTCGGGCCGCTCGCGGCCGGCCGGGTGGGCGGCGTAGGCCGCCTGCGCGGCCGCATACCACTGCGCGTCGAGCAGGGTCTGGCGCACGAGCGCCATCGCGCCCATCAGCGAGGTCGGGTAGGTGCGGTCAACAAAGCTGCCGAACTCGAACGCCAATTCCTGCGCCGTGGACGGGCGGACGACCCCGCCGTTGAAACCCGCCGTGCCGGTGCTGACGAGCGCGCCGGTGCCGCGGAAGATGCCCCGGGCCGGGGCTACGTTGGCCGTCGTGAAGCCGAGCGCGCGGAGCTTCTCGACCCCCTTCGCATCGGGCGTGAGGACGCGGGACGCGGCGCGTTCCGGCGTGACCCGGCTGTTCCACGAATGGGTGCCGGTGCGCGGCGCGGCGGGGGGCGGCGTCGCGGAAGGCGCATCACCCGCAGTTGTCGGCGCGGCGGGCTTCCAGGTGTCGGGCAGGAAAAGCGCCGTGCCACTCTCGATGAAACCGGCGTAGAGCGTCTTGCCGGTGACGTCCCACACGCGGGCGTCGGCCGGTGCCTTGACGTCGGCACCGACCGCTTCGACGACGCCGTCGCGCAGGACGAGCGTGCCGTTTTCGATGACCTTGCCCGGTGCCACCACGATGCGCCCGCCGACCAAGGCATGAACCCGCGGGCTGGCATCACGCAGGCCCTCGACGGGCGTGGTGACGGTGCGGGGGGCCGCCGAGGCGGACACGGACAGGAGGGAGCCAAGGCCAAGCGCCAACACGGCGCTGCGCGCGACCGAACCAAACGGGGATGTAGTCATGAGAACCGGGGTAAGAAGCGCGCAGCCTGCAAAGAGCACCGCCGCGCGGCAATGCCAAAGCCGATTTGTCATTCTGAGCGTAGCGAGGAATCCATCGGCACAACCGCCTGCGGATATCGTGATGGATTCTTCGCTCCGCTCAGAATGACAGGTCTTGAGGACTCGAGGGTCTATGCTGTCTGCCTCTCATGCCTACTTCTTCCTGTTCAGCGCGGCGGTGAACCAGTCGCCGTTCAAGGATTGCGGCGCGGCGGGCGGGCGCGGCGAGGGAGGAGTGTTCCGCGCCCCAGCGGCCGCGCGTGGCGCGCCCGGCCCACCCTGGGTTTTTGGCCCGATCTCCGGCTTGCTGCGCATCGAGAGGGCGATGCGTTTCCGGGCGAGATCGAGCTCGGTCACCGTGACCATCACCTTCTGGCCGGGCTTCACGACGGCGGCGGGCTCCTTCACGAAGCTGTCGGCCAGCTGGCTCACGTGCACGAGGCCGTCCTGGTGCACGCCGACATCCACGAACGCGCCAAAGGCCGTGACGTTCGTGACGATGCCGGGCAGCTTCATGCCCGGCTTGAGGTCCTCGGGCTTGTTCACGCCGGCGGAGAAACTGAAGGCCTCGAACTGCTCGCGCGGGTCGCGGCCGGGTTTGGCCAGCTCGCCGACGATGTCGGTCAGCGTGGGCAGGCCGACTTTTTCCGTCACGTAGTTTTCCAGCTTCAGCTTGGCGCGGGACTTCCCGTCGCGCATGAGGTCGGCGACGCTGACGCCGAGGTCGGCCGCCATCTGCTCGACGATGGGATAACTTTCCGGATGCACGGCGCTGCCGTCGAGCGGATTGGCGGCGTCGCGGATGCGCAGGAAGCCGGCGGCCTGCTCGTAGGCCTTGGGCCCGAGGCGCGCGACCTCGAGCAGCTCGGCGCGGGACTTGAAGGGCCCCTTCTCGTCGCGGCGGGCCACGATGTTGGCGGCGATGGCGGCATTGAGGCCGGACACGTAGCTGAGCAACTGCTTCGAGGCCGTGTTCAGCTCCACGCCGACACCGTTCACGGTGCTGACCACGGTGTCGTCGAGCGAACGCTTGAGCGCGGGCTGGTCGACGTCGTGCTGGTATTGGCCGACGCCGATGGATTTCGGGTCGAGCTTCACGAGCTCGGCCAGCGGATCCATGAGGCGGCGGCCGATGGAGACGGCCCCGCGCACGGTGAGGTCGTGGTCGGGGAATTCCTCGCGGGCCACATCGCTGGCCGAGTAGATGGACGCGCCGGACTCGTTGACCATCACGACCGGGATCGCCGGCGGCAGGCCGAGCCCGCGCACGAAGGCCTCGGTCTCGCGGCCGCCGGTGCCGTTGCCGATGGCGACGGCCTCGACGTGGAAGAATTTCACGAAGCCCGCGAGCTTCTCCTTCGCCTCGGCCTCGTGCCGGTCGGGATAGACGACGTCGTTGTGCAGCAGCTTGCCCTGCCGGTCGAGCAGCACGACCTTGCAGCCGGTGCGGAAGCCGGGATCGATCGCCAAAACGGCCTTCTGGCCGAGCGGGGCGGCGAAGAGCAGTTCGCGGAGGTTGTCGGCGAAGACCTTGATGGCGACCTCGTCGGCGCGCTTCTTCGACTCGAGGCGCATCTCGGTCTCCATCGCAGGGCTGAGCAGGCGCTTGGCGGCATCCTGCACGGCAAGGCGCACCTGTTCGCCGGCCGGATTTTTCGCCCGGACAAAAAGCGGCTCCAGCTCGGCCGGGGCGCGCAACTCGTCCGCCAGGGTGACGCGCATGATGAGCATCGATTCGGTCTCGCCCCGGCGCATCGCCAGCACGCGGTGGCTCGGGGCCTTCGCGAGGGGCTCGCTCCACTGGTGGTAATCCTTGAACTTCGCCGCCTCGGCCTCCTTGCCGAACATGACTTTCGACGAAATCGTCGCTTCCTTCTGGAAGATGAGCCGCAGGCGGGCGCGGGCATCCTTGTCGTCGCTGATGCGCTCGGCGAGGATGTCGCGCGCGCCGGCGAGCGCCTCGTCGGCGTCCTTGATCTGCTGCGGGGTGTTTTTGCCGTCGTCCGGCGTGTAGGCGCGGCCGGCGTAGGCCGAGGCGGCGGCGACGGGATCGGTGGCGGCGTCCTGCGCCCAGAGCAGATCCGCGAGCGGCTCAAGGCCTTTTTCCCGGGCGATCGTGGCGCGGGTGCGCTTCTTGGGCTTGTAGGGGGCGTAGAGGTCCTCGAGCGCGGTGAGCGTGGTGGCGGCGTGGATGGATTTCTCCAGCCCGGGCGTGAGCAGGTTGCGCTCCTGGAGCGAGGCGACGATGGCGGCGCGGCGCTCGTCCATGGCCTTCATCTGCTCGAGGCGGTCGCGGATGGCCGTCACCTGCACCTCGTCGAGCAGGCCGGTGGCCTCCTTGCGGTAGCGGGAGATGAACGGCACCGTGGCACCCTCGGCGATGAGCTGGGCCGTGGCGGCGACTTGGTGGACCTTGAGGTTGAGCTCCTGCGCGAGGCGGAGCACGTGGTCGGGATTGGGCAGATCCATGAAGGGAAACTTCCGATGCCAGTGGTTCGGCCGCGCCGGGCAACCGGGAAAAAGCCGCGAGCCGAATTAATTTTGTTGCCGCCTCGTCCGCCGCGGCAAAAGGCCAATGTCACTTAATAGGTGACATTGGCGCGGTGGACCAACGATGCGTGGTCAGAAACGGTAGCTCACCGTCCCGCCGAGCTGGCGCGGGTCGGCGCGGTTCTCGTAGCGGGTTTCGATGTAGTCGGGGTCCGCGTTGCCGAAGAAATACACGCGCTTGTCGTAGGCCTCATCGAGGAGGTTCTTCGCCCAGAGCGTGAGCGTCCACCGCGGCCAGGCGTAGCCGAGCGTGGCGTTGACGACGTGGAACGCGCGGCGCGCCTCGTGCTGGTTGTTCGAATCGAACTGCTGCGCGCGGCCCACGAGCTCGGCGCTGCCGAAGAGGCCGCGCTCCGCGCCGTAGCGCGTGCCGAGCGTGTAGCCGTGGTGCGGCGTGTTTGCGAGGTCGCGGCCGCCGCCGGTGTTGCCGTTGGCGAGCGTGAAGCGCCCGAGTTCGGAGCGCATCAGCGCGAGTGAGGCGCGCAGCGACCAGCGGGCGGCGAACGCGTAGGTTCCGGCGGCTTCAATGCCGTAAACGTGCGCCTTGTCCGCGTTGTCGGTAAAAAAGCGGTAGTTGCCGCCGAAGCCGGCCGAGTCGCGCACCTGGGTGTCCTGCCGCGCGAGATAGAACGCCGTCAGCTCGCCGGTGGCGCGGCCGTCGAGCGCGTGGCCGCGCAGGCCGGCCTCCCCGTTCCAGAGCGTCTCGGTTCCGTAGGTGAGCGGGTCGGCGGTGGTGTCGATGCGCGCATCCACGTTGATGCCGCCGGCCTTGTAGCCGCGGGTGAGCGAGGCGAAGGCCACGGCGCCGGGCGCGAGATCATGCTCCAGCGTGAGCTTGCCGCCGAGGAGCGTGTCGGCGAAGGCCGGCGCGGTGCGGACCGGCGCGTCGAAGGTGCCGGGGCCCTTGCGGAAACGCGTCTTCAGGCCGGTGCCGTCCATCTCGATGAGCTCCACGCGCAGCCCGGCGATGAGACGCGTGTGCGGCGAGAAATCATGGCCGAGCTGGCCGAAGAGCGCGGTGTTGGCCGAGTGATAGGCCGTCTTGAGGCCGCGGATGTTGCCGGGATCGGTGTTGGTGTAGCGGGTGGTCTCGTCGATGCCGGAGTAATATGCGCCCAGGGTCCAGCGGCTGATCCAGCCGGCGCGAGGCTCGGAGTCGAGGCGCAGCTCCTGGTTCACGGCCCAGCGGCGGCGGGTGTGGTCGCTGAAGCCCATGTAGGACGCCGCAGTCCAGTCGTCATCGTAGGCATAGCGGGAATCCGTGCGGGCCCCGCTCGTGACCGTCGTGAAGCGCACGCCATCCCAGCCGCGCCAAGTGCCGCGCAGGCTGCCGGCGAACGACTCCTGCCTGTCCACGCCCGGCTGGTCGCTGTAGGTGGAGTGGCCGTTGTTATCGAGGGCGAACTCGTCGTAGCCGTTGGCGAAATCCGCCGCGAGCACCGCCGCCTCCCAGCGCCAGAGCGCGTTCGGATTCCAGGTCAGGCGCAGCCGCGCGGTGAATTCGTCGCGGGCGTTGGTGTCCTCATTGAGCGTGAGGTTGCGGCGGAAGCCGTCGTTGCCCACCTGCTGCACGGCGAGGCGCATCATCAGTTGCTCCGGCTTGGCGACCACCAGCGGGCCGCCGACGGCAAAGCTGCCGGAACGCAGCGAGTCGCCGCCGATGGTCGCCTCCGCGCGGCCGGTCCAGAACGGCGTGGGCGCGGCGGTGACGAGGCGCACGACGCCGCCCGCGGCGTTGGCGCCGAAGGCCCCGGCCTGCGGGCCGCGCAGCACCTCGACCTGCGACACGTCAAACGCGCTGCCAATCGTGCCGAGGCCGGTGAAGTCGAAGTCATCCACGAGGAAGCGCACGGCGGAGTCCGGCGTCTCACCCTCGAACTGCGAGTTCTCGCCGATGCCGCGAATCTGCAAGTAGCGCGGCCGCGACGTGCCACCGGTCCAGGTCAGGTTGGGGATCTGATCGACGAGATCGCTGAAGTGGCGGACGGCGCCGCTGCGCAGCGCGGCCTCGTCGTAGACCGTGACGCTGGCCGGAATGCGCGCGAGCGGGGATTCCCAGAGGTCGGCGGTGACGCGAACGGTGTCCAAGAAAATATTCTCCTCGTTTGGGGCCAGTTTGCCGGCTGGTTCGGCCGCAGTCTGAGCGCAGAGAGGCAGGGCCGTCAGCACCAAGCCAAACAGGAGGAGCCCTTCGACTTGGCGCGGGGCAAGTCCACGGGGGTGTTTGCAAACACCGCTGATTGTCATTCTGAGCCACGCGAAGAATCCATCGGCGCGTCCGAATCCTGATGGATCCTTCGCACGGCTCAGGATGACCGGTGACGACCATGACAGGAAAGTCGTGTGATTTAGCGGCCAAGGCATTTTGCAAGCACGCCCTCGGCGGAATTGGATTTGTTTCGGGATCTGCATGGGTTGGGGCCCGGACCCCGGACAGACTCCCGCAGAAGGGGCGCCACGCGCCCGATGGCGCTCTCGCGGCGCCTGCTGTTTCCTTCGTCGGCATGATCCGTCCAGGTTCGAAGGGTCGAGCGGCCGAGCGCGCCGCAATCTCAGTCCTCCGCGGAGGACACCCCTACAGGCACCGCCAGCGATAGGCCCGGCCACCGCGCCGACACAAGCAAAACTTTTCCCGCCAGCGTCTTGCACTCCGGGGGATATGACGCATTTTCGGAGCCGCCCCCTCCCCCATGAAGACACGCATCCTGACCACCGTGCTGGTCGCCCTCGGCGTCCTCGGCGCCATTTTCGGCTACAAGTTCATGCAGCTCCGCGCGGCCAAGGCCGCCGCGGCCGCCCGCAAGCCGGTGCCCGCCGCCGTCACCACCGCCCCGGCCCTCCAGCAGGAATGGGCCCTGACCCTCGGCGCCGTCGGCACCCTCCAGAGCCACCAGGGCATCCTCGTCCGCTCCGAGATCGAGGGGCGCATCACCCGGGTGGCCTTCGAGTCCGGCGCCCGCGTCGCGGCCGGCGACCTGCTCGTCGAGTTGGATACGGCCGCCGAGACGGCCCAGCTCCGCAGCAACGAGGCCACCGCCCGCCTCGCCGAGCTGAACCTCCAGCGCGCCCGCGAGCTCCGGCAGACCAGCGCCAACACCCAGGCCGATCTCGACGCGGCCGAGGCCACCTTCGCCCAGGCCACCGCCGCCATCGAGGCCACCAAGGCCATCCTCGCCAAAAAGCGCATCGTCGCCCCCTTCGCCGGGCGCATCGGCATCCGCCAGGTCAACCTCGGCCAGTTCCTCAACAAGGCCGACCCCCTCGCCACCCTCGAATCCGTCGATCCCATCTATGCCGACTTCGCCCTGCCCCAGCAGAACATCGCGCAAGTTGCCCCCGGCCTGCCGGTGAAGGTGACCGTGGACGCGTTCCCCGGCCGCCAGTTCGACGGCCGGATCGAGGCCATCGACCCGCGCATCACCGACGCCACCCGCAACCTCCGCCTCCGCGCCACCCTCGCCAACCCGGACGAGGCGCTGCAGGCCGGCATGTTCGCCCGCGTCGAGATCGTGCTGCCGGGCCGGCAAACCGTCATGGTGGTCCCCGCCACGGCGGTGATTTACAGCCCCTACGGCGACTCCGTCTATGTCGTCGGCCGGAAGGACGGCGCCACCGTCGCCGAGCAACGCTGGGTCAAGGTCGGCCCGAAGCGCGGCGACCTCATCGCCCTCGCCGAAGGCCTGAAAGCCGGCGAGGAGGTCGTCACCATCGGCCAGTCCAAGCTCCGCCCCGGCACCCTCCTCCAGGTGAACAACACTGTCGTGCCCGCCAGCAGCCCCACCCCGAAGCCCGACGAGAGCTGAGCCGATGAACCTCACGGACATCTTCATCCGGCGGCCCGTCCTGGCGACCGTCCTCAACATCTTCCTCCTCCTCGCCGGCTGGCAGGCCATCCAGAAGCTGGTCGTCCGCCAATACCCCTTCACCAGCAACGCCGTCATCACGGTCTCCGTCGCCTACCCCGGGGCCAACGCCGACCTCGTGCGCGGCTTCGTCACCACGCCCCTCGAGCGCGAAATCGCCTCGGCCGACGGCATTGACTTCATCGATTCCGTCAGCCGCCAGGGCAGCGCCAGCATCTCGATCCGCCTGCGCCTCAACTACGACCCGAACGACGCCCTCACCCAGATCACCGCCAAGGTGAACCGCGTGCGCGGCGAGCTGCCCCCCGGATCGGAGGACCCGGTCTTCGACGTCGCCGTCGGCGAGACCACGGCCTCGGCCTACGTCGGCTTCAACAGCGCCACGATGGAGTCCAACCAGATCACGGACTACCTCACGCGCGTCGTGCAGCCGAAGCTCTCCACCGTGCCCGGCGTGCAGAAGGCCGAGATCCTCGGCGGCCGCGTCTTCGCCATGCGCATCTGGCTCAAGCCCGAGCGCATGGCCGCCCTCGGCCTCAGCGCCGGCCAGGTCCGCGCCGCCCTCGCCGCCCAGAACTACCTCTCCGCCGTCGGCCAGACCAAGGGCTCGATGCTCACCGTCAACCTCACCGCCCAGACCGACCTGCGCGACGTCGAGGGCTTCCGCGACCTCGTCGTCCGCGAGAACGGCGCGCAGCTCGTGCGCCTGCGCGACATCGCCGACGTCGTGCTCGGCGCCGAGAACTACGACGCGATGGTGAACTTCTCCGGCGTCACCGGCGTGTTCATCGGCGTCTCCGTGCTGCCCTCGGCCAACGCCATTGACGTCATCAAGGGCGTCCGCCGCGCCATGCCCGAGATCCAGAGCCAGCTCCCTCCCGGCCTGAACGGCCGGGTCGTCGCCGATTTCACGGAGTTCATCAACGACTCCATCAGCGAGGTGATCCAGACCCTGGTCGAGGCGATGCTCATCGTCGTCCTCGTCATCTACCTGTTCCTCGGCTCGGTCCGCTCCGTCGTCATCCCTATCGTCGCGATCCCGCTGTCCCTCGTCGGCGTCTGCACGCTCATGCTGGCGCTGGGCTTCTCCATCAACCTGCTCACGCTGCTGGCCATGGTGCTGGCCATCGGCCTTGTGGTGGACGACGCCATCGTCGTCGTGGAGAACATCCACCGCCACATCGAGGAGGGGCTTGACCCGCTCGCCGCCGCGCTCCGGGGCGCGCGCGAGCTCGTCGGCCCGGTCATCGCCATGACCATCACCCTGGCTGTCGTGTATGCGCCCGTGGGTTTCCAGGGCGGGCTGACCGGCGCGCTGTTCCGCGAGTTCGCCTTCACGCTCGCGGGGGCGGTGGTCATCTCGGGCTTCGTGGCCCTCACGCTCTCGCCGATGATGTGCTCCCGCATCCTGCGCCACAGCGCCAACCCGCGCGGCTTCGAGGCCTTCCTCAACCGCACCTTCGCTCGCCTGCAGGCCGCCTATGAACGCTTCCTGCACGGCGCGCTCGAGGCCCGGCCGGCCGTCTTCATCGTCGCCGCGCTCGTGTTCGCCACCATCCCGGTGTTTCTCAAGCTGACCAAGCAGGAACTCGCCCCGCCCGAGGACCAGGGCACCATCCTGCTCAACGCCGAGCTGACCCCGACCGCCACCGCCGAGCAGACGATGATGTTTGCCCGGCAGGTGGAGGCCCTCGTCCGGCGCGATTATGCGGACCTGACCGCGGAGACCTTCCTGATCGTCGGCCGCGGCGGCAGCGCCAGCACGGCCTTCATCGGCTGGCGCCTCAAGCCCTGGGGCCAGCGCCACCGCACCACGATGCAGGTGCTGCCCGAGCTCCAGGCCAAGCTCGCCACCCTCGGCGGCATCCGTCTCTCCGCCTTCATCCGGCCCTCCCTCCCCGGCGCGGCCGGCGGCCTGCCGGTGCAGGTCGTCATCAACTCCACCGAGCCGCACGCCCGCGTGGCCGAGGTGTCCGACGGGCTCCTGCAGCGCGCCATGCAGAGCGGCCTGTTTGTCTTCGGCGACAACAACCTCAAGTTCGACCTGCCGCAGGTGAACGTGCACATCGACCGCGAAAAGGCCGCCGCGCTCGGCGTCAGCATGTCGCAGCTCGGGGCCGACCTGGGTGCGATGCTCGGCGGCGGCTACGTCAACCGCTTCGCCTTTGACGGCCGCGCCTACCGCGTCATCCCGCAGGTGACGCGCCAGGCCCGCCTCAATCCCGACCAGATCACCGACTTCTACATCTCGACCAGCAAGGGCGAGCTCGTGCCGCTCGCCGCCATCGCCACCCTGGAACCCGTCGTGCAGCCGCGCGAGCTGCGCCGCTTCCAGCAGCTCAACGCCGCCACGCTGTCCTTCGCCCTCGCCCCGGGCGTGGCGCAGGGCCAGGCGCTCGACTGGCTCCGCGCCGAGGCCGCCAACACGTTCCCGCAGGGCTTCACCCTCGATTACAACGGCGAGTCGCGCCAGTTCGTGCAGGAAGGCAGCACCCTCCTGGTCACGTTCCTGTTCGCCATCATCGCCATCTTCCTGGTGCTCGCCGCGCAATACGAGAGCTGGCGCGACCCGTTCATCATCATGATGTCGGTGCCGCTCTCGATCGCCGGCGCGCTCGTGTTCCTGTTCTTCAACGTCGCCACGCTCAACATCTACACGCAGGTCGGCCTCATCACGCTGGTCGGCCTCATCACCAAGCACGGCATCCTCATCGTGGAGTTCGCCAACAAGCTCCAGGAGGAGCAGGGCATGTCGATCCGCCACGCCGTCGAGCACGCCGCCGCCGTCCGCCTGCGGCCCATCCTCATGACCACCGCCGCCATGGTGCTCGGCGTGCTGCCGCTGCTGCGCGCCGAGGGCGCCGGCGCCGAGAGCCGCTTCAGCATCGGCCTCGTCGTCGCCACCGGCATGAGCATCGGCACGCTCTTCACCCTCTTCGTCGTCCCCGCCTTCTACACGCTGCTCGCCCACGACCGCCGGAAGCAACCCGCGGCGGAGACGTCCGGGGCCGCACAGCACGCCTGATCCGACCGCACGGCTACGCAACTCTGCGTATGGCCGGCGGAGCCGGGCCGGGTTACTCTCGCGTGTGCTCCCTTCGCCCCCTCCTTCGCGTCCCCTCCCGATCGTGCTCTACGACTCGGGTCGCGAGTGGCTGCTGCGGGCGGTCACCGGGGTGAGTATTCTGCCCGTCGGCCTGGCGGCGTGGCTCCTGCCGCTCGCCCCGCGCGAGGAATGGGCGCAGGCGCCGCTCGGCGGCATCGCCTGGTGGCTGTTGCCGGCTGGACTGGTCCTGCTGACCCTGGTGCTGCCGGCCTCCTTGTTTTTCCTCCACCGCCGCTATCTGCTGCGCCTGACCCTCGATGCCGACGGCCGGCTGACTGTGACGACCTTCCGGGTCTGGGGACGACACACCCGCCGGTGCCGTCCGGGGGAGTTTGACGCCGACGCCCTCATCCTCGACCGCCACGGTCGCGCGCCACACGGGCTGGAAGCGGTCCGGGATCCGAGCGAGGTCCTGGCGCGCGGCACCCCGCCAAAAGCGGAGCGCTTCACCGCCCGCCGGATCCACCGTTGACCGGGTCCAGCGCAACCCACCCCTCCGTTCTTCCAACCCCATAAACATGAAGGGCGCCCCTTGCGGGACGCCCTGCATGACCTAACACCAAGCAAACCGTAAGAACTACAAACAATGTTTCGTCTATGAAAACGACGCACTGATGTTCGTTGGGATAGACGCGACTCTCGCGAAAACGTTGAATCTTTCTTGCCGGAATTTTTGTGAACAAGTTTTCCGCAAAAAAGCTGGTGCTTGGCACTGGGCCCCAGTTAGTTACGCAGCGGTGAGGTTCCAGTTTCAGGGTGCGGTCACGCGCCCCGCTTTGTCATAAACCTACGAAATCATGAACTCACCCTCCGTCTCCACCCGTCCGCATCTCTTCGGTCTGCTCGCCGGCCTCGCCCTGTCCGCCGGACTCGTCTTCACCGCCCTCGTCCTCGCCAACACGTGGACCCGCATCGCCGAATCCCAAGTCATCAACGTCACCGGCTCCGCGCGGAAAAACGTGCGCTCCGACCTCGTCGTGTGGCGCTCCAGTTTTTCCGTGGAGGCGCCGACGCTGATCGAGGCCCAGCAGAAACTCCGCGCCGACCACGCGAAGGCCGCGGCCTTTTTCTCGCAGCGCGGCATCGAGGGTTTTACCGCCTCGCCCGTGCAGGTCACCGAGCTCACCGCGCGGCAGCGCCACGGGGACGACGACACCGTGGGCTCCGTGCGCGTCGGTTACCGGCTCACCCAGTTTGTCGAGGTGCACTCGTCCGATGTCGAGCGCGTGCCGCGCCTCGCCAACGACTCCAGCGAGCTCCTGCAGCAGGGCGTCGCGTTCGTCTCGGGCGGTTTCGATTTCATCTACACCAAGGCGGGCGACGCGAAGGTGGAGATGATGGCCGAGGCCACGAAGGATGCCCGCGCCCGCGCCGAGCAGATCGCCACGCAGGGCAACCGCCGGATCAAGGAGCTGCGCCAGGCGAAGATGGGCGTCGTGCAGATCAACCCGCTCTACTCCTCCAACACGAGTTGGGAGGGCAACAACGACACGACCTCGCTCGAGAAAACCATCATCGCCACCGTCACGGCCACGTTCTCGATGAAGTGAAGCATGTGGGTGGGCGTCGGTTTCCATACCGACGCCAGTCGCCGATATGGAAATCGGCGACCACCCGAGGCGGGATCAGCGATCCCGCCTCACAGGTGAATCTCCGCCGGCAGCACGCGGCCGGCGGACTTCTCCGGCAACGGCGACGCCTTGAGCGGATAACGGAACTGCTTCCCCTCGAAGTTGCGGAAGACGACCTCGTCGTCGGTGATCTGCTCGACGTAGTCCGGATTGACCGGGACCTTGCCGCCGCCGCCGGGGGCGTCGATGACGTATTGCGGCACGGCGTAACCGGTGGTGTGACCGCGCAGCGCCCGGATGATCTCGATGCCCTTGCGGACATCCACCTTGAAGTGGGCGCCGCCGGTGATGAGGTCCATCTGGTAGATGTAGTAGGGCCGCACGCGCATGCGGAGCAGGCGGTGCACCAGCGCCTTCATGACGTCGGGGTCGTCGTTCACGCCCTTGAGCAGCACGCTCTGGTTGCCGAGCGGCACGCCGGCGAAGGCCAGGCGCTCGCACGCGTCCTTCAGCTCCTGCGTGGCCTCGCGCGGGTGATTAAGGTGCACGCTCATCCAGATGGGTCCGTGCTTCTTGAAAATCTCGCAGAGCTCCGGCGTGATGCGCTGCGGCAGGAACACCGGGATGCGCGAGCCGATGCGGATGAACTCCACGTGCTTGATCGCGCGCAGGCGGCCGAGCAGGTGGTCGAGCTTCTTGTCGGAGAGCAGCAGCGGGTCGCCGCCGGAAAGCAGCACGTCGCGGATCTCCGGGTGCGCCTCGATGTAGCGGAGCGCCTGCTCGTATTCGGGATGGAAGTTGTAGTCCTGCGCATTTGAGACGAGCCGGCTGCGCGTGCAATAGCGGCAGTAGGCGGCGCAGCGGTCGGTGACGAGGAACAGCACGCGGTCCGGGTAGCGGTGAACGAGGCCGGGAACCGGCGAGTGTTCATCCTCGCCGAGCGAGTCCAGCATCTCGCCGGAGGAGATGACCATTTCGTCGCTGCGCGGAATCACCTGCTTGCGGATCGGACAATCCGGGTCGTGGCGGTCGATCAGGTTGAAAAAATAGGGCGTGATCGCGAGCGCGAGCTTGTCCTTGGCGAAGAGGCAGCCGGCCTTCTCGGACGGCGTGAGCGTCATGTAGCGCTCGAGCTGCTCGATGGTCGTGATCCGGTTCTTGAGCTGCCAGGTCCAATCCTTCCAGTCCGACTCGGGGATATGCGACCACAGGCCCTGCCCGGCGAACCATTGGGTGCGGTCTTCAGTGTAGGGCATCGGCGGAACCAGACGGATAGCCGGTTCGGCCGGGGTGTCAAATGGTGGGATTTCAATGCACAGCCCGGAAAACCACTAGACAGGCGGGGGCGAAGTGCCTTTCGTGCCTCTTTAATGTCTGCTCCCAAACCCGCGATCCTGGCCCTTGAAGATGGCAGTGTGTTCCGCGGCGCCGCCTTCGGCGCCGACGCGACCATCGCCGGCGAGTGTGTGTTCAACACCTCCATGACCGGCTACCAGGAGATCATCACCGATCCCTCCTACTTCGGCCAGATTGTCACCATGACGGCCCCGCAGATTGGCAACTACGGCATCAACGCCGAGGACGACGAGCACACCGCGCCCAAATGCTCGGGCCTCGTCGTCCGCGAGGTGTCGCCCATCGTCAGCAACTGGCGCAGCCAGATGTCACTCGACGCCTATCTCCGCAAATACGGCATCCCGGGCATCAGCGAGGTGGACACCCGCGCGCTGACAAAAAAACTCCGCGTGGACGGCGCGATGAAGTGCTGCCTTTCCACGCTGCCCCTCACCGACGCCGAGGCCGTCAAGCAGGCCAAGGCCTGGCAGGACATGGCCGGCAGCGACTACGTGAAGGACACGACCTGCAAGGTGCCCTACCACTGGCAGGCCGACGACGCCTCCCGCCACAACGTCCAATATCTCCCGGTCGGCACCACACAGGGCGCGACCATCACCCCGAAGAAGCGGTTCAAGGTCGCGGCCTTCGACTACGGCGCGAAATACACCATCTTTCGCAAGCTCGTGCGCCACGGCTTCGATGTGCATGTGTTTCCCGCCACGGCAACGCATGAGCAGGTGCGCGAATACGGCGTGGATGCGGTGTTCCTCTCCAACGGCCCGGGCGATCCGTCCGCCCTGCCCTACATCCACAAGACCGTCACCGGCCTCGTGCCTGACTACCCGATCTTCGGCATCTGCCTCGGCCACCAGATGCTCACGCACGCGCTGGGCGGCACGACCTACAAGCTCAAGTTCGGCCACCGCGGCGGCAACCAGCCGGTGAAGAATCTCGAGACCGGCAAGGTCTCGATCACCGCGCAGAACCACGGCTTCGCCACCGACCCCAAGTCGCTCGAGCAGCGCAGCGCGGTCGTCACCGAGATCAACCTCAACGACAACACCGTCGAGGGCCTGCGCCACAAGGAGCTGCCGATCTTCTCCGTCCAGTATCACCCCGAGGCCGCCCCCGGCCCGAACGACGCCGACCCGCTCTTCGAGGATTTCTACAAGCTGGTCGAGAAGCGGAAGGCGGGAAAAATTTGATGTGGAACTCAGGAAATCAGGAACCGACCAATCCGGCTCATTCCTTTTTTCCAGCTTTCCACATTATTTGAGCCACTGCTCGAACTTCCTCGCGTCTTCCGGCGTGTCCACGCCGATGGTCGGGTCCGCGGTGACGTCGATGGCGATCGGGTAGCCGGCTTCCAGCACGCGGAGTTGCTCGAGCTTCTCGATCTGCTCCAGCTTGCCCGGCGGCATCGCCACGAACTTCTCCAGGAAATCGGCCTGGTAGGCGTAAAGCCCGAGGTGCTTGTAACAGGGGTTCTGCGCCAGCCACGCATCGTCAATCGCCGCACCCAGGTCGCGGGCATAGGGCATCCGTGAACGCGAGAAATACAGCGCCCGGCCCGTCGTGCTTTTGACCACCTTGACCTGGTTGGGATTGTCGAAATCCGCCGCGTGCCGGAACGGCGTGCACAGCGTCGCCATCGGACAGTCACCCTGGATGAGCCGCGCCAAGGCATGGATCTGGCCGCCGGTGACGAGCGGTTCGTCGGCCTGGACATTGAGCACATGGCTGGCCCGGACCGTGCGGTTGGCCTCGGCGATGCGATCGGTGCCGCTCGGGTGGCTGGCGGCGGTCAAAATCGACCTAAATCCAGCCCGTTCAAGGCATTGGGCCAGCAGATCATGATCCACCGCAAACCACAGCGGAATGTCCGGCACCTGGGCCTTGATGCGCTCGGCCACCCACAGCACAAGCGGTTTGCCCTTAATCGGATGCAACAGCTTGCGCGGAAACCGCGTGGACTCCAAGCGGCACGGCACGATGATGGCGAAGGACGACATGTGGGGGTCTTTGGGATTGCCAGCCGGGGCGCGACCGGCTTTTGCCTTACCCTTTAATCCGACCCAGCAGCCTCATCGCAATGGAAAAGAACACCACCCCGGGCGCCACCCACACGAAGGAACTCCTCGTGCAGAACAAGATGGGCATCCATGCCCGTCCGGCGGCCATGATCGTGCGGGTGACCAACAAGTTCAAATCCGAGGTGCTGGTCGAGAAGGACGAGGAGCAGGTCAACGGCAAGAGCATCATGGGTTTGATGATGCTGGCCGCCGCCATGGGCTCGAAGGTCAAGTTCATCGCCACGGGCGAGGATGCCGCCCAACTGCTGACCGAGCTCGAGGCCCTGTTTGCCAAGAAGTTCGACGAGGCCTGAAGAGCCAGGCCACCACGAAATACACCAAATACACGAAACCCGAGGCCGGTCGCTTTTGACCGGCCTTCACATTTTCAGCTTTTCGTGTGCTTCGTGTATTTCGTGGTGACTAGACTTGGAAAAACCGCTTCGCGTTCGCCGTGGTCGCCTCTGCGAGGCGTTCCTGACTGACCCCGAACAACCCCGCGCAGAACTCCGCCGTGTGCCGCAGGTAGGCCGGTTCGTTGGGTTTCCCGCGGTGCGGCATGGGCGTCAGATAGGGCGCGTCGGTCTCGATCATCAGCCGGTCCAGGCCCTGGGCCTTTGCGGCGGCACGCACCGCCTCGGCGGTCTTGTAGGTGATGATACCCGTGAACGAGCCATAGCCACCGCGCCGAGTCAGCTCAGCCATCTCGGCCGGTTCCTCCGTGAAGCAGTGAAAGACCACCTTCCCCCACTCGACGCCGGATGCGTCCACCATGGCCACGCACTCCGCAAAGGCCCCGCGCGAATGCACCACGACCGGGCAGCCGAGCTTCTTCGCCAGCTGAAGCTGCGTTGCGAAAGCCGCCTGCTGCCAGTCAAAGATTCTGGCCGCTTCCGCCGCGTCCTTCGGCAGATGAAACCGGTCGAGGCCGCATTCCCCGAGAGCCACAGGGTGGAACGCGGCCTCCGGACGCGTTGGCAAACTCCCAAGCGCGTCCAGAGGCCGCACCCCACCCCAGAAACCCGCCAGCTGCGCCACGCGCGCCGCCCAGTCCTCTCCCACGCTGCACGGATGCAGGCCGGCCGTATAATGCACGAAACCCGCGTGTTCCCGCGCCAGGTCGCGGTAGAGCGCCCAATCGTCGGTATCGGTGCCGATGGTGACCAACGCCTCCAGGCCGGCGGCCCGCGCCCGCTGCAGGATCGCGGGCAGCTCGCCGCGCCGGGCGAAGGATTCGAGATGCGTGTGTGTATCAACCAAAGTCATGATTTATTTTCCGTCATCCTGAGCGTAGCGAAGGATCCAGCGGCACAACCGCCAGCGGCCATCTCACTGGATTCTTCGCTACGCTCAGAATGACAGGCAAGGAGAGTTATGCCCCAAAAGTCAGAAGCCAGCGCTTTCGCGCTGGCTTCCTTTGCACACACACACCGGCGTTTGCCTGGTGAAATTAGCCGTCGGTCTGGACCGTGATGTCGCCGCCGCTTGAGCGGAGCTTGAGGCGCGGGCCGCCGCCGTTGACCGAGCCGGCGAGGCGGCTCTTGCCCACGCCGCCCTTGGCGATGGTGATCGTCACGCCCTCGGCCCGCACGCCGCCGCCCGACGTGCTGGCATCAAGTTCGAAGCCCGCTCCTTTCACCACGCGAACGCGGACATCGCCGCCGGAAGTGCTCAGGACGGCATCCTGCTGGAGCGGCTCTGTCAGGGTGGCGCGCACGTCGCCTCCCGAGGTGGTGGCGCTCAGCAGCTGCGTGACGGAATTGATGATGATGTCTCCGCCCGACGTGGAAACCTGCGTCGGGCCGCCGGCGCGGTCGACCTCGATGTCGCCGCCCGAGGTGCCGAGCTTGGCGCGGGCGGTGCCTTCCTTGAGCACGATGTCGCCCCCCGAGGTGTGGGCGTCGATCTCGCCGTCCACCCGGGCAAACTCCATGTCGCCGCCGCTGGTGCGGGCGCGGACGTTGCCGGTGATGCTGGCGGCCGTGATGTCGCCGCCGGAGGTGTTGAGGTTCAGGTTGAAATTCTTCGGGACGGTGACCTCGAACGAGACGCTCACCGGCGGCCAGCTGCTGAACCAGGAGCCGCCCGGGCGCTTCTCGTATTTGGCCTCGGCCGTCACGTCGTTGCCGGCCTGCTCCATGGTCAGCGTGAGCTTGGTGTCGACTTCGTCGGCCTCCTGCTCGTCCGAGGTGCGGAACACTTTTTTGGCGGTGATGCGGACCTCCGCCACGTCGGCGGTGCGGATGGTGATGTCGCCGCCCTGGGTGGCGGCCTTGAAGGTGCCGCCGGGCTGGACGGTGAAGGTCTTTTCGACCGTGCGCGTGACGCGAGTCTTGGCCGGGAGAACGACCGGGGCGGCCAGCAAGGCGCCCGCAGCGAGGAAGGTGGCGAGGGTTTTCATGGGTCGTGTGTCCTTGAGAACACGCCCCGCCGGACAAAGTTACAGCCAATATCACCCGTCAGGCCGCCGGCAGTTCTAGGCGCACCTGCATCCGGGCCAGCCGCTCCAGCAGGTGCTGGTCGTTCCGGACCGGCCACCAGTCGTAGAGGAAAATCTCCAGCGGACGCCACATCGCCACCCAGCCCGCGATCTGCAGACCCAGATCCACAAATTCACTCCAGCGCTGCCGCGAGAAGAGCTGGAGCGCCTCGCTCAGGCCGAAGCAGGCCGCGAGGAAGAGCAGCCCGATGATCAGGCTGAAGCGCCCGCGACGCAGCAGCTGGCGCAGTTCGCGGTGTTTCATCTCCGCCCGGTTCGTGAAGTAATGCTGCACCGCGGCCTCCACCCCCTCGGCGCGGTCGGGCGTCGGCCGCGTGCCCAGATGGATGACCAATTCCAGATCGCCCGTGTGCGGCAGCTCGCGCGCCCAGTTGACGATGAATTCCTCCGCATCGGCGTCGAGGTCACGGTCGATGAATGGCGAGGGGTCCATCAGGTTGAACAGCTGCGAGAGTTCGCGCAGCCGGACCTCGATTTTTCTGGCCCGCTGGTTCATTTCGCCGCGAGTTGTTCCGCCCAGGACTCCGCCTTGAACCCCACCAAGGCCACGCTCGGACCGATGACAAAGGGCCGTTTCACAAACATGCCATTGGTGCGGACCAGGGTGAAAAACGCCGCGTCATCCAGCTGCGGCAGCTTGGCCGCGAGGCCTTGCTTGCGGTATTCGATCCCGGAGGTGTTCAGCACCTTCTTCCGGTCGCCGCCGGCCGCCGCCACCGCGCGCAATTCCGCCACGGTCGGCGGATGCTCACGGATGTCCTTTTCGACATAGGCGATCTTGTGCGCCGCCAGCCACGCCCGCGCCTGTTCGCAGGTGGTGCAGGTGGGATGGAGGTAGGCGGTGACGCGGCTCATTTCTTCACGGCGAAAATCTCGTTGAAGAAGGTCCGCATGTGGGACCACGAGCGCTTGTCGGCCGCCTTGTGGTAGGCGATGGGCAGGCCCGTGGACTTGGCGATCTGGTCCGCCCCGGGATTGCTGAAGGCGTGCACGGCGCCGGCGTAGCTGACGAACTGGTAGTCGAATTTGCCCTCGTTCATTGACTTCGTGAAGGCCGCGATCTCGTCGGCGCTGATGAACGGGTCCACCGCGCCGTGGCACACGAGTATCTTGGCGTGGTTCTTCGCCGCCGCCTCCGCCGAGGCCGGCACGAGCGAGCCGTGGAAGCTCACGATGCCGGCCAGCGGCGCCCCGCTGTAGGCCAGCACCTGGGCCGCCGCCCCGCCAAAACAGTAGCCGATGGCCGCCACCCGGCCGGTGTTCACCAGCCCGGTGGCCAGCAACTGGTCGAGCCCGGCGCGCGCGCGCTCGGCCATGAGCGGCTTGCCGTAGAACTGCCCGGCCAACTCGCCCGCCTTCTTCGGGTCCGCGGTCGTCACCCCGGCGCCATACATGTCGGCGGCCAAGGCCACGTAGCCGAGCTTGGCGAGCTGCTCGGCGCGGGCCTTGGGATATTCGGTCAGCCCCCACCACTCCGGCAGGACGAGGACGCCGGGAGCCGGCTTGGCGGCGGCGACTTTCTCGTCGTCAAACGCGAGCCAGCCCTCGAGCTTCACGCCGCCGTGCTCGTAGGCGACGGGCTTGGTGACGATCTTCGCGCTCAACATCCCGGCCGTGCAGAGCGCAAGGCCGGCCACCAATAGTCGGGAGAGGTTCATGCCGGGAAATTGAATGATTTCCGCCAATTTCCAAATCACAAAACCCGTCATTCTGAGCCCAGCGAGGAATCCCGTTGGATCTTCGTCACCCAGGGACGGAAACAAGCACCTGATGGATTCTTCGCTACGCTCAGAATGACAATCAGGGTTTGGCGGCCGGCCCCTGCAACCACTGTTCCAGGCGGGCGCGGAGGTCCGATTGCCGGATCGGCTTGGTCAGGAAGTCGTCCATGCCCGAGGCCGCGGCGGCCAGCCGGTATTCCGCCTGCACATTCGCCGTCAGCGCGATGATGGGCAGCCTCCGACCCTCGAGACGGCGCCGGATGCGCCGCACCGCCTCGAAGCCGTCGATGCCGGGCATCTGGATGTCCATGAGCACGGCCGCCCATTGCTGTCGCACGGCCAGCTCGATGCCTTCGGCCCCGTTGTCCGTGATCACGGGCTCCAGGCCGAGCTTGCGGAGGAAATTCTCGACGACGCGCTGGCTGCCCCAGTCATCCTCCACCACCAGCACGCGGCCGCTGAGCCGGCCCGCGGGCGTCGCCGGCACCAGCGGTTCGCCCGCCGTCGGGCGGGCGGGCTGCAAGGGCAGCTCGAAATGAAATTCCGAGCCCTGGCCCAACTCGCTCGTCACCTTGATCTCACCGCCCATGTGGCGCACGAGGCTCTGGGAGATCGCGAGGCCCAAGCCGGACCCGCCGTAGCGGCGCGTCATCGAGCTGTCCCCCTGGCTGAACTTCCGGAAGAGCTTCTGTTGCGTCGCCGCATCCATGCCGATGCCAGTGTCCTTGATGCGGAACCGCAGCAGGATCTCCGTGGCGTCGGCGCGCACCTTTTCGATCCGCAGGCTGATGCGGCCCTGCTCGGTGAACTTCACGGCGTTGCCGACGAGGTTGAGCAGCACCTGCCGCACCCGCATCGGGTCGCCGGTCACAACGGGCGGCAGATCCGGGTCGGCTTGGAAATCCACGATGAGGCTCTTGCCGGTCGCCTGGTTCTGGAACAGGACGGCCACCTCCTCGCCGACCTCGGCCGGGGAGAAATCGATCTCTTCGAGGTCGAGCCTGCCGCTCTCGACTTTCGATAGGTCGAGGATGTCGTCAAGCAGCCGCAGGAGGGTGTCGGCGGACTTGCTCGCGATGGCGATCTGCTGGTGCTGGTCCGCAGTCAGCGGCGTGTCCTTGAGCAGCTGCAGCATGCCGATGATGCCGTTCATCGGCGTGCGAATCTCGTGGCTCATGGTTGCGAGAAACTCGCTTTTCGCGTGGTTGGCGGACTCGGCGCGGCGCTTGGCGTCGCTCAGCGTGGAAACCAACTCCTCGTTCTCGAAGATCAGCGAAAACTGCCGGCGCAGATCCAGGTGATGCAGGCGCGCGGTGTTGAGCAGGAAAAGCACATAGGTCAGCGTGATGGCCACGAGCGTCCAGCTGCCGGTTTCGTCGTAGGCCAGAAAGGTGAGCGTCGCGGGCAGCAGCGTCGTGATGTTGTAGGCGGCGTAACAAAGCTTCACGGGGGCGAGCGAGCGGGCCGCGCCGGCGTTCATGCCGGCGATGATGAAGGCCACGAGGCAGCGCGGCAGGAGCTCGTCGGTGTGAAGAAACAGCCAGCCGCCGATGCCCCAGGCGCAGCCAGCCGCGATCACGCCCAGGTTGAAACGCGCGCGCCACCGCCGGAGCTGGTCGTCTTGTCGGACCTGACGGGCGAAGGCCCGGTTCAGCGCCAGACGGCAAAAGCTCACGGCGATGATGACCATGAGCCAGCCGACCGTCACGCGTGCCGGAAAATACGTCCACACGCCCGCGGCGAGCACCAGCGCCAGGACGAAATTCGAATACAGCCCGAAGCCCGCCGAGCGGTAGAGCAGCCGCGTCATCTCCGCCTCGACCCGGAGGCCGATGTCCGCGCGCACCGGCTCCACCGGCTGGCGGGAAGTGGGCGGGGGTGTCATCGCTCCAGCAAGCCACAGCGCCAACCGCCCTCGCAAGGGAATTTCCCCCAACGCCGCTCCCCGGCGCGGATGCTCAGGTCGACAGCCCGCCGGCGATGTAGGACCGCAGGGATTCGGCCTCGGCGCGGTGTGCGTTGGCGACCCAGCGCGACACGTCGCCAATCGAAACCAGCCCGGTCAGCGCGCCGCCCTGGATCACCGGCAGATGGCGGCAGCGTTTCTCCGCGAAGATGTCCATCACCTGCTGCACCGTGGCTTCGGGCCCGACCGTGAGCACATTGACGGTCATGACCGCGGCCAGCGGAGTCGCCTTGGGATCGAGGCTGGCGGCGATCACCCGCGTGAGCGCGTCGCGCTCGGTGAAGATGCCGGCGAGTTTCGCGCCATCCAGGACGAGCATCGCGCCGATGCGGTGTCGGTTCATTTTCTCGACGGCTTCGAAGACCGTCACGTTCGCCGGCACCGTGTGCAGGGCCCGGCCCTTCCCTTCCAGAAGCGAGGCAATCGAGGTGTTCATGGGGTAATGGGGTAGGCCCGCAGCCTACGCTGCGGCCCGGGCACGACAACGCCAATCTGTGCGCATTATTTGCGGAACAGCTGGTCGAGCGCGCCGAGGCTCTTGAGCGGGGTGCCTTTCTTCTGCGGGTGGGGCGCGACCGCCGGGCGCGCCGCGGTGGCGGCATCCGGCCCGTTTGACGGCGGGCCCAGCGGTCCCGCCCCACCCATTTCTTCCAACATTTTCCTCAGCCGCACGGCCGACACCGGCTCGGCGGTGCCGAGTTCCTGCGCGAAAAGGCTCACGCGAAACTCCTCCACCAGCCAGCGAAACTCGCCCGCCTTCCCCTGTAGCGGCGGTCTGTGACCGCCGGTTCGGCGCTCATAGAGCGCCGCTACAGCTTTGGCGAACGGTGCCAGCTCCTTCGCGCGGGCGGCATCCTTCGCCGGGTCGCGTTTCGCCCGCTCGGCGCGCGCCAACATGCCCTTCAGGTAGCGAGGCAGATGCACGAGCCGCCCGAACGGCGTGACTCGCAGAAAATCCGACGGCAGCAACGCCGCGAGGTCCTCGGCCATGCCGGGATAGGCGTGCTTCGTCGTCTGCAGGGCTAGCCGCAAGGTGAATATCTCCTTCAACCAGTCGCCCAGCTTCGGCACCAGGCCGCGCAGATCCTGCTTGGCGGCGGCCAGCTGCTTCGCGAACTCCGCGGCGTGCAACCTCGCGAGGGACCGGCCGGTCACCCAGCGCCGGATCGATTCCAGCGCGTCCTGCTGGAGCGCGTCGGGCGTCGTGAGCGTCACGGCCAGCGGGCCGAGCAGGCGCAGCGCCTTCAGGTCCTTCTCGAGCCAGCCGAGGTCGTGGCGCAGCTGTGTTTCGAACAGCTGCACGAGTCCCGGGCGTGTGGCGGCGGCCGCCTCCTCGGGCGTGGCGAAGAGCCGCACGGCGACGCCGGCGGGCACGGCTCTCAGGCCGGGAAACGCGTGCACCGGCACACCGTGATGCTCGCTCACGAGGATTTTCTCCGGCAGGTCGCCGAACTTCCATTCCGTCGCGGGTTCGCCCTCCCATTGGGCGCGGGCCGCGCGCCACGCGGCGTTGTCCACCGTGGCCGCCTGCTTGCTCACGTCGCGCGCGCGGCTGTGCACCTGCCCTTGGATCTCCGCGAGGTCGCGGCTGGCGCCGATCACCTGGCCGCGGTTGTCGATCACCTCGACGCGCACGAGCAGGTGGTCGGGAAAAAGGCCCGCGCCCCACAGCGCCGGATCGATGCGCACGCCGAGGCGCGGCGCGAGCAGCTCGGCCAGCGCCTCCGCCAGCGTGGGCTGCTTCGGGCGGCCGCTGAGCAGCGCCAGTTCACCGACGAGCTTCTGCGCCGTTTCCGCAAGCGGGATCAGGCCGCGGCGCTGCTCCTTGGGCAGGGCTTTGAGCATCAGCTCGACCTTTTCCGGCAGGTGGCCCGGGATGGCCCAGTCCAGCGCGGCGGGCGTGAGCGCCTCGGCTTCGGTGAGATTGACGCGCACCGTGACACCGTCGTCCTCCTTGCCCGGCTGGTAGGTGTAGGCCAGCGGCAGCACGCGGTTGTCCACCGGCAGCGCCTCGGGAAAGGCCTCCGCGTCGTGCTCCGCTTCCTCCGCCGGCCGCAGGCTGTCCGCCGACATGAAGAGAAACTTCGGGTCGGTCATCTGCTGGTGGCGGACGAAATCCACGAGTTCGCCGACGGCGGATACGTTCGTGATGCGCGCGGCGTAGAAGCGATAGATCGCTTCGTCGAGGTTCATGTAGCCGGAGCTGCGCATCCGCGTCAGCAGCGTCTCGGCCTCGTCGCGCAGCCGGCGGTTGTGCTTCAGGAAATCGAAGGGCCAGGTGATGGTGTCACCCACCAGGCCCTCGCGGATGAAAATCTCCGTGGCGTGCGCGGGGTTGATCTTCCCGTAGCTCACCGCGCGGGTCTCGAGCTCGAGGTTGTAGAGCCGGCGGCGCTCCTTCACTAGCACCCGACCGGCCTCGGGGTTCCAGAATGGCTCGCTGTGCGCCATGCGCAGCAGGTGTGCGCCGAGGTCGAGCACCCAGGACGGATCGATGCGGGCGCAGGTGCGCGCGTAGAGCCGGGTGGTTTCCATGATTTCCGCGGCCATGAGCCATTTCGCCGTCTTGGCCTTCGGCGCCGGTTCCTTGCGCGGAGCCGTGGTCCTGCGCTCGCCTTTCTCGAACAACGTCGAGCCGGGAAAGACGCTCACGCGCCGGTCGTGCGCGGCGTGGTAGTCGCCCTCGTCGGTCCGCGTGGCGACATTGCCGAGCAGGCCGGAGAGGATGGAGCGGTGGATGGCCGCATAGGCGGGCGTGCCGAGCACCACCTTCACTTCCTGGCCCTTCTTCACGCCGTCGAAGATCGACGTGCGCTTGAACCCGTCGCGTTCGCGCAGGGTGTCCTCGAGCTGGGCGTGGACGTCGCGCCACTCGCGCATGCGCATGAACGACAGGAAGTGCGCCGTGCAGAACTTTCGCAGCTTGCCGAGGGTCATCGCCTCGAACTCGGCGTGGTAGTCCTCCCAGATCGCCAGCAGCGTGAGGAAATCGGAATCCGGGTGCGTGAACTTCCGGTGCGCGGTGTCAGCCTTCTGCTGCTGGTCGAGCGGCCGCTCGCGCGGGTCCTGGATGCTGAGCGCCGCGGCGATGATGAGCACCTCGCGAAGCGCCTTCTCCGTGCGCGCCTGCAGGACCATGCGGCCGACCGTCGGATCCACGGGCAGATGCGCGAGCTCGCGCCCGAGGTCAGTGAGCACGCCGGCCTCGTCGATGGCGCCGAGTTCGTGCAGCAGCGCGTAGCCGGCGCGGATGCCTTTCGCGGGCGGCGCGTTGAGAAAGGGGAACGCCTCGATGTCGCCGAGCCCGAAGGCCTTCATGCGCAGGATGACATCCGCGAGGTTGCTGCGCTGGATCTCGGGCTGCGTGAAGCGCGGCCGGTCGTTGAAATCCTGCTCCGAATACAGCCGGATGCACACGCCGTCGCTCACGCGGCCGCAGCGGCCCTTGCGCTGGTCGGCGCTGCTTTGGGCGACCGGCTCCACCGGCAGCCGGCGCGTGCGGCTCTGCGGGGCGTAGCGACTGACCCGCGCCAGCCCGGTGTCGATGACGAAGCGGATGCCCGGGATGGTCAGCGAGGTCTCGGCAATGTTGGTGGCGACGACGATCTTGCGACCCTGGGTCGGCGCAAACACGCGCTGTTGCTCGGCATTCGTCAGGCGGCCGAACAAGGGCACCACTTCGATTTTAGAATTTTGATTTTTGCTTTTCGATTGCCCGCCTTCCAGCAGGTCCCGGAGTTCGCGAATGTCCCGCTCGGTGGGGAGGAAAACCAGGATGTCGCCCGAGGCGCTTTCATCGAGGATGCGCTCCACCGCATCCTTCGCGGCGTCGAGGTAGGTGTATTCGCTTTCCTCGCCCTTCATTTCCTCCAGCGGCGACCAGATTACCTCCACGGGATACACCCGGCCGGAGACCTCGATGATGGGCGCGCCATCAAAGGCCTTCGCGAATGCCTCGGTGTCGATCGTGGCCGAGGTGATGACAATCTTGAGCTCCGGACGGCGCAGGCGGAGCCGGCGCAGGTGGCCGAGGATGAAGTCGATGTTGAGCGAGCGCTCGTGCGCCTCGTCCACGATGATGGTGTCGTAGGCGCGCAGTTCCGGGTCGGCCTGCAGCTCGGCGAGCAGCATGCCATCGGTCATGAACTTGATGACCGTGTCGTCGGAGGTCTGGTCGGCGAAGCGGATCTTGCAGCCGACCTCGCGGCCGAAGGGCACGTTCAGCTCCTCGGCCACGCGGCGGGCGACCGAGGTCGCGGCCACGCGGCGGGGCTGCGTGCAGGCGATGCGGCCGGTTTCGCCGCGGCCGGCCACGAGGCACATCTTCGGAATCTGTGTGGTCTTGCCGGAGCCCGTCTCGCCCGCAAGGACCAGCACCTGGTGCTCGCGGATGGCCGCGATGATCTCGTCCGCCCGTGCGCTGATGGGCAGCTCGGGCGGATACTCGATCCGGAAGGGCCAGGGTTTCTTGGGCCGGGGCGGCATGGCGGGAGAAATTTGAGGTTCCGTGCGCCGCCGATAATGGCAAAGTCAAATCGCATGACCGCCCCCACCCCCACGCCGCCGGAACAAATCCTCCGCCGCGTCCTGCTGGTCTCCGCCCTCGATGGCTGGAGCCTGGTCACCATTGCCAGCCTGGGCATGGTGTTGACCCTGATCCTGGGCGACTGGCTCGGCACCGGCATCGGCCTGCTGGTGCTGGCCGCAGGCTGCGGCGAACTCCGGGGCCGCCGTCAGCTCCGGCGGCGTGATCCGGCCGGCATGAAGCTGCTGGTCCGCGCCCAGCTGTTCCTGCTCAGCGTGATCCTGGTGTATTGCGCCAGCCGCCTGGGCAGCTTCGACGGGGACACCGCCCTGGCCAATCTCACGCCGGAAATGGAGGCCGCGCTGCACGAAGCGGGTCTGGCCCGGGCGGACATCCTGCCGCTCGTGCAAATCGCCTTCTACGCCACCTACGGCACCGTGGCCGTGCTCAGCCTTGTTTTCCAGGGCGGCCTGGCTCTCTATTACCGGAGCCGCACCGCTCGCGTCACCGCCGCCCTCGCGGCTCCACCGGCGGCCGGCATGCCGGATTGACCCGCCGACGAACCCCAAGTCCTCACTTTCATTCCCACCCTCCCCCACCCCCCCATCCCCATGACCACTCCCACGTTTTTCCCGCAGGACATCATCATCAAGAAGCGCGACGGCGGCGCGCTGACCAAGGACGAGATCGAGTTCTTCGCGCGCGGCGTGGCCGACGGAAAATCCTTCGCCGACTACCAGGCGACGGCGCTTCTCATGGCCATCTTTTGGCGCGGCATGACGCCCCAGGAAACCGCGTGGCTGACCGACGCCATGATGCGCTCCGGCGACGTCATTGACCTGAGCGACCTCCCCGGTGCCAAGGTGGACAAGCACTCCACCGGCGGCGTGGGCGACAAGGTCTCGCTCATCCTCGCCCCGCTCGCCGTGGCCTGCGGCCTCAAGGTCCCGATGATGTCCGGCCGCGGCCTCGGCCACACCGGCGGCACGCTCGACAAGCTCGAGGCCATCCCGGGCTTCAAGGTCCAGCTCAGCGTGCCCGAGTTCCGCGCCATCCTGCAGAAGGTCGGCTGCGCCATGATCGGCCAGACGCCGCAGGTCGTGCCGGCCGACCGCAAGCTCTACTCGCTCCGCGACGTCACCGGCACCGTCGAGTGCATCCCGCTCATCTGCGCCAGCATCATGAGCAAGAAACTCGCCGAGGGCATCGACTCGCTCATCCTCGACGTGAAGTTCGGCAAGGGTGCCTTCATGAAGAAAAAGGACGACGCGCTCACCCTCGCCCGCGCCATGGTCGCCGTCGGCAAGGCCGGCGGCAAACCCGTGCGCGCCCTGCTCACCGCCATGAACCAGCCGCTCGGCCGCGCCGCCGGCCACACCACCGAGGTCATCGAGTCCATCGAGTGCCTCCGGGGCCGCGGCCCCGCCGATCTCATGGAAGTCACCTACGCCCTCACCGGCCAGATGCTCCTGCTCGGCGGCAAGGCCAGGGATGAGGCCGACGCGCGCCGCCAGATGGAGGCCGCCATCGCCAACGGCGCCGCGCTGCAGGTCTTCCGCGAGATGTGCCTCGCTCAGGGCGGCGACGCCAAGGTCGTGGACGATTACAAGATTCTCCCGACCGCGAAAAAACGCCTCGCCGTCAAGGCCCCGGCCGATGCCAAGGGCTTCGTCAGCGAGGTGGACGCGCTCAAGTGCGGCCACGCCATCATGGCCCTCGGCGGCGGTCGCGCGGCCGTCACCGACCAGGTGGACCACGCCGTCGGCATCGCCGACCTAATCAAGATCGGCGAACCCGTCGGCCCCGGCACGCTCCTCTGCACGCTCCACGTCAACGACGACGCCAAGGGCGCCAAGGCCGAGGCCTTCATCCGCGACGCCATCAAGTTCACGCCCACCGCCCCGCACCAGGAACCCCTGATCCAGGACCTGATTCAATAGCCGGAGAGCGCCCGGCGGGGTGCTCACGGATTGCATCAAGAAAAAGTCCGCCGGCGGAGGCCGGCGGACTTTTCAAATGGTGCCCAGGAGAGGACTCGAACCTCCATGCGGTTAAGCACAGGCTTCTGAGACCTGCGTGTCTACCAATTCCACCACCTGGGCAAAAAACGGAAGGGCCATGGATACGTTTCAGACCGGGTGGGGCAAGAACTTTGTGCGGGCGCCCTAACTAGGCCTTCCCCGCGTGTTTGCGCTCGTGCTCGATCAGGCGCTGCTTGCGCCAGATGCCGCCGGCATAGCCGCACAAGTCGCCGTCCGCACGGATGACGCGGTGACAGGGAATGACGATCGCGAGCATGTTCGAGCCGTTGGCCCGGGCGACCGCCCGGTGGCCCTTCGGCAGTCGGACGCGCCGGGCCATCTCGATATAGCTGCGGGTGCGGCCGACCGGGATGCGCTGCAACTCGGCCCAGACGCGTCGCTGGAAATCGGAGCCCACCGGCGCCAGAGGCAGGTCGAATGCGAGCGACTCACCGGCGAAATAGCGCTGCAGCTGCCGCTGGGTCTCCTCCAGCACGGCGTTCGTGCCGGGCACGATCGCGCACTTGAGGCGGCGGCGCAGGACCACGAGCTCGCGCTCGAGGCCGCGGCGGTCGGTAAACTCGAGCAGCCGCAGGTTTTTCTCGTCGGCCAATGCGAGCATGGTGCCGAGCGGGGTCTCGAGGCGCTGCGCAAGCAGGCATTGCCCGGCCTGGGCCCCGCGGGGCGGCGTGCCGAAGACGCGCGTGAAGGCCTCCCGAAACCCGCTGGTCGAGCCGTAGCCGCGCGCGAGCTGCGCATCAATGACCGGCTTGCCCGATTGCACGTCGCGCAGCGCGAGCCCCATCCGGCGCGCGCGCTGGTAGGCCTGGAAAGTCATGCCGTGGTAGGCGCGGAATTGCCGGCGCGCAGTCGAGGGCTCGATGCCCATCCCGACCAGGTCCTTGTCGGTGACGCGGCCGTCCTTCGCCGCCTCGGCGGCACGGCGGAGGCGCTCGACGAGCGAAGGCACGGGCTTGGTCGTGTCCATCGGCCGACACAGCCGGCACGGGCGGTAACCGCCGTGCAACGCCTCGTTGATCGTGGGGAAGAACTCGACGTTCTCCGCCTTGGGCCGTTTGGCGCGGCAGGTCGGCCGGCAGAAGATGCCGGTGGTCTTGACCGCGGTGAAGAACACGCCCTCGTAGGCCGCGTCGCGCCGGGACAGGGCACGATACATCGTGCGGGGCGTAGGCAGGGACTGGACGGGGGTGGCCATGGAAATCTCGGGTTGGATCATGCCAAGACATTACTCGTCTTCTGGCGAATGCCGCGGCCGATTTCCGGGCAGGTTATTCTTTGGGCAGGTAGTCGCGGAGGTCCGGGACTTCCTTTTCGCGCCGGCCGCTGCCCAAGCGCACGAAATACGGCTCGGGTGGAATGATGCCGTCCTCCTCGTCGGCCTCGATCTTTTCCCCCTCCTCGGCCTCGTCATCGCCGATCTCAACCACGAGGTCCGACATGTCCACGTAGTCGTCCTCGAAATACTGCGAGACGCGGCGCGGCGTGGGATCGAGCCACACGAGCGGCGTGGCGAGGTTGCCCTTGGCCTTCACCTGCACGAAGTGGCAGGGGAAGAACTCGTCCTTGAAGTGCTTGATGAAATCGCTGAGCCACTTGTTGGGGATGCCCTCCCGGTGCGTCAGGAACACCACGTCGGAGAAATGGATGCAGGCATCGAACCACTGGCGCAACACCGGCTGCTTCTCGGCCAGCTGGCAGTCCACGACGCAGAAGATCCGTGCGAGCGTCGCGCCGTGCTCTCCGAGCCAGGGCTTCAACGCTTCCAGTTGGTCCATCGGGCTGGCCTGCGAGTCGGCGATGAAGAAAACCGTGGCCCCGGCGAGCCCATCCACCGGCGGCAGCGCCGACCCGGTCCAAGCCCAGCGCCGGACCTCGGCGCTCGGCAGCGCGACCAGCTTGGCGTCCGCCGGATCGGCCGGCTCGCTCTCCGCCACCAGCACCAGCGCACGGTCCTCGGTGCCGAGGCCGTTCTCGATCAGGTCGCGCACGATGGCGCGCCGACCGGAGCCGGGGGTGCCGAGGATGAAATAGACGGAAGGTGAACCGGAGGCCATTTAGACAGAATGAACAAAATTTGCGGAATGAGACCCAGTGGAGTTCGTTTCTCCATTTTGTCCATTCGGTCTAGAACCTGAAGGCTTGGTTCTGCGCGGCCTGGCGCATCCAGTGATCCACCAGCACGAGAGCCGTCATGGCCTCGACGATCACCACGGCGCGCGGCACGACGCACGGATCGTGGCGGCCCTTGGCCAGCAGCTCGGTCTCGGCGCCGTGGATGTCCACTGTCTTTTGGGTCTGGAGGATGGTGGCGGTGGGCTTGAAGGCCGTGCGGAAGACGAGTTCCTCGCCGTTGCTGATGCCGCCTTGCACGCCGCCGGAGTTGTTGGTCGCCGTGCCGACGCGGGAGCCGTGCTTTACGTAGGGATCGTTATGCTGCGAACCCTTCTGGAGTGTGCCGGCAAAACCGCTGCCGATTTCAAAGCCCTTGGTGGCCGGGAGGGAGAGCATGGCCTTGGCCAAGTCCGCCTCGAGGCGGTCGAACACCGGCTCACCGAGCCCGGCGGGCACATGGCGCACGCGGCACTCGATGACGCCGCCGACGGAATCGCCAACGCTGCGCACCTGCTTGATGCGCTCGATCATGCGCGCCGCGGTGGCCTCATCAGGGCAGCGGATGGCATTGGCCTCCACCTCGTCCAGCGTCGGCAGGCGCAAGACCGGCGGGGCGACGATGTCGTGGATTTGGGTGACATAGGCGCGCACCTCAATGCCGCCGGCCAGCCGCAGAATCTTCCGGGCGATGGCGCCGGCGGCGACCCGCCCGATGGTCTCGCGGGCGGAGGAACGCCCGCCGCCGCGGTGGTCGCGGTGGCCGTATTTGGCCTGGTAGGTGTAGTCGGCGTGCGACGGGCGGAATTTTTCCCTCATCTCGTCGTAGGCACCCGGGCGCTGGTCGCTGCTGCGCACGGCAAGGGAGAGGGGCACGCCGGTTGTCAGGCCCTCGAAGACGCCGGACAGGATCTCGACCTTGTCGGCCTCCTTGCGCGGCGTCGTGATGTCGCTCTGGCCGGGGCGACGGCGGTCGAGGTCGGCCTGGATTTCCTCCGCCGTGACGGGCAGGCGCGCCGGGCAGCCATCAATCACCACGCCCACGGCCGGCCCATGGCTCTCGCCCCAGGTGGTGATGCGGAAATTCTGGCCGAAGGAGTTGGACACGGCGCGGAATGTTTGGGCCGGGCCTGCTTGCAAGCAAGCCCTAGGTAAGGCATAGGTCCACGCATGAAGTTCTTCATTCTCAGCGGCAGTCACCGGGCGGAGGCGCAGACGCTCAAGGTGGCGAAATATGTGCAGACGGTGCTGGCCCGCGAGCACCCCGGTGCGGAAACCCACCTCTACAGTTTGAGCGGCAACCCCCTGCCCCTGTGGGATGAGGCGAGCGGCGGCGCGCCCGATGCGCTGTGGGATCCGATCTCGGCGGAGTTGAAAGCCGCCGACGCGCTGGTGATTCTGACGCCCGAATGGAGCGGCATGGCGACGCCCGGCGTGAAGAACTTCCTGCTCAACTGCACGGCCGGCGAAATCGGCCACAAGCCCGGCTTGATTGTCACGGTCTCAGCGTCGCGCGGCGGCAGTTATCCGGTGGCGGAGCTGCGGATGAGCGGCACGAAGAACAACCGCCTGTGCTGGATCCCGGAGCACGTCATCATCCACCACGCCGAACAGAACCTGAACGCCCCGGACGGGACGGCTGACCTCGGCAAGGAGGACACCCTGCAGCGCCAGCGCCTGCGCTACGCCCTCCGCCTCCTGGAGGAATACGGCAAGGGATTGAAAGCGGTGCGCGCCAGCGGCGTCGTGGACCACAAGACCTTCCGCAGCGGGATGTGAGGGGTCCGCGACGGCCTGCGGATATCAAAGCCAGCCTTCGCCAAGGCTACGGCTGGCACTTTTCTTTCCGCCCCGGAAAGAAAAGTGGTGCCCCCTGTAGGAGATAGGCACGAATTAATTAGGCTAATAAAATCGCTTCCTGTGCTCCTATCCAAGAATTTACGGATCTTCCTAAAGCGAAAAATGCCCGCCGATGGTGTGAATCGGGATGTCCGCCCACGCCATTTCGGAGATCAATTCGCATCTCACACCACCAAACACTCTCTCTGGTTGCCTCTAATTGAAGCTAGAGTCGAATGGATCGTCGAAATAAGGCATGTCGTGGCACCAAATAATCCGACCCTGATAAAGGATGAAATGGCTGCGACAGCCCACCGTCCGCCAGACCGAGGGCAGCAGGCTGACCGTGCCGTTGCGATGCCGACGCACCCGCCATGACGGCCGGCGATCGCGGGCCAGGCTGAGCTGGATGACGGAACGGCAACCGCAGGGACAGCTCATGGCGGCGACCCATTCGCATTCGTCGTCACCCACCAAATAGAGCTTCTTGGCGGCAAGGTGGGCAGGCAAACTTTCGACTTTCGCCCATTGAAAGGTCTCCGCGCTGTCCTTGGACGTGCGAAAAACGCGGCTGAGCCAGCGGAGGAATTCCCGGTTCATGCGAGTTCCGAGTTGTCGAGCAGGGGGCGGCAGTCGCCACGCCCGGCGCGTTTGCTCAGGTAGGGACAGGGCGGGCCGTCCTCAATCCGGAGCCACGCCCCGTCGGCCAGCGAGAAGGTCTGGTGGCGGAATTCGCTGTTGGCGTCGCGGCGGAAGGGATGAAGGCGGGCGAGCATTTCGTTGACCGCGTGGCTTGCGGCAAAGCCGTTGATGCTGATCACGGCCGGGCTGTTGACCACAATCCCCTGAATATACCCCTCCTTGCGCAACGCGGCGTATTGTTTGGGAGCGCGTCGCTGCAACGACTCGGCCCGAACCTGTTCCGCCGTGATTACCCGGCGGCTTAGCAGGCTGGAGCCATCGGGAATGAGATAATGCACCGCCGCGACCACTTGCTGCACCCCGCCATTGCCGTCGGCCTGGAGATACACCCCCACGTCAACGTAGGGGATGGTGTAGAAGGCGGCGATTCGGTTCAGGGCGTCCCGACCGTCGGCGGAATCGACGCAGCCGAACAGGAAATCACAACTTGCGAGCGCCGAGACGACCGTGGGTTGAAGGATGTCGGTCGCAAAGGGCAGCACTTCGGTGCCAAGCCCCATGCGCCGGATCGCCCGTCCCAACATCTGCACCTTGGTCCGCCCGGCCTTGGCGTCGCCGGCCGTGCTGTTCAGGATGCGATTGAGGTTCTTCCGTTCAACATGGTCGGGGTCCACGAGGACTAGTTCGCCCACCCCGAGGCGTGCGAGCATTTCCACGACCCAGCTTCCCGTGCCGGAACAGCCCACTACGCCGATGCGCATCTGTTTGAGCAGGGCTACGGTGCCCAGGCCAAAGGCTTGAGCCGTGCGAAGGAAGGCTTCGTCGGCCGGCGGTTTCTGCCGGGCCACTCCATGGTGGACGACCTCATCCCCGACTACGGTCACCCGGTCAATCCGCTTGAACCGCTTCGTCGGCGTGTAGGTTCGCGCGAAAATGCCACCATCAGGCAACATGACCGCACTGATATGTCCGGTTTCGACCGGTGCCATGCTGACCAGGCTGCCGAGCAGCGCGCGATCCGCTTTGTCGTCGAGCGCAGAAAACCGCGCATAGCCGGTGGGATGGCTATGGATTTTCAGGACCGCCATGTGCTTGCGGGCTGCCTCTGCAAACAGCGGCACAAAAGGCTCCATCGGCCACACGACCTGCTCGGCGCTGCGGCTGAGGCATGCTTCGTTCGGCACGGGCTTAACGGCATGCACACAGAACAGGGTGCGGGTGCCGCTCCGATGCGTGCCACAGAGGGCGAGTGCAACCGACTCCCTCCCATCTCCGGGAAAGAGATGCGTCCGCAACTGGGCGTGCTGCCCTTCGGTCAGCCGCAGAATGGTGGCTTCCGGTGAACCCATCAGGCGAGGGCGGCTTCAAGCCACCGGTGGATGAGCACGATGTGGGTGGAAACGCTGTGGACGCCCGGCAGCCAGGTGTAGTGTCGGGACCAGCGCTGCCACTGTTTGCCGTCGATGGATTGCATGCATTGGGCCTGCCCGATGGCCTTACCGTCCGCCCGGGCGAGCGTGGGGTAAAAGTAGGCCATGTCCAGACCGGCGGTCGGGTAGCTCGGTGGGATCTGAATCGCCACCGAGCCCTTGCGATGGTTGAAGCCCTCGCGGTATTCCATCTCGTGGAGGAGCAGCCACTGGGTGCCCCCCTCACGGATGGTTTCCCACGGAATGCCCAGCGCGTTGAGGCTTTCCTCGTCTTCCTCGGGCAACGGGAACTCGCGGCGCACGGGTTTAGCCCTCCTGCACCTGCCGGGGCAGGGTGTTGAACCGCTCGATGCCCGGGGTGGTGAAGTCCACCACGTCCTTGAGCCCGATGGTTTTGATGACCCCACCGCGCAGCTTCTGGGTGAGGATGAAGTTCTCCGGCGGCTCCTTGCCGGCGAGCTTGAGCAGCTCGGCGCCGGTCATGGACGGCTGGTGAACGACGTAGTATTTATCGTCGATCCGGATGCGGTAGCGTTTGGCCTTGGGCGGCTTGCCGCCGGCCTTGGCTACCTGCTCCATATCCACTTCTTCAACGAGGCCGGCATCGGCGCCGGCGTTGGGTTGGTTCTTGTCTGACATGTTGTTGCCTTGGTTATGAGTTTGGGAGAGATGACTTGTTGCCCCTTCAACCCTCTAACGAGGGGGCGTTACAGCGCCTATTGCGCCCGTTCGTGTAACGCCATCTCGTATGTTAGGTGATGACCTCAATAGTCCCCCAAGCGCAACGCGAGCCGCCCGGCAGGTCGGCCAGCGAAATCGTAATGGAAAACGAACCCGACGAATCCCTGATTACCTACATGGGGTTCTGTGAGGAGGAACCCGAGACTGCGCAGGCTGCCGCCGGCGAACTGTTTCGGCGCTACTCCCGGAAGATGACGGCCTGGTGTGTCAGGAGCTTCCTCCTCTACCGCCAAAACCACGACGAACTGGTTAAGCAGACCTTCGCCAAGGCGCTGAAGGGCGCCCAAGCCTTTGCGCCCCGGCTCGCCCAGCAGGCCGACCCCGCCAAGAAGACCAGGCACCTCAAATTCTGGCTCTACTGCATCCTGAAACGTCTGTGCATCGACGCCCAGCGCAGCGAACACCTCGAACGCGATGAGCGTTCCGGTGTCGATGTGGAGACGGTCGAGATGATCGTCCTCGACCCCCCGGACGACGAGGCTGGCGAAGCTCCCACCTACCGCCGCGCCGAACTCGTCCGGGAATTCACGGCCGGGCTGCCGAAGCACGATCAGGCCATTCTCTACAACACCATGCAGTATTACGACCGCGGCACCGGCCAGGTCATCATGCCCAAACCAGTCCTTACGGTCCTCTGTGACGAATTGGGCCTGACCCGCGTGTCGCTCCGCACCAAGCGCTGCCGGCTCCTCCAAGACATGCGTCAATACATTCGCGAAAAAGAATAGACCAGACTACCCTCGCTCCTCACCCCTCCACTCCACTCCAGCCATGAAGTTTGAACCTAAGAAAAAAGTCTCCCTCGCCGACACCAAGCGCGCGCTGCACCAAGTGATGCAGCAGGATGGTCTCGCTTTCCCCGACACGCCGGAAGACATCGACCGCTTGGAAGCAGCGCTCGACGACTCGGGCGTGCCCACCCCCGACGTGAACGCGTTCCTGAAATATCTGCGCGGCGAAGCTACCGCCCCCGCGCCACTCGCCTCGAATATCCTGCCCTTCGCCAGCGTCGCCCATGTCGAGGATCTGGCCATGGCCGCGCGCAATGGGGGCACCATTGATCCGGCGACCCGCCAGCGGATGAACGAACATCGCGCCGCTGCGGCGGAAAAGGCCAAGCGCAAGTCGAAGTAATGGCCTATATCCCCCTGAGCTTGCCGCGGCGCCGCTGGATCGCCGATCTGGCCGAAGCGGCATTCGCCGAGGCCGGCGGCAGCATCCCCTGCCAGCCGGTGCCGCTCATCGCGGACCAGGACATCACCCTGTCTACCGGCGACTATGGCAATGCATTTGACGGCCTGCTGGAACACTGCGCCGGGCGGTTCCACATCTACTGCAATATCCGGGAAACCGACCACCCGACCTCGACCCGCGTCCGGTTCACCATCGGTCACGAATTGGGTCATTTTTTCATCGATGAGCACCGGCTCGCTTTGGCCTCTGGCCGTGCTCCCTCCCATCCCTCCTTCATTGACCGTAGCGGTCAGTCCACGGTTGAAACCGAAGCCAACCTCTTTGCTTCTCATTTTTTGCTGCCCCAGCAGGCCTTCCGGAAGGCCGTGACCCAGGCCAAGCCGGGCCTCCAGAGCGTGCTCGACATCGGCAGCACGTTCCATGTGTCGGCGCAGGCGACGGTGATCCGCTATGTCGAGGAATGCGCCCTGCCGTGCGCGGCGGTCATGTTCCGTTCCGACAAGAAGGCCTGGCCGGCGATTTCACCGACACTGCGCAAGCTCGGTTACGAATACCTTGCCGTCAGCGAGGCCGCGGCCTTGGCGGACGGCTTCGCTTCCAAGCGGGCCTTCCAGACACCCGCCGTCAACGGGCTGGGCGAGATTTTCGAAGCGCCGTCCACGGCGAGCTTCTGGTTCAAGAACGTCTTCGCCTCCTCGCCCCGCAACTGCGTCATCGTGGAGCAAGCGGTGCGTCTCGGGCCTTACGGGGTGCTGGCCCTGCTCCTTTTTCCCAAGCTCTGAGCACGGCCCCCCGGGATCGCAGCCATCACGAACCCGACCGGGGCGCGGGGCAGGCGGCCCGTCGGTTGAAAACCGCCACCCAAGATTCGTGCGCGCGCTTGAGATTGGCGACAACGAGTTCGACCAGCGCGTCGTCAATGGCCTGAAGCAGGCCGCGTCAGTGATTTCCGCAACTTCGAACCACCCTTGGGTGGCCATCCCTCAGTTTTGGCCATCCTGCGGAACGAGCATGTAGCGGGCTCCCCGTGTTTTTCCGGTTACGCGAACCAAACCCGCCTGCCGCAGGCGGGCTAGGCGGCGGGTCACTGTCATTGGCGAAACCATCAACACCGTCTGGAGCAGAATCGGGTCTGCCTCAACCCGCTCGTGTAGGAATCTCAGAATTCGCTTTTCGGTTTCGTCCTCAACCAAGTCCCATATTGCTGCAACAGGGGCTTCGGGTGCCGCTGCCGCAGGTTCTACCGGCAGTGGCTGGCTCCGAAGATAACGGACAACGCCAATCGCCAGTATCTTCGCGATCTCCTGAAGTCGTTCCTCCTCCGAAAGGTGAGAATAGGAATTGGGCATGGCTATGCACTCATGCGTAGTGGCGGGCGCTGCGATTTCTTGCCCGGCATGGTCAAAACGGTTGTGCCGGATTGGGCTTTCCCTGCCCCTGTAGAGGGTTTTTCGCCGGCTTTCGGCGCCGTTTTCACTTCCGCGATGTCGACCTTTTCCGCTTCTTCGCCCGCATCGGTCACATTCGCTTCGACTGGCGCCACCTCCACCCCTTCTTTCGATTCGGTCGCCTGATTAGCTGCCGCTTGATTTTTCGCAATGTCCAGAAGGTCCACCAATTCTCCCTGCCGTTTAAGGAGTTCGCGGTAGCGTTCCTCGTGCTCGAAGATCTTTTCTCCCAAGGCCACCAGATCTATGACTTGACGATGGCATCGGTCCCGTTCCTCGCGAGTGCGGATCGCGTGCTCCTCAATCGAACGCGCCGCGTGTTCAAGTGAGCTGATCGAGCCGGTGGGCGAAGGTGAGACGTTCGCCTGATATTCGGAATGACCGCGCAGGATGATCTTGTCCGGCAGGGTCGAGCGGTATTCGAGTTTGAAGCCGGCCAACTCGCCCAAAACCACCGTGCCCTGTTTCCCGCGCAGGTGATCGTCCTTGTGATCGTTCACCAGATAAACGAGCGCGTTGCCAGCCTCCACGCGATCCGTGTAAGTCTTGGTGTCGAGCTTGATTTTGAACCGGTCGCCCTGGGTATCCCTTCGCTGCGGCAAATCCTTCTCGATTGCCTCCGCCTGCCGCTCCAGTCGCGCAAGGTCTTCCTGGGCCATGCGGAGCCGGGCACGATTACCATATTGGGATTCGCTGTGCTCGGAGCGGAGACGGGAAAGGCGCATGACCTCGGCGTCCACCTTGGCCTTCTCGATGACGAGCGGGTTGCCGGAGGCGATGGCCTTGACCTCGGCGTAGGTGAGGGCCGGGGTGTCGAGGTCTTCGATGCGACGGGCCGTCGTCTGCCCGGTCATCACCTGCGCGATGAACTTTGCCTTGGTTTCGAGGGTCTGCCACATGTAGGCGTCGAAACTGCCTTCGGTGACGTAACGGTAAACGGACACGACCTTGTTCTCATTACCCTGGCGGAGAATCCGCCCCTCCCGCTGTTCTATGTCCGCCGGCCGCCACGGCGCATCGAGGTGATGCAAGGCGACCAACTTTGTCTGCGCGTTGGTGCCGGCACCCATCTTCTGCGTCGAACCCATCAGGATCCGAACTTTGCCAGCTCGCACATCCTTGAAGAGGGCGAGCTTGGCCGCGTCCGCGTCGAAATCCTGAATGAAGGCGATTTCGGCTTCCGGCACGCCTCGGGCGACCAGCTTTTTGCGTATGTCGTGGTAAACGGAAAAACCGCGGCCCTCGACCTTCGGCGTGGACAAGTCGCAAAACACCATCTGCGTCAGTCTCTTCTCGGCGGTGTTTTGCCAGAGGCGGAAAATTTCATTCACCGCACGGTTCACCTTTCCCTCGGCTGCGTCGCCGGCACGCGGCCGCACCAACCGCAGGTCGAGCGCCGCCTTTCTCCCCTCGCCCGTGATCTTGAGCATGTTGTCCACGGAGGGGTCCACCTTTTCCCGCTTCAGGCGTTCCGCCCGCTTCGCCAACGAGGCCACGAATTCCTTGAGCTCCGGGGTGGCGGACGCACGCACCACTTGCGGCTTGCCGCCCAGGAGCACCGGCACCGGCAGGTTGAGCATGTCGGCCGTCTGCACGTCGGCCATCTGGCGGAACATCTGCATGAGTTCCGGAACGTTCACGAAGCGGGCGAACCGAGTATGCAGCCGGTAGCCCGCGCCATCGGGCGCCAGTTCCATTGCGGTGACGGTTTCCCCGAAGGTGCCAGCCCAGGCGTCGAAGTGCTGGAGCTGGTGTTTGCGGAGCAGTTCGGGCTGGAGGTAGCGCTGCATCGTGAACATCTCCGCCATGGTGTTCGTGACTGGCGTGCCGGTGGCGAAGACCACCCCACCGCCTCCGTTCTGCTTCTGGACGTGCGCAACCTTGAGCATCATGTCGAACGCCCGCTCGCTCGCGGCCTGCGGCAGGCCGGCCACCCGCGTCATCTTGGAAATGTAGAACAGGTTCTTGAAGGCCTGCGCCTCGTCCACGAACAGGCGGTCCACACCCAACTCCTCGAAGGTCAGCGTATCGTCCTTCCGATGCTCTGCGGAGAGCGACTTGATCCGGCCTTCCAACTTCCTTTTGGCTCGCTCCAGCTCCTTCACGATACGCGCCCCGTAAGTCTTCCCACCCGTGCGCTCCTTGTGGTCGAGAATAACGTTCACCAATTCGGCAAGCTGTTGGGTCAGGAAATCCTTCCGGGCGGTGGGGGAAAGAGGGAGGCGCTCGAAACCCGAGTGCGTGACGATGATTGCGTCCCAATTGTTCGTCGCGACGCGGGACATGAGTTCGCGGCGGCCGGCGCTGGCGAAGTCATCCTTGCCGACGGCGAGGATGTTTGCGCCGGGATACAAGGTGAGCAATTCGGAGGAAAACTGTCCCAGCATGTGATTTGGAACGACGAACATGGGTTTCCGGGCGAGACCCAGGCGCTTCAGCTCCATCGCGGCGGCGGCCATCGTGTAGGTCTTGCCGGCGCCGACCACATGGGCGAGCAGCGCATTCGGTGTTTGGAGGATGCGCCAGATGCCGGCTTTCTGATGCTGGCGAAGCGTGATGGCCGGGCTAACGCCCGGCAGTTTCAAATGGTCGCCGTTGAAAGTGCGGAGCCGGAGGTGATTGAACGCCCTATTATAGTAGGCGACGAGGCGCTCGCGGCGGGAATCGTCCTCCCATATCCATTCGGCGAAGCGGTCCTTGATCTTCTGTTGTTTTTCGCGGGCGGCCTCGGTGGCGGTGGGATTGATCATCGGCTTCTGTTTTTCGTCGTAATCGAAAACCGTGGGTGTCCTGAGATTGAGCGCGTCCTCGAGAAGCGCGTGGCCGGCGACACGGTTTGTGCCCCACTCGGTGTGGTCGGCGACGCCCGTCTTGATGTCGTGGTTTACCTCGACCGTCCACAGGCCCATCTCGGCGGCGTGGTGAACCCGGACGTCCTGGGGCTTCTGGCCGCGGAACAATTCAAGGCCGAACATCGCGATGTCGTCGGCGGGGATCCATGCGGAACCGAGCCGGGCGTCGATTTCCGCGGCCTTGAGATCCACCGGCTGGACGCCGCGCAGGGCATCGGCATTGGCGAAAAAGCGCGGATCCTTCGCCGCCGCTTCCACCGCAATGCGGAGTTTCTCTCGGACGTTGCCCGAAAGATAGTCGTCGTCGGTCTCCCAACGCTTGGTTTCTGGATTAAGGAACAACGCTCCCTGCAACTCGGGAAGAAAGTCGTCCGGTTTTTTCCCGAGCAGCTTCCCGATGTGGTCGAAGTCCACCTTCCCCTTGTCGCTGAGGGTGACAACCAACGCCTCCCGGGCGTTGCCAGCGGAGAGCACTGGGGAGCGGCGCTGGATCGTGCGTTCGCGAAAAATGGCGGTCTTGGTCGCGGTGCCGGTGTCGTCGTCATAATTTTCCAGCGAAAGGAGAAGCGGGAGGTCGGGATCACCGGCGAAAGCGCGGGTATTGGCCGCCTGTGAGAGGGGCCCGAATTGGTTGACGAAGTAATCGTAGGACTGGTTCAGCGCGAAGCGGGCCGCATCGACCTCGGTTTCCGGACGGTCCTCGACCTGGGTCCGCAAGCAATCGCGCGCGTTGTCGCGAATGTAGATGAGCCGCCGAATGCGGCGGGCCGTCTGGGGCGACAGGTCAGCCAGAAGCCGGAGTTCATCACCATCGCGGACGGCGATCCCACCTCCCCCTTGGTCAGTGAGGACATAGGCGTTCGGCTTCACTCCGGGCGGACAGGGTATCGTTTGCCGCATCGCGGCCGATTCGGATTCAGTGAGGGGGCGGTAGATCCCCACGGGCAACGTTTCCACCGCCTTTGCCAGCGATTTCTCAAAGTCGCGGCCGTCATCGGAAAGCCGCACTTCCTCGCGTCCATACATGCCGTGCTCCACCCGCTGCAGCTTACCCAGCATCATCTCCGGATGGTCGTGGTAGTATTGGTTGAGGAAGATGGGATTCTCACCGGCACCGAACGGGCGGCTTTCGCGCCACGGGAGGCCGCCGGGTTTTTCGTTTGGCCGCCGCTTTTGCAGGAATACAATGTCGGTTGTGACTTCCGTGCCGGCATTCTTTTTGAATGCGGTGCATGGGAGGCGGACGGCGCCGAGCAAATCGCAGGATTTGGCGACTGCTTCGCGGAGGTGCGGATACTGTTTGTCCATAGTGCCGCGTGAAGTGATGAAAGCGATGAGACCGCCGGGACGCGCCCGCTCCGCTGCCGCGACGAAATAGTAGTCGTGGATATGGAATTTCCGGGGATTAAACCTGGGGTCAAACGGCGCGTAATCCCCAAACGGGACATTGGAGACAACCAGATCGAACCGATTCGTTGGGAAGGTGACGTTCTCGAACGCCTGTGAGTGAATGTCGGCGTCGGGATACAGCACCTTGGCGAGCCGGGCGGTGAGCGGGTCGATTTCAACGCCGGTGAGTTCTGAGCAGGCGGCCATTGCCTCCGGCATGACGCCGAAGAAGTGCCCGAGACCGCAGGCTGGTTCGAGAATACGTCCCCCCGTGAAACCGAGGCGGTCCAAGGCGGCATACATCGCGCGAATAACCGTCGGCAAAGTATAGTGGGCGTTGAGAACGGTGGCGCGGGCGGAACTGAGTTCATCCGGCTCAAGCAGGGCGGCGATTTCCTCCTGCTCTTTTGCCCAGTGCGGGGCATCGCCCGGGCTCGCGAACACCTGGGGAATGCCACCCCACCCGACGTATTTGGCGATTGTCTGCTTCTCCCCCGCCGTCGCTTCCCGGGCCTCCGCATGAATGGCGCGAAGGGTGCGGATGGCCGCCACGTTCCCGCGATACTTCTGTTTCGCCGTCCCCTCCCCGATCCGGTCTTTGTCGGTGATGCGGTAGTTGCGGGTGTTGCGCGGGCCTACGTCGGCAACTTCTCCTCTGGTGGGAGCAGGATGAATTTCTCCTTCACCAGCTCCCACGCCTGATCGTGCGCCTGCTGGGGACTCAAGCCCTGACGCACGAATTGCCGCGTCAACCTCTGTAGATCCGCCGCCGTCTGCTCCTGCGCCTCCACCAACGTCACTTTCAGGCGATTCTGCGTCTCCAGTTCCGCCCCCATCCGGGGCCGGAATTCCCGCCAGTGCTTTTCCGCCATCAGGCCGAGGTTGAGGAGTTCGCTCATGGGAGAGTTGTGCGAAGAAGTCGGTTTGGTCATCTGGACGTGAGCTTGGAGCCATGCGTCATGCCGGTTCAATCGTGATTCGGCGGATATGCGGACCGGGGCGCGCGCCGGCCTTCGTGGTGTAGTTTACCCGCAGTTCACAAAGGCGGCCCAGATCGAGAGCAGCACGGACCTCTCCGAGATTTAGTCCTTCAATGACGATGCGCTCGCTTTCCGTGCCTATGACCAGCGTTTCGGGAGTGCCGTGCGTATGTTCCCAACGCCGGAAAAGCATGGCGGGAATGGTCACCGCACTCTGTTCCAACAGAAACCGGACGGCCACCGCGACCTCGCCTTCCAGGGTGAGTTCGCCCCAATTCGGCGGAGGCGCCGCCAAGAGGGGCTTGGCGCCGGGATGGGTTTCGATGCTCATGCGGCGATGCGGAGCAGCGGGGCCAAGCGCTCCTTCCATTGGGCCCGCCAACCGGAACGGGAAGGTGCTGGGGCGTCAGCCGGACCGACAAGTTCCGTGGCCAGCTTGCGGTCCGAGGGCCGCATCATGGCCTCCCGCGCCGCGGTCTTGTCCGTGGTGTAGATCATCTGGCTTTCGCGGAAGCGGGAATTGCTCACGTAGGCCTGTTTCAGGTTTCCGGCGGCGATCCCGTCATCGGCCATGAGGAGAAGGCCGCGATCGACGGTCTTGCCCTGCGCGGCATGCGAGGTGGTCGCATAACCGTGGCTGAAGTCGCGGAACCAGGACGGAAGCGCCCGCCCGTCCTTCAGCAGGACGGCCCCCTCGGCCGAAAAACCGGAAACTTCGGTGAGATCGCCGTTTTGCAGATGGGCCGCCGGGAGGTTCGCCCGGATGAGGAGGCGTTCACCCTGAGCAATCGCGATGTCACGAGGCAGCCCCACATCGAAGGCGGCACTGTTCCGAGGGTCGAGCCGCCGCTCCGCCCCGAGCGCATCGCTCACGACAAGCAGGCTGCCCTCCCCGCGTCGCACGGTGGCGGTCTCGAATTTCCGGAAAATACCGTGGGCACGGTGAAAGCTGATGACATCGCCCGGTTGATAGCTCCGAACGCGGCGCTTTTCCTCGCGGGTCCACTTAAGCGAGTGGATGACCGTGACGATGCGTTCCTCGCGCGACAACAGGCCGGCCAGTTTGAGCTGCTCACGGACCGCCGCCGTGAACAGGTGGATTTCCCGCCAGACCGGGGAAATCGCGAGGCAGGTTTTTCCCTCGCGCAGTGTCCGCACGTTGTCGGCGGCAGCCGTGGTCCACAAGGCACTGCCGCGGACCTCTCGCACCGCACCCAACCGGTTGAAACGGTTGAAGGCTCCGAAGGCATTGCCCCGGGCCAGCAGGGCGACGGCCTGCCTGTAGGCCGGGTCGCGTTGCCGGCGAATCTCAGTGAGACGAAAGATTGGAATCTGTCCGTAGCACTGGAGCGCACGCAACGCATCGCCCGCCTCGACCGAGTGATGCTGCTTCGTATCGCCCACCAGGAGCAACCGGTTGTCGTTACGGACAGCGAGCCGACAGAGGTCGCGCATTTCGCGGACGGAGATGAGCCCGGCCTCGTCGACCAGGATCACCCGGCCACGCATGCTCTGCTGGAGAGGCTCGTTGACGAGCAGTTGCTGGAGGGTTTCCGCTTCCGCAGTCAGTTCCTGCCGCAGAACCTGAGCGGCACCGGAAGAAGGTGCGCAGCCGAAGACCCGGCCACCGTCCCGCTCAACGCCGTCGACCACCACCTTAAGGCAAGTGGTCTTCCCTGTGCCAGCATCGCCCTGCAGGATGGTGACGGCCGAACGGGAATCGAGGAGCCCGGCGACGGCGCTCGACTGGTTGGGCGAGAGCGCGCCGGCCGATACCTCTCGGCCCAGGCGACCGCAACTTTCCCGCCGGGTGTAGGCCCAGCCGGTGAATTCCGCCTCTGCCGCCAGTCCTTCGCACGAGGCGATTTCATCTTCAGAGCGCAGCAATTCACCGGAGCGTTCGCGGGCGGCGAGCGCACGCTTCAATTCGCCCAAATCGATCTCGCCGCGTCCGGCAACCAACGCTTCGCGCAACAGCAGCCGGTCTTGGACGACCGAGCGTCGCTCGAAGACATGCGCCTCTGCGGAGTGCAGGGCTTCCAACGCGTTCATCCGGGACTCGCGCCGGCTTGCGCCGTCCGCTGCGGCGATGGTCGCTTCGAGGCCCGAGCGATGTTCACCGCACTCGGTGAGCCACCGTGCGCGCAGTGTCACCGCGGTGGCGTTGGTCTTCCCCTCGCGTGTGAGGAGGGCCACCTGTTGCAGGCCATCCTGGGAGGATACCCCGGCGGCCGCCGCTTCCTGGAGTATCTTCCGACGGCGCTTGCTGAAAATGTCGCGAAGCGCAGGCGGAAGGCCCTTGATGGTGAAACCGACCTGGCGGACCGGCTCGATTTCGTAGCCGGCTTCGCGCATCCGCATGGCGAGCCGATTGTAACAAACCTCCCGGAAATATCCCTGATGCCGATAAAGCCCGGACGGCTGGAGACCCTTCCAGCGGCCTTCAGCCTCGTCCCAAGTCAGGTTCATGAAGCACAAATGGGTGTGAAGCTGGGGATCAAGCGAGCGGTTCGCATCGTGGGTCACGATGGCGGCAATCACATTCCCCGTTTGCCGGTCCGAATTCTTCCCGCCCTTGCGCACGCGGGTCGCGGCGACGGACTCCATTTCACCGAGCGCCTCCGCCACGGCCTCGTGCCACCACTCGCCGATCCGGGCATCGCCGCCGACCAGATGGAGGACGGAGACATCCTTGGGTGGTGATATCTGCCCGAAAAAGCAAACCCGGCGGGAAGCTCCCTTGTCACGAACGGTAAGCTTTACCCCGGTGAGCGGATGCTGCCCGCGGCACAAATTCTCAAACTGCTGGAGGTCGCACTGGCCCGAGAGCCCCAGCCGCTTCGCCCCTTCGCCGAACCAAGTCATCTCCGCCTGACCTTCCTGGGTCAGGTAGTCACCCAATGCCATGTGCTCGCGGAAGTATTCCACGGCTCCTTTCACGGCAAAGCAGGGTTGATCGAATCTGACCATGCTTGTGACTATATCTCTAGCCCACACTATTTCTAGTTACGTGCGCCAAAGCCGACCACGATAAAACCGGCTGAAAAGAAGATTGGGGCATATAAAATCAGGCGATTCACAAAGGAACCTGAACATCTTGGCCAAGGGTATGAGCGGCAAAAGCCGCTATATCTACCTATTCCCGAGGGCACACGCCACCCCTAACGTCCGTTAGGATTGGGTCGCTCCGCCACCACTCGGCCACTACTCCACCACTACTCTGTCGCTACTCGCGGGAAAGCCAAAGGGCCGTTTCCATTTTACTTTAAGCCACACGCTTTTAACGTTCATGGAAATGGAAACCACCGCACTGCACGCCAGATTGATGGAGGATGCCCGCCGCTACGACCCGGCGGAGCACCATCGCGGACTGCTGGCGCCGTTTCGCGACGTGATCCTCCTGTGGCGGGTCAAGTTCATGAGCTATGAACAGATCGCGGCGACCCTGAACCGCCACGGGCTGCGGGTCTCGCCGGCCGCCGTGGGCGTTTTCTGCCGACGGCATCTCACCAAGGCGGAGATCCTGCGGGAGCGGGAACGGCTCGCCGATGAGCCGAAGAAACGGCCGGCCGCATCGGTGCCAGCCCCGTTTTCCGCCACCCCTGCGCCCGGCAAGCGCGGGCCGAAGCTTGCTCGGGACGACTACTGAGCGATGACCTCCCACCCTAAGCGTCTCATTCTCTACCCGCAGGACAAAGGCGGTATCGGCAAGAGTTTCGTCGCAACGCTGTTGTATGACCATCTGGTTGAGGCGGGCGTCCCCGTGAAAGCGTTCGACCTGGACCACGCGAATTCCACCTTCCAACGGTTCGTGCCCGAGGCGGAGTTCATCGACACCGACGTGGACGCGGACAAGTTGGGTGTGCTCGACCGGATTGTCCACGCTTTGGAAGAGGCCGATATCGCGTTGGTCGATAACCGGGCCTCCGGCGGCAGCAAGATGCTGACCTATCTGGATGAGACGCGACTGCCCGAACTGCAGGCCGAATTCGGGTGCCTGATTGTTTTCGTTGTGGTCGCGACGGACGACAAGGACGCCAATTCGCAGATCGCGGAGCTCCTCGACACGCATGGCGACAAAGTGCGCTGGCTCGTGGCTCGGAACCTGCGTGACGGCCCCACTGTGAGCCAGTTCGCCCAGAGCAAGGCACGCCAGCGGCTGGCAAACCTCGGTGCCGTGGAAATCGATGTGCCCGGTCTGGCCGAGGTCACGCGCAACCGACTGCAGGCGCTTAACCTGACGGTCGGTCGCGGGCAGACCGCACCGGCGTTGCACCTGCTCGACCGTTCCCGCTGCGTGCGCTTCCACGCGCACATGGCCGCGCAGTTCTCCAAGGCCCGCGAACTCCTGATCCCATGAAGCCCGAGGAACTGCTCGACCCCGCGAAGTTTCCGGAGGATCTCCAATGGGTCGCCGCCCAGCAACGGCTTCACCCGCAGGATCCGGTGTTCCTTCTGATCGCGTGGCACTGGAACCGGATGAATGCCTGCGAGGACTCCGTCCGGCTGGCACTCGCGGAATTAAAAGCGGGCATCGACGGCCGGATCGACGCCTTGGCCGGGGCCGCGGATACGGTGAACGGCGTGAATGATGCGCTGGCCGCGGTGCAGGCGATGCTTGAAGAAAAGCCCGCTTTACTCGGGAAACAGTTCGAGGCCGAGCTCCGCAAGCCGGTCACCGACACCTTGGCCAGGCTTCAGGATATCGAGAAGCGTCTGGCGCCAGTCGCCCGTGACTTCCAGGTGGCCCAGCGTCGGCAATTGCTTGCGACCCTCCTGATCGGCGTGGCATTGGGAGTCCTGTCGGCGGTCATCGCGCTCGTGGCATGATACTGCGCGCGGTCGGGTTGGCAGGCGTGTGCTTTGCCGTCGCAGCCGGCATCCGTTTCATGGCTCCGGATGCGATGCTGACCGTCATCGGAGCTGAGGCCAGTGGCATTTGGCTGGCCTATCGCGGCCTCGTTGAGGCCATCGAATCCCGGTCGGACATCGTGCTGCGTCTATGGGGTCTTACCTGGGCTCGCGATGAAGCATGCTGCCACTTCTTCGTAACAGGAGCCACTGGCACCGGGAAGACCGCGCGTGCCGTGGTCCCAATCGTGCATGGCTTGCGGCAAACCCTGCCAGACAGCGGAATCATGGCGATCGATTCCAAGGGAGCCTTGTGGAAGCCGCTTGCGACCATGGCCCGCTCGCTGGGGCAAGAAGAAAGCCTCCGCCTCATCCGCGTGCGACCGACGCACATCCCGTCCGACAAGTGGACTCCGCCCCTGCGCCTGAACCTGCTGGGCGATTCGTCGGTGCCCTGGAGCACCTATGCCAAGATCGTCGTGGACACGGCGACGGCCGCGGGACAGCGCGGCGGACAGAGCTTCTTCAAGGAGACCGCGCGGGACGTGATTGCCCATGCCATGCGCGCGCTTGAGCTGGCGGACCTCGCGGTCACACTGGCCAATGTCCACGACGTCATCTGCATCTCGACCGACACGGCGTTGCTGCTGAGTCGGCTCGCCGAAAACAGCAGCGCCGCCGCGGAAATCGAACGGCAGTATTTCAAGGACTTTGCCGCGCAGCCACCCGAACAGAAAAGCGGCACGGTCTACACCGTGGCCAATTACCTGCGGCCTTACACCCCGAAGGATATCCGCGAGGTCTTCTGCTCAGTGAGCCCGAACTTCACCTTGAGCGAAGTTGATCAGGGCCGGCTTATCTGTCTGTCAGTGCCGCAGACCTACCAGGTCGAGCGCCGGTATCTGAATCTTCTCTGCAAGCAGCTTTTCTTCCTTCATGCCTTCCGGCGCTTCGACCTGGAGCCGGCGGAAATGCGCCGTCGCAACATGATCGTCATCGTGCTCGACGAGGGGCAAAAAACAACCTTGGTCTCGGAAGACGGGTTCTCGGATCACGGCACGGTGGACGAACTTCGCGAGGCCGGCGTGTGCTTGATTTCGGCGACGCAGACGCCGCTCTCACTTTACGCATCGTTCGACGTGCCCAACAAAGCCGATGTTTTCATGGCCAACCTGAGAACGCAGGTGCACTTTCGGGCGGCGGATGAAAAAGGGGCGAAGATTCTTTCGGAGAAACTGGGCGGCCGGGAAGTCCGCAAATACAGCGGTGGAGTGAGCGGTGGGCGCACCTCACGGAATTGGCAATCGCTCGACGAGGCGTGGTTCAAAAAGGAGGAGCTGCTTGCCCTGTCCGAAGGCAAAGCGCTTATCAAGCATCCCCGCCGAATCGGACGCCCAATTTTGTGCAAGCTGCCCTTCACTTCGTTTACCCTGGCTGCTTCTGATAAAAATGCGTGAGCGATTGAGCCACATCCTCCAGGCGCGGCAGCATGATTGCTGAATTGATCCTGTTTCTTGGCGACAGCCGGATTTTTCTTTGAGCCAGCCGAGCCCGCGCACTCAATAATCCTTAGGCTGGATCAAATACCCGCGTTAGGCCGCGTGGGCATCTTCCGACCTAATGACCCATGCGACCATTCCCGGAGGCGCGGATGCCAATGCGCCCATTCCCTTCGTTTTGCCACCGGCCCTGAACGGCTACCGTCGCAATCTTTTCCCCGGCCGTGCCACGAGCGTCTACTTTGACCGACATCCACCGAACGAGTGGGAGCCGCATCTGCACACGCAAGACCAAGTGTCAGGCATCGTTGGTGACGGGACGGTGACCTTGAAGTGGGAGACTGCCGACAGGCAATGGCATGAGCGTGAGCTGGGCCCCGGTGCATTCTGGGTGATTCCACGCGGAATGCCCCACGCTCTGATCTGCCCAGCAGCGGTGGACATGGTGAGCCTCTTTATGGAAGTGGCGTTCGTCGCGGACGTCCTCGACCAGCGATTGCCGGAATTCATTATCGTGCCGCTGGCCCAACTCGCCAGCCGTGACCAAGTGATCGCGCAGCACTCGAAGTTGTTTCTCCGATTGTGCCAGCACGAGGCCCGAGCGAACGCAATTTATGTGGAATCCATTGGGACGGTTCTCGGCACCCATGTGTTGCAAACTCTCTTTCACGGCGACGCCGTCCGCGATCTGCGGACCGGCCTGCCCGACTGCGCTTTGATCAAGGTAATGAGCTTCATTGACGATCATCTGGGCGAGGAGCTGAAACTCGATGACTTGGCCCACGCTGCGGGCTATTCCACGGGACACTTCGGCGTCCTGTTCAAGCGCAGTATGGAATTGACTCCTCACGACTACCTCATGCGCCGACGGCTCGCCAAGGCCCGTGATCTTCTGGCTACAACCGACCGCAAGGAGATCGACATCGCCCTGGAGTGCGGCTTTTCGGACGACACTCACCTCACGCGGTGGAGCCGTCGCATTTTCAAATGCCTGCCCAAACACCTGCGTGGGCTCGGAGCATCGGCTTATGAGCCGGTTTTCCCATCGGGTCAGCCGATTCCACCCCTGGATGGTCCCGTATAGTGCAGATTCCCTAGCCGCCTCGCATCCACTGCGTCGCGTTTTATCACCACTCGCCGCCTTGCGGTGTAACCTTGTCTCCCCAATGCCCCATGCCCTCTCACCTCACCTATCATCAACTGACCGTTTCCCTCTCAACGAAGGATCGCCACGCTTATCTTGTGGCCCGTAGGGCCTTGCGACGCGTCATGGGCGCGCAAGCGCCAGATATCGCCACCCTCGTCGAGCACAATCTGCGCGGCCGTGACGCCTCAGGACTCGCGCAGGACTACCTCTCGTCGGTCGGCTGGCCAGTGACACTCGGCCACCGCAAATCATGCCGCCGAGTGGACAATTCAAAGCGGGCAATAACACTTTCTACGCACAGGACTCTCCTGCCGAGCTTCTGCCGCGATCCACGGCGAAACTAATTCCGGGGCCAGTGATTCGACCGCACCCTGCACCGCCCTGTCCCGGGAATACTCCAAGACCAACCGCTGCCGGTCGCGGCGTCCGAGCTCGGGTTGCGTCTGCAATTCAGCGACCACTTCCTCCACGTCGAGAAGGATGAGGGTGGGTGCGGGATTGGGCGTCACCGCCGTTTCCAACGCATAACGGGGAAGCTGCGGCAAAGAACTGGCGGGCTGTGCAATTGTTCGGCCGCTTCCTGCGCCCATCCGAGATAGTCGACCCGATCCCCTGCCGAATCGGTGATCTTGCCGTTGGCAAAGCCGAGGTAGCGCACCACGACCTCATCCGCGTCGCGGACCACCTAGCCTTTGGCCGTGGGGCAGATGCTGGCCTTGTCGGCGAAGGCGGCATGGTTTTGGCGAGGGAGACGGCGGTGAATCTGCGCGTGCGGATGGCCTTGGGTGCAGGTTGGAACCACGCTACACGGTGTGATCCGAACAATCCGCATGGACGTTGCTCTCTCTAGCCGAAAGCGTCGCACCAGCGGAGGCGTGGCAACTCCTTATCGCCCGGCTTGCCAAAAGACCTCCAGACCGATTTGGTGTCGGATCGGTGCGGGCCACGCCACCACTTACCCCTCCAACCCCTCCCTACCGTTCTCGGGTGTCCATGAAGCACTTTCTTTCTCTGCCAGCCAAGCTGCTTTTGTTGTTCATCTTATTCCAAGCCGTGAGCCCTTCCGGCAAGGCACAGGTCGCACCCGCCCCCAGCCCGGCGGAATCCATTGGCGCGCTCACTCTGCGGGACGAAAGCATCGACCAGGTGCTTGCCCTGCTCGAGCGCTGGACGGGAAAGACCATCCTGCGACCTCAGGCACTGCCGGCCGCCACTTTCACGCTGACCCTCAAGGGTAATGTCAGCCGTGAGGAAGCCGTCCGCGCGCTCGAAACGCTGCTCACCCTCAACGGTGTCGCCATCAGCCCGCTCGACGACAAGTTCCTCAAGGTGACCCCGCTGACGATGGCCAAGTCCGAAGCTCCCGAATTGATCGACGGCTCCACGCTCGGCCTTCCACCCAGCGGCCGCGTGGCCAGCAAGGTCTTTCAGTTAAATTTTCTCCGGGTTTCTGAATTCATGCCGCAAATCGCCGGCTTGCTCAGCCCTGGAGCCGGCAGCCCGCCGGTTATCTTCGACAAGGCTAACGCCGCGCTGATCATCGATTCCGTCTCCAATCTCCAGCGCTTTGAGACCTTGCTCAACCGACTCGACCGGCCTCTGCTGGCCGGCCTCCAGCCCAAGTTTTATCCGCTGCACTTCGCCAAGGCCAGCGACGTGGTGAACAAGATGCGCACCATTCTTTCCGGTCCGTTGCAAAATCAACTCGGCTCCACCACCAGCTACAACTCCGATGATCGCACCAATCAGATCATCCTGGTCTCCGATCCGCGCCAAGTCGCGTTTTTCGACGAGCTGATTGCCAAGCTGGACGTCAAATCCGACCCCAACACCCGCAACGAGGTCATCTACCTTAAGCACGCTGCCGCCAAGGATGTCGCCACCATCCTGAGCCAGCTTGTTTCCGGCCAAAACACCGCGGTCAAGGGCACCGGGCAGGAGACCGTTCGCCCGTTCCGGGCCACGTCAGTGACTGCCCCGGCGCCCGCCGACGCCCCGAACACCCCGCCGGCCGCATCCATGACGGCGACCGCCTCCCTGGGCCTGCCCATTGAGAGTTCCAACCAGTTCAGTGCGCTGCTCACGATCCTGCCCGAGGAGCGCAGCAACTCCATCGTGGTCTCCGGCACGGTCGACGACATCCGCCTCATCAACGCTCTCGTGACCAAAATGGACATTCTCCTCGCCCAGGTTCGCATCGAGGTGGTCATCGCCGAGGTGACGCTCGATAACAATGCTACGTCGGGCATCAGTGCCCTCGGACTCAAGATCGACGGTGACAAGCTGGTCGGCTTCAGCGGCACGGCGGCGGGCCTCGCGGTGAACGATGCGGTCGTCACCCGCCCCGGCATCATCGGGGCGGGCCCGCTGGACCTGGCCGCGCAGATCTCGCTCGGCACCACCCCGCGCAAGACCAACGCCACCATCCTTTCCCAGCCCAACATCATCACCTCCCATAACAAGGAGGGCCACATCTTCGTCGGCGAGCAGCGCCCGATTGTCAGCAATTACATCAACAACGGCAGCGCCGGCTTAGGCAACAACATCAACAACGGTTCCTTTTCCAGCAATGTCACCTACAAGGACATTGGCATCGAGCTGAAGGTGAAGCCGCTGATCGGGGCCGACGGCTCGGTGCAGTTGGAAATCACCCAGGAGGTGAATGACATCCTGGGCACCGTCAGCATCGGCGGCAACGACCAGCCCCGCATTGGCCGCCGGTCCACCGAATCCTTCGTCAGTGTCAAAAGCGGCGAAATCATCGTCCTGGGCGGTTTGCAGCGCACCTCGAAATCCCAGAATACCAGCCGGCTCGGCCCCATTCCGATCATCGGGGATATGCTGGGTTCCCGCACCCGGGAGAATGCCCGCACCGACCTGGTCTTTTTCTTAAGACCGAGCATATTGTCCAACACCCCCGCGGATAACGCCGCCGCCTTGGAGCAAATCGAGCAATTCCCTAAGGAGCAGCGTGACCAGGTGAAAAAAGCCCTCACCCCGGCCAGCCAACCCTGATCATGCCCGCCCCGCTGGTGCCAGTGCCTACGTTCCTGCGTGATTGGCCTGCGGCCGACCAGCGTCAGCAGCTGCTCGAGGCGCCGCGGCCCGAGCGCCTCTCCCTGTGCGCCCGCCTGCTCGGCGTAACCGAGCCCGCCCTGCTGGCTGAACTGGCCCGCCGCGCCGGTCTCGCCCTGGCGGCAGACCTGAAGCCCGATGCCGCCGCCGTGCCCCTGCTGCCGGCTCGCCTGGTCCACGAATTTCAAACGATGCCGATCCTGTCGCCAGCCGGTCAGCCCGCGGCGGATGCGATTCACCTGGCCACCCTCTGGCCGCCCGACGCCGAGATGACCGACTGGATCGGCACCTTTACCTCGCGGCCGCTCCGCTGGCACCTCGCCCCCCCCGATCGCGTCCGTCAGTTGATCGTCGAGAATTACGGCGTCGGGTCCGGCAGCCTTGACGAGTCCGAGGCCTCCGCTGCAGCCGCACCGGAGGTTCCAGCCACCGCCACCGAGGCGGATGCCGATGCCGCCGTGGTCCGTTTCGTCACGGATGTCATCAGCCAGGCCATCGAGGACGGTGCCACCGACATCCATTTCGAGCCACAGGAAGGCCAGCTGCGCATCCGTTACCGCGTCGACGGCCTGCTCGTGGCCGTGCCGGTGCCGGAAAATCTCCTCCGTTTCCAGGACGCCATCATCTCCCGCCTGAAGATCATGGCCCGGCTCAACATCTCCGAGCGCCGCCTGCCGCAGGACGGCCGCATCAACTTCAAGGCCGCCGGCGAATCGCTCGACATCCGCGTTTCCACCATCCCGACCATCTACGCCGAGAGCGTCAGCCTCCGCCTGCTCAACCTGAAGCGTGAGGCCTACACCATGGAGCGCCTCGGCATGGACGAAGGCGAGCAGACCCAGATCAACCGCATCCTCGCCTATCCTCACGGCATCATCCTCGTCACAGGTCCCACCGGCTCCGGCAAGTCCACCTCGCTGAACGCATTTCTTCGTCAGATCAACGCCACCGATCTGCGCATCGTCACGGTCGAGGACCCGATCGAATACGAGGTGCCCGGCGTCAACCAGATGCAGGTGCGCCCCGAGATCGGCCTGTCCTTCGCCAGCGCCCTGCGCCACGTCCTGCGCCAAGACCCCGACGTCATCATGGTCGGCGAAATCCGCGACCGGGAAACGGCCGACATCGCCATCCGCGCCTCGCTGACCGGCCACCTCGTGCTCTCCACCCTCCATACCAACGACGCGCCCGGCGCGATCACGCGCCTGATCGACATGGGCATCGAGCCCTTCCTCGTCACCTCCTCGGTCGAACTCGTCATTGCCCAGCGCCTCGTCCGACGCCTCTGCCCTCACTGTTCCCGCCCAACTCCCGTGAATCCCGCCAAGCTGCAGGATACCCTGGCGATCCTCGGCCTGGAGCCGGTGGAAGCCGCCACCGCCACCGAGCTGCGCGAGCCGGTCGGTTGCGACCGCTGCCGCGGCACCGGCTACCGCGGCCGCATCGGGCTCTTCGAGATTCTCAAGCCCAACGACGAACTCCACGACCTCATCGTCAAACGCGAGTCCAGCCGCGTGCTCGACAAATGCGCCCGCCAGCATGGCATGCGGACGCTACAGCAGTCCGGCTGGGCAAAGGTCCGCGCCGGCCAGACCACGCTCGACGAGGTGCTGCGCGTCATCACCGTCATCGAAAAGTAATCGATGCCGCGCTTCGCCTACACTGCCCGCGACCAGGCCGGCCAGACGCAGCGGGCCTCACTTGACGCGCCCACCCGGCGCGACGCGATGCGTGTCCTCGCCGTCCGCGGCCTGCAGGTGATCGACCTGGCCGAGGCCACAGCCGCCAATCCGCGACCGACGGAAGCGGCGGCCGCCCCGCCCCGTGCCACCGCCAATATTAAATTCTCCAGCCGCGAGCGACTGCCCTTTCTGCAGGCCCTGGCCGACCTGATCGCCAGCGGCATGCCCGCCGGCGAGGCCGTCCGGCTTCTCAGCCAGCGCTTGAAGGAACCCCGGCTGCGTGCGGTGTGCGCGCGGCTGTGGGAAAGGTTGGGCGAGGGTCTGCCGTTGTCGCGCGCCCTGGCCACGATGACCGAGGTCTTCGATGCCCAGACCGTAAGCCTGATCGCCGCCGGCGAGGCGACCGGCAACCTGGAGGAGGTGCTGCTGCGCCTCATCCAGCACTTCACCGAGCAGAAGGAACTCCGGCAGAAGCTGACCGCCGCCTTCGCCTACCCGGTGTTCATCTGCCTCGTCGCGATCAGTGTCATTCTTTTCTTCATCTTTTTCCTGATGCCCCGCCTGCAGACGCTGCTGGGTTCGCTCGGCGGCAAACTGCCGCTCCCCACCCAGATTCTCGTGGGCCTTTCGCATTTTCTGATCAGCTACGGTTTGCTGGTGGTCATCGGCGGGGTGCTCGGCTCAGGAATGTTCTGGCAATGGCGTCGCACGGCGGCCGGCCGCGCGGCCACCGACGCCTGGCTGCTGCGCCTGCCCTTTGCGGGCCCGTTCGTCACCAGTTCCACCGTGCTCAATTTCAGCCAGACGCTCGCCGTGCTGCTGGAAAACGGCGTCACGACGGCCGAGGCGCTGCGGATGACCGAGCGCACCATCACCCACCAAACCCTCCGGAAAGCCTTCCGCGCAGCCACGGACCGTGTGCTCGAGGGCGAGAAACTTTCCCAGGCGCTGGCCCGCACCCGCTGTTTCCCCGACCTGGTGCTCGACCGCCTGGCCGTCGGCGAAAGCACCGGCAACCTGGCACCCAGCCTGCGCGACATCGCCCGCACCTACCAGCAGGAGCTGGCGCGGCGGCTGCAGAACTTCACGACGATCATCTCCAGCGCGGTGCTGCTGTTTGCTTTCTCTTTCGTGGCCTTTATCGCCTACGCCATCGTGTCGGCCGTGTTCGCCGTCAGCGCGAGCTTCAAGTTCTGATTTCGGCCGAGCCGGCTTGCGTTGGTGGGCACCCGCCTCGCAGCTGACATGAAATGGAGATGCCAGCCACTCTCCGACTGAAGCCAGGCCGCCACGAACTTGAGGCCGCCGATGTCCGCGACAAGGAATTCCTGAGGGCGCAGCGGGCGCACCAAAGACGCGACTTGTTCCTCTGGCGGGGTTTCGCCGCCGGCCTCATCGGTTTGGCGGCGATGCTGGTGATCGAA
>JAEUGW010000048.1 GCA_016795565.1 Opitutaceae bacterium | reverse complement strand
CCGCCCCAGCGCCGCCGTGTCTTCGATCAACAGGGCGTGATAACGGCCTTGGAACAGATGTCCGTGCTCCCTGCGAAACCGGTTGAACCGCGAGGCCAGCGTGCCCTGCAGCCAGTGCATCCCGGCGACCAAGTTGGGCTGAGGGGTTTCCAACGCGACATGGTAGTGGTTGCGCATGACCACGTAGGCATGCACCCGCCAGCCCTGCAACGCGGTCGCCTCCGCCAGGGTCCGGACAAAGGCCTCGGCCGCGCCGACACTGGTAAACACATCCTGCCGGTAGTTGCCCCGGTTTATGACGTGGTAGAGTGCGCCGGGGTATTCGATGCGCAGCTTGCGGGCCATGCCGGAAGGCTGAGTTAGGAACGGAAACAAACAAGGCTAAATGTTATATTACTCGGCCTGACCCCGTTCGCTCGGCGACTCGGCCTGACCCCGTTCGCTCGGCGCCGTTCGCTCGGCCGCGTTGAGCGAATGAAACAATGGATGTTCGCGCAGCCTCTCCATATCGAAATAGTCTTCATACGCTTTAACCAGGTCACGTGCGATATCTTGCCTCTTTGTCCCTTTAGAAATTCCGTAAATAACACCACAAAGTGAAATAGCGTATCCGACTGCCAACGCGGGGAGGTAGGAGCGGAAGAAAGACCAGTAAAGGCATACGACCGCTGCCGAAAGTAGCGTCCAAATGATCGGCGATGAGTGTATGAGAACCTTCGGTATTTTACGAACCAACACCTGGTCCGTCTTCAACTGCCGAAGAACCGGAATCGTAATTGCGTAGGGGAAAATCGTGTTGGTAAGGGCGAAGATCCCGAATATCAGCCCGATGATCCCGTTGAGCCAAAGGAGTAGCATGGTGGCGATCGACTCAGATTAGCCATGCCCGGCGAGCGTGGGGGCCGCTTCTTTGGAAATACAGGGCTATGTTGAGCGGAGATGACATGAGAGGTTTAGGAGAAGAGCAAGGGCGTTGTGCTGTGGTTGCTGGGTCGGCTTCCTTCTACTTTCGGCCAATTTTGGCTTCGGCCCAGAGCAGAATGGCTTCGGAATCCGAACCCTTCTGGATTGGCTCATACGTCTTCTCGCTTCTTCGAACCCAGAACATATCGGTCTCGACCCGAGCGACCAACTGTTTCTTTCGATCAAACCAGTAGATGGCGCGCGCGATCTCATCGTCCTCGGGAACTCGTAGTGCTTTCGTGTCTATCACTCTCGTAACCGACACTGCGATCAGACCTTCGTCACTGAAATCTTGAATTTCAGATGCACGTGCGAAGACTAGCTTACGGCTGAACGGCGAGCGCCAAGTGAACGGATTCCAGGAAATCTCATTCCAGCGGGACACTACTTCGTGCGGGTTCGATCCGTTGCAAAAGGATGCTCGCTGCCTCATTTCCCAATTGAGCTCCGCGTGGCCGTCCCACCAAGCGGAAGCGACCACCGCGATTGCAAGCACCGCAATGATCGCCACATATTTGATTCTTTCAGTCATTTTTCCTGCCGATCGTTCAAGATGAGCCGCGCGCGAAGCGCGTTGGCTCTGGCGACTGCTTGGGCTTTTCGGGGCTCATCTATAAGACGGCTGCCGTATCCTGCCACTTCCCCTTCAGGCGGTGAATTGCGTCCTCTGGGGTGGCCTCGAAGTCACGAATGAGCTGTTCCATCTCCGCCTTCAAGCCTCGCAGTGCATCGGCTTCCTTCGGCGATCCTGTGCGCTGAAGAACATCAATCATGCATCCAAGCCAGTGCGCGGTCGGTTCGAGACCATCGTCGCCGCGGCGTCCCGCGCCCTTCTGCGTCGGGTCGCAACGAGCGAGGGCGAGCCGGACAGAATCCATCTGTGAGTGCGTGTGCTGGCGCTTTGCGTCGTGCTTACCCTTGCTGTAGAAAATCCACGAGACGACGGCCGAAGACGCCACGCCAACAATGAAGCCAGCGAGATTATCTTGGATTAAGAAGCACATGGTCAGTCTTTCGCCCAACGTGTTATTCGCCCTTACCTGATTGCCTTACTGGGCGGACGTTCATGGAGGGAGAAAACGGGCAAACTACTGGCGCGCAATGATGAGGCATTTCAGGTAAGGCTTTGCCCGGTAGCGGCAGGTGGAAGCTAAAGCCTTACTGGAATATCAGTGGCCGTGCTTCTTGGCCTTGGGTTCGGCGGCTTCCTCGCCGCCGTCCGCGGCGATCATGTCGGCCGGGACGTTGGAGAGGGCGTCTTCCATGGTGGTGAGGCCCATCTTGACCTTGAGCATGGAGTCCTGGTGCATGGTCTTCATGCCGGTCTTCATGCAGACGCGCTTGAGGTCGGCGACCTCGACCTCCTTGTTGATGGCCTCGACGATTTCCTCGCAGTTGACCATGAGCTCGTGGATGCCGACGCGGCCCTTGTAGCCATTGCCGCCGCAGACGTGGCAGCCGCCGGCGGCGGCCTTGAATATCTCGGGCGGCTCGGTGAGCTCGAGGGCCTTCATGATGATCTCGGCCTCGCGGCCCTCGGGCTTGTATTTCACCTTGCAGTTCTTGCAGACGCGGCGGAGGAGGCGCTGGGCGCACACGCAGACGAGGGCGGCGGAGATGTTGAAGGGTTCGATGCCCATCTCACCCATACGCGAAACGGTCGAGGGCGCGTCGTTGGTGTGGAGGGTGGAGACGAGCAAGTGGCCGGTGAGCGCCGCCTCGCAGGCGATCTGGGCGGTTTCCTTGTCGCGGATTTCGCCGACGAGGATGATGTCGGGGTCCATGCGGAGGTAGCAGCGGAGGGCGCGCTGGAAATCCAGGCCGATCTGCTTGTTCATCTGCATCTGGTTCAGGCCGGGGAGGGTGTATTCGATGGGGTCCTCGGCGGTCTGGATGTTGACGTCGGGGGTGTTGATCTCGGCGAGGGCGGCGTAGAGGGTCATGGACTTGCCGGAGCCGGTGGGGCCGCAGTGGAGGATCATGCCGTAGGGCTGGCGGACGCACTCGCGGTATTTCTCGAGGTTGGAGTCGGAGAAGCCGAGCTGGGGCAGGGGCAGGGTGGACTTGGCCTTGTCGAGGATACGCATGACCACCTTCTCGCCGTGGTTCATCGGGCCGGTGGCGACGCGGAGGTCGATATCGATGTTTTTCTTGGTGAATTTCTTGAAGACGATGCGTCCGTCCTGCGGCAACCGGCGCTCGGAGATGTCGAGGTTGCACATGATCTTGAGGCGGGCGACCATGGCGAAGGCGACCTGCTTGGGGAGGCGCATCTTCTCGGCGCACATGCCGTCCACGCGGTAGCGGACGATGAGGTCCTTTTCCATCGGCTCGATGTGGATATCGGACGCGCCGGAGACATAGGCGTCCTCGATGATGCGGTTGGTGAGCTGGATGATGGGGGCGGAGTCCTCGCTCTCGAGGTCGGCGGCCTTGACCTCGCCGCCGGTGCCGCCCTCGGTGTAGGCGCCGGCGATGAGGTCCTTGACCTCGTCGATGTCCACCTCGGCGGCGGGCTCGCCGGCCTTGGGGGCGGCGGCGGTCTTGAAGAATTTCTTGAGGAGCTCCTCGAGCAGGCTGGCGGGGATGACCTTGACGTCGTCGATGGACATCTCGGTGGCCTGGGAGAAGGACTCGCGCTTGGCGTAGTCCAGGGGGTTGGTCATCAGCACCGAGCAGGAGTTGGTGCCGGTCTTCTTGTAGGGGAAGATGCACTCGCGGCGGATGACGGCGTCGCCCGTGATCTCGACGAGCTTCTCGTCGATGTCCACGTCGTCGATCTTGGAGACGAGGGGCAGCTCGGTGAACTTGGAGATGAACTTGGCGGTGTCCTCGGGGGTGAGCTGGAACTTCGGGTCCAGCATGCGCTGGATGAGGGTGGAGGAGTATTCGGCGACCTCGATGAGGACGCTGAGGTCCTTGGGGGTGAAGGCGCCGCCGGTGCCGGCGGAGGGCTCCTTGTTGAGGACCTGGATGGCGCCGATGACGATGTTCGTCTTGAGCGGCACGGTGAGCATGGAGTTCACCTCGAAGCCGACGTCCATCTTCTTGAGGGTGGCGGCGTCGGCGCCCTTGCCGCTGAAGAAGAGGGGCTCGCCGGTCTGGATGACCTTGCCGACGTTGCCGGTGCCGGCGGGGAGCTTGAGGGCGAGGAGCTTGCGGCTGGTGTCGCGGAAGGTCACTTCCTTGCCCTTGTCGGTGCCCCAGAGGGTGGGGGAGTAATAGACCTGCTTGAAGGCGATCTCGCCGCCCTCGACGAGGTAGAGCGTCATGGACTGGGCCTGGAGCGACTCGACGACCTTGCTGGCGGTGAGTTCGAGGACGGTGTTGACGTCCTCCTTGCTCGGGGCCGGCTTGGAGATGACCTTGATGAGCAGGGAGCGGCGCAGCGTGCCGGTGAGATTGCTGGAGGTGGCCATAAGGGGGAGGTGGTGGGAATCAGGCGGGCCGGGGCCGGACGCGCGGCCGACGGCGGATTGAAAAAGGCACTTGCTTGTATGGGCGATTTTTCACGTGGTCGAGGGCGAATTGCAAATGCCCGGCTGGCTACAAAAAATCTGGAACGTGGTGCGGCGCGCGCCGGCCCCCACGGCCACGGCCGCCGCCGGCGCCCGGGGCGAGCAGGCGGCCGCCGACTTCCTCGCGAGCCGGCACGGCTTCGCCATCGTGGCCCGGAACTGGCACCGGCCGAGCGACCGGCGGGATGAGATCGACCTGGTCTGCCGCGACGGCGAGGTGCTGGTGTTCGTCGAGGTCAAGGCCCGGGCCGAGGGCGCGCTGGTGTCGGGTTTCCACGCGGTGGACGAACGCAAGCGCCGCGCGCTGCGGCGGGCGGTGCACGCCTACTTGGCGGCGCTCGCCCATGCGCCGCGCACGTTTCGCTTCGACGTGGCGGAGGTCACGCTCAGTCCCCGGCTGCCGCCGCAGGTGATGCACTACGAGAACGTCCCGCTCTTTCCCAAGGGCTACCACGTGGCCCGCCAAAGCGGCTCGCTGGGCGACCTGGCCGGCGGCGACCTGTGAGCACACGCGGTTGTTGAGGCGCGCGCGTCATTGGCTGACGGCGCGATGCAGGTGGCAGGGCGGAGCGACCCGCTCCGCCGCGGCGCACCGGGCCGGTGCGCCATGCCCGTCACTCATTATGAGGGCCTCCATAGGACACGGGCCGGCGAGTATAGCCTTGCGAGGGCGCGGCATCGGAATGAGGTTCTCCGCGCATGGCTGATGACCCCCGACACCCGTTTTTGCATGGTCTGAGCAAGCATCGTGGCTCCCCGCCGACGGTCGTCGTCATCTTTGGCGCCTCCGGTGATCTCACCGCCCGCAAGCTGATTCCCGCCATCTACAACCTGGCGCACGACGGCCTGTTGCCCGCGGATTTCCACCTCATCGGCTTCGGGCGGAAGCCGATTCCCGACGCGGAGTTCCAGCAGATCGCCGCCGGGGCCATCAAGGAATTCTCCCGGCGCGAGCCGAGCCCGGAGGTCTGGGCCCGCCTGGCGGCCCGCACGCACTATGTCAGCGGCGGCTACGACGAGCCCGCGGCCTACGCCCGCCTCGGCGCGCGCATTGCCGGCCTGGAAAAGGAGATCGGCCAGCAGCTCCAGTCGCTCTTCTACATCTCGACGCCACCGACGGTCTTCGCGCCCATCATCCAGAATCTCGGCAGCAGCGGGCTGGCGGCCCGCTACCTGCGGCAGCCGCACCAGTCGAAGGTCATCATCGAGAAACCCTTTGGCCGCGACCTGGCCAGCGCGCAGGCGCTCAATCGCGAGCTCACGACGGTGTTCGCCGAATCGCAGGTCTTCCGCATCGACCACTACCTCGGCAAGGAGACCGTTCAGGACCTGCTCGTGCAGCGTTTCGGCAACGCCATCTTCGAGCCGATCTGGAACCGCAACTTCATCGACCACGTGCAGATCACCGTGGCCGAGCAGGTGGGCGTCGAGGCCCGCGCCGGCTACTACGAGCAGAGCGGCTGCCTGCGCGACATGATCCAGAACCACACCATGCAGCTCCTCGCGCTCACCGCGATGGAACCGCCCGTCTCGATGGACGCCGAATCCGTCCGCGACGAGAAGGTGAAGGTGCTCAAGGCGATCCACCCGCTGCGCCTGCACGATGACACGCGGCCCAGCGACGTGGCCCGGGCCCAATACGCCGCCGGCGTCATCGGCGGCAAGCCGGTGCCGGGCTACCTGCAGGAAAAGGATGTGGCGCCCACCTCGGCCACCGAGACCTTCGCCGCGCTCCGCCTGAGCATCAACAACTGGCGCTGGCAGGGCGTGCCGTTCTACCTGCGCTCCGGCAAGCACCTCGCGCGCCGCGTGAGCGAGATCGCCATCCGCTTCAAGCGGCCGCCGGGCAACCTGTTCGCCGAATCGGACCGCTCGATGCTCGCGGCCAACACGCTGGCCTTCCAGATCCAGCCCGACGAGGGGCTGAGCCTCATCCTCAACGCCAAGATCCCCGGCCTGGAGACGCGCACGCAGCCGGTGAAGATGAACTTCAAATACGCCACCACCTTCGGCTCCAACACGCCCGAGGCCTACGAGCGCCTCGTGCTCGACGCCATGATCGGGGACGGCACGCTCTTCATCCGCGGCGACGAGACCGAGCGCTCGTGGCAGCTCTGCTCGCCGATCCTCGATTACTGGGCGGAACAGGGGCGCCGGGGCCTCGACACCTATGCTTCCGGCTCCTGGGGCCCCAAGTCCGCCGAGGAGCTGCTCGCCGCCAACGGGCACTCGTGGAGGGAGCCGTAAGTCATGCAGAACTTCGCAGCAGATTTTTGCGCGATAGCGCAGGTAGGGCTCGCTCTCCGAGCGAGCCGCGGTGCGTTAGGGACAACGCGCCCTACCTTGGAACCCTGAGCCATGCCCGCGGTGTTCGACACCTTGCCCGGCCTCGAGGTGCCCGTCGGCGGCATCGCGGCCGGCTTCAGGAAACTCTGGGCGGATTCCCCGGCGCAGGAAAGCCGCGCCGTGCAGCTCAACCTCGTGCTGCACCTCGGCGCCAACACCACGCCGGACGACGCGCTGGCGCAGTTCCAGCACACTTTGCGGTTTGCCCAGCGCTACCCGGCGCGGGTCGTCGTGCTCTGCCCGGATTTTGACGAGCGCGCCGCCGCCGGGATGCGCGCCAAGATCCACGGGGAATGTTTCCTCGGGAAATCGAAGAACGACACGCGCTGCGTCGAGTTTGTCCTCCTGCAATACACGATGGCCGTGCGCGACTATCTCGAGAACCAGGTGTCGGTCTGCCTTTCGACGGACATGCCGCTCTACTACTGGGCGCACCGTTTCTCCGACACGAAGCGGCTGGCCGACTACGGCTACCTGCTGACCCGGTCGAAGCGGATACTCTTCGACAGCGCCGTGGCACCCGCCGACACCTTCACCTACCCGTGGCCGAATCCCGCCGCCGTGCGCGATCTCGCCTACACCCGCACCCTGCCGCTGCGGCAGAACCTCGGGCAGTTCCTCAGCCGCTACACGCCGGCCCTGATCAACACCGGCCTCCGGCAGGTGACGCTGCGGCATCGGCGGGAGTTTGCGGCCGAGGCCGGCTGCCTGCTCGGCTGGGTCAGGAAAGGGCTCGCCCGCAGCGGCGCCACCGGCGTGGGCTTCGAGGTGAGCGGGGCGGATTGCCCGGGCTGTTTCGCGATGGATTTCTCGTATGCCACCCCCGGAAAAACCTTCGCGTGGACCGCCGACCTGGGCCGGGACCACGCGGAATTCACCGGCGATCTCGGCACCGGCCCGACCAAGCTGGTGGCCGGCGCGCACTTCCTCGCGCCGGAGATGGCGCTGAGCGAGGCGATGTTCTTCTGAGTCATGCCCTGGGTCTGGCTCATCATCGCGGGAATTTTGGAAGTGGCGTGGGCCATCGGCTTGAAATACGCCGACGGCTTCACCCGGTTCTGGCCGAGTGTCGCCACGGTGCTGCTCATGCTGGCGAGCTTCTGGTGCCTGGCGCAGGCGGTGCGCGGGCTGCCGCTGGGCACGAGCTACGCCATCTGGACCGGCATCGGCGCGGTCGGCACGGCCATCCTCGGCATTATCCTGTTCAAGGAACCCGCGACCGCGGCCCGGGTGGCCTGCATGGCGCTGATCGTGGGCGGCATCGTGGGCTTGAAACTGGCCACGCCCTGACGGCGCGCGCGGCGAAAATTGAGTCGTCTTCGCCGCGGAATTGTGGCGAATTCCCGCCGTGAACGCCCCCTTTGCCGACCGGCTGGAAATGCAGCACCGTTTGTTCGCGGAACTCTCGCGGATGTTTGGCCAGGAGGTGCCGCTTTACGACAAGTCCCTGCTCGTGAACCGCGTCTGCAACGAGACGGTGTGCGCGCTGCTCGGCGGCCGGCACCGCGGGTTCGCGCTGACGGCGGCGCAACTGGAGAAGTCCAGCGGCGAGCGGCACGGTGCCATCCGCATCGGCAAGCCGGAGGAATACCGCCGCATCGCGCGGTTTTTCGCGGCCTTCGCGATGGAGCCGCACAATTACTACGACATGACGGCCCTTGGCCCGAAGAGCCAGCCGATCGTCGCCACCGCCTACCGCTCGCGCCTGAACCCCGACCACCGCATCTTCTGCTCGCTGCTGATGACGGATTATTTCGACCCCGCCACGCGCGGTCGCATCGAGGCCCTGCTGGCGACCCGCGAGGTGTTTTCGCCGGTGGCCCTCGCGCTGCTGGACAAGGACGAGCGGCAGGGCGGCCTCGATTGGGACGATGCCAACCAGCTCATCCGCGAGGGCGTGACCCGCATCTTCAAGTGGACGGGGCGCGCCCGCGACCACCAGCTTTACCAGGACCTCTGCGCGGCCGGGTTCAAGATCGCGGCGGATATCGCCTGCTTCGAGACGCACCACCTCAACCATCTCACGCCCAACACGCTCTGGCTGGACCTCTACACGGCGGCGATGAAGCACTGTCTCGGCGAGATGGATGCCGCGGCGTTCCGGCAACGCGCGGAGGTCATCCTCCGGCGCCTGGACGAGCGCGCCGACCGCGACTACCTGCGCCTGCATTTCAAGCACCTGACGGAAGCGGACATCGCGGCCTACCAGCCCGCCGTGCTGCCCACCGGCGAGATGGCGCGACTGGCCGGCGAGCTCACCGAGCGCCTCGGGCAGCCCGACCTGGCCCTCACCAAGCTCAAGCACTCCGGGTTCAAGGATTTCACGGAAGGCCCGTCCGAGGACACGCCCGTGCTGCTGCGGCAGGACGCCTACAAGGCGCTGACGGAGCCGGTGCAGTTCGTGCAGGCCGACGGCTCGCGGGTGGACACCGTGCACACGGCCCGCTTCGGCGAAATTGAACACCGCTTCTACGCCACGACCGCGGCCGGCCGCGAATTGTATGATCGCTGCCTGACGGCGGCCGATGCCGCCCGCGAGGCCCTCAGCCCGGCGGCGAAAAAGGATCCCGCCGCCAGCGAGGAGGCGTATGCCCGGCCCTTTGCGCCGTTCCCGAAGCAACTGGCCGCGCTGCTGGCCGGGGGACTGGTTTATGGCCGTTATCAGGCGACAGCGGCCGGGCGCGCCGCCGCGCAGACCGGGCCGCTCCCGAGCACCGACCTCATGGCGCTGGCCCGGCTGGGTTATGTGACGGTCGAGGGATTGCGCTATGAGGATTTCCTGCCCGTGAGCGCGGCCGGCATCTTTGCCTCGAACCTCAGCCAATACGGCACGAAATCCACGGCCGCCCAGAAGCCGGTTTACACGCAAGGGCAGCTGGAGGTCATCCTCGGCCGCCGCATCGTCGATCCCAACGTCACCTACGCCGGCCTGGACGCGGAATCGCGGCAGGCGGCGTATGCGGCGCTGGGCCTGACCGGGCGCTTGCCGCCGGGCGAGAAGGCGCGGCTGGAGCAGGCGGTGGCCCTCATGGCCAAACCCTGACACCCCGCACCCGTCGGGGTGGGATGGGTGGCCGGTTTTGTTCGACTCAGGCCGGGCGCCCGCTACCAATCCGCGCCATGAATTTCATCCGCGTGACGGCATTGTTCTGCCTGGCGGTGACGGCGCAGGCCGCACCGGGCAACGGCTTGTTTGACCAACTGAAGGCGCAATACCTGAAGGACTACGGCATCGAGCTGGTGGCCGATGCGGAGATTTACCCGGTGGCGGATTCCGACGGGGCGATCGACGCCCGGAACTCCGGCGCGCGGAATGTGGAGATGGCGCTCTATTTCCTGCGCAAGGAGTTTGCCAAGTATCCGCCGGCGCTGATCCGGGCCTCGGGCGTGAAGCGGATCGCCTTTTGCCGTGACCTCAAGTCCCGCGGCACGCGCGTCGCCGGCGTGGCACTGGAGAAAAATGCGACCATCTACATGGATTCCTCGACGGAGATTGGGGACGAGGCGCACCGCCGCCGAACCCTGCACCACGAGTTCTTTCACTTCCTGGACTATGCGATGCACCCGGACCAGGACCTCGGGAACAATCCCGAGTGGGCGGCCGCCAACGCCCCCGATGCGGCCTATGGCGGCACCGCCAGCGCCGCACCCGTGGCGAACTGGGCCTCGCACCCGGCGCCGGGCTTCGTTTCCAACTATGCGCGGCAGGCCGTGCCGGAGGACCGGGCGGAGCTCTTTGCCGGGCTGATGACGAACAACCTCACCCTCCGCCTCCTGTTGCAGAAGGACAGCTTTCTGGCGGCCAAGCTGGGCGTGCTCAAGAACGAGCTGAAGGCCTTCTGCCCGCAGGTGGACGAGGCGTTCTGGGCGAAGACGGCGAAGAATTTCTAGGCCGGGCTCGCCGCGTTCAGCGCGCCGCCAGCACCGCGTAGGATTTTTTCCCCTTCCGCAGGAGCAGGTATTTTCCGAAGAGCAGGTCGGCGACCGTGACGGCGCGCGTGTGGTCGGTGACGCGGACGTTGTTCAGGTAGATGCCGCCGGCCTCGAGGGCCTTGCGGGCCGCGCCCTTGGAGTTTTCCAAGCCGGAATGGACGATGAGGTCGATGATTGGCGCGCCGGTGCCGGCGAGCTTGGCCTGTTCAAGGTCCTTGGTCGGCACCTCGCCGGCGACGTCGTTGAAGATATCCTCGGTGACGCCGTCGAGCGGACCGCCAAAGAGTATCTCGCTGGCCTTGAGCGCGGCGGCGAGGGCGTCGGGGCCGTGGACGAGGGTGGTGACCTCGCGGGCGAGGGCCTTGTGGGCTTCGCGGGCGCCGGGGTTGGCGGCGTGCGCGGCCTCGAGCGGCTCGATCGCGGCGCGGTCGAGGAAGGTGAACTTGCGGAGGTATTCGCAGACCTTGGCGTCCTCGGTGTTCACGAAGAACTGGTAGAGGCGGTAGGGGCTGGTCTTGGCGGCGTCGAGCCAGACGGCGCCGCTGGCGGTCTTGCCGAATTTCGAGCCGTCGCTCTTGGTGATGAGCGGGAAGGTCCAGCCCCAGGCGGGGACGCCGAGCTTGCGGCGGATGAAGTCGGTGCCGGCGGTGATGTTGCCCCACTGGTCGGAGCCGCCGATCTGGAGCTCGCAGTGGAAGGCCTGGCGCAGGTGGTAGAAGTCGTGGGCCTGGAGCAGCTGGTAGCTGAACTCGGTGTAGCTGATGCCGCCGTCGCCCTCCATGCGGGACCTCACCGAATCCTTGGCGAGCATGAGATTCAGGGTGAAATGCTTGCCGACGTCGCGGAGGAAATCGAGGTAGCTGATCGGGGCGGTCCAGTCGGCGTTGTCCACGAGGCGGGCGGGGTTGCCGGGGGCGCCGAAGTCGAGGAGGCGGGAGAGCTGGCCCTTGATGCAGGCGATGTTGTGGTTGAGCTGGTCGCGGGTGAGCAGGTTGCGCTCGGCCGAGCGCCCGGAGGGGTCGCCGATCATGCCGGTGGCGCCGCCGGCCAGGGCGATGACATGGTGCCCGGCGAGCTGGAAGCGGCGCAGCGTGAGCTGGCCCATGAGGTGGCCGACGTGCAGCGAGTCGCCGGTCGGGTCGAAGCCGCAATAGAGCGTGAGCGGGCCCTCGGCCACGCGCTCGCGCAGGGCCGCCATGTCGGTGCAGTCGGCCAGGAGGCCGCGCCATTCGAGATCTGCCAGGAGGTCGGACATTGATGGTGTGATAAATCAGCCTTTCGCGGCTTATAGCACCTGTTGGCCACAGGGGAGGCAAGGTGGATTTGGGGCGATGCGTCGTCAGCAAAACTAATGGGCCGCACAGCGAATTTAGTAAGCGCCGGCATACCCGCCTGAAATGGGTTGCCGCGCGAACGTCCGGGGTTCTACTTGTCAGGTTCACGCGACGGGGAACCGTCCGCCCACACCAGCCCTCAACTCATCCTTTTATGCCTCTCGCTGTTGGCTCCCAAGCTCCGGATTTCACCCTCAAGACCAAGACCGCGGACGGTCTCAAGGACATCAGGCTGAGCGACAATTTCGGCAAGAAGCAGACCGTGCTGCTCTTCTTCCCGCTGGCCTACACCGGCGTCTGCACCCAGGAACTGTGCGACATCTCGAGCGGCCTGAGCGCCTACGCGGGGCTCGGCGCCGAGGTCTATGGCATCAGCGTGGACAGCCCGTTCGCCCACGAGGCCTGGGCCAAGGAGCACAAGATTGGTGTCACGCTGCTCTCCGACCTCAACAAGGCCGTCACCCGGGCCTATGACGTGGTGTTCCCCAACCTCGCCGGGGTCGGCGACACCTCGGCCCGCGCGGCCTTCGTGATCGGCCAGGATGGCCGCATCAAATACGCCGAGCAGACGCCGACGCCGAAGGACCTGCCCAACTTCAACGCCGTCAAAGCCGCCCTCGCTAAGTAACGCCTTTCTGTAGCGGCACTCTATGAGTGCCGTCCGGCGGTCACAGACCGCCGCTACAGTTCCACCCATCTAAAGTCACCACCATGAGTCTCCCCAATCCCTTCAACACCCTCCAAACCTTTGAGGGCGGCAAGAAATTCTACTCGCTGCCCGAGCTGACCAAGCAATTCCCCGGCGTCGCCCGCCTGCCGGTGAGCATCCGCCTCGTGCTCGAGGCCGTGCTGCGCAATTGCGACGGCAAGCGCGTGCTCGAGGCCAACATCCGGGAACTGGCCAACTGGAAGCCGACCGAGACCCGCACGGCGGAGATTCCCTTCGTCGTCGCCCGCATCGTGCTGCAGGATTTCACCGGCGTGCCGCTGCTGGTGGATCTCGCCGCCATGCGCTCCGCCGTGGCCAAGCTCGGCAAGAACCCGAAGATCATCGAGCCGCTCGTGCCAGTGGACCTCGTGGTGGATCACTCCGTGCAGGTGGACTTCGCCGGCAGCGCCGAGGCGCTCCGGAAGAACCTCGAGCTCGAGTTCAGCCGCAACCGCGAGCGCTACCAGTTCCTGAAATGGGGCATGCAGGCGTTCGACACCTTCAAGGTCGTGCCGCCGGGCATCGGTATCGTCCACCAGGTGAACCTCGAGTATCTCGCCAAGGGGGTGCTCAGCGCCGGCGACGTGTATTATCCCGACACGCTCGTCGGCACCGACTCGCACACGACGATGATCAACGGCATCGGCATCGTGGGCTGGGGCGTCGGCGGCATCGAGGCCGAGGCCGGCATGCTCGGCCAGCCCGTCTATTTCCTCACGCCGGACGTCGTTGGCGTGCACCTCACCGGCGCGCTCCGCGAGGGTGTCACCGCCACCGATCTCGCGCTCACCGTCACGCAGCTGATGCGCAAGGCCAAGGTCGTCGGCAAGTTCGTGGAGTTCTTCGGCCCCGGCGCCGCCGCGCTGCCGGTCGTGGACCGCGCGACCATCGCCAACATGGCGCCCGAATACGGCGCGACCATGGGCTTTTTCCCGATCGACGCCGAGGCGACCAATTACCTCCGCGCCACCGGCCGCGACGAGAAGCACATCGCCACCTACGAGGCCTACTACAAGGCGCAGGGCCTGTGGGGCATCCCGCAGAAGGGCGCGATCGATTATTCGCAGGTCGTGGATCTCGACCTTGGCACCGTCGTCCCGAGCGTCGCCGGCCCGAAGCGCCCGCAGGACCGCATCGAGCTGCAGAATCTCAAGAAGGAGTTTACCGGCGCGTTTTCCCGCCCGGTCACGGAGGCGGGCTTCGGCAAGAAGACGGAGGAATACAGCCTCCGCGTGCCCGTGACGCTGCGCGGCGACCTGCAGGGCGGCGGCAGCCAGGAGCTGACCAGCCTCAGCAAGGCCCGGGCCTGCGACATCAACATCACGACCGCAAACGAGATGGCCAACAACCGTCCGACGCCCAACCACCTCCCGGCGGTGGGCTCCGACATCGGCCACGGCTCGGTGCTCATCGCCGCCATCACGAGCTGCACCAACACGTCCAACCCGAGCGTCATGCTCGCGGCCGGCCTGCTGGCCAAGAAGGCCGTCGAGAAGGGCCTCAAGCCCAACCCGGTGGTGAAATCCTCGCTGGCTCCCGGCTCGCGCGTCGTGTCCGACTATCTCAACAAGACCGGCCTCACGCCCTATCTCGACAAGCTTGGCTTCCAGACCGTCGGCTACGGCTGCACGACTTGCATCGGCAACTCCGGCCCGCTCGCCGCACCTATCGAGGAAGCCGTGGTGAAGAATGATCTCGTCGCCGCCTCCGTGCTCTCGGGCAACCGCAACTTCGAGGCCCGCGTCCACCAGAACATCAAGGCCAACTTCCTCATGTCGCCGCCGCTGGTCGTGGCCTTCGCGCTCGCCGGCCGCGCCGACATCGACCTGACCTCCGAGCCCATCGGCACGGGCCATGAGGGGAAGGCGGTTTTCCTGAAGGACATCTGGCCGACGCTGCAAGAAGTCCGCGACCAGATGCAGGCTGCGCTCAAGCCCGAGGTCTTCCGCCAGCTCTACACCGACTTCGCCGCGCAGAACCCGAAGTGGAACGATATCGCGTCCACCACCGGCAACGTTTACGCTTTCGACGCCAAGTCCACCTACATCCAGGAGCCGCCGTTCTTCACGGATTTCTCGCTGAAACCCGGCAGCATCCAGCCGATCACCGGGGCCCGCGCGCTCGGCATTTTCGGCGACTCCGTGACGACCGACCACATCTCGCCGGCCGGCGCCATTAAGAAGAGCTCACCCGCGGGCAAATACCTGCTCGATAACGCCGTGACCTTCGAGGACTTCAACTCCTACGGCTCCCGCCGCGGCAACGACCGCGTGATGACCCGCGGCACCTTCGCCAACGTCCGCATCAAGAACCTGATGCTCGGCGGCAAGGAAGGCGGCAACACCCTCGGGCCGGACGGCGCCGAGACCTCGATCTACGACGCGTCGATGGCCTGGCAGGCCAAGGGCGTGCCGCTCATCATCCTCGCCGGCCAGGAATACGGCACCGGCTCCTCGCGCGACTGGGCCGCCAAGGGCACCAACCTGCTCGGCGTGAAAGTCGTCGTGGCGCAGAGCTTCGAGCGCATCCACCGCTCCAACCTCGTCGGCATGGGCGTGCTGCCCCTGCAGTTCAAGGAGGGCACGACGGCGCAGACGCTGAAGTTGGACGGCACCGAGACCTACGACATCGTCGGCCTCGGCGCGGGCATCAAGCCCCAGCAGGACCTCACGCTCAAGATCACCCGCCAGGACGGGAAGGTCGAGAGCGTGCCCGTCAGCTGCCGCATCGATACGCCCATCGAGATCGATTACTACCAGCACGGCGGCATTTTGCCCTACGTGCTGCGGCAGATCGTGGCGAAGAGCTGAGCAGCCTTTCCGTGTCATTCTGAGACAAGACAGCAGGCCGCGAGGCTTGCGTGGGATTCGCCCCAAAGCCTTCCAAGTCATTGTCATGCTGAGCGCAGCGAAGCATCCATCACGATATCCGCAGGCGGTTGTGCCGATGGATGAGGATGTCGCTTCGCTCGACACTTCACTTCCTTCAGCATGACTAACAAGGGAGTTCATTGGCAGCGCAGCGAATCCAGCGTGACGACCGCAAGGGCTGTCCTGATGGATCCTTCACTTCGTTCAGGATGACTGGTTGGGGGAATCGATCCCCGGGATTCAGGTTGCAATTTCTTCATCATCATGTCCGAACCCGCCAAGCCCACCTTCCTCGTCGATGCCTACGCCGATCCGGTCGTCGTGCGCATCGAGGGCCGCGCCTCGTTCGCCAACAGCGGCAGCCTGAAGGATTTCGTCGGCGAGATGATCCGGCAGGGCAAGACGCGCTTCGTGGTGGATTTCTCCGCCTGCACGAGCATGGACAGCACGTTCCTCGGCGTGCTGGCCGGGGCGGCGCTGGAACTCCGGCGCCTGGCTCCGCCCGGCACCCTGACGCTGGCGCGGGTGGGGGAGCGCAACCTCGAGCTCATCCGCAATCTCGGCCTGCACCGGCTCGCGCTCGTCGATGCGGGCGGCCACCCGATGGACTTCAGGGGCGGCGCACAGGCGTTAGACGCGAAGGCGAGGAACGAGATCGAGAGTGCCCGGCTGGTGCTGGAGGCGCATGAAAATCTGGTGCACGCCGACGCGGCCAATGCGGCGAAATTCCAGGATGTGCTCGCCTTCCTCCGCAACCGGGTGGGCAAGTCCTAGGGAGGCGTCATGATGCTGTTCATTCTCGGCGGTCTGCTCGGCGCGCTGTTTGTCTACGGCTTCTACTGGCGGGCCAGGCAGGAGGCGTCCCGGCAGGAGGAAGAGAAGATGGCGCTGATGGAGGAGCGCCAGATCGTGCTGGATTACATGCACACGATGGTGGATGCGGTCGGCGAGCGCCTGCCGCGCGAGGAGTTGTTTCAGCGCATCGTGCATGCCGCCATCCTGAGCACCGGGGCGCTGAGCGCGTGCATCTTTGAAAAGGGCGCGGATAGCCTGATGCGCGGCGTGGCGGTCGAGGGCTTGTTTCCTCCCCACCGGCCCATCCCCGACACCCAGAAGATGAAGCTCGGCTCGCGCGCCAGGTTCATCGAGCAGGTGCTGAAGGCCGAATCCTTTCCCGTCGGCGAGGGCGTGGTCGGCCGGGTGGCCGCCACCGGCCGGGGTGAGCTGATCACCAACGCCGCCGCGGATCCGCGCATCGTCAAGCACGACGACGAGGCGCTGACGGTGCGTTCGGTCATCGCGGCGCCCATCACGGTGCGCCGGCGGCTCATTGGCGTGCTCTGCGTCTGCAATGCCTCCGACGGCCGACCGTTCACCGCGACCGATTACTCACTGGTCGCGGCTCTGGCCGAGCAGGCCGGTCTGGCGGTCCATAATGCCGACTTCCTCGCCCTGCTGATGGACAAGCAGCGGCTCGACCTCGATCTGGCGCTGGCCAGCGACGTGCAGCAGATGCTGCTGCCGCGCTCCATGCCGGTGGTGGCCGGGCTCGACATCGACGCCCGCTATCTGGCCGCCCAGAAGGTGAGCGGCGACCTCTACGACGTGTTCCGGCTTGGCTTTGACCGGGTCGGCGTGGCGGTGGCCGATGTCTCGGGCAAGGGCGTGTCCGCGTCGCTCCTGATGGCAATCTGCCGCACCACGCTGCGTCAGATTGCGCCCCTGCACAGTTCGCCAGCCCGGGTGCTGGCGGAGCTGAACCGCACCCTCGCCGGTGACATGCGGGAGGGCATGTATATCACGATGACCTATGCCGTGGTGGACGCGGGCAAGAACCAAGTCACGGTCGCCCGTGCCGGCCATGAGCTCACGCTGCTCTCGCGGCGCGATGCGCCGACCGGGGCCTTCCTGAGCGAGTTCATCGGCTCCGAGGGCCTGCCGGTCGGGCTGGTGGATGCCGAGCTGTTTGATGCGGTCATCGAGGACCGGACGCTGGATTTCCCGCCGGGCTCGACCCTGGTGCTCTACACCGACGGCCTCACGGAGGCGCCGAATGCGGACGACAAGGAATTCGGCGGCGCGCGGCTGGCCGATGCCCTGCGGGCGGGGCACGACGGCTCCGCCCGGGTGATCAACGATTCCATCCTGGCGGCGGTGGAGAAATTCGCCGGCTCGACCGGCCTGCGCGACGATTACACGCTGCTGACGGTGAAGCGGGTGTGAGGGAGGAAAGCTTCAGCTCCAACATCCAAGCTCCAGAGAATGACCAATTCTCCAAATATTGAGGATTACTCCATGAGGTTACATCCCACCTGTCATTGCGAGGAGTGGAACGACGAAGCAATCCAGTTGGATCGCCACGGCGCGCTTCGCGCACCTCGCGATGACAAGAATAGTAACTACTTTGGATAATTCTCAATAATCCAGAGGGATTGAAGGCTTTGGGCGCGGGTTGTGTGATTCATTGGGGGTTGGAGCTTGGGGTTTGGAGTTTCGGGTTGTGTCACAAATCCCGTTTGCCTTCACCCGGGCGCTGGCTTTCCATCACCGCCCATGTCCGCCGCCGCCAAACCCACCCACGTCCCCGCCGACCAGTTGCCCGATGCGGCCGGGCATTTTGGCCGTTATGGCGGGGTGTTTGTGCCGGAGACGCTGATGACGGCCCTGGCCGAGCTCACGGCCGCCTATCAGCAGGCACGGGTGGACCCGGTGTTTCAGCAGGAATTGCGGCACCACCTCAAGGAGTTCGCCGGCCGGCCGACCGAGCTGTATTTCGCCGAGCGGCTGACGCAGCACTGCGGGGGCGCGAAGATCTATTTCAAGCGCGAGGACCTGCTCCACACCGGGGCGCACAAGATCAACAACGCCCTCGGCCAGGCGCTGCTGGCGAAGCGCATGGGCAAGAAGCGCATCATCGCCGAGACCGGCGCCGGCCAGCACGGCGTGGCGACGGCGGCGGTGTGCGCGAAGTTCGGCCTCGACTGCACCGTTTACATGGGCGCAGTGGATATGGAGCGCCAAGCCCTGAATGTATTCCGGATGCGGCTGATGGGCGCCAAGGTTACGGCGGTGGAGGCCGGGCAGAAGACCCTCAAGGACGCCGTCAACGAGGCCATGCGCGACTGGGTGGCGAACGTGCGCGGCACACACTACATCCTCGGCTCCGCCCTCGGCTCGCACCCGTATCCGATGATGGTCCGCGATTTTCACCGGGTCATCGGGCAGGAGCTGCGCGAACAGATCCTGGCCCGCGAGGGCCGGCTGCCGGACGAGATGGTGGCGTGCGTTGGCGGGGGCAGCAATGCCATCGGCTGCTTCCATGAGTTTTTGTCCGACAAGGCCGTTAAACTCATCGGCGTCGAGGCGGGCGGCCGCGGTATCAGGCGGGGCGAGCACGCGGCCCGCTTCGAGGGCGGCAAGCTCGGCATCCTCCAGGGGAGCAAGACCTACATTCTCCAGGATCCGGACGGGCAGATTGAGCTGACGCATTCCGTGTCGGCCGGGCTCGACTACGCCGCCATCGGGCCGGAGCACGCGTATTATCGCGACACGGGCCGGATCGAGTTCGCCTACGCCACCGACGACGAGGTGCTGGAGGCCTTCCAGCTTTGCTCGCGCCACGAGGGCATCATCCCGGCCCTCGAATCCTCCCACGCCATCGTCCACGGCCTCAAGCGGGCCAAGGCCCTGGGCAAGGACAAGATTGTGATCGTCAACCTCTCGGGCCGCGGCGACAAGGATGTGCAGACCGTGCAGCGCCTTCTCGAACAGAAGGCGTAAAGGGCCCAAAGCCTGAAGCTATCCGAAAACTGCCTGTTGTAGGGGCGCGGCTTGTCCGCACCCGGCACGGGAAACGCGGTCGCTCGGGCGCGCACAAGGCGCGCCCCTACCTTTGTGCAATGACCATATGAGGCCATTTCGGCTTCCGGCGGATTTGTTTGGCCTTTGGCGCTGGGGCGATTGGACTTCTGCCCAATGAACTCGATGACCGGCTATGGGCGGGCGACCGCAGCTTTGGGCGAACTGACGGTGACCGTGCAGGTCAACTCCGTGAATCGCCGCGGCCTCGATCTCTCGCAGAAGCTGCCCGCCGAGTGGGAAGCCTTCGAGCCGGCGGTCAGCGAGGCGGTGCGCAAGGTCGCCATGCGCGGCAAGGTCCATGTGGCGGTCGAGGTCACGGGGCGGAGTTCCTCGGCCCCGGCCTGGGACGAGGCGGCGCTGGCGGCCACGCTGCGGCAACTGGAGAAGGTGGCGCAGGCGCGCGGGGTAAAGTTCGCCCCGACCACGGAGCTGCTCTGGCAGATCGCCAGTGCGCAGCGCACCACGGCGCAGCTCCCCGCCGACGAGGCCGCCGGCCAGGTGCTGCTCAAGACGCTGGGCATCGCGCTGCGCGGGCTGGCGGCCATGCGGGCGAAGGAGGGCGAGGCCCTGCTGGTCGATTTTCTGGGCCGCTGGGAAAAACTGCACGCCGGGACGGAGGCCATCGCGCACCGGGCACCCCAGATCAGCGGGCTTTACCGGGACCAGCTGCTGCAGCGGTTGCGCGCGGCGGGCCTCGAGCTGGACGTGAGCGACGAGCGCGTGCTGAAGGAGGTGGCGCTTTTTGCCGACCGTTGCGACATCACCGAGGAAATCACCCGGCTGCGACACCACCTGTCCCAGCTCAAGGAGCTGCTGCGGGCGGAAGGCGAGATCGGCCGCAAGGCGGAATTCATCCTCCAGGAAATCGGCCGCGAGATCCACACCATCGGCAGCAAGGCCAACGACCTGGCCATCGCGCAGCGGGTGATCGAGTTCAAGAACGAGCTGGAGCGGATCCGCGAGCAGGTGGCCAACGTCGAGTGAGCGGGCTCAGCCGGCCGGGGCGGCCGGCTGCTTCAGCGACCAGAGCACATAGCAGAAGACGCCGACGCAGATGCCGGCGTCGGCGACGTTGAAGGTGGGGTAGGTGTAGGCGCCGAAATGAAAATCGAGGAAGTCGATCACATGGCCGTGGACGAGGCGGTCCACCAGGTTGCCGGCGATGCCGCCGCACAGCAGGCCGAAGGCGGCCTGGGCGGCGGGCGCGCGCAGGCCGAGCGAATGGCGCCAGAAATAGATCGCGGCCAGCGTGCCGACGCCGAGGAGCGCCAGCCACAGGCTGGCGCCGCTGAACATGCTCCAGGCGGCCCCGGTGTTGCCGACATGCACCAGATGCAGGAAGCCGGGAAAAACCTCGACGTGGGCGCCCGGCCCGTAGCTGCCGAAGGGCAGGCGGGCGGCGATCCAGGACTTGGTGAGCTGATCCAGGCCGAAGACCGCCAACGCGAGAATCCACAGGCGCCGGTAGGCGAGAACGCGGCCAATTTTCGATTTGGGAGTCTCGATTTTCGATTCCAAGGGGCGGAGTCGTTGGGGGCTGAGTCAGCCGGCAATCGAAAAGCAAAAATCGAAAATCGAAAATGGCGTCACTCGTCGTCGCCGCCGTTGGCGAGCTTGCCGCCTTCCTCCTCGGTGCCGTCGCCGAACAGGCCGCCGCGCTCGATGGCGCGGTGCGAGTGGCGCTCGACCTCGCGCTTGGCCTCGGTCGAGTAGCGGGTGAAGGGCACGGCCAGCAGGCGCTCCTTGGCGATGGGCTTCTGGGTCGTCTCGCAGATGCCGTAGGTGCCGGCATGCACGCGCTTGATGGCGGCCTCGATCTCGGCGAGGGCTTCCTGCTCGTTGGAGACGAGGCTGAGGGCGAAGTCGCGGTCGAAGGTGTCGGTGCCGGCGTCGGCCATGTGCTGGCCATAGCCGGAGAGGTCGCCGGAATCGTCCTTGGAGGATTTCAGCAGCGTCTCCTCGGTGTGCTCGCCGAGTTGGGTGAGCACGTGCGTCCGCAATTCCAGGAGGAGGCGGTAATAGCGGCGATACTTCTCGGGCACCTCCGACTCGTCGACCATGGCGGCGCGGGCCTTTTTGCCCTTGGCGGGGTTGAAGCCAAGAATATCGGCGAGCGACGCGGTCTTCACGTGGTGGGGCTTGTGCGGCTTCGCATGGTCCGCTGCGTGGTGGGCGGGCTTGGCCCCGGCCGTGGCCTTGCTGTGCTTGTCGGTCCGGGCGCTGCTCTCGGCGTGCTTCTCGTTCTTCTTCGCGATTTCGCGAACCTCATCCAGGCTGAAGGCGATGGCCTTGGGGGCCGCCTTGCGCTCCAGCAGCGGGCGCTTCGCCGGGGCGGCGGGCACGGCCTTGCCCTTGGCAAGGGGAGCGGCCTTCGCGGCGGGCGCGGCGGGCTTGGACGCAGCGGGTTTGGAAACGGGTTTGGTGGGTTTGGCGGATTTTGGCACAGGCTTGTGGGAAATGGTCTTGGCGGCCGGTTTCTTCACCGGCGCCTTGGCGGCGGCTTTCTTGACGGGACGCTTCTTGGCGGGGGTATTTTTTTTCTTGGCCATGACGGGGTAGGGTCAGGAGTTAAGGGCTTCGGCGCAGCGGGGGCAAACTTCTCCGTGCGGGGTGTGAACAACTTTCGGCACCCAGCGCCAGCAGCGCGGACAGCGGGTGTGGCTCAAATCTTGGGCCTTAAAGACGTTAATAACCAGTTGCCCGGTTCCGTCTGAAGTGGCGCTCTGAGCAACAAAGTTTGTCGTGTGTGCCGGCTGGTCGACATCGGACACAATAAATAGTTCTGGAAGAAAGCTCCGATACTTTGAAACAACAGTTTCGTAGTAATTACCTGTGGAGGCCGAGATATGAAGCGAGGCGTCCAGTGATTTGCCAATGTGGCCTTTCTGGCGAGCCGGTTCGATGGTTTCGGTCACCTTTGCTCTGAGTTTGAGCAGTATGCCGAATTCATCGGCCAGCGAGACGTCCTTCCAGGCCGCGGGCGCCATAGGCCAGTCCTGCAGGTGGATGGACTCGGGGGAGTATTCCTGGTTGGTCTTCGCGTAGCTCCAGGCTTCGTCGGCGGTGAAGGTGATGAAGGGGGCCAGGATTTTGACCAAGGCGTCGAAGATGGCGCTGATGGCGGTCTGCGACGAGCGGCGGAGCGGGTGGGCGGGGCCGAGCGTGTAGAGGCGGTCCTTCAGGATGTCGTGATAGGTGGCCGACAGCGTGACCGAGCAGAACTGGTTGCAGAGCTGGTAAACGCGGTGGAACTCGTAGGCGTCGTAGGCCTTCGTGCATTCTGCAATGAGGACGGCGGTCTGGTGCAGCGCCCAGCGGTCAAGCGCGTCCATCTTGTCCACCGGCACGGCGTGCTTGGTCGCATCGAAGTCGAAGAGGTTGGAGAGCTGGAAACGGAACGTGTTTCGGAAGAGCCGGTAGGCCTCGCCGACGTTCTTGAGGATCTCGTCGTCCACCGGGATGTCGTCGCGGAAGTCCTGCGAGGCGATCCAGAGGCGGATGACGTCGGCGCCGTATTGGGCGATGTAGGCCTCGGCGGTCTGCGGCTTCTGGTAGGTCGAGCTCTTGGAGATCTTCTGCCGGTTCTTGTCCACGATGAAGCCGTGGGTGAGGACGGCCCGGTAGGGCGCCGCGCCGGAGGCGATGACGCTGTTCCAGAGGGAGGACTGGAACCAGCCGCGGTGCTGGTCGCTGCCCTCGAGGTAGAGGTCGGCGGGCCAGTGCGTGCCGCCTTGGCCGCGCTTGAGCACGGCGGCTTGGGTGGAACCGGAATCAATCCACACGTCGAGCGTGTCGCGTCCGCAGGTGAGGGACTCCGCCGCGGGCCAGCCGGCGGGCAGCTTCACGCCGGCGAGAATCTCGGCGGGCTTGGCGTCATACCAGAAGTTGCTGCCCTTCGTGGCGACCTTGTCGGCCACGGCGCGGACGACGCCGGCGTCGAGGTAGGGTTTTTTGTCCGGCCCGTAGAAGGCGATGATCGGCACACCCCAGGAGCGCTGGCGACTGATGCACCAGTCGGGCCGCGACTCGACGGCGCCGCGGATGCGGGCCTCGCCCCAGGCGGGAATCCAGCCCTGCGCCGCGGCGATCTTGGTGATTTCCTTGAGGGCAACCTGGCGGTGGCCGGCCTTGTCGAGCGACACGAACCACTGGTCCACGGCGCGGAAGATGATCGGGGTCTTGGAGCGCCAGCAATGCGGGTAGCTGTGCGGATACTTGGCCTTGGCGAGGAGCGCGCCGGCGTCGGCGAGTTTCTTGAGCACGCCGAGGTTGGCGGGGGCGGGTTTCTTGGCGGCGAGGTCCTCGACGGTCTCGAGCGTGGTCAGGCCGACGAGGTCGGCGGGCACGCGGCCGTCGTCGAGGTATTTGCCGTCGTCGCCGACGGGGCAGTAGATCTCGAGGCCGTATTTGAGGCCGGTCTGGTAATCCTCCGCGCCGTGGCCGGGTGCGGTGTGCACGGCGCCTGTGCCGCTGTCGGTGGTGACGTAGTCGGCGAGCACGACAGGCGAGGCGCGGTCGATGAAAGGGTGGCGGGCCTGGAGACCTTCAAGTTTTGCTCCCTTGATAGGATCAGAGGAAACCACTGGTCCGGGATATTTCATTGTGCTCATCACCGAGCCCAAAAGATCTTTAGCTACAATGACCCGGAATCCTTCAGGAGCGAATTCCGCTACAACGTATTCAACCTCGGGGTGCAGCGCGATGGCGAGGTTGGCGGGGATGGTCCAGGGCGTGGTCGTCCAGATGACGATATAGAGCGGCTTGTCGGTGGGCAGGCCGAACTTCTGGGCCTCGGCGGCGGGCACGAGGAACTTCACCCAGATGGCGATGGAGACGTGGTCCTTGTATTCGATCTCCGCCTCGGCGAGCGCGGTCTCGAAGGGGATGGACCAATAGACCGGCTTCTTGCTGCGGTAAACGAGGCGTTGCTCGACGAACGCGGCGAAGGTGCGGAGGATGTCGGCCTCAAAGGCCGGGGCCTTCGTCTTGTATTCGTGCTTCCAGTCGGCGAGGACGCCGACGCGCTTGAACTGCGCGGTCTGCTTCGCGATCCAGCCTTCGGAAAACTCATCGCACTTGGCGCGCATTTGCGCGGTGGTCAGCGTGAGGTTCTGTTCCTTGATCTCCTTGCTGACCTTCTGCTCGATGGGCAGGCCGTGGCAATCCCAGCCCGGCACGTAGGGCGTGCGGAAGCCCTGCATGGACTTGTAGCGGTTGACGATGTCCTTGAGCGTCTTGTTGAGCGCGGTGCCGATGTGGACATCGCCGTTGGTGAACGGCGGGCCGTCATGGAGGACAAAGGCACCCTTGGGGCTGTGCGCGCGCTTGGCTTGGATCTGGTTGTAGAGATCAAGCTGCTCCCAGTGGGCCACCCGGCCGGGTTCGCGCTGGGCCAGACCCGCCCGCATGGGAAAATCAGTCTTGGGCAGCAGGAGGGTGTCTTTGAGTTCGGTCGCCATCGGAAATAAGGGGCCGGAAACTACCCGGCGGAGGGGGGGAGTCAAGGGGCGAGAGGGGATAATTTCCCTCTGTAGCGGCGCCCTGCGAGCGCCGTCCGGCGGTCATAGACCGCCGTTACAGTTTGCTGACGAATTCGCCGGTTTTCCGGGCCGCGGCGACGCCGGAATTGAGGCAATCCGGGAGCGATATGCCGTCGCGGGCGTTGCTGGCGATGCAGAGGCCGGGGTGCTTGGCCTCAAGGCGGCTCAGGGGCTCCAGAAAGCGTTCGTGACCGAGGTTGTATTGGGGAATGGCTTTGGGCCAGAAGGTGTGGTGAGTGAAAACCGGTTCGCCCGCCACGCCGAGCAGGTCGCGCAGGTCCGGCAGCGCGCGGGCGAGCAGGGCCGCGGTGTCGAGCCGGCCGGTTTCGGGCTGGCGCATGCCGCCGGCGAACACCGTCAGCGCCACATGGCCGTCCGGCGCCCGGCCGGCGAAGAGCGACGAGGAGAAGAGCACGCCGAGGATGCTGCGTTTCTCCCGGGCCGGCACGAGCGCGCCGAAGCCGTCGAGGGGGTGGGCGACCTGCCCGCGCTTGAAGCCCAGGAACAGCGAGCTGACCGGCGGCTGCGGCACGTGATCGAGGGACGCCAGGCTGCGCTCGCCGAGCGTGCTGAAAACCAGCTGGGCGAGAGCGGGCGCGGGCAGGGCCAGCACGACGGCGTCGAACTCGGCGGTTTGCACCGAGTCGGCGCGCGTCCAGATGAGTTTCCAGGGCCGGCCCGGGATGAGGCTGGTGACAGTCGCGTCTGTTTGGACCGAGCCCGGGGGCAAGGCCGCCGCCAGGACGCGCGGCAACGTTTGCAGGCCGTGGCGGAATGAAATGATCGGGGCCACGCCCGCCGCATCGCCGCGGGCCCGGCGCCCGGCCGCCTCGGCGCGGAAGCCGCGCAGCAGCGAACCGTGGGAGCGCTCGAGTTGCCAGAGTCTGGGGAAGGCGTAACGGGCGGAGAGCTTGTCCGGATCGCCGGCGTAGATGCCGCCGACGAAAGGATTCAGCGCGTAGTCCACAATCTCGCGGCCGAAGTGGGCGGCTATGAAGGAGGCGAGGGTGACATCCGTCGTGCGCACGCGCGGGCGGGTGAGCAGTTCGGCCAGCACGCGCCCGCGGGCACCGAGGGAGAACAGCGGCGAGGTCAGAAGGCCGGCGGGCGACAGCGGCACCATGACCGGGCGGCCGTGGCGGACAATGAAGCGCTTGCGGGCATCGGGGCCGACCTGAGCCTTCTGGTCCGCGATCCCGAGCTCGCGCAGCAAGGCCGCGACTTCCGCGGTTTCCTGCAGGGAGTTGGGGCCGCCCTCGATCAGCCAGCCGTTGCGTTCGGTCGTGACGATGGCGCCGCCGACCTGCGGGCCCCTTTCAAAAACCGTGACGCGATGGCCGGCGCCGTGCAGGCGCCACGCGGCGGTCAGGCCGGTGAGGCCGCCGCCGACGACAGCGATGTTTTTTGGCCCGGGAGCTGGCATTTCATGCTTTCCAGCGAGTGACGGTGTCAACCAGCGCCTCGACGCATTCGATTTTGGCCTGGGGCATGATGCCGTGGCCGAGGTTGAAGATGTGACCGGGCGCGCCGCGCATGGCCTCAAGCAGGCGGGCGGTTTCGCGGGCGACGATCTCCGGCGTGGTGTTCATGAGCACCGGGTCGAGGTTGCCCTGGAGAGCGATGTTGCCCGGCACGAGTTTGCGGACGACGCCGAGGTCCACGGTCCAGTCCACGCCGAGCGCCCGTGCGCCGCTGAAGGCCTGGTCGGTGAACTGGGATGAGGTGCCCTTGGCGTAGAGGATAATGGGGAAGTCCTTTGGCAGCGCGGCGATGATGTCGCGGATCCAGCGGAGCGAGGCGGCCTCGTAGTCCTGCCCGGCGAGGATGCCGCCCCAGGAATCGAAGATCTGGATGGCGTCGGCCCTGGCGCGGATCTGCATATGGAAATATTCGATGAGTGCGGCGGTGAGTTTTTCCATCAGCGCGTCGAAGAAGGCGCGGTCGGAGTGGAACACGGCCTTGCTGCGGCCGAAGTCGTCGGCGCTGCCGCCCTCGAGCATGTAGGTGGCGAGGGTCCAGGGCGAACCACCGAAGCCGAGGAGCGCCTTTTCGCCCTTCAACTCGGCCTTCACGCGCTCGAGCGCCTTGCCGACGTAATCGAGGCGGAATTGCACGCCGACCGGATCGAGCCGGTCGAGCTGGGCGGGTGTCTCGAGCTTGAAATCCATCTCGATGCCGCCGGCGTCGCGGAACTTGTAGCCCTGGCCCATCGCCTCCGGGATGACGAGGATGTCGGAGAAGATGATGGCCGCATCGAGCGCGAAGCGGCGCAGCGGCTGGAGGGTGACCTCGGCGGCGAGCTCGGGCGTCTTCACCATCTCGAGAAAGGAGGATTTGCCCTTGAGGGCGCGATACTCGGGCAGGTAGCGCCCGGCCTGGCGCATGATCCAGACCGGCGGGCGGTCGAGCGGCGTGCAGGCGAGGGCGGCGAGGAAACGTTCGCGGGAGGTCATGGGGAAGGGAGTGAGGGAATAAGGGAATGAGTGGCGAGTATGCGAACGAGGCGTGACCCTCAGTCCCTCACTCCCTCATTCCCGGTGTTTGCCCAGTCGCGGGGCTTGAGGAAGACGTCGTAAAGCCGCGCCTCCGGCGTGCCGGGCGCGGGTTGCCAGTCGTAGCGCCAGGCGACGAGCGGCGGGAGGGACATGAGGATGGACTCGGTGCGACCGCCGCTTTGCAGGCCGAAGATCGTGCCGCGGTCCTGCACGAGGTTGAACTCGACGTAGCGTCCGCGCCGGTAGAGCTGGAAGTCGCGCTCGCGTTCGCCGTAGGGCGTGGCCTGGCGGCGGGCGACGATCGGCAGGTAGGCGGGCAGGAAGGCGTCGCCCACGCTGCGCAGGAACCGGAACGAATCGACGAAGCCCGGCGCGTTGAAATCGTCGAAGAAGATGCCGCCGACGCCGCGCGGCTCGCCGCGGTGCCTGAGGAAGAAGTAGTCGTCGCACCACTGCTTGAACTTCGGGTAGAGCCCGGGGCCGTGGGGGTCGCAGGCGGCCTTCGCGGTGCGGTGCCAGTGCACGGCGTCCTCCTCGAAGCCGTAGTAGGGCGTCAGGTCAAAGCCGCCGCCGAACCACCAGTGGGGATTTTCGATTTTTGATTTTTGATTTTCGATTGGAGTATCCGCAGCCGGCTTGGCGCAGAAGAAGCGGACGTTGGCGTGGCTGGTGGGGACGTAGGGATTGCGCGGATGCAACACGAGTGACACGCCGAGGGCCTCCCAAGGCCGGCCGGCGAGTTCGGGCCGGTGCGCAGTGGCGGAGGGGGGAAGCGACTTGCCTGTGACATGCGAGAAGCCGACGCCGGCCTTCTCGAAGACGGCGCCGTTCTCCATCACGCGGGAGCGTCCGCCGCCGCCCTCGGGCCGCGACCAGCGGTCCTCCCTGAACTTGCCGCCGCCGTCCGCGCGTTCCAGCGCGGCGCAGATTGAGTCCTGCAGGGCGAGCAGGTAGGAACTGACGGCATTGAGGTCGGGCGGCATCGGAGAGGACAAAGTGAAAGTGAAGGTGAGAGTGGGCAATCCTAAGTATGCGATATTAGCCGCTATCGGATTGAGTCTCGCGCCATAGCTGACGTCGCGATGAAGGGGGGGTAGGGCGGAGCGGCCCGCTCCGCCGCGGCGCACCGGGCCGGTGCGCCCTACCCGCAGACTATTATGCGAGCCTTAATGGGCCCTTTCACCCTCACTTTCACTCTCACTCGGCGCGAGCCGCTTGACGGCTTTGGTAGTGTTCAAGGTCGACAGGGCCGGGAGCCCCGTCTTTCCTCGCCGACCCGCCATGAATTCCGCCGTCCTCGCCACCATCGCCGCCACCGGCTTCACCGTGGCGTTCTTCCATGCGGCGATCCCGACGCACTGGCTGCCCTTCGTGCTGGTGTCGCGGGCGCGGGGCTGGAGCCACGGCAAGACGCTGGCGGTATCGGCGCTGGCCGGGCTGGGGCACGTGGCGCTGACGAGCCTGCTGGGTCTGGCCATCGCCTGGTTTGGTTTTCAACTGGATGAGCGGCATGAGCGGCTGTTCCCGTGGATCGCGGGCGGCATCCTGCTGGCGATCGGCGCGTATTATTTCTGGCGGCAGTGGCGCGGCGGCGTGGTGCACCACCATGTGCTGGGCGCGCACCATCACCCGAGCGAGCGCTGCGGTCATGAGCACGGGCACAGCCACTGGGACGAGGAACTGAAGGACAGCCGGTTGGTGGAGACCAAGGCCGGGGACTGGGCGGCCATCAGCGGCCTGTTCGTGATGCTGACGCTGTCACCCTGCGAGGGTTTCCTGCCGATCTACCTGTCCGGGGTGCAGTTTGGGTGGCGCGGCTTCATCGTGCTCAGCCTGATCCTGGCGGTCGCAACGCTGGCCGGCATGATGCTCTTCACCTGGCTGACGCTGGTCGGACTGGAGCGGTTCGAGGTGAAGAATTTCGAGCGTTACGAGGCGGGGTTGCTCGGCGCGTTGTTCTCCTTGCTCGGCATCCTGCTGCTGGTGCTGGGTCATTGAGGGGGAACGCGACCTCCGGACGCGTTTTCCGGATTTGCATCCGGCTTTCCGTAAGCGCATCGCTTAAACCCGCCCGGAGGCCGGGTTCCACCTTCAATCTATCCGGTCGGCGGGCTCGGCGGTCAGGGTGTTCTTCGCGACCTTGCCGCCCTTCATGACGAACTCCACGTGCTCCAGCGCGGTGACGTCGGCCAGCGGGTCGCCGCGCACGGCGATGAGGTCGGCGTAATAGCCCGGGGCGAGACGGCCGACCTTGTCCGACCAGCCGAGCAGGTCGGCGGCGTTCACGGTGGCGGCCTGGATGGCCTGCATCGGCGTCATGCCCCACTTGACCATGTGGAAGAACTGCTTGCCGTTCCAGCCGTGCGGATAGACGCCGGAGTCGGTGCCGTAGGCCATCTTGCAGCCGGCCTGGAACGCCTTCTGAAAGTTCTCGCGCTGGGTGCGGCCGACGAGACGCTCCTTCTCGAGGATTTTCTCCGGGTAGCCGAGGCGGCCGTATTCGGCGAGGATGTAGTCGTCGTTGTAGATATCCATCACGAGCCAGGTGCCGTGCTGTTTCGCGAGCGCGATGCCCTCGTCGTCGATGAAGCTGGCGTGCTCGATGGAGGCGACGCCGGCGCGGATGGCGCGCTTGATGCCCTCGGCGCCGTGGGCGTGGGCGGCGACCTTGCGGCCCCACATGGCGGCCTCGTCCACGATGGCCTTCATCTCCTCGGCGGAATACTGCGGCGCGCCGACGGATTCCTCCTCGGAGAGCACTCCGGCGGTGGCCAGCATCTTGATGACATCGGCGCCGTATTTGATGTTCTCGCGGACCTTCTTGCGGACGGCGTCCACCCCGTCGGCCACGCCACCGATGCTGCCCTCGAAGCGGAGGTAGGGGGACATGCCGTTGATGTCGCCGTGGCCGCCGGTGGCGCTGAGGGCCGGGCCGCTGGCCAGGATGCGCGGACCGGGAAGCTTGCCGGCGTTGATGGCGTTGCGCAGGGCGAAATCCACGTAGTTGTCGGCACCGACGTTGCGGATGGTGGTGAAGCCCGCCTCGAGGGTGCGCCGGGCGTAGAGGTGCGCGGTGACGGCCTCGTCAATCGGCGAGCGGCGGAACAGGTCCTCGTAGAAATTCTCCGGCTGGCTGGTGACGTGCGTGTGGCAGTCGATGAGACCGGGCAGGAGGGTCGCGGCGCCGAGATCGATGGTGCGGGCGGCAGAGCCGACGGGAATCACCTTGCCGGTGTCCGCCGCAGGCACGACGGCCTTCACGCGCTCGCCCTCGATGATCACGGCCTGGTCGGTTAGCACGCGGCCGGTGACCGGCTCGACGAGGCGCGCGGCCTTCACAACGACGAGGGGGAGGGCCTTAGTTTCTACCGCATCGGGCTGTGGTGCGGCCAGCGAGGTGGCGGCAAGACCAAGGGTCAGGAGGAGGGCGGGGACAAGGGAGAAGCGCATGGCCCCACACTGCGGGGCCCCGCCCGCCAGACAAAACTAAAGTCACGCGCCGTCGGACGCAGCGGGGTGGAAGGCGCTTGCGAGCCGGGGACAAGCGGCTAACTTCGGGGCAGGCGGTTCACCCTTACCCTGGAGTTCATCCATGCAGACCATTGTGCGTTACTTTTTGGCCGCAATGCGGCTCGGGATCGGGCTGTTGCTCGCGGGTTGCGTCAGCCAGAGGGTTGCCACGCAGCGGGTGGAGCCAGCGGCGGAGTTCACGGTGGTGCGGAGTTCCACGAACAAGGAGCTGACGCCGGAGCAACTCAGCGAATTGCGGCAGGCGGTGGGCAATTATCTTCGGAAACAGGGTCTGACCGGCAACCGGCTGTATGAAGTGAAGGTGCAGTTCGCCCCCAAGCATCCCGAGGACGAGCCCGAGTGGGTGATTGTGCGCATCGGCCGCCTCCCGGAGCGCACCTACACGCTGCTCGCGGTGTATCCCGGTCCCGATGATTATTATCCCTATGACTATTACCGCAATGGCTACTACAATCCGGCCTACGGCGGATTCTCGCGGTGGGGTTATTACGATCCCTTTGAATACAACTATGGCGGCTACTCGCGCCCGGTGCCGCCGCGGCATGACCACGGCCGGCCGAACCACCCGAACAAGCCGGACGACAAGCCCGACCATCCGCCCGGCACGCGCACGCGCTGGGACAACACGCCGCGCACCAATTCCGACCAGCCGCGCTCCAATGCCTATCCGCCGCGGACCGCGAACCCCGAACGCTGGGCGCGCGAGCGGTCCGATAACCGCGGCGGCTACACCCGTTCCGAGCCCAGCTATACGGGCGACCGCGCCTCGAATCCGCCCCCGGATCGTTCGTATTCGGCGCCTTCCCACTCTGACAGCACCCCGAGCCGCGTGGGATCATTCAATGCGGGCATCCAGCAGGCGGCCTCGACCGAGAAGGAGAAGTGACCGGTTTGAGGCCTAGACCGGCAGCTCGTAATAAATGAGCGGGACCTGCCGGTAGGTCACCCGCCCGGTTTCGCGACAGCCGCATTTGGTATAAAACGCGCCGGCACCGGCCGCCGGGTGATCGTAGGCGTCGAGAAAAATAGCGCCGGCCTTGGCGCGACGCGCGATCTTCACCGCCTCCGCGAGGCAGGTGCGACCGAGCCCCTGCCGCTGGAGCTCAGGGGCCACGGCCATCGCCGTGAGGTAGAGCGGGCGTTTCGCCTTGGGAAAATACTTCAAATCAATGGCCCAGGGCTTCGTGGTGGCGAGCTTGAGCGTGGCGACGGCCTCGCCGCGGTGGAGTGCGACGAAGAGCATGGCGTTGCGCAGGTCGAAGAGCACGCCGGCTGTCGTGCAATGGCTGGTCCACGGCCCCTTGCCGTGTCTGAAGGTCAGGTCGTCGGACACCGCGTTGCGCAGGGCGGCGATGGCTTCGGCGTCCTCCGTGGTGGCGGGTTGGAGTTTCAGGCGCATCACTTGATTCCAAGCAGGAGCTTCACCACGGCCTCGGGCGTGCGCCAGTGCGGGTTGTGGTCGCCCGCCATCACGATGACCGGCCAGCCGCGCGCCCTCGCCCGCTCGGAGGCGGCGAAGAAATCGTCGTCCGCAGGCTGTTTGCCCGGCTCCACTGTGAGGATGTAGGTGCCGGGAATTTTTGCCGCCGCGGCCTGGTTCTTCAGGTTGATCGCGTCGGTGAAGGTCTTGAGCGGCTGCGGCACGTCTATGGGGAAGGGCTTGCCCGGGCGCACCCACCAGGGATGGATGAAGCCGTCGCGCGTGTTCTTCGCGAGCTCGGCCGAGCCGGTGTGACGGAGCGCCAATACGCTTTCGCCGTCGGCGGGTAGCAAGGCGTCGAGATAGACCAGGCGGGCGATGCGCTCGGGGATGCGGTCGGCGACGCCGGTGATGATCATCCCGCCGTAGCTGTGGCCGAGGAGTGTGACCGCGCGCAGGTCGGCAAACAGGATGTAGTTCACGATGTCGTCGATGTGCGTCGCGAGGCCGATGTCCGCGCGCGCCGTGTTGAAATGTTCGCCAAGGCCACTCAAGGACGGGCGATGAACCTGCCAGCGCTGCGCTTCGAGCAGCGGGGTGATCTTCTGGAAATGCCACCCGCCGGCCCACGCGCCATGCACGGCGACGAGGACGGGTGGCTTGGTGGTCGGCGCGGTTTCCGCGGCCGGCAACGACACGACCAGAACGAGAACCAGGACAAGCAACCGGGCGATCATGCCACATCCATGCCTCAACGCGGCCGGAGGGTCAACCCGGCCGCCGTGACATATCAGGTCGGGATCAGTCGCAGGCTGCCTTGGAGCGATCGATGGCCTCGCGTTCAAGCGGGCCATTGGGGTAACCGATGGTGAGGCACTCGGTGAGGTAGTCCTTCAGGAACGCGTGGACGCTGCCATAGCGGTCATATTGCCCGACATGGACCAGCTCGTGCACGACGAGCGGGCGATTATCCCAGAGATCCGCACGGATATAAATGCCGTGCCCGAAGGTGATTCCTGCGGTGCGCGGGGTGACCAAGCCAACCAGCTCATTGGCCTTGGCGAGCACCGGATGGGTGGGAACCGGGATCCGATCAACTTTCAGCATGCGGATCCGCTGGGGCTCCTTGACACCCACCAAGTGCGCGTCGAAGCACTGGTGGTTAGTCAGTGCCACTCCATCCCTCAGAATCAAGGCTTCCTGCTCTTCGGCCCAAGTCGTGGCGATTGGAAGAGCGACGGTCAGCAAGGTCGGAATCATGTCGCGGATGGGGCTACTTGGTCTGCTCCAAAGGCAGGGCGTGCAATTTCAATTCGGGGTTCTTCTCCTCGAAATAGCGCATCGTCCAGTCGTTGGGGAAGAGCACGACCGGGTTCTCGAACTTGTCGGCGCCGAAGCTCACGCCGGTGGCGACGATGAGGCGGCTCGGGTCCTTGAGTGCCGGGTGCGGCTCGACCCAGCGGAGCAGCGTCCAGGGGGCCGGCGTGAGGCGGGACTCGGCGCCGTATTCGCTCTGGAGGCGCCATTGCACGACCTCGAACTGCAGCGGGCCGACGGCGGCGAGCAGGGTGGCGCCCGGCGGGGCGTTCTTGGCGGTGAAGGACTGCACGACGCCTTCCTGCAGGAGCTGCTCGAGGCCGGCGCGGTATTTCTTGGCGTCGCCGGTGTTGGGGTTGGCGATGTAACTGAACACCTCGGACGGGAAGCGCGGGATCTCGTCGTAGCAGATGGCGCGGTCCTGTGTGAGGGTGTCGCCGATGCCGAATTCGCTGTGGCCGACGAGACCGATGACGTCGCCCGGCCAGGCCTCGTCCACCGTCTCGCGCTCGCGGCCGAAAAGCTTGTGCGAGGAGGAGAGGCGGACGGATTTGCCGGTGCGCTGGTGGGTGACGACCATGTCGCGCTCGAACTTGCCCGAGCAGACGCGGCAGAAGGCGATGCGGTCGCGGTGCTTCGCGTCCATGTTGGCCTGGATCTTGAAGATGAAGCCGGAGAATTTCGGGTCGTCCACCGGCACCACGCGGGCGGCGGTCGGCTGCGGAAGACCGGGCACGGTGATGCTGACGGATTGGCGCGGGGCGGGCGGCACGGAATCCTGGAGGAAGCCGTCGAGCAGGAGCTGGATGCCGAAATTGTTCACGGCGGAGCCGAAATAGACGGGCGTCTGCCGGCCGGCCTGCACGGCCCGGAGGTCGAAGGGGTGGCCGGCACCGTCGAGCATCTCCAGTTGGTCCTTCACCTCTCCGAAGGTGTAGTCGTCGAGTTTGCCGCGCACGGCGTCGTCGTCGAGCGAGGTGACGTTGACCGGGGCCTGGAACTTGCCGCCGGGGACGCGCTCGAAGAGGTGGACCTGCTTCGAGCGGCGGTCAAAGACGCCCTTGAAGGACGGGCCGTTGCCGAGGGGCCAGATGACGGGCGAGGCCTGCAGGCCGAGGACGTTCTCGAGTTCGTCGAGCAGGTCGATCGGGCTGCGGGTGGGCCGGTCGCACTTGTTCATGAACGTGAAGATGGGCACGCCGCGGCGGCGGCAGACCTCGAAGAGCTTGCGGGTCTGCGTCTCGACGCCCTTGGCGGCGTCGATGACCATGAGGGCGGCGTCCACGGCGGTGAGCACGCGGTAGGTGTCCTCGGAGAAATCCTTGTGGCCGGGGGTGTCGAGCAGGTTGACGGCGCAGCCGGCGTAGTCGAACTGGAGAACAGTGGACGAAATCGAGATCCCGCGCTGTTTCTCGAGTTCCATCCAGTCCGAGGCCGTGGCGCGCTGGTTCTTGCGGTCCTTGACGGCGCCGGCGAGGTGGATGGCGTTGCCGTAGAGCAGGAACTTCTCGGTCAGGGTCGTCTTGCCCGCATCGGGGTGCGAGATGATCGCAAAGGTGCGACGGCGGGCGATTTCCTGGGCAGGAGTCACAGAGGGAGAGTGATGGTGAGAGTGAAAGTGGTCGGGCTGACCGTTTAGGAAACGGGAGCGAGCCAGCGGTGGGAAGCCTGAATTTGGTGCGGATGGGCGACTGGAGCGGACGGACGGAATTTTTTGAAGGTTCTTGTAACTTCAACCGGCCGACAGTGTTTCTAGGGGCGAATACATGTCCAACGTGAAGAAAATCCTGAAAATTGTCATCTCGCTCCTGCTGGCCGGGATAGTCGTCACGGTGCTGGCCGCCGGGGCGGTCTACTGGCAGTCCAGTGACCGTCTGGCGCAAAAATACACGGTCGTGGTCAAGCCGGCCCCGGTGCACCCGGTGGATGCGGCAGCGCTGGCGCGCGGCCGGCATCTGGCCGAGACGCGCGGCTGCGTGGAATGCCATGGCGCGGACTACGGTGGAGCCAAGGTAGTTGACGACCCGGCTATGGGGCGGCTCCACGGCCCCAATCTGACCCGAGGCCACGGTGGCCTGCCGGCCGATTTCACGGACGCCGATTGGGAGCGGGCGATCCGGCACGGCGTGGCGCGGGACGGACGCGGCTTGTTTCTGATGCCTTCGACGGATTACGCCCGATTCACGACGCAGGACATGAGCGACCTCATCGCCCATCTCAAGTCGGTGCCGCCGGTGAATCGCGATCGGGTGCCGCTGTCGGTCGGACCGGTGGCCCGGACCTTGCTGTTGGCCGGCAAGATCAAGCTGGCGGCGGACGAGATCGATCACAAAACCCTCGCGCCGTCCGACGTCGTGCCCGGTGTGACAGTGGCTTACGGCCAATATCTGGCCGCCAGTTGCACCGGTTGCCACGGCGCGACTCTGGCCGGGGGCAGGATCGACATCGGTCCGCCAGATTGGCCGCCCGCATCCAACCTGACGCCACATGCCAGTGGCCGTCTGGCGAAATGGAGCGAGGCTGATTTCATGAAAACCCTCCGCACCTCGCGCCGCCCGGACGGTTCCGAACTCAATCCCGTGATGCCGCGGGTTTTTGCCAACCTGACCGACGTTGAGACCAGGGCGTTGTGGGCCTACCTGCAAACGTTGCCGCCCCTCGCCACCGGAAGCCGCTGAGCGGGATCCCCTTCCGGGTGGGCCCAAACAGTCTGTTCGGCTTGCGATATTCCACGGGGAATACCGCGCGGCGCGCGGAATGAATTTTGGGCTCAAGTGCGCCCGGAATGTGCCGATGGCCGACGGCATGAGCATTTGGTCCATTCTGAGTCTGGCCGTCCTCGGTGTAGTCTATCTGACGGGCTTCATTGCGCTGGCCTATTGCGTCAAGTGTGCGCCCGCTGGCTACGAGGACGTGGATGGATTCCATGTGGGCGAGGAGCCGGGCGCGGGTAAAAACGCCCCAAGGAACCGCTAAGAGCCTATCCGAATAACAGCCTGTCCTGTAGCGGCGGTCTATGACCGCCGAACGATCACCACACCACGCTCGACGGCGGTCACAGATTGCCGCTACAGAAAACCAAGCTGTCGGGAATAGGGTATTCGGATAGGTTCTAAGCCGGCATGGCTGACGCGCGCCAGCTGACGCCCCGGCAGACCTCGGCGCCATTTTGAGCTTCCAAGCGCCCCAAACCCCCGGAAAGTCCGGGGCATGACTGCCAGTCTCAAGCTCAAGCCCAATGCCACCTCCCGCGTGCTCACCGGGCACCCCTGGGTGTTCGTCAACGAGTGCGAGGCGCTGCTGCCCGCCGTCCACGATGGCGAGGTGGTGGAATGTCGCGACCGCACCGGACGGTTTCTGGGCACCGGCATCTACAACAGCAAATCGCAGATTGTCTGGCGGCGGTTGAGCCGGGATCGCGTCGCGCTGGACGAGGCCTATCTCAAGGGCGCGCTGGAGCGCGCCGTGTCACGACGCATCGGCCTGGGCGATTTCAAGCGACTGGTCTGGTCCGAGTCCGACGACCTGCCGGGCGTGGTGGCGGACCAGTTCGGCGGCACGCTGGTCGTGCAGATCCAGACGCTCGCGATGGAGAGACGCAGCGCCGTGATCAGCGATGTGCTGGCGGAGCTGACCGGCGCGCAGGAGATCATCTTCCGCAACGACGCGAACATCCGGAAGCTCGAGGGTCTGCCGGCCGGGGTGCATACCCGATCGGGCAAGGACTGGGAGCCGCGCTGGGTGAAAATCGACGGGCTCGACTACTGGCTCGACCTGCAGGGCGGCCAAAAGACCGGTTTCTACCTCGACCAGCGCCAGCAGCACGCCGTCGTGGCGAAATACGCGGCTGGCCGGCGCGTGCTGGATGCATTCTGCAACCAAGGGTCATTCGCGCTGCACTGCGCGAAGGCCGGGGCGGCGAGCGTGCTCGGCCTCGACAGCGCGTTTGACGCGGTCGGGCAGGCGAAGAAGAACGCCGACCGCAACGGGCTGAAGGCCGAGTTCACCGGGGCGAACGTATTCGACTGGTTCACGGCGCAGCGCGAGGCCGCGCCGGCGTGGGACCTGATCATCCTCGACCCGCCGCCCTTCGCGAAGTCGAAGTCCGCGCTCGACGGCGCGATGCGCGGCTACAAGGAGCTCAACCTGCGCGCCATGAAGGCGCTCACGCCCGGCGGCATCCTTGCAACCTACACTTGCTCGCACCACATGCAGGACGCGCAATTGCGCGAGGTGCTGGCGGAGGCGGCAGCCGACGCGAAGAAGCGGGTGCATGTGCTCGAATACTGCCACCAGCCGCCGGACCACCCGGTGCTGGTGACGATGCCGGAGAGCGAATACCTGCGCGGATATGTTTTGCGGGTGGAGTGAGACGTTTGCGTCGGCACTCAGGCGGACTTGAGTGGAGGGTCGGCCTCCCGGCCGACCGCGGCCGGTCAGGAGACCGACCCTCAAAAAACAAAACCCGGCCGGAGGCCGGGTTTTGTTTTCGCAACCATCAACGCTGCTTGGCAGCGTCGTCGAGGTTCCGGCGGGTGGTGCGGAGGTTGACGAGCTCCTTTTCGATCAAGGCCTGATCCTCCGCCGTGCGGGGGAACTTGAGGCGCTCAAGAAGGGCGCGCTCGCTCTCCAGCAGATTCACGCGGGAAGCCGCGACGGCGACCATGCGGGAGGCGGAATTGCCCCCGAAGATGGCGGCGGCGTTCGAGACCTTGTCGCTGTTGAGGGACTTGTCGAGAGTGGTGGACTTGAGTTTCTTTTTTTCGCGGGCGATCTGCTTGTCGATTTGCTTGAGCTCGTGGTCGATCTGCTTGATGCGGGCCGAGGTGACCTCGACTTTGGGGAGTTCCAGCACCGCCTTGTCGGCCGGGGTGAGTTCTGCCGCCGGGGCTGTGGCTTTGTCCGGCGCAGGCTTGGTGGGCTCGGCGGCCGGCAGTTGAAGGGTCAGGCTGGCAACGAGGAGGACGGCAGAGCGGCGGAGGAGGGAAAACAGATGCATGAGGGAGGTGTGGTGAAGGAGGAGGGACCCTTCACAGTTGCCAGCGGCGGGCGTTTCGCCAACAGAAAAGGCCGGGCTTTGCAGCCCGGCCTTCCCAGTGTGTGTTGACGAAACTTGGTGTCAGGTCAGTTTCGTAGATGGCGTTGATAGCGGCCGGATTGGCCGGGGCAAGTCTAGATCTGGCCGCCGTAGATGGCGCTGGCCCCGAGTTCCTCCTCGATCCGCAGGAGCTGGTTGTATTTGGCGACGCGGTCGGTGCGGGAGGCGGAGCCGGTCTTGATCTGGCCCGCGTTCGTCGCGACGGCGATGTCGGCGATGGTGACGTCCTCCGTCTCGCCCGAGCGGTGCGAGATGATGGTTGTGTATTTGTTGCGCTGCGCGAGGGCGATGGAGTCGAGGGTCTCGGTGAGCGAGCCGATCTGGTTGACCTTGACGAGAATCGAGTTGGCCGTGCCGGTATCGATGCCCTTCTGGAGGAACTCGACGTTGGTGACGAAGAGGTCGTCGCCGACGAGCTGCACCTTGCCGCCGATGGCGTCGGTGAGCTTCTTCCAGGTGGCCCAGTCGTTCTCGGCGCAGCCGTCCTCGATGGAGACGATGGGATACTTGGCGCAGAGGTCCTTGTAGTAACTGACGAACTGGTCGCCCGTGAAGGAGCGCTTGTCGGACTTCTTGAAGACGTAGGTCTTGGACTCCTTGACGTAGAACTCGGAGGAGGCAACGTCGAGGGCGAGGAAGATGTCCTTGCCCAGCTTGTAGCCGGCACCCTTCACGGCCTCGGCGATGGCGTCGAGGGCGTCGGTGGTGGAGGCGAGGTTCGGGGCGAAGCCGCCCTCGTCGCCGACGGCGGTCTGGAGGCCCTTCGATTTGAGGACCTTCTTGAGGGAGTGGAAGACCTCGGCACCGGCGCGGAGGGCCTCGGCGAAGGTGGTGAAGTTCTTCGGCACAATCATGAACTCCTGGAAATCGATCGGGGCGTCGGAGTGGGCGCCGCCGTTCATGATGTTCATGAGCGGCACGGGCAGGACCTTGGCGTTGGGGCCGCCGAGGTATTTGTAGAGCGGGACGCCGGAGGCGGCGGCGGCGGCCTTGGCGGTGGCGAGGGAGACGCCGAGGATGGCGTTGGCACCGAGCTTCGCCTTGGTCGGGGTGCCGTCGAGCTTGAGCATGGCACGGTCCACGCCGGTTTGGTCGAAGGCGTCGAAGCCGAGGAGGGCGGGGGCGATCTTGCCCTTCACGTTGGCCACGGCCTTGAGCGTGCCCTTGCCGCCGTAGCGGTTCTTGTCCCCGTCGCGGAGTTCGATGGCCTCGTGCTCGCCGGTGGAGGCGCCCGAGGGCACGGCGGCGCGGCCGAAGGCGCCGGAGGCGAGCTTGACGTCGACCTCGACAGTGGGATTGCCGCGGGAGTCGATGATCTCGCGCGCGGTGATGGCAGTGATGGTGGTGTTCATGCGGATAAGGTGAAATGGGCTACGGTGGCGCGTTTGACGCCAGTGACAACCCGGGGCTGTGTCACAACCGCCACCTGCGGTCTAGCCGAAAGGCGGGCGGGAAACGCCGAGCCGGTAGAGTAATTTCTGCAAGGCACCCGGCGGCTTGGGAATGAGGTCCGCCGGCAACTGGTCGGCATGGCCGTAGCGCATGGCGGCGCCGAGGGGTGTGCCGCCGTTGTAATTCCGGATCATCAGGGTGGTGCGGTTCAGAAACTCGGGCGGAATGCCCTTGAGATGGCCCTCGACGGCGGCGGCGTGGAGGGGGGTGTCGCCAAAGTCGTTCCGGCTGATGAGCAGGTCAACGGTCAGGCGGTCGCGCGGGATCTGCCCGAGGTGGCCGGATTCGGCGGCGGCGTGGATGGGGGTGTGGCCTGATTTGCTGGGCAACACGAGGTTGTCATGGGTCAGAATCCCGGGAGGGATTTGGTCGAGGTGTCCGGCGATGGCGGCGGCGTGCAGGCAGGTGTCGTGATTCGCCGTCTTCATGAGCAACGTTTCGGCTGTGAGCAGGGCGCGTGGCACCTGGTCGAGATGCCCGTTGAAAACGGCCACATGCAGCACCGTCTCGCCACTCATGTTGGCGGTGGTGAGGGTTTCCCGGGTGAGGAAAGAGCCGGGGAAGCGGTCGAGGGTCCCGTGCTCGGCGGCCTCGTGCAGGAGGGTGTTGCCACTGTCGTTCTTGGTGAGCACCAGGGCGGTGGTGAGCAAGCCGCCCGGCAACTGGTCGAGGGCGGCGGCGGCCGCGGCCAGATGGAGCGGCGTGAAGCCGCTGTTGGAGCGGGTGAGGAGGTTTTCAGCCGTGAGGTGATGGCCAGGCACCTGCCTGAGGTGACCGTGACGCGCGGCAAGGTGGAGCGGGGTGTAGCCGGCGTCGTTCTTGTGCAGCAGCGAAGCGGCGGTGAGCAATGCCGGCGGCACCTGGTCGAGATGTCCGTATTTGGCGGCAAGGTGGAGCGGGGTGTTGCCCGAGGCATTGCCCTGAAGGAGAGCGGCGGAGGTCAGGGTGTCCGAAGCCAACGCGGAAAGTCGGCCGTCACGAGCAGCGGCAAATAGGTCGGGTTTGTCCATGCCTGAGAAACGCCAAAAAATACGTCACCCGGAGGGCACGCAAACTTAAACCGGGCCCGCGCGGCGACGCTATTTGGGTTTGCCAACACCTGCTGTGGAAACAGAGTTCCATGCGTGTCGACCGCTCCCACCACCGCCCCGACCGCCACCAAGCCCAAGTTGGGAGCGGTTCTGCTAATCGACGACGAGAAAACGCTGATCGAGCTCTTTGCCGAGGCGCTGTCCCCGCAATTTGACTGTGTGCTGGCCACCAGCGTCCGGGAAGCGGGCTACCACCTGCACAAGCAGGCGTTCAAGGTCGTGGTTTGCGATCACCTGATGCCCGGAGGCAACGGCCTGAGTTTCCTCGTCGATGCCCGCGAGGAATACCCCGACATGCAGCGCGTGCTCGTGACCGGCTACATGAAGCCCGAAATGCTGCTGCGCAGCGTGAATGAGGCCGCGCTGTATCGCTACCTGCTCAAGCCAGTTTCCCTGCCCGAGCTCGTCAAGACGGTGACGGAGGCCGCCAAGCTCCACGATCAGTCGGTTGCGGCGCGGACGGCGTGAGGGTGGGTGGAGCCTGACCTCCGGGCAGGCTTTCCCGCGCGTTTTCAGCCCGACCAGAGGCGGGGTTCCACCCCGGGGCAACAGCCTCAATCGTAACGGCGCCGCAGGTTGCTCGGCAGCAGGCCGAGTTCCTCGCGGTATTTGGCGACGGTGCGGCGGGCGATCTTGAGGCCCTTGGCTTCCAGCAGGCCGACAATCTCCTGGTCGCTCCGCGGCTGACCCGGATCCTCGCCCGCAATGATGTCCGCGATCATTTCCTTCACGCTGGTGTTGGCGACGGACTCGCCGGCGTCCGACTGGTAGCCGGAGGTGAAGAAATACTTCATGGCAAAGACGCCGTGCGGGGTCTTGATGTATTTGTTGGCGAGCGCGCGGCTGACCGTTGTCTCGTGGACGCCGATGATGTCGGCAATCTGTGTCATGGTGAGCGGCTTCAGCTTCGAGACGCCTTCGGCGAAAAATTCGCCCTGATGCCTGATGATCTCGCGCGTGATGCGCTCGATGGTGCGCTGCCGCTGCTCGATGGCGTTGATGATGAACTTTCCCGAGCGCAGCTTCTCGCGCAGATAGTCGCCCTCCGCCTTGCTCAGCCGGCCCTTCGCGATGAGCTCCTTGTAGGTGTTGCTGAGGCGGAGGCGCGGGATGTAGTCATGGTTCAGGATGATCTTCCATTCGTCGCCGTCCTGCTCGACAGTGACGTCGGGCACGACCACGCGATTGGCGTCGTCGGCGAACCGGCGGCCGGGCGACGGGTCGAGGGTGCCGATTTCCTCGATGGCCTCCTGGATGACCTCCGGGGCGAGGCCGGTCTTGCGGGCGAGATCGGGGATGCGGCGGCGCACCAATAGCTCAAAATGATCGCGGATGATGCGCGCCGCGACAGATTTCCCCCGCCCCTTTTGCCCGAGTTGGATCAGGAGGCAGTCGGCGAGGCTTTCCGCGCCGATGCCGGCGGGCTCGAAGGTCTTGAGCAGTTTTGCGGCCTCCTGCATCGACGCGAGGGGCAAACTGGCCTGCAGCGCGAGGTCGGGAAGCGTGGCCGTGAGGTAGCCCCGGTCGTCAAGGCTGCCCACGAGGAAGCGTAGGCCCGCGAGCGCATCGGATGAGAGGTCGGACTGGCCGGCCTGGCTCATGAGGTGTTCCTGCAGCGAGGTCTCGGTGGTGAGCGAGTCGAAGAAGTGCTGGCGGCGCTCGTCCTCCTCACTGGAGGTCTGGCGCACGCCACCCGTGTCTGACATGTGGTCCTTCCAGTCCTGGCCGATTTTCTCGAGCACTTGGAACTCCCCGGAGAAGTCCATCTCCTCGCGCGAATCGTCGGAAGGGGCGTCCTTTTCGTCGCCGCTGGTGGCGTCCCGGTCGAGGCTGACGTCGTCCATCGGCAACTCCTCCAGCGTCGGATTCGACTGCAGTTCCTCCTGCACGGTGGCGCGGAGGTCGAGCGCCGCGACTTGCAGTATCTTCAGTGACTGCCGCATCTGCGGCGCCAGCACGAGCTGCTGCGTCTGCCGCTGGTGAAAGCCTTGGTTGAGTCCGGGGCCGCTCATACGCGGGTGGGATTACCTCTGGCTTTCGAGTGTGGCCACGCGGGGCAGGGTGGAGGTGGGGACGGAGGGGGTGGTGCCGGGTTTGGCCGGGGGAAAGACTTCGGCGAGGTAGACGGCCAGCTTCTCGTTGGTCGGGCCGTAGCGGTCGCTGTAGAGATACATTTCCAGGTCGGTGAGCATCTCGAAGGCGGATTGGTAGCGCTTCTCGCGGTCGCGCTCGAGGGCCTTGTGGAGGATGGTCTCCAGCTTGGGGTCGATGTCGGCGCGCAGGGTGCTGAACTGCGGAATCGGCATCGTGAGAATGTTGCGCCGCGAGTCCACCCGGGTGGCGCCGCGGAAGAGATTTTTGCCGAGGAGAATCTCGGTCAGGACGATGCCGAGCGGAAAAAGATCGGAGCGGCCGTCGGTCACGGCGTAGCTGGCGCCCTCGGGGGAGAGATACTCATCCTTGCCCGGGATCACCTTGCCTTCCTCGTTATACATCAGGTCCAGGGCCTTCGCGATGCCGAAGTCCGTGAGCTTCACGTCGCCCTCGATGGCGAGCATGACGTTCTTGGGGTTGACGTCGCGGTGGACGATGCCGAGGAGGCGGCCGTCGGCATCACGCTTGGTGTGGGCGTAGCTGAGGCCGCGGCAAACGCGGGAGGCGATGAAGACGGCCATGTCCACCGGGACCTGGCGGCCGAGCTCAAGGTGGCGGTCGATGAACTGTTCGAGGTTCACCCCGCGGACGAATTCCATCGTCATGAAATATTGCCCGCCAATCTGGCCGAGATGGTAAGTCTGGACGATGTTGGTATGGATGAGATCGGCCACCAACCGTGCCTCGCCGATGAAATTTTTCTGGAATTCCGGGATGCTAGAATACTCCTCGCGAATGAGCTTGATGGCGACCGCCTTGCGGAAGTTGCCGGTGCCTTTTTGCACGGCTTCGTAAACGAGCCCCATGCCGCCCTCGGCGAGCTTGTTGGTCAGCTCGTATTGGAGCTCGTTGAAGATGTGCTTGAGGGCTGGCTGCGGCACAGGGAGGACAAAAACGGCCGGTTTCGCAGGTGGCAAGAACTCATGCGCGAAAATTGCACGCTTCCTGCTAGGGCGCCGTAAACCCGGCGGTCCGGCCGGTTGACAGGGGCGGCTCCGGGCCTAGGTTGCGCGCATGATCACGCTCTCTAGTCGGGCCGCCCGCCAAGTTGAAACCATGCGCGCCGCGCAAGATGATGCCCGGAAGCAACTGCGCGTGTTCGTGGAAAGCGGCGGCTGCTCCGGTTTCGAATACGGCATGTCGTTCGACCTCGCGAAGGCCGACGACAACGTGTTCGAGAGCGAAGGCGTGCGCGTGCTGGTCGATCCGACGAGTCTGGCCTATCTCAACGGTTGCAGCGTTGACTTCGACGACGGCCTGCACGGCAAGGGCTTCGAGATCAAGAATCCCAATGCGCAGAGCACCTGCGGTTGCGGGAAATCGTTCAACTGAGTCGCTTTCCCGCGCGCTTCCAGACGCGCAAGACCGGGGATTTCCTCTCACGCCATCGCCTCATGCAGGGCGACGATGCCGAAGGTCAGCGGCGTGGCCCGGACTGAGCCAAAGCCTGCGCGGCGGATCTCCGCCGCGATGCCGGCGCGATCCGGAAATAACTCGATCGAGCCGCACAGATATTCATAGGCCGACCGGTCACCGGTCACCACGGCCGCGATCGCCGGCAGCACGAACTTGAGGTAGGCGTAGTAGAACGGCCGGAACCAGAAATAGGGCTGCGAGAACTCCAGCACGAAGAGCCGCCCGCCCGGCCGGAGCACGCGGCGCATTTCCACCAGGGCTTGGTGCCGGTCGGCCATGTTGCGCAGGCCGAAGGAAATCGTAACCGCGTCATAAGTGCGGTCGGGCAAGGGGAGGGCCAGGGCATCGCCTTGACGGAACTCGATCTGGCGCCAGCGCGGGTTGGCGGTGCCCTTTTTCACGGCCTCATCCAGCATGGGCTGGCAGAAATCCATCCCAGTGATCGCGGTGCTCCTGGGCAGGCCATCCGCCAAGGCAAAAGCCACGTCCCCGCTGCCAGTGGCCAGGTCCAAAACCGCCCCCGGACGGGCGTCGTGGACCGAGCGGACGAGGCGCTGGCGCCACCAAAAGTCCACGCCGCCGCTCAGGAGGTGATTGGCCACATCATAGCGCCCCGCGATGCGGGCAAACATGCTGTTTACAGCCTTGGGATCGGGCATGGTGAAAGCCTAGCCTTTGTGTGGCTTTGCGGTTGACGCAAGCACTGGGTAGTGAATTGTTTGTGGTTGCCGTTCACTTAGGCGAAAAACCATAACCCACGCCCCACCATGTCGACCAACCTGACCAAACGTGAGATCGTGCTCGAGATCTACGAGAAGACCGGCTTCCCGCAGAAACAAATCCAGGACACGGTGCAAATGACGCTCGATATTGTCATGGATGCACTTGCAGCCGGCCGCAACGTCGAGCTCCGCAACTTCGGCGTGCTCGAGGTGCAGGTGCGCAAGGCCCGGGTGGGCCGCAACCCCAACAAGCCCGAGACCGAGGTCGTCATCCCGGAACGCGCCGTGGTGAAGTTCAAGTCGGGCAAGATTCTCAAGCAGAAGATCAAGCAACTCAGCCTCGAGAAATTGCGCAGCAATCCGCCGCCTCCGGCCTCGGCCTGAGCTGGCGCCCAGTCGCAGCGAGGCATGGCCGGCTTTCAGTCGCTCCCCGGCTTCCGGGATTTTTATCCGGAGGATTTTTCCCGTCGTCAGCACATCTTCCGTGGCTGGCGGACGGCGGCCACGAGCTTCGGCTTTCAGGAATACGACGCGCCGGTGCTGGAGCCGCTGGAGCTCTACAAGACCAAGTCGGGCGACGAGATCGAGGCCCAGCTTTTCAGCTTCACGGACAAGGGCGGCCGCGAGGTCTCCCTGCGGCCCGAGATGACGCCGACGGTCTGCCGGATGGTCGGCGAGAAGGCCGGCGCGCTCAAGCGGCCGATCAAGTGGTTCAGCATCGCGGAGTTTTATCGCTACGAGCGCGCCCAGAAGGGCCGGTTGCGGGCCTTCCACCAGTTCAATGCCGACATCTTTGGCGAGGCCGGCCCCGAGGCCGAGATCGAGCTCATCGCCCTGCTTATCCAATGCCTCGCGGGCTTCGGGCTGACCAAGGATGATTTTTATGTCCGCCTGAGCGACCGCGACCTGTGGTTTTTCTACCTGGAGGCGCTCGGCTTCAATGACGCCCAAGCGCGCAGCGTGCTCACGGCCATCGACCGTTACGAGAAGGCCGGGGACGATGCCTTCAAGGTTTACACCGAGGCGCACGGTGTGATGGATGCGGACAAAAAGGACCGCGTGCTCGCGTTTCTGAGGATCAAGAGCTTGGCGGAACTTGAAGCCGCCCTCGCGGCGTTCAATTCGGAGAAGCTCACCGCGCGACTCGCCGACTGGCGCAAGGTGATCGCCGGGGTGTCGGCCATGGGCTTGGCTGATTTCATCGCCGTGGACCTCAGCGTCGTGCGCGGCCTGGCCTACTACACGGGCTTTGTGTTCGAGGCCTTCGACCGCAAGGGCGACCTCCGCGCGCTGGCCGGTGGCGGCCGCTACAACGATCTCGTCAGGAAACTCGGTTATGCCGACCTGCCGGCCGTGGGCTTCGCCATCGGCGATGTGACCACCGGTCTGCTGATCGAGCAGCGTGGGCTGGCACCGGCGCACAGCACCGCTCCGCAGGTTTATGTCGTTATCGGCGGCGCCGCGGAGCGGACGGCGGCCTTTGGCGACATCCAGGCGCTGCGCGCCGCTGGCCTCCGGGTTGAGTATCCCTTCAAGGACCTGGCCTTCGGCAAGCAGTTCAAGGCGGCTTCCGACTCCGGCGCGAAGGTGGCGCTGATCTACGGCGGCGACGAAGTGGCCAAGGGCGTGGTCAAGCTCCGCGACCTCGCCGACCGCTCCGAGCGGGAGATCCCGCGCGACCAAGCGGTTGCGACGATGCGGGATCTGTTGCGATGCTGAGATTTTCTAGCGTCATTCTGAGCGCCGCGAAGAATCCAGACTGACAGTCGCTTGGCTCATGATGATGGATCCCTCGCTGCGCTCAGGATGACATGACTAAAATGTCTGAATTCGTCGCCAGTTTCGGCCGCATCCTTGTCCTATTGGGCATCAGCTACGGCCTGCTCGCGATCGGCGCGCATTTTCTGTCGCAGTCCATGTTGTTCCCGCGGCCACCGGTGAAATACGAACTCGGGCCCGACTATGTCCAACTGACCGCCCCCGGCGGGGTGAAGCTTGCGGCGCGCCACTGGCCCAATCCCAAGGCGAAATACACGCTGCTCTACCTGCACGGCAACTACGAGGACCTCGGCAGCCTCAACGACTACCTGCCGCAATTCATCGCCCAAGGCTATGCGGTCTTCGCCTTCGACTACCGGCGCTACGGGCACAGCGCAGGGGTGCCCACCGAGGCGAATCTCACGGCCGACGCGACGCTGGCCTATGATTACCTGCGCGCCAAGCTGGGTGTGCCGGCGGAGCGCATCATCATCTTCGGCTACTCGCTCGGCGGGGGCCCCGGGGTTGAGCTGGCCCGGCAGCGGCCGGCGGCCGGGCTGGTGCTCCAGGGCGCGTTCGTCAGCGCCTACCGGGTGATGACGACGATTCCGGTATTCCCCGGCGACAAGTTCGTGAATCTGGCCAAGGTGCCGCACTTGAAGCTGCCGGTGCTGGTGATTCATGGCACGGCGGATCACACCGTGCCGTTCTGGCATGGCGAGAAGCTCTACGAGGCCCTCACAGCGCGCAAACAGAGGCTCTTCGTCGAGGGCGGCCCGCACGCCGGGCTCGCCGACTTCACCGGCCCGCGCTACTGGGAGGAACTCCGGAAGTTCGCGGATTCGCTGTAGGTGGGCGCCGGTTTCCACAACGGCGTCTGTCGTCGATATGGAAATCGACGACCACCTATTTTGCTTCGTTCACTAGCGGCTGGGTCCAGGCGCATTCGACCTCGCCGGCCACGCTGGCATTGGGCTTTGCCTTCGAGGAAGTGATTTTCGCCCGCACATAGATCTCGTCCCCCTTCAGCGTGTAGGACGCACGGGGACCCTTTGTCTCGGCCAGGACCGCGCCGACGTCCTTGCTGTAGCGGCGATGCGGGAGCGCCTTGCTGCCGGGGCCGGACTCGATGAGCTGGCTGGCGGGGTCGTAGCCGCGGCGGGTGCCGATGAACTGCGTGGTATAGGTTGCTCCCGGCTCGGCCTGGATTTCCAAGGCGAGGGTCCGGCCGGTGCGGGTGACTTCGGCGAGCGTTACGCCGGAGCTGGCGTAGAAATCACCGGCTTCCATCGCCCGGATGATCGATTCGGGCGTGAGATGGGTGGCCCGGACCATGATCCAGCCGCGGAACGGATTGCTCTGGCCGAGCAGCATGCGGTGGTAGTGGTGGGAGTCGTCCGAGCCGATGCCAAACATCACCCCGAGCTGCAGTTCGGCGAGGCGGCGGGTGAGGATCGCGTCCCACATCTCGTCCGTGTCCAGGTGGGCGTGATCCCCGCCATTGTGCACGCCGGGATGGCCGTTGTAGATCTCGAAGAACTTCTCCCCGTGCACGTGCATCAATTCCTCGGCGGTGACACCCCAGACGTAGTTGGGGTGGTTGAGGTGGATCATCATCGGCTGGCCGGTCCGCGCGCGTTGCTCGAGCACGGCGTCAACGGACCGCTGCATGATCTCGAGAGCGGAGCCGGCGACGACCGGGGCGATGAGGGCGGCGGGGTTGGTGTGGTTCAGGTGCACCGGTCCGCCCCGGGCTGGCTCGGTGGCGGTCGCCGGGCGGCTCCATTTGGAGGTGAGCTCGGCGCTGGGAATCAGGAGGAAGCGGCCGGGTTCCTCGAGGAGCGTGCGGTATTCGGCCAGGGGCTTGAGGCGGACTTCCCACTGGCCGGCCGTCTCGCGCTGTTCGACCCAATCCGGTCCGAAGCGGGCGAGATAATCCTCCAGCACGGCGCCGCCGCCCGGCTGGACCACGGTGCCGGCCACGACGGCCGGGGCTTTTAGCTCGAGCCAGCGCGTGCCCTCGGCGAGGACATTGTGGTCGGAGATGGCGAGGAAGTGATAGCCGGCCTGCTTGTAGCGGTCGGCGATCATCTCGGGATAATCGTCGCCGTCGCTCCAGAGCGAGTGCGTGTGCAGGTTGCCCTTGAACCAGCGCGGGGCGGGCTCGGCGGCGTGAAGCACCGCGCAGGCGGCGAGGCCCAGCGCGATGGCAACCCGTCTGCTCATGGCTTCAGGCGAGGTCCGCCGGGCCGAAGGCGCCCGGCAGCAGCGCGTCGATCGACACATCGACCTCCTGGCGGCCGTCGCAGGTGGAGATCACGCGGGTCTGCGGCCCGAATTCGTAGATGACCTGCCGGCACGCGCCGCAGGGGGCTGTCGCGGTCTTGGTCGGCGTGTAGACGACGACACAGGCGAGCTTCAGTTTTTTTTCGCCGGAGGCGACGGCGTTGAAGATGGCGGTGCGTTCGGCGCAGTTGGTCAGGCCGTAGGAGGCATTCTCGACGTTGCAGCCGGCGTAGATCTTGCCGGTCGAGGTGAGGATGGCGGCCCCGACGGTGAACTTGGAGTAGGGGGCGTAGGCGCGGCCGGCGGCGGTCTTGGCGGCGGCCTTGAGCTTTTTGAGCTGGGCGGGGGTGGGCATCAGAAACCGAATTCCTGCTTCACCTCGGCGAACTTCTCAATCGCAAAGGCGAGGTCCTCGCGGCTGTGGGCGGCGGAAACCTGCGTGCGGATGCGGGCCTGGCCCTGCGGCACGACCGGGAAGAAGAAGCCGATGGCGTAAAGGCCCTTCTCCAGGAGGCGGGCCGAGACTTTCTGCGCGAGGGCGGCGTCACCGAGCATGATGGGGACGATGGGGTGCGTGCCGGGCTTGATGGTGAGTCCGGCCTTCGTCAGGCCCTCGCGATAGAACCGGGTGTTGGCATGGAGCCGGTCGCGCAGCTCCGTCGAGCGGGAGAGCAGTTCCAGGCACGCGATCGAGGCGGCGGCGATGCTGGGCGGGATGGTGTTGGAGAAAAGGTAGGGGCGCGAGCGCTGGCGCAGCAGGTCGATGATCTCCCGCCGTCCGGAGGTGTAGCCGCCGTTGGCGCCGCCGAGCGCCTTGCCGAGCGTGCCGGTGAACACGTCCACCCGGCCCATCACCTCGCAGTGCTCATGGGTGCCGCGGCCGGTCCGGCCCATGAAGCCGACGGCATGGCTGTCGTCCACCATGACGAGCGCGCCGTATTTGTCGGCGAGGTCGCAGATGCCCCGCAGGTTGGCGATGGTGCCGTCCATCGAGAACACGCCGTCGGTGGCGATGAGCTTGAAGCGTGCCTTGGCGGCGTCGGCCTCCTTGAGCTTCGCCTCCAGATCCTCAAGATTGTTGTTCTTGTAGCGGTAGCGCTGCGCCTTGCACAGGCGGACGCCGTCAATGATCGAGGCGTGGTTCAGCTCGTCGGAGATGACCGCATCCTCCGCGCCAAGCAGCGTCTCGAACAGGCCGCCGTTGGCGTCGAAGCACGAGGAGTAGAGGATGGTGTCGTCGGTGCCGAGGAACTTGGAGAGCGAGGCCTCGAGGTCCTTGTGGATCTGCTGCGTGCCGCAGATGAAGCGCACCGAGGCCAGGCCGAAGCCCCAGCGGTCCAGGGACGCGCGGGCGGCGGCGATGAGCTCGGGATTGTCGGCCAGGCCGAGGTAGTTGTTGGCGCAGAGGTTGAGGACCTTCTGGCCGGTCGCGACGCCGATGTGCGCGGTCTGGTGCGTGGTGATGACACGCTCGCGCTTGTAGAGTCCGGCGGCTTCGATTTCGGCGAGGGTTTTCTTGAGGTGGGCGGTGTAGGCGGGATTCATGGTTTGCAAGTGGAGGGCTCAGCTCCGGCTGAGCCGCGGCCCAGCTGGAGCTGGGCCTTCCAAGATTGGTGTGACTATTCCCAGTTGAGGACGATCTTGCCGGACTTGCCGGCCCCCATGAGCTCGAAGCCCTCCTGGAAATTGTCCACCGGCATGCGGTGCGTGATGACGGGCGTGATGTCCATGCCGCCCTGGACGAGGGCGGTCATCTTATACCAGGTCTCGAACATCTCGCGGCCGTAAATGCCCTTCAGGTGGAGCATCTTGAAGACGATCTTGTTCCAGTCCACTTCCGCCTTGGCCGAGTGGGTGCCGAGCAGGGCGATGCGGCCGCCCATGATCATGTTGTCGATCATCTGGTTCAGGGCGAGGTGGCTGCCGGACATCTCCAGGCCGACATCGAAACCCTCGGTCATGCCGAGCTCCTTGTGCCAGACGTCGGTCAGGTTTTCCTTGGCGGTGTTAACCGCGCGGGTCGGTCCGAACTTGCGGGCCAGTTCGAGGCGGCCGTCGTTGATGTCGGTGATGACGACCTTGCGCGCGCCCGCGTGCTTGGCCACGGCGATGGCCATGCAGCCGATGGGGCCGGCCCCGGTGATGAGCACATCCTCGCCGACCATGTCGTAGGAAAGCGTGGTGTGGACGGCGTTGCCGAGCGGGTCGAAGCAGGAGACCACATCGAGATCCATGCCGGCAGGCACCTTCCAGACGTTGGAAGCGGGGATGGAGACGTAGTCGGCGAAGGCGCCGTCCCGGTTCACGCCCACGCCGACGGTATTGGGGCAAAGGTGGCGGCGGCCGGCGAGGCAGTTGCGGCAGTGGCCGCAGACGATGTGGCCCTCGCCGGTGACGAGCTGGCCGAGGGTGAAGCCGCTGACGCCGTTGCCCACATCGGCCACGGTGCCGACGTATTCGTGGCCGATGACCAGCGGCGGCTTGATGACCCGCTGCGCCCACGAGTCCCACTTGTTGATGTGCACATCGGTGCCGCAAATGGAGGTCTTCTTGATCTTGATCAGCACGTCGTTGATGCCCGGGCGGGGCACCGGGGCCGTGGTCATGGTGAGCCCGGGTCCGGCGGTGGGCTTGATGATGGCGCGCATGGAGGTCAGCATGGGATGGGGAAAAGTTGAGGGTGAAAGTGAGCGTGAGGGCCGCGCAGTTCAACAGCAGACCGCCGGCCGAGACAACTCCGCGCCATCATACTTTCAGCTTATTGAGATTCGCGTAATAGACTGACGCTCGTGTTTCCAAAGGTAGGGCGGGGCGGCTCGCCCCGCCGCGAATAGGATATCGCGCTCCCGGCGCACCGGGCCGGTGCGCCCACCTGTCAGTCTGATAGGCGAGTCTCAGTAGGCGCGGACCGGGCGTGCCAGCCGTCGCCGTCGCTTTCCCGCTGCCAATCCCTCACCCCAACCACAGTGTGGCGAGGCCGAGGAAGAAGCCCATGCTGGCCACGTCGGTCGCCGTGGTCAGGAAGATGCTGGAGGCGGTCGCGGGATCGAAACCGAGTTTCTTCAGCGTCAGGGGCACCATCACGCCCGAGACGCTGCTGAGGAAGCAGCTGCAGGTCATGGCCAGGAAGACAATCGCGCTGAGCTTGAGCGCGGACTCCGGGGCCGACTGCATGGTGGAGTAGAAAAACATGCCCAGGCCGGCGGTGAAGCCGACCAGCATGCCGTTGGCCAGGCCCAGCGCCGCCTCCTTGACCAGGAAGCGGTGGCGCTGGTCGTGTTTCAGTTCCCCGAGGGTCAGGCCGCGCAGGGCGACGGCCATGGCCTGGCAGCCGGTGTTGCCCGACTGGCCGGCGAGCACGGGCAGAAACACCGCGAGCACGGTGATGCGGGCGATGGTGTCCTCGAACAAGCCCACCACGGCGGCGGCCACGAAGGCCGTCAGCAGGTTGAACTGCAGCCAGGGATGGCGGAACTTGAGGCTGGTCAGAAAGGGCGTGGAGGCGCGTTCCTCCTTCTCGACACCGACCATGGTGCCGGCTTGGGCGCTGATCTCGATCGCCTGTTGCTCGAAGATCCGGGAGCCGCGGACGATGCCGATGAGCACGCCGGACCCGTTGCACACGGGATAGGACGGGTAGTGCTTGTTCACCGTCAGCCGCATGGCCTCCATCAGATCCATGCCCGGCTGCAAGGAGAAGGGCTGGCGCAGCATGAAGTCCTCCAGCCGGTCCGTCTTCTGGCGCAGCAGCAGGTCGCGCATGGTCACCACGCCGAGCAGCACGCCGTTCGCATCGGTGATGTAGCCGTAGGTGAACAGCCGGGTGGCCGCGAGCTCGCGGATCTCCTCCGTCGCCTCCGCCACGGTCATCCGGGCGGGAAACACCGCGATGGGCGGCTCCATCAGGCGGCCAATGCTGTTCGCGGGGTAGGTGGTCGGCGCGCTCTCGCCGGGGGACAGGGTGAGCATGGCGGCAGCCTAGGCGAAGCCGTCAGCCGGTGTCGAGCGAACGCCACAGATACCAGCTCGCCACCGAACGGTAGGGCTGCCAGTGGCGCGTGGCCTTCAGCAGGGCCTCTGGCGTGGGGTCCTTGCGCTTGCCGTGGAGCTTTTTGAACGCAAGCCGGATGGCGAAATCGCCGGTGGGCAGCACGTCGGGTCGGCCGAGGTAGAAGATGAGCAGCATGTGCACCGTCCACGGCCCGATGCCGCGCACCTCGGTCAGGCGGGCGATGAGCTCATCGTCACTGAGTTTCGCCGCCACCTTGAGCGTGGGCACCGTGCCTTCCCGGCACTTCAGGGCCAGATCGCGGACGGCGAGGAGTTTGTTGCCCGACAGACCGGCACCGCGCAGCGCCGCATCGGGGGTTCGGGAGATCGCTTCAGGGGTGGGGCCGCCGTGCCGGGCTAGTTCCGCCAGCACGCGGCCGTGGATAGTGGCCGCCGCCTTGCCGTGCAGCTGTTGGTAAACAATGGAGCGCAGCATCGCTTCAAACAGGCTGGCCGCCGTTTTCTGCTCCAGCGCGAACGGCCCGACGCGTTCGATCAGGCCGGCGAGTTCGGCATCGCCGGCGCGGAGGTGGGCGACAGCAACGGCGGGGTTGTATTGGTAGCGGAATTTCATTCCGACAACAGCTCCGCGCCTTCGAGAGCGAGCAGGCGGGTCTTGGTGCGCACGCCCCCCGGGGCGGAAAAGCCCGTCATCTTGTCGCCCGCCGACACCACGCGGTGGCAAGGCACGATCAGCGGCCAGGGATTGGTCGCGAGGGCCACGCCGACGGCGCGGGCGGCCTCATTCCCCAGCGCCATCAGTCGGGCAATCTCACCGTAGCTCTGCTTGTAGCCGGGCCTGATGGCCAGAGCCTGCCGATAGACCGCCTGCTGGAAATCAGTCACCCGGCTCCAATCGAGCACGGTGCCGGCGAAATCCTGCAAGTTGCCCTCCAGGTGCAATCGGACGCGGTCGATGATGCCTTGCACCCAGGCCGGTGGCGTCTCGGCGGCGGGCTGGCTGCGGGCCTTGTGGGCGAGATGCTGCTCCGTGAGCGCGGTGCTGGCCTCGGGCAGCTGGAAGCCGGTCAATCCGGTGTCGTTCCACGCGATGCCGCAGGTGCCGAAAGCGGTGGGGAAAAGCGTGTGCGGCATGGCGGCGAGGATGGGGGGAAGGCTCATCGCTGCAAGCAAGCGTATCGGGACGTGCCGCCGACGGCGGAAATCGGGCAGGGTATTCGGCCAACACCCCCCGGCACGTTGCGCACCCCTCTCACGCGGGAACGATGCTGTCGGGAATTGGGGGAGCGAGCTTGATCGCGAATTTTGGGGCTATGTCGCGAGCAAGCTCGCTCCCACAGTCAGGCGCGGAAAGGTGAACGGAATCTCGATGGCAATGCAGGAAGGCCCCAATTTTCAAACGGCAGGGCGGGGTGTGTTGCCTCAATTCTCCCCAATATGGCGGCGGAAAAACTCTTCGTAGCGCACGAGTGTGTCGAGGCGCTGGGCGGGCTCGCCGCTGCGGCTGAGCTCGTGCGTGGCGCGCGGGTAGCGCACGTATTCCACGTCGCGGCCGAGCTGCTTGAGGCTCTTGTAGAGGATCTGGCTCTGGATGACGCCGGTGCGGAAATCCACGTCGCCGTGCTGGATGAGCAGCGGGGTCCGGATGGAGGTGACGTAGGTGAGCGGCGAATCGCGGTCGAGGATGGTGCGGACCTCCTTTTCCCAGGGATAGCCGCCCCAATACAGCGGCAGGAGGAACCACGCGTTGCCCTCGCCGTAGAAGGTCGCGAGGTCATAGACGCCGCGCTGCGCCACCGCCGCCTTGAAACGGTGGTCGTGCCCGATGATCCACGCGGTCAGGTAACCGCCGTAGGAGCCGCCGGTGAGCACCTGCCGGTCCTTGTCCACATGGTTTTCCTTGGCGGTGAAACTCGCGGCGGCGAGCACGTCGCTGGCGGGGCCGGTGCCCCAATCCTTGAAATTGGCGCGCTGGTAGGCCTTGCCGTAGCCGCCGGAACCGCGCGGGTTGGCGAACATCACGACGTAGCCGCGCGCGGCGTAGTATTGGAACTCGTGCCACATGCTCTGCTCGCCCGGCCCCCACATGGCGGTCGGCCCGCCGTGGATCTGCACGAGCAGCGGGTATTTCCTGGCGGGGTCGAAGTCCGGCGGCTTGATGGTCCAATAGTCCACCATGATGCCGTCGGCCTGCACGAGCCGGTGGCCTTCGTAAGGGCTCAGCTTGCGCTCCTTCAGCCAGGCGGCGTTGTGGCTGGTGAGGGGCCGGGCGATTTTCCCGTCGCGCGTGCCGCCGTAGAGTTCCGCAGGATTGCCGGGATTGGTCACCACCTGCACGAGCGCACTGGCTGCGACAGCAAAGTCGCGGATGCCCCAGTCGGCCTGGGTCGTGAGACGTTCCGCGCCGGGTTGGCCGGGCGACACGCGGTGGAGCGGGAAGCCGCCGCGGTCGGCGACGGTGAAATAGATGAACCGGCTGTCGGGCGACCATTTCAGACCGGTGGCGCTGCGGTCGAGATCGGCCGTGAGCAGCGTGGGCGTGCCGCCGGCGGCCGGGACCACGGCCACCATTGTCTGCTCAAAGGTGAGCTCGCCGCCGGGCCGCACCGCGTAGGCGATCCACCGTCCGTCGGGCGACGCGCTGGGCTCCGCGTAGTTGCAGCCGGGTTCCTCCAGGAGCACTTTCGCCGCGCCGGTCGCGAGTTCGATGGTGTAAAGGCTGCTGAGGCGGTCGCGGTCGGGATGCAGCTTCGCATCGCGCGGGCCGGTGCAGACGATGCCCTTGCCGTCGGCCAGCCACGCGGCGGCGGCGTAGCCCTCGTAGCCGAGAGTCAACGCCTTCGCCTCGGCGCCGTCCCGGGCCTCGATGGTGTAGAACTGCTCGAAGACGGGCTCCACGGCGAGATCGCCTTCGCCGAGGAAGTTCAGGCGGTTCGTGACGCGTGGGTTGGCGTCAGCCTCGTTCCGGGCCAGCCACTCGCGGCGTTCCTGGAGGGAGCCGTCGGCATTGGCTTCTGGCTTTCGTCCGCCGTCCTTCTCGCCTGCGGCAACGCCGCTGGACGAGTCAGCCTTAGGCTTGGCGGCGGCTGATGCGCCCCAGTTGCCGGTGTCGTTGGCTTTGCGGCCCGGCTTCTCCAGGCTCCAGGCAGGAGCGCCGTCCTTGCCGGCCTTCTCGAGCGCGGCGCGGACTTGGGCATATGAGAGGGAGCTCGTGAAGAGAACCTTCGTGCCGTCGGGCGACCAGCGCGGGCTGCCGGCTCCGGTCTCAAGCTTCGTGAGGGGCATCGCCTCGCCGCCGGCGAGCGGGATGAGATAGACTTGGGGCTTTTCCTTCCCGGCACTGCGGACAAAGGCGAGGCGGTCGCCGGCCGGCGACCAGACCGGGCTGGAGTTGCGGGCGGTGCCGTGGGTGAGCGGGCGCGGCGCGGTCAGGCCGTCCGTGGCGGCGAGCCAGAGCTGGGTGCGGTAGGCCCAGTCGGGCGGGGCGGACGGGTCGGCGGGTTTGGCCTCCGCCTCGATCGAGCGGACCACATAGACGACCCAGCGTCCGTCCGGCGACAGCGCTGGGGACTCGACCAGCTTGATCTTGAGGAAATCGCTCGCGGTGATCGGGGTCGGGCCATCCGTCTTCGCCTGGCCCAAGGCGGGCGTGGCGGCGGGTTCGGCGGAGCGGAGGTGGGGGGCGACGGCGATGAACAGGGCCGTCAGGAACAGGAGGGGATGCAGGCGCGGCATAAGGCTGGCATCCTGCGAATTCACCTGCTTCTGTCGAAACGAATATGCCGCAGAACCGCTTCTACAACGCCTTTGACCTGCAGGAGTGGGGCTCGGCCCGAAAGACCGACTACCGCAGCCCGTTCCAGATCGACCGCGACCGCATCATCCACGCGCACGCCTTCCGCAAGCTGCAGTCGAAGACCCAGGTGTTCCTCAGCGGCGAATACGATTTCTACCGCACGCGGCTCACCCACTCGATGGAGGTGGCGCAGATCGGGCGCTCCATCTGCGCCTGGCTGCGCAGCCGCGGCGACCCGCTGACGGACGACTTCTACATCGACGCCGACCTCGTCGAGGCCAGCAGCCTGGCGCACGACATGGGGCACCCGCCCTTCGGCCACTCCGGCGAGCGCACCCTGCAGGAACTGATGAAGCGCCGGGGCGGCTTCGAGGGCAACGCCCAGACGCTGCACCTGCTGTGCGAGACCATCTACCAGAACGAGTCGGGCGTGAAGGGCATGCAGCCCACCCGCGCGCTCCTCGACGGCGTGCTCAAATACAAGAAGCTCTACACCGAGTTCGCCACGCCGCCGCTCAACCACTTCATCTACGACAGCCAGGCCCCCGTGCGCGACTGGGTCTTCGGCGGGGCCAAGATCCCCGGCACCCTGATGCGCGGCGAGGCCCTCAACGACTTCAAGAGTGTGGAGTGCCAGATCATGGACTGGGCCGACGACGCGGCCTACTCGCTCAACGACATCGTGGACGGCGTGCGCGCGGGCTTCCTCACGGTCGAGCGCGTCGAGCACTGGGCCGACGGCGAGACCATCGGCGCGGCCGAGCAGCGGCACCTCGACACCCTGATCGACGCCATCAAGCGCGACAAGCTGGAGAACACCTTCTCGCGGAAGATCGGCGCCTTCATCCAGGCGTGCCGCCTCCGGGCGCGCGACAACTTCATGGCCGAGCAGACCAACCGCTACAAATACGAGCTGCTCATCGAGCCCGCGGCGCGCAACGAGGCGGATTTTTTCAAGAAGATGGCCAACGACATCATCTTCGAGAGCCCGCAGCTCGAGCAGCTCGAATACAAGGCCCGCACCCTCCTGCACGCCCTCTACAACGCCATCTGGGAAAACTATGCCGAGCGCAACGAGCGCGTCATCCGCATCCTGCCCGCCAGCGTCAGCCGCCTCATCGAGGTGGAGCGCACGCAGGACGGCAAGGCGCGGCGCATCTGCGATTTCCTCGCCGGCCAGACCGACGGCATGGTGGTCAAGACCTACCGCCGGCTCTTCGACCCCGAGTTCGGCAGCTTTCGCGACTTGAGCTGACTGGCTTGCGACTTGCACCCTGCATCGGGATTTTCGTTTTCCGCTTCATCCCAGTCGGACCGAAGGCCCTCAGCGGGACGCTTTCTCTTTCGGCCTAACGACCCAAGATCAGCGACCCGGCCCACGGGACGCCACGATTGCAACCGGAGCGCGATGGCCGGGTTCGCTGCAGCGCATGGTTAAGCCACGTCTTGTCAGTCGAGAAGCGCACGGGACAAAATCTTCTTGGCGGCACTGATGGTCTTCTTGATTTTCTCGGCTTCCTTCTCCAACTCATCAACTGTCCGCAAAGCGTGCTCAACGTCTGTCCCGGCTAGCCAACTGGCAACTGTCTGAACATCTGCCTGATTCTGGCTCACCATGCCCTCGGTCGAGCCGCGAAGAATCCGAACCCGATGTTTGCAAAACATGCCGTTCTCGCCTGCCGGACATGTGCAATAGGCCGAAATCTTGTCAGCGTCGCGTCGCTTGATTGTGATGCGATATGGCTCGGCTGCTGAACCCTGCACTAAGCCGGAACGATGCAGTCGAAGCAGCGCATGAGCGTGTTTCCCAGCGGTGCAGTGAGCCAAATCCAACTGCAATGCAGTAGGAAATCTCCATGTGACGCAGAAGTTTAGCCCACGCAGTCGGCGATTCTACTGCATCG
>JAEUGW010000044.1 GCA_016795565.1 Opitutaceae bacterium | reverse complement strand
AGGCATAGCGTGGGTTGCGATTGCGGGGTGAGGGCACCCCGCCTCCAACTTATCGTTCCAGCACGCTGAACGTATACCGGTAGTTCGCGTCGCGACTTTCCTTTCGCCAGGTCTCGCGCCACGGCAGGTGCCGCCATTCGGGAAACCACGTGTCGCCGGGCACGTCGGCGTGCACGAGCGTCAGCAGCAGGCGGTCGGCGAGGGGCAGGGTCTCCTCGTAGATGCGCTGGCCGCCGCAGACCATGATTTCTCCCGGCAGCGTTTGGGCGAGGACGAGCGCCGCCGGCACGTCCGCCGCCACCCGCACGCGGTCCGAGGCCAGGGCGCGATTGCTCGTGATCACCACGGGCTGACGACCATCGGCGAGCACTTGCGGCCAGGTCTCGTAACAGATGCGGCCCAGCACCACGGTCTGCCCGGCGGTCCGGTCGTGAAACCATTTCTTGTCCTCCGGAATATCGAAGGGGAGCCGGCCGGCCCGACCGATGACCCGGTTGGCGGCACAGGCGACAATGAGGGTGAGCGGCTTGTCCATCAGCGAGTTAGATAATCAGGCGGTGCCGGCTTGTCGAGCTTGGTGAGGAGGGGCGTGTGCCCCCGCCCGCGGGCCATATGCTCCTTTTGGCTTACCGCTCCGGGATTGCATGGGGGCGGCCAATCTCATGTCATCACCGCCTATGATTATTGGCGTCCCCCGCGAAGTGAAGATCGGTGAAACCCGGGTTTCGATGACCCCCAGCCTCTGCCGGCGCGTGACCACCCTCGGCGGCAAGGTATTGATGGAAAAAGGGGCCGGCCTCACGGCTGGATTCACCGACGACGAATATAAATCCGCCGGTGCCTCCTTCGCGCCCACCGCGGCGAAGGTCTGGAAAAGCGCCGACATGATCCTGAAGGTCAAGGAACCCCTTGAGTCCGAATATGGACTCATGCAGCAGGGGCAGACCATCTTCACCTACCTGCACCTCGCCGCCGGCCCCGCGCTGGCAAAGGTGCTGTGCCGCAAAAACATTCTCGGCATCGCTTACGAGACGGTCGAGGGCGCGGACGGGCAGTTCCCGCTGCTCAAGCCGATGTCGCAGATCGCCGGCCGCCTCTCGATCCAGATCGGCGCCTATTTCCTCCAGTCCCAGCTCGGCGGCTCGGGCGTGCTGCTCGGCGGCATCCCCGGCACGATGCCCGGCCACGTCGTCGTGGTCGGCGCGGGCAACTCCGGCGCGCACGCCGTGCAGATGGCCGCCGGCATGGGCGCGCGCGTCACCGTGCTCGACCTCGACACCCGCAAGCTCGAGGCGCTCGACACCGAGTATCGCGGCCGCGTCGTCACCCTGATGTCCAATCCCGCCAACATCGAGCACGCCGTCGCCGACGCCGACCTGCTCATCGGCGCGGTGCTCATCCCCGCCGCCAAGGCCCCGATCGTCGTCTCCGGGAAGATGGTCGCCCGCATGCGCCCCGGCAGCGTCATCTGCGACATCGCCATCGACCAGGGCGGCTGCATCGAGACGATCCACGCCACCTCGCACACCAAGCCCACCTACCAGGAGCACGGTGTCATCCATTACGCCGTGCCCAACATGCCCGCTCTGGTCGGCCGCACCTCGACCATGGGCCTGACGCAGGCCACCGAGCCGTTCATCGCCATGATGGTGCAGAAGGGCGTCGAGCGCGCCCTGAGCGAGCACAAGGGCCTCGCCAAGGGCGTGAACACCCGCAACGGCCGCATCACCTACGACGCTGTCGCCAAGGCCGTCGGTTTTGATTCCTGAACAGCAACGCCATAGCCAATAAAAAACCCGGGGCGCAGGCCCCGGGTTTTTTATGGTCGGAAGTGATTCGCGGCCGAGCGGATCGGCACCGGCTCAAGCCTGCGCCAGGGCCCGTCTCACGACTGGGCCAGGATCTTCACGCTTTCGAGCGCGACGCGGTCGATGGGCGTGCTCTTCTCGCCGCCGCCGCCGGACTTCGTCGGGACGTTGGCGAGCTGCTCGAGGACCTCGTCACCCTTGATGACCGAGCCGAAGGCCGTGTATTGGCGGTCGAGGAACTTGGCGTCGCCATGGCAGATGAAGAACTGCGAGCCGGCGGAGTCGGGATGAGCCGAGCGCGCCATGGAGATGACGCCGCGGGTGTGGGATTTGGCGTTGAACTCGGCCTTGATCTTGTAGCCGGGGCCGCCGGTGCCGGGCATGCCGGTCTCGCCGGCCTTGGTGTTGGGGCAGCCGCCCTGCACCATGAACCCCTTGATGATGCGGTGGAAGGCCGTGCCGTCATAGAAACCCTCGTGGGCGAGCTTCTTGAAATTCTCGACAGTCTTCGGGGCCACGTCGGGCCAGAAGGCGATGGTGATCTCGCCATAGCTGGTCTTCAGCACGGCGACTTCGGAGTTGGAGGCGTTGCTCATAAAAGCTCACAACAAGCAGTCGGCCCGGCCCGTCGGCAAGAACCAAATGGTTTCCGTTGGCCGCCGTTGGTTCGCTCGAGAGGTGGTCAGCCGGCGACCCGGCGACCAAAGGGTGGACAGCACGCCGGGGCCTTGGCTGACTGGCGCGGTGCGTTTCTCAAGGGTCACCCTCCAGGGCTTCCGGAATCTGCCGCTCGCCGAGGTGGCGCTGGTGGGGAAGCGCACGTTCCTGTGCGGGGCCAATGCGCAGGGCAAAACCAATTTCCTCGAGGCCTTGGGTTATGTGACGGCGCTGCGGTCGTTCCGCGGCGCGGAGTCGCGGGCGCTGCTGGGTCTCGGTGTGACGCAGGCCGGCCTGGGCTACACGGTGGAGCACGAGACCTTCGGCGAGAGCCGGCTCACCATCACGCTGACCCCGCAGGACCGGGTGGTGGAGTGGGAACACGGCAAGGTGACGCGGCTGGCCGACTTCATCGGCAAGTTCCCGACCGTGGCGTTCTCATCGCAGGACAACCAGTTCCTGCGCGGGGCTCCGTCGCTGCGCCGCCGCTGGCTCGACCTCACGCTCGCGGCGATGGACGGTGCCTACCTGACGGCCCTGCAACGCTACACCCGGGCGGTGGCGGAGCGGAACATGCTGCTCAAGCAGGGCGGTCGCGATGCCGGGGCGCTGGAAGCTTTCGAGCACGAGTTGGCGGCGCACGCTGTGACGCTCGTCGCGAGGCGCACGGTCGGCATCGCCGAGCTAGGCGAACTCTTCCGCGCGGCGCACGCGCGCCTCGTGCCGGAGGGCGAGCAGGCCGGGCTGGTTTATGCGCCCGATACCGCGGTGACCGCGCCGGCGGAGTTTGCCGCGCTGCTCGTGAATTGCCGGACGCGCGACACCTTGCTGAAAACCACCGAGCGCGGGCCGCATCGCGACGACCTCGAACTCGTGCTCAACGGCCGGCCGGCGAAGCAGTTTGCCTCGGAGGGGCAGCAGCGGTGCCTCGTCATCGCGCTCCGCCTGGCGCAGGCGGCGTATTTCCGGGCCAAGGGCGGTGTCACGCCGGTGCTACTGAGCGACGACGTGCTCGGCGAACTCGATCCGGGCCGCCGCGAGAAATTCTGGGCATCGCTCGAGGGCGAGCCGCAGGTCATTGCGACAGGCACGAGCCTGCCCGCTGACGCGGCGGGCTGGCAAGTGCTCACAGTCGAAGCGGGGGGGGTGCAGTGATTCTTGCCTGTCATCCTGAGCGCAGCGCAGGATCCATCAGCATGTGCGCTGGCGGACACCGTGATGGATTCTTCGCTTCGCTCAGAATGACAAACCGGGGGAGGCACCATGCACTTTGAACACTGGCAATGGGTGCTGCTGGTGATCGGCGCGGCGGCGGCGGGATTCTCCAAGACCGGCATCCCCGGCACCTCGATTCTCTTCGTGGCGATCTTCGCCAACGTCATGCCGGCCCGGCAGGCGACGGGACTCGTGCTGCCGCTGCTGATCTTCGCCGACCTGTTCGCGTTCGCGGTTTACCGGAAGAACCTGGAATGGCCGCGCGTCGGGCGCCTGCTGCCGTGGGCGCTGGGCGGGGTGGTGCTCGGCTGGGCGGTGCTGGGCCGGGTCAACGACGCGCAGACCGCGCGTATCGTCGGCGGGGTCATCGCGCTCATGCTGGCATTGCACCTCTGGCGCAAGTGGCGGGCGCCGGGGGCCGCCGAGGTGAGCCCGCCGACGTGGCTCGGGCCGCTGGCCGGCGTGCTGGCGGGCTTCTCCACGATGGTGGCCAACGCCGCCGGCCCCGTCATGACGATCTACCTGCTGGCGATGCGGCTCCCGAAACTCGAGTTCCTCGGCACCAGCGCGGCGTTTTTCCTGCTCATTAACTGGATCAAGGTTCCGTTCGGCATCCAGCTGGGCATCCTCACCATGCCGAGCCTCGCGCTGAACCTCTGGCTGCTGCCCGCCGTGGCGGCGGGGGCGCTCGCCGGGCCGTGGGTGGTGAAGCGCGTCAACCAGGCGGTGTTCGAAAACGCGGCGCTCGCCCTGACGGCGGCGGCCGTCGGAAAATTGCTGTTTTTCTGAGAAAAGGGTGGTGTAATCATCTCGTCATCCGAATCATAGATGAATACACGTAATACCTATTGATATATAGGTATAAACACCCATAACATTAACTCGACATGAACCTGCGCCGTGCATTCTTCGCTCTAAACGCCTTTGCCGTATTCGGCTTCGGGTGGGTGGGCACAGCATGGGCGGGCAGCGCGACCAATGTGACCGGCCTTTACTATACAGGCGTGGACAACAGTGGCGCCGCCCTCGGCAACGGCGTGCAGGACGGCCACTGGACCGTGACCTACGCACGTGTCGGCGGCACGGCATACACTGGCAACAGCACCTACACGGGCTCCGCCTACGTCGTGAGCAGCAATTACATCGATGGGGCCTGGGTGCAGAACAGTTCATCTTACCGCTGGATCACGGCGCCCGGAGCCAGCACCGCAACTTCCGGCGGCACCACGAACGTCGGCGGCGACTTCCTGCCGGGCAACGGCACCACGGGCACGAACAGCGCCCATTACGTTTACCGCCTGGCTTTCACCATCTCCGGCACAGGTTCGGGCACGGTGACCAACAACATCCAGATTTCGATGACCACCGCCGCAGACGACGCCTACAGGGTCTATGTGAACCCGGCCTCGGCGCCCACCGTGAACAACAGCGGCGTGGTCAATGCCGGCGGCACCGCGGTCTCGGCCAGCGGCACGTCGGCCTGGAACAACACGACCTCCTTCACGCTCGGCAACAGCACGGCCAACGGCGGCACGAACAACTCCACCTTCGTCATCGGCACGAATTACATCTATATCGTCGTGGCCAACACCAACAGCATCACGGGATATTCCAGCTCGAACGCCTTCAACCCGAGCGGCCTGTTGGTCTATCAGGTTGGGACGGGTATCACGATCGACGGCAATCCCGTGCCCGAGGTGGGCACGATGCTGCCGCTGGTCGGCGCGCTCGGCCTGTTTGCGTGGCGGCGTTGGCGCCGGCGAACCGCGGTGCCCGGCTAGGGGCTGGCCCGGGCGCGGTCGCCGGGCAGCAGTGCCCGGATCAGTTCTCGTTCGCTCAGGGTGAGGCTCTCGGAGGGCAGCCCGAGCAGGATCGGCTGCGCCTCCGCGAGACGGCCGGCGCGGGCCAGGGCCAGGCCATAGGCGAAGGCCAGTCCCGGGGCGCGGGCGACGGCATCCGCCTTGGGTGCCAGCATGGCCAGCGACTCGTCCGTGCGTCCGGCTTGCAGCAACACGAAAGCCGCGGTGGCCAGGAAATCGAGGTTGGCGGGTTCGGCCTGCAGGTTCGCGCGGGCAAGCTGCTCGGCCTGGCGCTGGGCGCGCCCGGTCAGGGCGGCGAAAAAGGCGAAGTTGTTCGCAATGGCTCGGTCGGCCGGGCGCAGGCTGTTCAGTTGGCGGAAAACGCGATACTGTCCGTCGGCATCGTGGCTGGTCTGGTAGTGGCGGGCCAGCGCACCGAGCGCCTCGATGCCGTTGGGGCCCGACTGCGCGCTCATCCTCCACCAGAGGGATTCGCCTTCCTTGGCGAGACCCCAGCTGTAGAGGCTGGCGGCGGCGAAGAGCCCGTGGGTGCCGTCCAGCTCCGCATGTCCCAGCAGGGTCTGCGACAGTTCCCGGGCGCGGGCCTCGTCCCCGAGCTGGCGGGCGGCACCCAAGCCGTAGCACCAGCGAAGAAATTCGGCCTCGGGGCCCCAGTCTCCCTGGGCCGTCCAGGCGCGCAATTCCTGCCACGCGCCGGCCTGGCGCAAGGCCTCGGCACCGGCCACCGCCAGCGGGGGCCGCTTCATGCCTTCATGTGGCAGGGCCTGCATCCACTGCGCGGCATCGGTGCCGCGGCCGATCTGGTTGAGCCAGCTGATCAGCTGCAGGGCCGCCTGCGGCGTGACCGCATGATCCTTTTTCAATCCGGCCAGCATTTCCTCATAGCGCGCCGGGGCGGCCGCGGCGAATGCCTGGAGGCAGCGGGGCATGTCGCTGACCGTGCAGCCGGGATGGGTCCGCAGGGCCTCGGCCCAGCGGAGCATGGCCGCGTGGTCACGGTGCAGCGAGGCGTCGTCGAGGAGGATGCGCAGGACGATGGGGCCCCAGTTGGCGTCGGCGGCCCGGCGCGTGAGCAGGGCGAGGCCGCGGTCGCGTTCAGTCGCGTTCGCCGAGGGGAGCAGCACGACGGCGAGTGGCACCTCGTTGACGGATTTGGGGCCTTCAAGATGGATGGCCCGCTCGAAAAAACCGCGGGCGGCCGCCAAGCGGCCGCGGCGGCGCGAAATCTCGCCCCGCAGGCGAAGCGCATCCGGCGATTCCATGACCACGTCCGCTGATACGCCGTCGAGGGTGTAGTCGGCCTCGTCGGTCTGGCCGGAGAGCAGGAGGTCGGCCGCGAGGTCGATCCGCACGAAGGGTGCGTCGGGGGCGATGGCGGCGGCCCGGCGGGAATATTCCCTAGCCGGTTCGTATTGGCCGCCGCGGCGCGCTAGTTCGGCGGCGATGCGCCATGGTTCGGGGTTGTCCGGGTCGAGCCGCGCCGCCTCCTGCGCCGCCTCGGCGGCGTAGCGGAGGTGGCCGGAGTCGAGCCATTTCCTGGCTAGGTTCACGGCGTTGTGCCTGATCCACCAAGGATAGACCCACAGCCAGACGGCCAGACCCAGCACGAGGAAGGCTGCGGCCAGATAAAGCGCCAGGCGGAACCGCCGGCTGTGCTCGAAGCAGTCCTGCAGCCACCACCACCAGTCGCGCAGCCGGGCGGAGCGGAGTTGCGGTCGCGGTGGCCGGTTCCGGCCGGGGTTAAACGGCCCTGTGCTGTCGGCGCCCGGTTCGTGGCGGATGGGTTTCATCGTCGCAATTTTGAGCGGGGGCAATCGGCGGAAACAAGTCCGTAAGCTCGCTGGTCGCAACATTCCGCTTCTGCTTTGGTGCCGTTCCGTGTATGCGGGGCGCAGCATGGCACGCGCATCCGTCAGGCAGATGTGGAAGGACAAAATCGAGGGCAAGCTCTCGTCCAAGGCCTGGCCGGAGGCACCGTCGCTGGCGCGGCCGCCATTTGCCGGCCGCGTGCTCGGCATTGATCCCAGCCTGCGCGGCACGGGCCTGGCGCTGATCGAGTTCGCCCCCGGCCGGACGCCGGTGCTGCTGAGCTGCCGGACGGTGAAGGTGGCGGCGAAGCTGCCGATGGCGGTCTGCCTCGGGGAGATTCACCGCGCGGTGGCGGCGTTCGTCGCGGACTTCGATCCGCGGCACGTGGTGCTGGAGCAGACGATCTACGTGCAGAATTTCCAGACGGCGCAGATTCTCGGGGCGGCACGCGGCGCGGCGATCGCGGCGGCGGCCTTGCAGGCAAAGGAGATTTTCGAATATGCCCCGCTGCGCGTGAAGCTGGCAGTGGTGGGGCAGGGCCGCGCCAGCAAGGACCAGATGGCGCGGACGGTGATGACCCTGCTCGGCCACGGCCGGACGCTGGCCTTCGACGAGGCCGACGCCGCCGGCGTGGCGCTGTGCCACGCCTTCACCTGGCGGGGATGATCAAGCCGCCGCCCCGGGGCGTGTCCGGTGGCGGTAGATGGCGTAGGCCACGCCGGTGATGCCGCTCAGCGCGGCCGGCAGCAGCAGCGTGTCGTAGCCCAGGCGGCCGTAGCCCACGGCCCCGGTGACGCCGCCGGCGAAAAACCCGAGCAGCAGCACGCCGTAGAGCCGGAAGCGGAACCAATCCACGGCCACGCCGCGCAACAGGTGGCCGCAGGCGATGCCGATGTCGGTCACCATCCCGGTCATGTGGGTGGTGCGCATGGCGGAGCCGCTGTAGGTGGTGGCCATCGCGTTCTGCAGCCCGCAGGCCAGCGCGGCGAGGTATTCGCCCGCGATGGCGCCCCGCTGCAGCAGGAGCACCGCCCCAAACAGCGCCGCGGACTCGAGCGACAGGGCCACGCCATAGCGGCGGCCGAGCTTGAGCTGGCCTTGGGCGATGATGGCGCCGCTCGTCACGCAGCCGGCGAAAAACGCCAGCAGGATGGAGAGAGCGTGGAGCGCGACGGGGTAGTGTCCGCGGGCGAGTTCCATGCCCAACACCGTCAGGGTGCCGGTGAGGTGGCTCAGCGCCTGTTGGTAGGCACCAAGAAAGCCCACCGCGTTGATCAGCCCCGCGATCAACGCGAGGATGAAGCCGCCCAAGTAAACCCAGGCCGGAGTGGCATGCTGCCGCAACATGGGGCCATGTTGACGGCGGTCATGCCGGTGAGGCAAGTCCGGCAAGTGTGCGCTTGAGTTCCGGTGCCGAAAATACGTCCATGGCGGCGCACCTCCGATGGTCATGACTTCCGAGCATCCCCAGGCGGATAACAGTATCGCGCCCCTGTTGAACCAGGCCGTGTTGCGGCTGAGTCCGGACTTGGGGGTGGCGGAGTTGTCATCCGAGCGGCTGGCCATCAAATACCGGCCGGGCCGCCGTTATCTCGTGCTGTCGCCGGGGCAATGGGCGATGGTGCAGGAATTCGGCGCCGGCCGGACGGTGACGCAGGTGCTGTGCGCGGCGATCTCGGCCCAACGGTGTCCGTCCTTGCGGGAATTTTATGAACTGGTGGTGAAGGCGGTGCGGGCCGGGATCCTCCAGACTGAGGTGGTGCCGCCGCCCGCGGCGGAAACGCCGGCCAAGTGGCCATTGCGGGTCAAGGGAGGGCTGGTTCGCTGGGCGACGCTCCTGTTTGGGCTCGCGGCGGTGGTCTGCCTGTTCCTGCGGCCGGTCTATCTGCCCCAGCATCCCGTCTGGTTGTTTCTCGGGTGGCTGGTGGCGGGCGCGGCGTTGAGCGCGGGCTGGGCGCTGGCGGCCAGCGTGGTGCGCGCGGCGAGGGGCGAGGTCCATCACCCGCGCCTGGTGTGGAAGTCCCTGGTGCCGCATTTCGCGGCGGATCTCGACGACGTGTTGATGTGCGGGCGCGCGGCCCGGCTCAATGTCGCCCTGGCGCGGATGGCACCGCTGCTGCTGGCGATCGCGCTGGCGGCCTGGCGTCTGCCCGAGTTGCTGGTGCTGCTGCTCGCCGCGGCGCTGTTGCAACTGTCGCCCCTGTGGCGCTCGCCGTTGCAGGACATGCTGGCGGTGTTCTACCGCGATCCGCAGCTGGCGACGTCCTATGATTTTGTCTTCGCCCAGGAGCGGCTCTTCGTCCTGCTGGGGCGGGCGCGCCGGCAGATGGCGGACGGGAAGTTCCTGCTGGCCTGCGCCGGCGCGACGGTCGCCTGGCTGCTGGTCACTTTTCTGGGGGGCTGCGTGCTGCTGCAGACCAATGCCACGGAGCTGCTGCACCGTTTCCATGCGGCCGGCGGCTGGCGTTACACGGCGCTGGCGCTGCTGATTTTCGGCGGGTTGCTCGTGGCGGTGTCGGCGGGCGCGGTCGGCTGGATCGCCTTCCGGCATGTGCGGGCCTGGTCGCGCGAGCGGGCGGAGCGGAAGCTGCGCCCGTCGGCCGTGCTGGTGTCACCCGAAACCATCGCGCAGTGGCTGGGCCGGACGATGCTTTTCCGCGAGCTGGCGGCGGCGGACCTGGCGGCGCTGGCGGCGGCGGTGAAGCCGGAGGAGCACAGGAAGGGGAGCTACGTGGTGCGGGAGGGCGAGCCGGGCGCGCGACTTTACCTGGTGTTGTCGGGCCGGCTGGAGGTGCGCCGCGACTACGCGCCGGGCCGGTCGGAGCCGGTGGCCGCGATGGGCGAGGGGGATGCGTTTGGCGAGATCGCCCTGCTGCGGGGCGGCGTGCGCACGCGCTCCGTCCGCGCCCGGGAGCAGAGCATTCTGCTGGGACTGGACAAGGCAGACTTCGAGCGGCTCGTGCTATCGAAGCTCTCGCGCGAGGCGGTGGAGGACGCGGTGCAGAAGGTCGGCTTCCTGCAGCACCTGGATCTGGCGCGCAACTGGAGCCAGGCCACCCTCGCGGCGTTTGCCCGACGCACGAAGCTGCAGGAGTATGGCGAAGGGGCGGTGGCCGTGCAGGAAGGAGCCAACAACCACTGGCTCTTTCTCGTGCATCGCGGCGAGTTCGCGGTGCTGCGCCACAAGGAGGAACTCCGCCGCCTGAAGCCGGGCGACACCTTTGGCGAGATGAGCCTCCTGGGTGACGGCATCGCCTCGGCCACGGTGAAGTCGGTGAGCAAGGAGGCGAGCTGCCTCGTCATCAGCGGCCGGGATTTCCTCGATTTCATGACGAGGGATTTCACCGTCGGGCTGGGCTGGGAGGCGACGCGCACCCAGCCGGTCAAGCGGTGAGCGGGTGCCCCGCCGCGGCGGCCCCGGGGGATGTTATTTCCCGAGCGCCTGGCGAATGGCCCGGTCGAGGTCGGCCGGGCGATAGGGCTTGCTCAGGTAACTGCGGTAGCCGGGGCCGATGAACTGGCGGGCCAGTGCGGTCGTATCGTAGCCGCTGGCGATGATGGCGCAGACCGCGGGATGCAACTTGCGCAGCTCCTGGAAGGTTTCCTGGCCGCCCATCCCGCCAATGATGGTGAGGTCCATGATGACGGCGTCGTAGGGCCGGCCGAAGCGCAGGGAGCCTTGATAAAGCTGTAGGGCTTCCGCGCCGTCCCGGGCCAGATCGCAGTGATAGTCGAGGCCTTCGAGCATGTCCTTGGTGAGCGTCCGGATCTGCGCGTCGTCATCCATGAAAAGGATGCGAGTTGCGGATGCCGCCACCTCCTGCCCGGCGGCATCGCGGCCCGGCGCAGTCGCGCCGGCGGCCGCCTGCATGCCGGGGATCATCGGCGGGCGCGAGTGGAAGCCGGCAGCGAAGATCTGGCCAAACGGGAGCTGGTGATGGATCGGTTTCACGGGGTCGGCAGCTTGCAAGGCGGCATGGCTACCGCCAGCGCGATATGCGTTCATACTGCTTGGGCCGTGTTGTTTATACGGCTTTTACGAGCACCTGGGGCGAATCACCCAGCCGCCGGACGGGAGTTCAAGCCGCAGTCGGCGACTGCTGCCATTGGCGGATGCGTTTCGCCAGGAAATCAATCCACACCGGCTGGTCGTTCAGGCAGGGAATAGCCGTGAAGGCCTGGCCGCCGGCGGCCGCGAAATCCTCGGCGCCGCGCACGCGGATCTCCTCAAGGGTTTCCAGGCAGTCCGTGACGAAGGCCGGCGTGATGACGAGCAGGCGCTTTTTGCCCGCGGCGGCGAGGCGCTTGTATTCGAAGTCGGTGTAGGGCTCGAGCCAGGGCTCGTTGGCCAGCCGCGACTGGAAGGAGATGGACCACTTCGCCGGATCGAGGCCTGCGGCGGCGGCGAACGCCTTGGTGGTGGCGACGCATTGGGCCTTGTAGCAGGTGGCGTGGGCGGGCGAGCAGGTGTTGCAGCAATCAGGCACGACCTGGCAGTGCGCGTGCGAGGAGTCGGCCTTGGTCAGGTGGCGGGTCGGGATGCTGTGATAGCTGAAGAGCAGGTGATCGTGCGGCTGCGCCAGGTGCGGCCGGGCGCTGGCGACGAGGGCCGCGATGTAGTCGGCGTCGGCGAAATACGGCGCGACGCACTCGATCTGCATGGCCGGCGCGATCCGGGCGGCCTCGCGGCGAACCTTGACCACGACGGTCTCCCAGCTCGACATCGCGTAGTGCGGGTATTGGGGAAAGAGCAGGAGGCGGGTCACGTCCTGCGCCTGCAGTTGCGCGAGGGTCGCCGGGATGGACGGGTTGCCGTAGTTCATCGCCAGGGCGACGGGCAGGTCCAGTTGCGACTGGAGCTTCACCTGGGTGCGCTGGCTGGTGACGATCAGGGGCGAGCCCTCGTCCGTCCAGATGGTGGAGTAGGCGTGGGCGGAGGCGGCCGCGCGCCGGGAGATGATGAACCTGACCAGCAGTGAGCGCAGGAAGGCGTTGTCCGGCTTGTCGATCACGCGCTCGTCGCCGAGGAACTCGTGCAGGTAACGCTTCACGTCCGGAACGGAAGTGGAGTCGGGGGATCCGAGATTGAGGAGCAGGACGGCGGACTTGGCCATGGCGCCAGTAGAGGTGGGGTTTTGGGTTCGAATGTCAACCGGCGGCGGGAGGTTTATGGTTGCCCGGCTTCGCCGGAAGCCGGACAACTGCGGCATGACTGCCAAGATTGCTCCGGTGCTGCTCGTAATCCGTGATGGCTGGGGTGCCAACCCCCATCCCGAGCAGGACAAGTTCAATGCCGTCCACCTGGCGAAGAAGCCGGCCGACGACATGCTCCACGCGAAATACCCGGTGACGCTGGTGAAGGCCAGCGGGCTCGACGTGGGCCTGCCGGACGGCCAGATGGGCAACAGCGAGGTCGGCCACGAAAACATCGGCGCGGGCCGCATCGTTGACCAGGAACTGGTCCGCCTGAACAAGCTTTTTTCCGAGAAACGCCTCGCGCAGAACCCCGTGTGGCTCGCCATTCTCGCCCGCCTCAAGGCCAATCCGGCCGCGAAGCTGCATGTCATGGGCATCGCTTCTGACGGCGGTGTGCATGGCATGCTCGAGCATCTCTACGGCATCCTCCAGCAGGCCAAGGCTGATGGCTTGGCGGGCCGCGTGTTCATCCACTCCTTCATGGACGGCCGCGACACGCCGCCGCAAAGCGGCCTGGGCTACATCAAGGCCGTCGAGGCGAAGTTGAAGGAGGTCGGCGTCGGCAAAATCGCCACCGTCTGCGGGCGCTTCTGGGCCATGGACCGCGACAACCGCTGGGAGCGCGTGCAGCAGGCCTACGATCTCCTCACCGGCAGGGCGGCCGTCGCCACCGCGACGAGCGCGGCACAGGCCGTGCAACAGTATTACGACCGGCCGCTCAGCGAAACGCAGAAGGGCGATGAGTTTGTCTCGCCGACGGCGATCGTCGGTGCCGACGGCAAGCCGGTCGCGGCCTTTGCCGACGGCGACGCCGTGCTCTTCTATAATTACCGTGGCGATCGTCCGCGTGAGATCACCAAGGCCTTTGTGCTCGATGATTTCAAGGGCTTCGCGCGTGGCGCCAAGCTCGACCTCTACTACGCCACGATGACGGAGTATGAGAAAGGCCTGCCGGTGCACATCATCTCGGGAAAGCCGGAGGCGTTGAAAAACATCCTCGGCGAGATCGTGAGCCGGGCCGGCGTCGCGCAGTTCCGCTGCGCCGAGACGGAGAAGAACCCGCACGTGACCTTCTTCTTCAACAATTACCGGGGCGAACCCTTTCCCGGCGAGGACCGCGCTTGCCCGGCGAGCCCGAAGGTGGCGACCTACGACCTGCAGCCTGAGATGGCGGCGGCCGAAGTGACGGCGAAGACCAAGGAGGCGATCCTGTCCGGCAAATACGGCCTCATCGTCGTCAACTACGCCAACCCCGACATGGTCGGACACACCGGTTCATTGCCCGCGGCCATCAAGGCCTGTGAGGCGACCGACGCCGGTTTGGGTGAATTGCTCGCCGCCCTGGCGACGAGGAACGGCAAGGCCGTCATCCTCGCCGACCATGGCAACGCCGAGCAGATGTGGGATCCCGAGCTCAACGGCCCGCACACCGCGCACACGCTGAACCTCGTCGAGGTCTTCGTGGTGGGCGAGGGTTTCGCCGCCGGGAAGACGAAGATGCGCACCGGCGGCCGTCTGGCCGACATCGCCCCGACGGTGCTGCACCTCATGGGCCTGCCGAAGCCGGCCGAGATGACGGGAGAGAGTTTGGTCGTAGGGTGACAAAGGGCGCGCGCAAGGCGCGCCCCTCAATCAAGTCTTGCCGTGTAGGGGCGTGGCTTGACCACGCCCGGCCTTGGATGGATGCTCGCCTCATGTCCGCTTCATCCCGGCGCACCACTGAACGGCTGCACCATGGCCGTGCATCGGAACCCGGCGGAATTTACTTCGTGACTTTCGTTACCGCGCACCGGTTGCCGTGGTTGAAAACAGTCCAGGCGACTACCGCCATGTTAGGCGGTTTGCGCAGCTGGCATGGCGAGGGTGATGGAGAGGTATTGGCAGCAACGGTGATGCCTGATCATGCCCATGTGATCTTCGCGCTCGGTGCACGTCTCGGTGTCGGACGATGTGTGTCGCGCTGGAAGACTGTATGCCGGAAGCAGGCGGGTTATGCAGGCGAATGGCAGCGCGATTTCTGGGAGCACCGGCTGCGCGACGACGAAGCATCGGAGGACTACGGGCTCTATCTTTTCTTAAACCCCTATCGCGCCGGCTTGTTGCCGCGGAATGCCGCGTGGCAGGGGTGGTGGGTTCCGGACCCAAAACGCTTCAAGTTCATGGAGCTGCTTGGGCCGCACGGCGAACCGCCCGAAGAATGGATCGAGTGGCCGGAGGAGAAGTTTGCTCGTTTGGCGACCGGCGAGTGAAGGGCGCGCACGAGGCGCGCCCCTACAGGAGTTGTGTAGGGGCGTGGCTTGACCACGCCCGGTTTGGCGCGAAGGGGCGTGGTCTAAGCCGGAACGATGCAGTAGAATCGCCGACTGCGTGGGCTAAACTTCTGCGTCACATGGAGATTTCCTACTGCATTGCAGTTGGATTTGGCTCACTGCACCGCTGGGAAACACGCTCATGCGCTGCTTCGACTGCATCG
>JAEUGW010000042.1 GCA_016795565.1 Opitutaceae bacterium | reverse complement strand
CGATGCAGTCGAAGCAGCGCATGAGCGTGTTTCCCAGCGGTGCAGTGAGCCAAATCCAACTGCAATGCAGTAGGAAATCTCCATGTGACGCAGAAGTTTAGCCCACGCAGTCGGCGATTCTACTGCATCGTTCCGGCTTAGGCTATTGAGTCATGTATAAGTAATGTCCTATTTATGGCGTAAAGGCAGAGGGCTGTGGTCGATGAAGGACCATAGCAAACGCGCCCGGTGCTTGAGCTGGTGGTCTTGGCGGCGAGCGGTCCGGGCTAGTTCCGCTGCGTCCTTGGGGACGTAGTTCGCCAACGGGTTGGTCTTCAGCCAGCCCCAGGCATATTCGGTGGGGTTGAGCTCCGGTGCGTAGGGCGGGAGGTATTCCAGTTGGAAGCGTGGCCGGCGAGCGAGGAAGGCTTGGACCACCTTTGAACGGTGTGCGTTGAGCCGGTCCCAAACCACAATGATCGGACCGGAGACGGCCAAGCCGACCTGCCGCAGGAAGGCCACCGCCTTGGGGCCATCGACGGCACAGTCCCGATGCAGGCGGAAGACGAACCGGACCCGCCGCCGGCGCGCACGGATCACCAGCCCGGCAATGATGGAGAGCTTCTGCCGATGCCGGATGCGTTGCACCACCACCGGACGGCAGCCACACGGACTCCATGTGCGGCGCAGGTAGGGCGAGAGCAGCAGCGCGCTCTCGTCGATGAACAGGAGGCTCGCCCCTAGCCGCCGGGCTTTTTTTTAATGCGGGGCCAATCCGTCTTGATCCAACGCTGGATCGCGGCCTCATCCCGCTCCCGGGCCTGACGGACGGGCCGCTGCGGACTCCAGCCCAGGCTGCGCAGCAAGCGGCTCACGTGCGCGACATGATACCTCACGGCGAACTTGCGGGCGATCAGTTGGGCGATCCTTGGACAGGTCCACAGATCCTGCGGGAAGCCGGCCTTCTGGGCGCCACCCAGCAGCAGCTTTTCCAGTCGCGGGCGCAACCGGGGCGACAGTTTGGGCGGGCGCCCCGCCGCCGGCTTTGCCGCCAGCGCTTGCGCTCCGCCCGCCCGCGCGGCCGCCTTCCACCGGCGCACACTGCGACGATCCACCCCGATCCTCTCCGCTACCTCCACCGGTGGCAGACCTTCCCCCAACAACGCCAGCGCACGCTGGCGGCGATGTTCCAGTTCCTCCGGACTTCCTTTTGGGCGCATACCCAAGTAGGATATTATTTATGCATTAGTCAATAGCCGCGCCTCCGAACCCAAACCGGAGCCGATTAGGCGGAGGGCTTTCCCAAGCGAAGCCGTGAGGCGGAGCATCAGTGGTCAAACCTTCCGTGATCCGGATTTGAAAAACGCACCCCAGACCCGGCGGCGACGCGCCAGGCCGGCCAGGCCCAGGACGCACGCGCCGAGTATCGCGGCATAGGTCGCGGGCTCGGGGATGGCGGTCGCCGTGACCGAGAGCACGTGGCCCGCGAGTCCGAAGGAAAAATTGTAGCCGCTGATGCCGGAGCCGAGGGTGAAGTCGGCCAGGTCAAAGCCGCTGAGGGCCGCGCCGGTGCCGTCGATGAGCGTGTAGGTGCCGGCGCCGAAGCCACCCGCCGCCGCGAAGTTGAAGGTCGCCCCCGCCGCGCTGGCCGGGCCGGTGAGCGTGCCGCCCGTGACAAGGATAAGGTCGCTCGTGGAGCCGAGTTCGAAGTTGAAGGTCGCGACGTCGTTGATCGTAAGGCCGCTGGCGAAGGTGAGCGTGCCGGGCGAATTGCCCGGCGCGAGGACGCCGCCCGAATCGATCGTGGCCAGCGCGTTCAGGGTGCCGCTGCCGCCGAGCGTGCCGCCGCTCAGCACCGTGGTGGCCGACAGCGACGTGCCGTTTACCGCGAGAGTGCCGACCGTGACCGTCGTGGCACCCGTGAATTGCTGGGCCCCGTTGAGCACGAGCGTGCCATCGCCGCCCTTGGCGAGACCCCAGACGCCGGTGCCGCCGCTCAGCCCGGAACCGACCTCGTCGGTGATCGGATTGGAAAACGTCTGCGTCTGGCCCGTGGCCGGGGCAACAACGAGTGTGCCGCTGCCGGAAAGGAAAACGCCGGCCCCCGCCGCGCCGCCCACTGCGCCGGCCGTCCCGTTGAAGCCGATGGAGCTGCCTCCGCTGCCGCCCGTGGCGGTGTTCGCGTTGATTCCGAGATTGCCGCTCACGGAGAGCGAGCCGCCGGACTGCACAAAGATGGCCCCGCCCGCACCGAGCCCGCCCCCGCCGCCACCAGCGGAGTTGCCGGTGCTGACGCCACCGAGGCCGCCCGCGCCGCCGCCGAAGCCACCGGCGCCGCCGAAGCCGAAGCCACCGGCGCCGCCGTTGAAAGTCCCACCCGAGCCCATGAGCCCGCCGGGCCCGCCCACGCCGCCGCCGCCACCACCACCACCATAACCGCCGGCGCCGCCGACCCCGCCGCTGCCGCCATTGCCACCGTTGCCACCCGCGCCGCCGTTGCCGCCCTGCCCACCGCCACCGCCGCCACCACCGCCGCTGCCATATCCGCCGGTGCCGCCACCAACTCCATTGCCGCCCGCGCCGCCGTTGGGACTGCCGGCGGCGCCATTGCCGCCGAAGGCACCGCCCAGGCCGGGGCTGGTGCCACCGCCGTCCGAACCGGTGTTGGCTCCCCCGACCGTGTGACCGGTGCCGCCACCGCCGCCGAGCGCCTGGTTCGAGCTGAAGTTCATGTTCGCAAGCGTGACGTTGGCGCCGCTGCCCACAAGGAGTCCGCCGCCCAAGCCGGCGGCGCCACCGCCACCGGCGATGTTGGCGCTGCTCCCACCCTGCCCCTGGGCGACCGCGTTCTGGATGGTCAGGTTCTGCAGCAGCACCGTGCCTGATGTGATCTGCAAGCCCTGATACGTGCCGGCGCCGTCGAGCGTGAAGCCGTTGCCGTTGATCGTCAGCGTGGCTGCCACCGCCGGCAGCGCGCCGGAGAGCGTGATGCTGCCCGTGAAGTTGATGGTATCACCGCTGACCGCACTCGACAGAGCCGTCTGCAGACTGGCCGTGTCACTCGCGTTCCACGTCGCCTGGCCCCAGCCCGGGAGCACGTTGAGCAATAGACCGGCGACACAGATTCCGAGGAGGCGGCAGCGTGACATGGGCGTGGAGGGGTTGGCGTGGCCCGTTGGCCTCGTCAAGACCAGCGACCCGCAGGAAACACGGGAGCCGTCCGCAGGACAAGGCATATTGAAGCTATCCGAAAATCATGCAGGTATTGGTCATTGCACAAAATGTAGGGGCGCGCCTTGTGCGCGCCCGAGTGACTGCGTTGCCCGTGCCTGGCGCGGACAAGCTACGCCCCTACAAAAGACCGTTTTCTGACAGCTTCTTACCTCCCAAGGGACTTCCCCGTGCCCCGCTTCGCTCGTATCCCGACCTAGCTTGCGGTCTCGTGCTCCAGCCTGGTCAATCTTGCCAACGCCTCGTCGCGGTCCGCCCCGCATCAGCCTTCGCCGGGCCTACGGCTGACAGGCATTTCCCCTGGGTCGGGTCTGGAGTTCCAAGGCGGTAAGATATTCGAGTGCCCCTTCCCGCGTCGTTCGACACATCTCGTTCGTCGGCCGGAGGCTCGCGCACACCGCCGGGCGCTCGGGCCGGCCGAAGATCGCACACCGCATGTCGGGCAGCAGTTGCACGCAGGGAATGCCCGCCGGCTTGCCGTGCGGCATCCCCGGGATCGGCGACGAGATGCTCGGCGCGATGCAACAGGCCCCGCAGTTTGGCCGGCATTCCATGCTGACAACCTGTCTGCCGCTCTCATCGTGGCGAACACGAAATCTTTGCGGCAGAAGCGGGGAAGCTCCAAGCTCCACCCGCCAAATCCCAATGAAATCTCAACCTGCCCAAATTCAGAAAACTTCCGCTACTCCAGTGATGATTGAATCCTGGAGTTTCGCTGGAGCTTGGATGTTGGAGCTTGGAGTTTTCCCTGCATGAACGCCGTCGTTCCCGAAAGCATGTCCGAGAAAAGCCTCGAGGCCTTCCTCCACGAGAAGATACCCCTCACGCGCGCCATGGGCCTGCACGTGGCCGAGAGCAACGCCCGGCGCCTCGTGCTCGAGGCCCCGCTCGACAAAAACGTCAACCACCTCGGCACGGCGTTTGGCGGCTCCTTGCACACGCTCCCCACCCTCGCCTGCTACGCGGGGCTCTGGACGCTCCTGCGCGAGGCCGGCATCGACGGCCACGTCGTCGTGAAACACAGCGCGGCCGACTATCTTTCGCCCGTCAAAGGCACGCTCCGCGCCGTGTGCGTGCGCCCGCCCGCCGCCGAGGCGGAGCAATTCATTCGCGAACTGCGACGCCACAAGAAGGCGCGCATGAACCTTACCGCCACCGTCGAGGGCGACAACGGCCAGCCCGCCGTGGAGTTTTCCGGCAGCTTCGTGGCGGTGGCGTGAAAGTTCCAAGCTCCACCCTCCAAGCTCCATTGAAAAACCAACGATCAAACAGCAGCCTGCGTCCATTGATTTCCAAGTTTGACCCTTGGAGTTTCTCTGGAGCTTGGCGCTTGGATGTTGGAGCTTTCCCGGCGCAACGCGCCGGTCAGATATGCTTCGAGTCCGTCTCGTCCTTCTTCACGTAGCCGCTTTCCTGCCGCTGGTGGTTCACGGCGTTCTTCTTCAGGTAGGCCTGGTAAACATCGTCCGGCGTCATGCCGAGGGTCTGCGCGAGCGACACCAGAAAGTGGAAAAGGTCCACCACCTCGACCTTGGCGTTCTGCTCGTCGAACTTCTGGTATTTGGCCCACCACTTCCAGGGGACGCTGTCGATCAGCTCGGCCGTCTCCTGTTGCATGGCCCGGGTATAATTAAGAATCCACTTCGCCTTCTCCTCGTCGGTCGGCGGGGGCAGATTTACTCCAATGCGCTTATTCAGCGCATCTTGCATACGAAAGATCTCCTCGAGTTTGTCCATGGCCGGGGAGCGTGGGAGCCCCTCCGGCGGCTGGCAAGCTCCGGCACCCGGGAAATTTAAGTTGCCCTGTCCGGGTGAATAACCGACGTTCGCCCGTTATTGCCGCTGTCTGCCCCGAGCGAAATCGAGGGGTTGAGCACGATTCCCGAGCTCCGGCTGGCATCCCTACCCGCGCCACCAATTTTTTGGCAGGCGCTTTCAACCAACAACATAGCTAGACATGTCCTCCACAGAATCGTCCGGTGCTCCTGCCGAAGCCACCGCGACCACCCCGGCGCCAGACGCCGCGTTCCCCTCCTTCGGCTCCACCCGCGGCTCCGGCCTCGCCCGCGGTAAACGTCCCGCCGCCGGTCCCGCCGCCTCCACCGCGGCTTCCCCTGACTACACGCCGACCGCCATCGAAGTCGTCAACGCTCCGCGTGAATACCAGAACCCGTTCGCCCCGGCCGAAACGCCGGCCGCGTCCGTCCCCGCCCCGAAGCCCTTCGAACCGGCTCCGGTTGTCATCACCCCCGCCCCGGTCCGCGAATACTCCGCGCCCGTCGCGGATGCCGCTCCCGTCCAAAACGATGAGCCGGCTGAGCTGAACATCCTCGAGCCGGCCCAGCAGAAGACCGCGCCCGCCCAGACTTGGGAGAGCGAGGGTTTCAAGCCCGCCCGCAGCGAGCGCCCGCGCCGTGAGGAGCGCGCCGAGCGTCCGGCCGACGAGCCCGTGGACGTCGATTCGATTCCCCCGCAGTTCCTCTACGTGCGCCCGGGCCACACCTACGTGCCGACCCCGCGCAACTGGGGCGGCGCCCCGCGCGAGCGCAGCGAGCGCCCGGAGCGTTCCGAGCGTCCTGCCCACGGCTCGCCCGAGCGCGCCATGGCGGCCTCCGCCGAAGTCCCGGCCCAGTCCGGCGGCTTCTTCGGCTGGCTGAAATCCCTCTTCGGAGGTTCCGCTTCGGCGGAGGCTGCCCCGGCCCCCGCAGCCAACGGCGAACATCGCCGCGAGGGCGGCGGCCAGCGTCGTCACCGGGGCGGCCGCAATCGCGGCGGCTCGGGCGGCGGCTATCAAGGCGGCGGCGAAGGCGGCCGTGGTCGCAGCCGCGGCGGTCGTGGTCGCAGCGGCGGCGGTTATCGCTCCGAGGGCAGCAGCCAGGGCGGCGTCTGAGCCACTTCACTCTTGCTCCGCGCGCCCCGCGCGAATCACTTCAAGGCGTCCGCTCCCGCGGACGCCTTTTTTCTTTTCCTGTCATTGCGAGAAGCGAAGCGACGAAGCAATCCAGCTGGATCGCCACGCGGTTGCACCGCTCGCGATGACTAGGGTTTCGGCGCCACCCCTCCCTTTCACTTTCCCTCTCACTTCCGCGATGTCCGATCTCATCATCCACGGCGGCAAACCCCTGAGCGGCACCATCACGCCGTCGGGCAACAAGAACTCCGTCCTGCCCATCCTCTGCGCGACGCTGCTCACCGACGCCAAGGTCGTCCTCCGCAACGTCCCGCACATCACCGACGTCGAGAAGCTCGTCACCTTCTTCACCGAGCAGGGCTCGGCCGTCGCCTGGGACCGCGCCGCCGGCACCCTCACGCTCGACCACTCGGGCTTCGACGCCGGCCGCCTCAACGGCGAGCTCCCCGCGGGCATGCGCTCGTCCGTCCTCCTCTTCGCGCCGCTCCTGCAGCGCATGAAAAAGATCACGCTGCCGACCAACGCCAAGGGCTGCTCCCTCGGCATCCGCGAGCTCGACCCGCACCTTGAGATCCTCGAAAAGCTCGGCGCAAAGATCACCCACAACGGCGACCTGAAGATGTCGCTCAAGGGCCGCTTCCGCGGCGCCCGTCACTGGCCGGACTACATGTCCGTCACCGCCACCGAGAACTTCGTCATGGCCGCCGTGCTCGCCGAGGGCGAGTCCGTCCTCCTCAACGCCGCCAGCGAGCCGCACGTGCAGGACCTCTGCGCCGTGCTCGCCGGCATGGGCGCGAAGATCACCGGCCTCGGCACCAGCCAGCTCACCGTCACCGGCGTCGCCAAGCTCAAGGGCGGCGTGTTCACCATCAACACCGACCACCACGAGATCGTCACCTTCCTCGCGCTCGGCGCCATCACCGGCGGCGAGGTGCGCGTGAAAAATTCCCTGCCCCACCACTTCGACCTCATCAACCGCTCCTTCGCCAAGCTGGGCGTCAAGATCGACTACGAGGGCGACACCGCCATCGTCCGCAAGCGGCAGAAGCTCGTCGTCACCGAGCCCTTCACCTCGAACCTGCTCCCGAAGATCGAGGCCGCGCCGTGGCCGTATTTCCCGGTGGACCTCCTGCCGGTCATGATCGCCCTGGCCGTCCGCGCCGAGGGCACGGTGATGTTCTGGAACAAGGTTTACGAGGGCGGCTTCACCTGGATGTCCGAGCTGTCCAAGTTCGGCGCCCACATCGTCGTCAGCGACCCGCACCGCATCACGGTCTTCGGCGCCAAGCCGCTGCGCCCGGCCGTGGCCGAGGCCCCCTACATCATCCGCGCCGCCGTCGCCCTCTACATGGTCGCCGCCAGCATCCCGGGCAAATCCGTGGTCAAGAACGCCGACACCATCCGGCGCGCCCACCCCAACTTCGTCGAAAATCTCCGCAGCCTCGGCGCCTCGGTTGAATGGAAATGAAACCGATCCATCTGGAACTCAGGAAATCAGGAACGAACCGTTTCCTCCCTCATTCCTGAGTTCCTGATTTCCATATTTATTTTCTGATGCCTTCTCCTGACCAATCCTCCAAGGGCACCGGCTTCCTCACCACCACTCTGGCCGCCCCGGTCTCGCCTGCCGAGGCCGCGCTGCGCCCTCTTTCCTTCGCGGATTTCTCCGGCCAGCCGAAGACCGTCGAACGCCTGCAGGTCATGGTCGGCGCCGCCAAGCGCCGCGGCGAGGCGCTCAACCACATTTTGCTCTCCGGCCCGCCGGGCCTCGGCAAGACCACCCTCGCCTTCATCCTCGGCCACGAGCTCGGCCGCAATGTCCGCGTCACCTCCGGCCCCGTCATCGAGAAGGCCGGCGACCTCGCCGGCCTGCTGACCAACCTGGAGGAAGGCGACATCCTCTTCATCGACGAGATCCACCGCATCCCGAAGACCGTCGAGGAATACCTCTACAGCGCGATGGAGGACTTCCGCCTCGACATCATGATCGACCAGGGCCCCAACGCCCGCAGCGTCCGCCTCTCGATCCCGAAGTTCACGCTCATCGGCGCCACCACGCGCGCCGGCCTGCTCACCGCCCCGCTCCGCTCGCGCTTCACGCTCAACACGCGCCTCGACTACTACGACCGCGCCACACTTGAGGGCATCGTCACCCGCAGCTGCGGCCTGCTCAAGGTGGACCTCGACGCCGGCGGCGCCCGCGAGATCGCCTCCCGCGCCCGCGGCACGCCGCGCATCGCCAACAATCTCGTCAACTTCTGCCGCGACTACGCCTCTGAGAAGGCCAAGGGCCGCATCACGCAGCCTGTCGCCGCCGCCGCGCTCGAACTCCTCGAAATCGACGCCGCCGGCCTCGATGAGATGGACAAGCGCGTCCTGCGCCTGATGGCCGAGAATTATGCCGGCGGCCCCGTCGGCCTCGGCACCATCGCCATCGCCGTCGGCGAGGAAGCCGACACCCTCGAGGAAGTCCACGAGCCCTTTTTGATTCAGGAAGGCTACCTCGCCCGCACCGCCCAAGGCCGCATCCTCACGCCCAAGGGCTACGCCGCCATCGGCCTCAAACCCGCCGGCGCTCAGCAGTCGCTTCTGTAATAATGGATGATAGTTTGGATAACTTGGTGATTGGGCTGATACTGCTGATCCCGGGTATTTACCTTCTCTGGTTTGCTCTCGGGCATGATGAATTTTATCGGGATCAAAGATGGAAAAAGTGGATAGGAAATGTGTGCTGTCTCGCCTTTTTCTACTGAGCTTATTGTTTTCAGCGCTCTTCCACTATGGAGGCGCAAGATTGGTAAAGTATAGCTTCATTGGTTTTGCTCTCATCTGCATAGTCACTGGCCTTTGGGCCATGACGGCTACTTAGTCGTGTCGCGATCTTGAAACTCGTGCACTTGCCCTGAACCGCCCGGGACCGGCGCTTTTTGAGAGCACCGGCCCTGGCGATTTCTTCGCGGCTCCGCGACTTTGCGTGAAACGGTTTGGGAATGTCACGCTGGCTTCGCGCCCGTTTCCTGCGCGAACCAGTCCACGTTGCGGGTGAAGAACATGATGCCGGCCAGCACGACGAAGAGCGATGCCGTGCCCGCGAGCAGGGCGTAATCCTCCATCCGCAGCACCACGTAGAGCACGCTGTGCTCGCCGGCCAGCAGCGCGGCTATCGTGCCCGCGCGAGCGTAGCTCCGCAGGACCGAGATGCTGTAACCCACGATGAGCACCGACGACGCCACTGCCGCACCGACATAGGCCTGCCCGGGTGGCAGCACCTCACCGAGTGCCAGCAGCGCCAGGTAGAACAAGCACAGCGCCGCCCCCACCAGCCCGTAGTGCACGGCGTGCAGCTTCAACCCGGCGAGCGTCTCAAACAGGAAGAACGCCGCGAACACCAGCGTCAGCACCAGCACGCTGTGCTTGAGCGAACGCTCAACCATCCGGTATCCCTCGGCCGCCGCGACGGCGGGATTGTAGCCCGGCGCCACGATCGTCTCCCCGATCTGCCGCGCATGGGCCGCCTCGCGGTTGCCGGCGCGCTCCTGCCGCAGACTGTTGACGAGGCCAAGCGGCAACTGGAGCAACAGCACCAGCGCGGCGATGAACAGCAGTTTTAGCGTAACAGTGTGGCGCCGATTTGCAGTCGGCGCCGTCTGATGAATGACAGGAGGCTGGACGATTTCCATGCCCCATCCTGCCCGGCCCATGTGAAGCCCGTGTGAAGTGTCCGTGAAAACGAGCGGAAATCAGGCCCGGAGGTTGGTCATCTATTAGACGACCAACGGGCCGGGACTCTCAGCCTGCCGGAAGCCAAACCATCGCGCGCGCGCCGCCTTCGGGCCGGTTGGCGAGAGTGGCGTCGCCGCCGTGCAGGTGGGCGATCTCGCGCACCAGCGCCAGCCCGAGGCCCGTGCTCTTCCGCTCCGTGCCGGGCCGCGGCAGCGAATAAAACCGCTCGAACACCCGCGGCAGCGCATAATCCGGCACGCCGGGGCCGCTGTCCTCGACCGTGAAGCTGATGCGCCCGGCTTCCGCCGCGCAGCGCAGCGTCACCGCGCCACCGGCCGGCGAAAAATCCAGCGCGTTCTGCAGCAGGTTGACCAGCGCCTCGCGCAACAGCACGCGCTCGCCCCGCAGGGTGGCGGCAGCCGCTTCAACGCTCAGTGTCACCCGGGCCGCCTCGCAGGCGGGCCGCAGCGCCGCGACCGCCTCCGCCGTGAGCTTGGCCGCGTCGATGGCTTCGGTCTGCCCCAGCGCCTTGCGGGCCTCCAGCGACGACAGCTCCAGCAACCGGTCAATAATCTGCTGGATGCGCGCCGCCTCGCTGCGAATGTTGCCGAGGAATTTCGCCCTCTGCTCCGGCGGCATGGTCTCGTCCATCAGTTCCGCGGCGCCGCGGATCGCGGCGAGCGGCGCCTTCACCTCGTGTGCAAGGGCCTGCGTGTAGCGCTCGGCGTGCTGGCGGCCCTCCAGCGCGTCGCGCATCTCCTCAAAGGCCGTGCTGAGCTCCGCAATCTCCTTCGCCCGTGACCGGGGTGGCGGCGGCACGCGTCCGTCGCGGACCTGCCGGGCATAGAGCGTCAGTCGCTCCAAGGATCGGGTCAGGCGCGCGGATATCCACCACCCGGCCACGACCATCACCAGCGCGATGGCCCCCGTCATCCCGACCAACCGCCAGCGGGCGGCGCTGATGCCCTCGTTCACCGTCGCCAGCGGCCGGCCGACGCCCACCCAGCCGAGCAGGACACCGTTGAGCCGGACCGGGGCGAAGACCCGCAGCTCGTTGTTCACGATCGCGACGTTCGGCACCGAATAATTTTCCGAAGCGCTCTTGCCGCCACCAAACATCACGCGGGCATAGGCCTGTCCGACGTCCCGCCCGGCGGCGTCGAACACGACCCGGTCGTTGGCATCGCAGGCAAAGACCCGGAGCACCTCCGTGCCCGGGGGCAGGCTGGCAAGCTTGCGAGCCCAATCCTCCCCCGCGGCGGCGGGCGCGGCATAGGCCGCGAGATAGGCCGCCGTGTCACCCAGGGTGCGGCGCATCGACTCGACATAGCGCAGACGCACATCGCGCAGCACCAGACCCATGAGCACGACGAACCCCACGGCCGAGGCCACCACATACACCCCGAAGATGGCGGTGCGGATCCTCATGGAGAGTATACCATCAACCCCGCTCCAAACCACGGCGGCAAAGATTGCGAAGCATGCCTGCTGTTCAACCGCACGGGGTGTAATTTAAAAACCCTGAAATACTCGAAACTTGTCATTCTGAGCGCAGCGAAGAATCCAGATGGATATTCGTTGTCGAGGGGAAGCGACCCAAATCCTGATGGATTCTTCACTGCGTTCAGAATGACAAACCAAGTTTGAATACCCTTTCTGGCGATTTGCTGCCCTCGCGTCCTTGGCGTAAATGATCTGTTGTCGTGCATCGTCTCACTCCTCCCGGAGCGAATACCCCATCCCTCGATGCGTCACGATCGGATCGGCGTCCGGCGCGGCGGCGCGGAGTTTGGCGCGAAGCGTCTTGATGTGCGCGTCCACCGTGCGGTCGAACGCGGCGCCGGGGTCGTCCCACGCCGCCGCCATCAGCTGGTCGCGGCTGAACACCCGCCCGGGTGCCGCCAGCAGCACGGCGAGCAGGCGGTATTCGTTGCGGGTCAGGTCGAGCGACTGCCCGCGGAAACTGATGCGGCATTTCGCCTCGTCATGCCGCCAGCCGGCCGGCGCGGCTCCGGCCGCCGCCGTCCCGTTGCTCCGGCGCAGCACGGCGCGGATGCGGGCCGTGAGCTCGCGCGGGCTGAAGGGTTTGGCGAGGTAATCGTCGGCGCCGAGCTCGAGACCGACGATCTTGTCCACCTCGCCGCTGCGCGCCGTCAGGAAAATCACGGGCACCGTGTGCCGCTTGCGCAGCTCGCGGCAGACGTCGAGGCCGCTCCTGTCGGGCAGGCCGACATCGAGCACGACGAGCGCGACCGGTTGCGCGGCAAGCACGGCCAGCGCGTCGCGCCCCGTGGTCTTCCAGACCGGCGCAAAGCCCTCGGTTTGCAGCGCGTAGGTGATGGTCTCGGCGATCGCGGCCTCGTCCTCCACCACCAGGATAGTCTGACGCGGAAGCGACATGCGCTGCTTTGTGCGGGCTGGGTCGCCCGGTTTCAAGCCGTCTCTACAAATCGCCGAGCTGCGGGCGCAGCACGATCTCCTCGACGACCGTGCGGCGGCTGAGCCGGTGGACGTCGAGGATGGCGCGGGCAATGTCCTCGGCGGGCATGATGCGCGCCGGCTTCACACCGCTCTTGGCCCACGACGGCGACCAGGTGGCGCCGGGATGCACGCAGCAGACGCGGATGCCCTGGGTCTTGGTCTCGGCGCGGAGCACCTTGGCGAGGCCGGTGACGCCGAACTTCGCCGCGCAATAGGCCGCCGCCTGCGGATAGGCGCCGAGCCCGGCAATCGAGCTCATGAAGAAGATGTCGCCGCGCTTGCGCTTCACCATCGCGGGCAGAAAGGCCTGCGTGACGAGAAACGCGCTGCGCAGGTTCGTGGCGAGCATGTCGTCGAACATCGCAAGCGACGTCTTTGCGAACGGCGCCATCGCGAAGGCCCCGGCGTTGTTGATGAGCACGTCCACCGGGCCGAAGTGACTGGCCACGATCCGGGCCGTCTTGGCCACGGATTTCTCGCTGCTCACGTCGCAGGGGAAGATCTCGACCGTGGCGCCGAGCTTGAGGCACTCGCCGGCCACGGCCTGCAGGTTCTTCTCGTTGCGCGCGACCAGCGCCAGGCGCGCGCCGGGCACCTCCGCGGCGAAGGTCTTGGCGATGGCCGCGCCGATGCCCTGCGACGCACCGGTGATGAGGATGACGGGACTGGGATTCATGCGGATAAGCTCCAAGCTCCAACATCCAAGCTCCAGGGAATTCTTAATTTCCAAGTTTCAATCATTTGGGCTTCTCTGGAGGTTGGAGCTTGGCGTTTGAAGCTTCGGGATTCCGGCTGCGCTAACAGAGCAAGGAACCAAAGTCCATGAAGTCGGCCTTGAAGCCGTCGCGCACGCCTTTGCAGATGACGCTCACGGCGTCGTGCGAGTGCAGCGACTCCAAGTGCGAGCAGGCGATGCGGAAGTCGGCGATGCGCTTGTCACGGTCGAACTGGAGGTAGAGCAGCCGCGCGGCGTCCTCGACAAACTTCAGGTAGGCGCCGTTGAGCTCGGCGAAGGCCTGCTCGTCCTCGCGCTTCACCATCACCTGCGTCTCGGTCGGGAGCGCCGCGAGGCACAGCGCATGGACGTCCTCGATCCAGATCTTCTTTCCCTCCGCCTCCTCGAGCGTGATGCGGGCCTTGCTGCGCTGGGAGTGCGGCACGCCGTAGGCCTGGCGCTTGTCGCGGGCGTGCTCGGTCAGCTCGGCGGAGCAGGGGCAGGCGGAGGAATAGACGTAGTCGAAGTGGATGAAGCGACGGTAGCGGCCGTCGCGCGTCATCACGCCCTCGAAGGCCACGTTGTAGAACTGGTAGCCCTCGAGCCCGGTGCGCAGGCTCGGGCGCAGCATCGGGTAGGAAAAGGCGATCTTCAGGCGCGCGTCCTTCGTCTCCACCTTGCGCAGGTAGCCCTTGAGGATTTTTCCCATCCACTCGCCGGTGGTGACGCCGTCCCGGTGCTCGTAGAAAGTCCGCATGATGCGGCTCATGTTGATGCCCTTGAGGTCGGCCTCGAGCGAGACGGTGCCGGTGACACTGGTCTCGAGCGTGAGGAGCTTGCCCGCCTTCGTGCGGTATTTGAGGGGCAGCTTGAAGTTGTGGATGCCGACCTGCTGGATGGGAACGTGCGCACCCTGGATGGTCTCGTGGGCGACCTCCATCATGTCGGGCAGCGTGGCGCGGTAGGCGGCGGTCGGCCGGAACTTCCGGTCGTAGCCGCGCTTGATCGGAGGCTGCTGCCCGCAACTCGAGCGGTGGAGATACATTTGTTTCATGGGCGGGCGGGGCCGAAAAACTCGGCGTAGTTGCGCGGGGTTTCGTAGAGCCGCACGCAGTGCAGCGTGGCGGGGGCCGGGATGTGCGGGGCGATCTCGTGCCAGAAGGCGATGACAAGGTTCTCTGTGGAGGGGATGATGCCGCGCAGGAAGGGCACCTCGTCGTTGAGGTTGCGGTGGTCGCACGGGTCCACGACGGCGCGGTGCAGGATGCGCTTCAATTCGCCGAGGTCGATGATGTAGCCGGTGACCGGGTCGGGCTCGCCCCGCAGCGTGACCTCGAGCACGTAGTTGTGGCCGTGCCAGTGCGGGTTGGTGCACAGGCCGTATTGTTTCTTGTTCCAGGCCTGGCTCTTCGTCGGGTTGTGCAGCCGGTGGGCGGAGTTGAAGTGCACCTGCCGGGTGATGGACACCGTGCCGCGGAGGGCGCGCACGGGCTGCGCGGGCTTGGTTGGTCTGGGGGCCTTCTTCGGCATGGAGGGTCAAGGCAAGCCAGTTTGCGGCGGGCGTCAACCTCTCCGGCGCCGCGCCGCAGGGTCCAAATTAACCATTGCGGGCGCGTTCCGGGCGGTCCTTCAATCCGACATGGCCATGCGCTTCAGCATCCTCGGCAGCGGCAGCGCCGGCAATTCCGCCTTCCTCCAGACGGACAATGCGCGCGTGCTCGTGGACGCCGGCTTTTCCGCCCGGCGCCTCGCCGGCCTGCTCGCCGACCTCGATGAGAAGCTGGAGCGCATCGACGCCATCCTCCTGACGCACGAGCACAGCGACCACGCCGCCGCACTCACCGGCCTTGCGCGCTTCCCGCAGATCAAGGTATTCGCCAACCGTGCCACCGCCCAGGCGCTCCAGCCCGCCCTCAAGCACCGCGTGGACTGGCAGCTCTTCGAGACCGGCGCGACCTTCCGCTACCGCGACCTCGAAATCAGCAGCTTCGCCGTGCCGCACGATGCGCAGGATCCCGTCGGGTTCCTCATCGCCCACGGCGAGGACGACCTGCTCGCGCCGCGCCGCAGCCTCGCCTGGCTGACCGATCTCGGCCACGCCCCGGCCCACGTGCGCGAGCGCATCCGCGAGGCCGACGTGCTCGTCGTCGAGGCCAACCACTGCCCGCAGATGCTCGAGGCCGACACCCGGCGCCCGTGGTCCACCAAGCAGCGCATCAGCGGCCGCCACGGCCACCTCTCCAACGCGGCGGCTCGCGAGCTGCTCGAGGGCGTCGCCGGCGCGCGCTGGCGCCACGTCTTCTTCACCCACCTCTCCCGCGACTGCAACTCACCCGAGGCGGTCGCCGCCTCCTGCGGCCCGGTGCTGGCCGCGCGCGCCTGCGGCTTTTCCGTCGTCGCCGCCGGCGCCGGCACGCCGTTTTTCCACTGCTGAGGGCCTGTTTTCCAAGACATAAGCACTCCGCCGGGCGGCTTTTGTTTTGCCGCTCGTCCCGTCCGCCGCTTCACTCCCGGCCATGCCCGCGCCGCTCCGCCGCACCAAGATCATCGCCACTCTCGGCCCCGCCACCGAAAGCGAGGAGATGCTCGTCCGGCTCATCACCGCCGGCGTGGACGTTGTCCGCCTCAACATGGCGCACGCCAAGCACGACTGGACGCGGATGATCATCCGCCGCATCCGCGCCGCCTCCAAGACCGCCGGTCGCGAGGTCGCCATCATGATGGACATCAAGGGACCCGAGATCCGCACCGGCGACCTGGAACACCCGATCGAGCTCCGGCCCGGCGAAATTTTCGACTTCACCGTCAAGCCCGGTGCCGACCGCGAGAACGCCGAGGAGGTCCGCTCCGTGGACGTCAACTACCGCGACCTCGTCAACGACATCAAGGTCGGCGACACCGTCCTCGTGGACAACGGCCTCATCCGCCTCGAGGTGCTCGCCAAGGACCACGCCCACATCCGCTGCCGCGTGCTCACCCCCGGCTCCCTCACCTCGCGCCGCCACATCAACCTGCCCGGCGTCAAGGTCAACCTCCCCTCCTTCACCGCCAAGGATCGCGGCGACACGCTCGTCGGCATCGAGGAGGGCATCGACTTCGTCGCCCTGTCCTTCGTCCGCGAGGCGCACGACATCGACCAGCTCCGGGTCTTCCTCAAGGAGAACCGCTCCCTCGCCCGCATCGTCGCCAAGATCGAGGACCAGTCGGCCATCGACAACCTCGACGACATCATCCGCGCCACCGACGTCCTCATGGTCGCCCGCGGCGATCTCGGCATCGAGGTGCCGCTGCGAGAGCTGCCCGTCATCCAGCGCCGGGCCGTGCGCACCTGCCTCGCCATCGGCCGCCCCGTCATCATCGCCACGCACATGCTCGAGTCCATGATCAGCCAACCCATGCCGAGCCGGGCCGAGATCACCGACGTCGCCAACGCCGTCTACGAGCAGGCCGACTGCGTCATGCTCTCCGGCGAGACCACCGTGGGCAAATACCCGCTCGAATGCGTGCAGGTGCTCGACGCCATCGCCCGGCGCATCGAGGAGGAGCAGGCGCAGGATTTCCCCGAGCCTGCGGTCTTCATCCAGGAGCGCATGAAGGTCTTCCGCGCCGCCGTGGTGCTGGCCAACGAGTTTCCCCGCTCGCTCCTGCTCGTCTTCACCCGCCACGGCACCACCGCCGCCGGCCTCGCCGCCCACCGCCCGCCGCGCGCGCCCATCCTCGCCGTCACCGACTCCCTCGAGACCCTGCGCCACATGAAGATGGTGCGCTCGGTCGAGCCCTACCTGCTCACGCCCTTCGGCGACCCCGAGGCCACCATCGAGCGCGCCACCGCCTCCCTGCTCCGGCAAGGCCGCATCTCCCCCGGCGACAAGCTCATCATCGTCTCCGACGTGCAGGCCAAGGATCGCCGCATCGACAGCATCCAGCTGCGCAACGTGGAGTGAGCCACATTCGTTGTCATCCTGAGCGAAGCGAAGGATCCATCAGGATGTCCGCATCGCGCAGCGCTGATGGATTCTTCGCTTCGCCCGGAATGACGATTCAGATAGTGAACATCCCCATGACGCGCCTCCTTGCCCTTGCCCTCGCCCTCGCCCTTTCCCTCGCCGCCACCGCGGCGGCAGCCTCCGCTTTTTCCCCCACCCCGCTCGATCTCCCCGCGCTGCTGCCCGCGCCGCCCGCGCCCGGCTCGGCCGCCGTGCGCGCCGAGCTCGACACCGTGCTCCAGGCGCAGGCCGCCCGCACGCCGGCGCAGGCCGCGCGCTGCGTCCAGATTGAGCACGAGACCATCTGGCTCTTCGGCTCCGAGGTGCTGGGCCCGTGGTTCACCGCGGCCAACCTGCCGAAGACCGCCGAGCTCTTTTTCGTCGCGCACACGGGTTTCATCGCGGTGAACCGCACCGCCAAGGCCCTGCACCCGCGCCAGCGCCCGCCCTTCGCCGACGAACGCATCAAGCCCTGCGTGGAGTTCGCCGACACCGGTTCCTATCCCAGCGGCCACGCCATCCAGTCCTCCCTCTGGGCCGGCCTGCTCGCGGAAATCTTCCCGGAGCACGCCGCGGGCTTCGCCGCGCGCGCTGCCGAAACCCGCCGCTACAAGCTGCTGTCGGGCGTCCACTACCCGTCCGACCTGGCCGCCGGCCAGGCCGTCGGCGCGGCGCTCGCGCGCACGTTGCTGAAAATTCCCGATGTGCGCAGGAGCATCGCCGAGGCCCGCGCCGAGGCCGCCGCCTTCCGCAAGTAGGGGAGGCGTCAGCTCCTGATTATTGACGTTCGCACGATAGTTTTGACGGGTAGGGCGCACCGGCCCGGTGCGCCGCGGCGGAGCGAGCCGCTCCGCCCACCGGCAGCGCGACGTCAGCCTATTGCGTGAGACCCATTAAACAGTTGCCCGGCCGCCCCGGCTGGCTATCTGTGCCTCTCCGCATGAAACGGCTCGTCTGGCTCCTCCTCCTGGTTTTCGGCACCGCGCTCGCGCAGGTGTCGCCGGTGGACGTGCGGCTGGTGCCGGAGGAGAAATGCGGCTGCTGCGAGCAGCAGGGTGATTGCGGCATGGCCGAATGCGGCCTGCCTCCCATCGCCGCCCAACCGGTCTGCCAGGTGGCGAACCCGTCCGTGGTCGCCCGCGCCGCGGTGCGCCGCGCCGCCCCCGCCCCGCGCCAAGTGCGCGAAGTCTTTTATGTGCAGTTCATGCCCCGCGTCAGCGTCGTCCCGGCTGTGCCGGCGCGCCTGGCGGTGGCCCTTCCTGCGAGTGTCCCCCTGTTTCAGGCGCACTGCAGCTGGTTGATCTGAGCCCAGGCTGAGTGTGCCCGCGTATCGCGCGCGCCGCCCCCCTCGTCCGTCTGACCCTCCGCACCGTCGCGTGCCCGGGTAAGATTATCCGTTCCCGTCCGTCTCCTCCTTGTCCTCCCATGAAAACTCACCTCCTGCTCCTCTCCCTTCTCACCGCCGTGACTCTCTCCGCCTTGCCCGCCATAGCCTTGGCAAAGGAGGGCGCCTCGACCGTCTACCAGTGCCCCATGCACCCGTGGATCAAATCCGACAAGGCCGACGCCAAGTGCACCATCTGCGGCATGGCCCTCGTCGCCGCGACCGCCGCGCCGGCCGGCGACCAACCGGTCGATCCCAACCTCGTCACGCTCACCGCCAGCCAGGCCGCCGTCACGGGCGTCTCGACCGCCGCCGTCACCCGCGGCCCGCTCGTCCGCACGCTGCGCGTCAACGGCGTGATCGACGACGACGAGACCCGCCACCGCATCCTCGCCGCCCGCGTGCCGGGCCGCGTTGAGAAACTCCACGTCAACTACGTCGGCGCCGAGGTGCGTGAGGGCGAGCCGCTTGCCATCATCTACAGCCCCGAGATGCTCACCGCCCAGCGCCAATATGTGGAGCGCCTCCGCGCCGGCGACAACGCCTTCACCGCCTCCGAGCGCGCCGCCGCCCGCGAACGCCTGCTCGAGCTCGGCCTGACCACGGAGGAAGTCGCCATCCTGGAAAACACCCGCGAACCCGTCGCCATGGTGACCGTGCGCGCGCCGATGTCCGGCACTGTCGTGTCGCGCGCCGTCTATGAGGGCCAGTATGTGGCGACCAACGACCGGCTCTTCGAGATCGGCGACTTCTCCCGCATGTGGTTTGTCTTCGACGTTTACGAGGCCGATCTCGCCTGGGTCCGCGCCGGTCAGACCGTCGAGATCGCGCTCGCCTCCCTCCCCGGCCAGCTCCTCACGGCCCCCCTCATCTTTATCGACCCGAATCTCAACGAGACGACCCGCACCGCCCGCGCCCGCGTCGTCCTCGACAACGCCAACCGACAGCTTTTCCACCGGCAGACCGGCCTGGCACGCGTGGCACTCGAATCCCCCGAGACCCTGCTCGTGCCGCGCTCCGCCGTGCTGCAGCACGGCGGCCACCCGGTGGTGTTCGTGGACCGGGGCAACCGCGCCTACGCCGCCCGCGACATCCAACTCGGCCGCATCGGCGACACCACCGCCGAGGTGCTCGCCGGCCTCGCCGAGGGCGACAAGGTCGTGACCCAGGGCGCGCTCCTTCTCGACGGCCAGGCCCAGCTCGCCCACGCCGCCACCGGCGCCACACCCGACCACGGCGCGCCAGCGCCAAGCAAGGTGTCCGCCGCCGAACCGGCCCACGACGAGGCCGCCTATGCGCTGCTGAAGGCCCTCGCCTTCGCCGGCGCCGATGCCGCCACCGCTCTCGCGGCCGACGACCTGCCGGCCTACCAAAAGAACCTGCCCGCGCTGCGCACCACGCTCCACGCCTACCTCTCCGGCCACGCCGCCGCCGCCCGCGGCCCGCTCGCGGCTTTCAAGGACGCACTCGTGGACGGTCCCGACCTCCGCGCCGCCCGCCGCGCCTTCGAGCCTTTCAGCACGGCCCTCGTGGACCTCGCCCGCGCCCAGCATGTCCACCACCGCGAGGGCCTCCATGCCTTCCAGTGCCCGATGACCCCCGTGCTCGGCACCGGCCGCTGGCTCAGCCGCACGGGCACCCTCCGCAACCCCTACTTCGGCTCCGCCATGCTCGAATGCGGCGAGGAACTCAACTGAGACCCACCCGGCAACTTGTAACCTAATAGGTTACAAAGGCTCCGCCCCAACTCCTTCTCCCCATGATCAACCGCCTCATCCACTGGTCGCTGCACAACCGGTTCATCGTGCTCGCCGGTTTCCTCGCGCTCTGCGCGTGGGGCGTCGTCGCGCTGACCCGCGTGCCGATCGACGCCATCCCCGATCTCTCCGAGAACCAGGTCATCGTCTACGCCGACTGGCCGGGCCGCTCGCCGCAGGAGGTCGAGGACCAGATCACCTACCCGCTCAGTGTCTCCCTCCAAGGCCTCGCCGGCGTGAAGACCGTGCGCGCCACCTCCATGTTCGGCTTCTCCTTCCTCACCGTCATCTTTGAGGACCAGGTTGACACCTACTTCGCCCGCACGCGCGTGCTCGAGCGCCTGAACTCCCTCGGCGACCTCCTGCCCGAAAGCGTCACGGCCCGCCTCGGGCCCGACGCCACCGGCCTCGGCTGGATCTACCAATACTACCTGAAGGACGAGTCGGGCACGCAAGACCTTGGCTCGCTCCGCGCCCTGCAGGACACCTTCGTGCGCTACCAGCTCGCCTCCGTGCCGGGCGTGGCCGAGGTCGCCAGTATCGGCGGCTTCGTGCGCCAGTGGCAGGTCGAGGTCTCCGCCCTGAAGCTGAAGCAATACGGCGTCATGCTCGGCGAGGTCATGGATGCCGTCGCCGCCAGCAACCGGAACATCGGCGGCAAGACCATCGAGGAGAACGGCGCCGAATACATCGTGCGCGGCGTCGGCCTCGTGCAAAGCGCCGCCGACCTTGAGTCCATCGCCCTCCAGCCGCGCAACGGCACGCCGCTCCCCCTGCGCGACGTCGCCACCGTGCGCATCGGCGGCGACTTCCGCCGCGGCACCCTCGACGTCAACGGCCGGCAGGTTGTCGGCGGCATCGTCGTCATGCGCTACGGCGAGAACGCCTGGCAGGTCATCCAGGACGTGAAGGCCCGCCTCGCCGCACTCGCCCCCGGCCTGCCGCCCGGCGTGACCGTCGAATCCTTCTACGACCGCAGCGACCTCATCGGCCGCGCCATCGGCACGCTGAAGCACGCGCTGACCGAGGAAATCCTCCTCGTGACGCTCGCGCACATTCTGTTCCTGTTCCATTTCCGCAGCATCCTGATCGTCACGCTGCCGCTGCCCGCCTCCATCCTGATTTCGTTCATCCTGATGGACCGGTTCGGCATCCCCTCGCACATCATGTCGCTCACCGGCATCGCCATCTCCATCGGCGTGCTGGTGGACGCCGGCATCGTGATGACGGAAAATGTCATCCGCCACTGCGAGCGAGCCGAGGAGGAATTGAAGCGCCGCCTCACGCCCCCCGAGGTGTTCACGCACACCCTCGAGGCTGCCACGCAGGTCGGCCGGCCGATGTTCTTCTCGATGCTGGTCATCATCCTCGCCTTCGTGCCGGTGTTCCTGCTCACCGGCCAGGAGGGCAAGCTCTTCCACCCGCTCGCCTACACCAAGAGCTTCGCGCTCATCGGCGCCGTGTTGCTGGCCGTGACCGCCGTGCCCGTGTTCTGCACGCTCCTCGTGCGCGGCCCGTTCAAGCCAGAGAGCGAGAACTGGCTGATGAAGGCCCTGCTGAAAATCTACGAGCCCGTGCTCGACTGGGCCCTGGTCCACCGCAAGACCGTGCTCGGTGGCGCGCTCGCCCTGCTGGCCGCGTCCTGCGCGGTCGCCTTCGGCCTGCCGCGCGCCGTCAACGCGCGCCTGCCCGACACCCTGGCGCGCCACCTCACCGGTTTCGGCAGCGAGTTCATGCCGACCCTCGAGGAGGGCTCGTTGCTCTTCATGCCCGTGCTCCTGCCCGCCACCTCCCTCACCGAGGTCCAGCGCATCATGGCCTGGCAGGACAAGGTCATGAGCGAGCACCCCGCCGTCGCCTCCGTCGCCGGCAAGCTCGGCCGCGCCGAGACCGCCACCGACCCGGCGCCGGTCGAGATGATCGAGACCACCATCATGCTCAAGCCCGAGAGCCAGTGGCCCGCCGGCACCACCAAGGCCTCCATCATCGCCGACCTCTCCGCCAAGCTCATGAACGTGCCGGGCTACGTGCCCGGCTTCCTCCAGCCCATCGAGAACCGCATTCTGATGACGAGCACCGGCATCCGCGCCCAGGTGGGCGTGAAGATCTACGGCGACAACCTCGACGCGCTCCAGCAGAAAGCCTTCGAGATCGAGCGCGTCGTCACCCGCATCCAGGGTGCCACCGGCGTCGCGCCGTCCCGCGTGCAAGGCAAACCCTACCTCGAGATCGCCGTGCGCCGCCCCGACCTCGCCCGCTACGGGCTGAGCGTCAAGCAGGTCTATGAATACGTCGAGGCCGGCCTCGGCGGCGCCACCGTCGGCACCACGCTCCGCGGCCGCGAACGCTGGCCGCTGTCGGTGCGGCTGGAGTCGGCCGACCGCGAGGATATCGACAAGCTCGGCGAACTTCCCCTGCCCACGCCCTCCGGCGCCAACATCCAGCTGCGACAGGTGGCCGACATCAAGCGCACGGTCGGTCCCAACGAGATCCAGAGTGAGAACGGCCGCCTGCGCGTCTTCGTGCAGGCCAACGTGGCCGACCGCGACCTCGGCGGCTTCGTGGACGACATCAAGGCCAGCATCGCGCGCGACGTGAAGCTCGATCCCGGCATGTCCATCGAGTATTCCGGCCAATACGAGCACCAGCTCCGCGCGCGGCAGACACTGCTCTACGTGTTTCCGGCCGTCATCCTCATCATCTTCGTGCTGCTGGTGATGACCTTCCACTCCGTCTCCGAGGCGGCGCATGTGCTGCTCGCCGTGCCCTTCGCCCTCACCGGCGGCGTCATGCTGCAGGCCTGGCTCGGCTACAACTTCAGCGTCGCCGTCTGGGTCGGCTACATCGCCCTCTTCGGCACCGCCATCCAGACCGGCGTCGTCATGGTCGTCTATCTCGAGGAGGCCGTGGCAAAAAAACGCACCGCGCTCGGCGGCACGCTAACCCGGGCCGGCTTGATCGAGGCCGTCAAGGAGGGCGCCCGCCTCCGCCTGCGGCCGAAAGTCATGACCGTCGCCACCGCCGTCGCGTCGCTGCTGCCCATCTTCTGGGCCAACCGCACCGGCGTGGACATCATGCGGCCCCTCGCCGCTCCCGTCGTCGGCGGCATGCTGTCGAGCCTCGTCCATATCCTGATCGTCACGCCGGTCATCTTCGCGTGGCTGCGGGAGCGGCACCTCAACCCGAGCTCCTGATCGACCGCCCCCATGCAGACCGCCCGCGCCGACCAGCTTGCCCGCGAACTCAACGCCCAGCGCGAAGGCTTCAAGGCCTTCCTGACCGCGCGCGTGGGCAGTGCGGAAGAGGCGGAGGACATCCTGCAGAACGGCCTGCTCAAGGCCGTGCAGCGCGCCGGCGAACTGCAGGACGACGCCAAGCTCACCGCCTGGTTCTACCAGCTCCTGCGCAACGCCATCGTCGACCATTACCGCGCCCGCGGCTCCCGCCGGCGCCGCGATAACGGGCTGGCCACCCTGGTCGCCAGCCTCGGTGAAGATGTCGCCCCGCCACCCCGGGCTTGGGACGCGCAGATCTGCGGCTGCCTTGGCAGCGTGGTGGGCACGCTCAAGCCGCAGCACGCGGAACTCCTGCGCCGCGTCGACCTGAACGGCGAGTCGGTGCAAGACGCGGCCCGGGCCCTGAAGCTGACGCCTAACAACGCCAGCGTCACCCTGCACCGTGCCCGCAAGGAATTGCGCAGCCGCCTGGAGGCATTCTGCGGCGCCTGTGCCGAAGGTGCCTGCCTCGACTGCAACTGCGCACCCGCGCCGGGAAAGCGCCCGGCCACGTAAGATTCTCCGGGTTGGTCCGTCTCCGGGATGAAACCCATCATCCCATGACCAAAAGCAAAGAGACCATCCCGCCCTGCGGTTGCCAAAACTGCCTCTGCCGCCGCGGCCCCCGCTGCCGTTGCCACGACTACAACGCCCTGCTCGCCCTCGCCCTTGCGGACTTCGGCCGGATGGTGCGACGCCATTCAAACCTCAGCCGCTCCCGCCCGTGAAACATTCCTCCTCTCACGCCTCTCCGCCCGCCGGCCACGGCCACCACCACCACGCCGCCCCGCGCGATGCCGGCCAGGTGCCCGCGCCCGACGAGCCGGTTTACATGGGCCTGCCGCACGAGCGCTACCTGCGGCCGAAACTCTACGTCGCGATCGCACTGACCCTGCCCGTGCTCGCGCTCGCCATGGGCGAGATGCTCCGGCCGCACGCCTTCCATGGCTGGCCCGCCGGCCTCAACGGCTGGCTTCAGCTCCTCCTTACCACGCCGGTCTTCTTCTGGTCCGGCGCGCCGTTCCTGCGCCGCTGGTGGAAATCCATCCGCAACCGCAATCCCAACATGTTCACGCTCACGGTCACCGGCACCGGCGCGGCCTATTTCTACAGTGTCGCCGCGATGTTGTTTCGACCGGCGTTTCCCGCGGACTACCAGGGCCACGGCGGAGTTCCGCTTTATTTCGAGGCCGCCGCCTTCATCACGACCGTCGTCCTGCTCGGCCAGATCCTCGAGCAACGCGCCCACGCGCGCACCGACGCCGCCATCCACGCCTTGATGGACCTCGCGCCCAAGGTCGCCCACCGCCTCCGCGCCGACGGCACCGAGGAGGATGTGCCCGTGGATTCCATCCAGCCGGGCGACCGGCTCCGCGTGCGCCCCGGTGAGAACCTGCCCGTGGACGGCACGCTCGAAACCGGCGCGGCCGAGATCGACGAATCCATGCTCACTGGCGAACCGTTGCCCGTGGCCAAGTCCGCCGGCGACAAGCTCAGTGCCGGCACGCTCAACCCGACCGGCTCCTTCGTGTTCCGCGCCGAGCGCGTCGGTGCCGACACGCTGCTCGCGCAGATTGTGCGGCTTGTGCAGCAGGCCACCGAGAGCGAGGCGCCCATCGCCCGCCTCGCCGACCGGGTCTCCGCCTGGTTCACCCCGGCCGTGCTCGCGCTCGCCGCCGTCACCTTTCTCATGTGGGGCCTGTTCGCCCCCGCGCAGTGCTGGCTCTACGGCCTGCTCAATGCCGTGGCCGTCCTCATCATCGCTTGCCCCTGCGCCCTCGGCCTCGCCACGCCCGTTTCGCTTGTCACCGGCATCGGCCGCGGCGCCCAGGCGGGCGTGCTCGTCAAGGACGCCGCCGCCCTCGAGCGGCTCGCCGGCGCCACCACGCTGCTGATTGACAAGACCGGCACCCTCACCGAGGGCCGGCCCCGGGTGGTGGCCGTCCAACCCGCCGCCGGATTCTCCGAGGATGAACTGCTGGCGCTGGCCGCCGCGGCCGAAAGCCCCAGCGAGCATCCGCTCGCCCGCGCCATCGTGGCCGCCGCGCAGGCGCGGTCGCTGACCGTGCCCACCGCCACCGCCTTCGCCGCCGAGCCGGGCGCCGGCGTCCGCGCCACCGTCAACGGCCGCACCGTGGCCGTCGGCCGCGCCCCGGCCAACGCGGGCGCGTTGCACCCCACCGCCACGCTCGTCAGCGTCACCGTGGACGGTCGCGCCGCCGGCCTCCTCGCGCTGGCCGACACCGTCAAGGCCACCACCCCCGCCGCCATCCGCGATCTGCAACAGCGCGGCCTCCGCGTCGTGATGGTCACCGGTGACCGCGAGGCGACCGCGCAGGCCGTTGCCACCGAGCTCCGGCTCGATGGTTTCCATGCCGGGGTCACGCCGGCCCGGAAGCAGGAACTCGTCCGCGAATACCAGGCGCGCGGCGAACGCGTCGTCTTCACCGGCGACGGCCTCAACGACGCGCCCGCCCTCGCTGCGGCCGATGCCGGCATCGCCATGGGCACCGGCACCGATGTCGCCATGCACAGCGCCGGCCTCGTGCTCGTGAAGGGCGACCTCGCCGCGCTCGCCCGCGCCGTGCACCTCAGCCGCGCCGTCCTGCGCAACATCCGCCAGAATCTCTTCTGGGCCTTCGCCTACAACGTCGCCGGCCTGCCGCTCGCCGCCGGCGCGCTCTTCCCGTTCACCGGCTGGCTGCTCAGCCCGATGTTCGCCGGCGCCGCCATGAGCCTGAGCTCGATCAGCGTCGTCACCAACGCCCTGCGCCTGCGCCGGCTGCGGCTGTGAGCAGATCCGCGGCCCGGGCGGTCGGATAGGCCCGATGGCTCATGCCCCCGCAGCTTGACAACCCCCGGGCTCGCGCCGACCTTCCGGCCGTGTCCCGCCTGCTGAAGATCACCGCGCTCCTGCTCGCCACCCTGTGGCTGCCGGCGACCGTGCATTGTCAGCTGGAGACCCTCGGTCTCGACGCGCTGTTCGCCTGCGCCGGTGACGACGGCGCGGCCCATGCCGACGGCAAGGGCTGCACCGACGAAGGCTGCCAGACGATCGAGTCCGGCCAGGTCGCCGTGGCCAAGTCGCGGATCGAGGTCGCCGCCCCGGCCCTCCTCGCCTGCGCTTCCCTTTTCTGCCTGTTCGAGGTCGCCGCCCCGGCCGTGGCGTCTGAGTTCGTTGCCCCCCACCAGGATGAGACGCTGCCGTTGCGGCGCACCTGGCAGTTCGACCGCCGCGCGGCGCTGCCCGCGCGCGCCCCTGATTCGCTGAACGCGGGCCGCGCCTGAGCGCGAGCCTGCCTCCGTTGCGGCACGTTGCGCCCCGACTCCCCGCTGCGGCCCAAGGCCGCGCCGTTTCGTTCGTCCAACCCTTGTTCAGCGACCATGAAAATCCTTTCCACCTGCCTGCGTTTGACCGCCATCCTGGCCGTCGCCCTGCCCTCCCTGGCCCCGGCGACCGAGGCCGTCACGCCCGACCTCGTCGTGACGGAGATCGTCACCCACAATCCCGAGCTCGCCTTCTACGAGGCCGAGATCGAGGCCGCCCGCGCCGCCCGCCAGGCCGCCACAGCCCGGCCCGACCCCGAGCTGTCCGTCAGCCTCGGCCGCAAGCGCGTCACCGACGCCGGCCTCTCCGCCGCAGGCACCGCCTGGTCGGTGTCCGTGGCGCAAACCTTCGAATGGCCCGGTCGCCTTGCGCTCCGCAAGGCCATCGCCAACCACGACATCGCGCTGGCCGAGCTCGGCCTCGCCCGCTTCAAGGCCGCCCTGGCCGCCCGCGCCAGCGTGCTTGCCCACGGACTGCACGCCGCCCGCGAGCAAGCCGCCGCCGCCGCGGAGGTCGCGGCGCGCTATCGTGAGTTGCGCGAGGTTTTCCTCCAGCGCGATCCCGGCGGCATCACCCCGCTGCTGGAGACCCGCGTCATCGAGGCGCAGGAGCTGACCCTGCAAAAGCGCGCCACCGAGGCGCAGCTGGCCGCCCAGGCCGCCCTCATGGAGCTGAACCAGCTTCGCGGCGTCCCGGTTGACGCCCCCCTCGCGGTCGCTCCGGCCCGGCTCGCGTTGCGCCCCGCGCCGGCGATTGAGGCGCTGCTCGCCGCCGCGCGCGAAAACAATCTCGAGTTCCGCACCGCGCGGCTCGAGCTGGAACAGCAGGGGTTCGCCGTGTCGCTCGCGCGCCACGAACGCCGTCCCGGCGTGACCGTCAGCCCCTTCCTCTCGCAGGAATCCGCCGGCGAACGCGAGCGCGTGCTCGGGGTCGGCCTCAGCGTGCCGCTGCCTGTGTCCGCCCGGGGCACCGCCAATGTCGCATCGGCCGAAGCCCGCCGCCGGCAGGCGGAGGTCGCGGCGCTGCTCGCCGAACGCCGCCTGGAAACGGAAGTGCGCACGACCGCCGCCGCCTTCGAGGCGAAGCTCGCCGAGATGGCCGGCTGGGCGCCGGATTCCGCCGCGCGCTTCCGCGAGGCCGCCGCCCTCGCCGACCGCCACTACCGGCTCGGCGCCGTGCCGCTCGCGACCTACGTGGAGCTGCAAAACAGCTACCTCGACGCCGTCGAGGCCCTGCTCGCCACCGAGCGCGAGGCGCTCGAAGCCGGCCTGCGCCTGCGCGCGCTCACCGGCCTCGACTTCAACCCGGCGGAGGTGAAGCCATGAAGGCGCTGCTGCTTTTGCTGGCCGCGACGCCGCTGCTCTTCACGGGCTGCGCCGATTCCCACGCGCAGGCGGCCGCCGCCGAACCCGCGCCGGCCTGCTCCTACAAGGAAGGCGCGGGCCTGGCGCTCTCTCCCGCGGGCGAAAGGTTCATCGGACTGAAAACCGCGGAATATTCCGGCCGGCTGCCCGGGGCGGCCATCCTGCGCACCGCCAAGGGCAACTTTGTCTACGTGGCGAATGGCGGCCGCTTCCTGCGCACCGAGGTCAAACTCGGGGCATCGGATCAAACCGGCTCTGAGATCAAGGACGGCCTCTATGAAGGCGACACGGTGGCCGTCGCCGGCGTGCGCGGCCTGTGGCTGGCGGAATTGCAGGCGGTCAACGGAGGCGTCGGCTGTGCCGACGGACACTGATGCTCGAACGAATCATTGGTTTCTCGCTCCGGCACCGCGGCCTCGTCGCCGCCGCTGCGCTGCTGCTTTTCGCCGCCGGCCTCTGGTCGGCGTTTCACGTCGGCGTTGACGCCGTGCCCGACATCACGAACCCGCAGGTGCAGATCAACACCGCGGTGCCCGCCCTCGCCCCGGATGAGATCGAGACACTCGTGACCGTCCCCATCGAGCGCGAGATGGCCGGCCTCCCCGACATGGTCGAGCTGCGCTCGCTCTCGAAGTTCGGGCTGTCGCAGGTCACCATGACCTTCAAGGACGGCGTGGACCTCTATCGCCTCCGGCAACTGGTGACGGAGCGCCTCGCCGGCGCCCGCGACTCGCTGCCGGCCGGCCTCACGCCCGAACTGGCGCCGGTCAGCACCGGCCTGGGCGAGATTGTTTACTACACCGTGCGTTACCGGCCCGGCGCCCCGAACATGCCACCCGATCGCGCCGGCCAGCTGCGGGAGCTGCGCCTTATCCACGACTACCAGGTCAAGCCGCTGCTCCGCTCGACGCCCGGCCTGGCCGAGGTCAACGCCATCGGCGGATACGAGAAACAAATCGTCGTCGCCCCCCGGCCGGACCGGCTGGCGGAGGCCGGCATCAGCTTCGCGCAACTGACGGACGCCATCCGCGCCAGCACGGAAAACGCCGGCGGCGGCATCCTTGAACTCGGCGCCGAAGCCATCGTGGTCCGCGCGGACACCCGCGCGAAAACCGCCGGCGACATCGCCCACCTGCCGGTGAAGTTCGCCGGCGCGGCGGTGCCGCTGCTCGTGCAGGATGTCGCCAGCGTGGAAATCGGGTCGGCCATGCGCACGGGCGCCTCGGTCGAGGACGGCGAGGAAGCCGTCACCGGCGCGGCCATCATGCTGGCCGGAGCCAACAGCCGCCTGGTCGCCCAGGCGGCGGTCACCCGCCTGCGGGAGATCCAGGGAAAATTGCCGCCCGGCGTCGAGATCCGCGTCACCTACGACCGCGCCGACCTGGTGAACGCCACCATCCGCACGGTGGAGACCAACCTCTTCGAGGGCGCCATCCTCGTGGCAGCCGTGCTCTTCGCGCTGCTCGGCAACTGGCGCGCCGCGCTGATCGTCACGCTGGCGATCCCGCTCTCGTTCCTGTTCATGCTCACCGGCATGGTGCAGGGGCGCCTGACCGCGAACCTGATGAGCCTGGGCGCGATCGACTTCGGCCTGATCGTGGACGGGGCGGTGGTGATGGTCGAAAACATCATGCGGCATCTCGCGGAGCGGCAGCATGCGCTCGGCCGCCTGCTCACCCGGGACGAGCGGCTCGCCGAGGTGCGCGCCTCGGCGCAGGAGGTGGCCCGGCCGATGTTCTTCGGCGTGCTCATCATCACCCTCGTTTACGTGCCCATCCTCGCGCTCACCGGCATCGAGGGAAAAATGTTCCGGCCGATGGCGACTTCCGTGATGCTGGCGCTGGCCGGCGCGCTCCTGCTGGCGCTCACCCTGATGCCTGTGCTCTGCTCGTGGCTCTTCAGCCGGAAAATTCGCGAGGAGGATGGCTGGCTCGTTCGCGGGGCCAAGGCCATTTACGCACCGCTGCTGCGCCGGGCTTTTGCGGCGCGCTGGCTCGTCGTCGTGCTCGCCCTCGGGTTGTTCGCGGGCGCCGGCGTGCTGTTCACGCGCCTCGGGGCCGAGTTCATCCCGCAGCTGGACGAGGGCTCCGTCTCGATCCAGATGATCCGCGGCAACAGCGTCGGCCTGGACGCCTCGGTGGAGCTCCAGCGCCAGTCGGAGAAGCTGCTGAAGGAAAAGTTTCCGGAGATCAGCCACACCTTTTCGCGCATCGGCACGGCGGAGATCGCCACCGACCCGATGGGACCCAACGTCGCCGACACCTACGTGTTCTTCAAGCCGCGCGACCAGTGGCGGGAGATCGCCGGCCGGCGCGCGACCAAGGCCGATCTGGTTGAACTGATGCGCCGCGAACTCGTCGCATCGGTTCCCGGCCAGACCTACCTGTTCACGCAGCCGCTGCAGCTTCGGTTCAACGAGATCATGGCGGGCGCGCGCGCGGACCTGTCGCTGAAGATCTATGGCGACGACTTTGCGCAACTGGAGCATCTGGCGATGGAATCGCTGCAGATCCTCCGCGGGATTCCCGGCGGCGGCGACGTGGAGTTCGAGGCCATCGGCCGCGTGCCCATGCTGGAGATCACCCCGAAGCGGGCCGCCTTGCAGCGACTGGGCCTGCACGCCGACGAGATCAATGCCGTGGTCGCCACCGCCCTCGCGGGCGAGGCCGCGGGCTCGCTGGTGGAGGGCAGCCGCCGCACGGAGATCGTGGTGCGGCTGCCGGAGGCGAAGCGGCTCGACATTGAGGGCCTGCGGGAACTGCCCGTGACCGCGGCGGGCGGCGTGCAGGTGCCGCTCTCCCGCATCGCCGACCTCACGGTGGCGGACCGGGTGGCCACCATCAACCGCGAGGACACGCAGCGGCGGCTCGCGATTTTGGTCAACGTCCGCGGCCGTGACACGGAAGGTTTTGTCCGCGAGGCGACGGAGCAGTTGCGCGCCCGCCTGAAGCCGCCCGCCGGCTACTACTGGGAATTCGGCGGGCAGTTTGAAAACCTCCAGGCCGCGCGCGCGCGCCTCGCCATCGTGGTCCCGGCGGCGCTCGTCCTGATCTTTGTCCTGATCTATGCGAGCTTCGGCAGCGCGACCCAGGCCGCCCTCATCTATCTGTGCGTGCCGCTGGCCGCCACCGGTGGCGTGGCGGCACTGTGGCTGCGCGGCCTGCCGTTCACCATCTCGGCGGCCGTCGGTTTCATCGCGCTGTCCGGCATCGCCGTGCTCAACGGCATCATGCTGGTGAGCTTCATCAACCTCCTGCGCACCCGGGGTCGCGCCCTCCGCGAGGCGTGCGTGGAAGGCACCCTGACGCGCCTGCGACCGCTGCTGATGACCGCGTTCGTCGCCTCGCTCGGTTTCGTGCCGATGGCGCTCTCGACCGGTCCTGGCGCCGAGGTGCAGCGGCCGATCGCCACCGTCGTGATCGGCGGCGTCATCACCGCCACCTTCCTCACCCTCGTCGTCCTGCCGGTCCTCTACGACTGGCTGGAAACCCGCAAAACCCGTCCCGTTACTCCTCCATGAAAACCAAACTGTTCATCCTGCTCGCCGCCTTGGGCGGTGCCATGCTGCTCGCAGCCGAAACGCCCGCCGGCCCCAAGGGCGGCCGCTTGCTTGAAAGCTCGCCACTCAAGGCCGAGTTCTTCGTTACCAAGGATCGTAAGGTCGAGATCTCGTTCTACGACGCCGCGCTCAAGCCGGTCGCGCCGGGCACGCAGACTGTCGCCGTCACCGCCGAGCCCGCATCGGGCCGCACGGCTCTCGAACTGGAGAAGACCGCCACCGGCTTCGTCAGCAAGACAGCCCTGCCCGTCGGCGAGCCCTATCGCGTCGTCGTGCAGGTGCGCGCCACCGCCGACGCCAAGCCGCAGAACTTCCGCCTCGATCTGAACCTCGCCCTCTGCGGCGAGTGCCAGCGCGCCGAATACGCCTGCACCTGCGACCACTGAGCCCGACACTTCCGCTTTCGCGAAAGGAACGCTCAACGTTGAACTTTCAACGTCGAATTCCCAACGGCCCTTTCCAGGTCTTGGAAGTTTAGCGTTCAGAGTTGGGCGTTGAACGTTCGGCCGCGCCAGCGGCCGTCAGTCCCCCACCCGCACGAACCGCAGCACGCGACGCCCGCCGACCTCCACGGTCTCCGTGAACATCGCCGCCGGGCGCACGAACAGCCCGCCCTCGCCATACAGCGCTTCGTAAACCACGAGCCATTCGCGGGTCTCGGAGTGCAGCGCCAGCCCGATCACGCGATACGGGTTGTCCTTGTAGTGGCGGTAAAGCCCCGGCCGGGGCTCCGCGGGCTTGGGCGGGGTGTCACGCATGCCACGAGGGCAACATCCCCGGAAATCTCTGCAAGCCAGATGAGCCACCGAGGCCTAGCCAGTAATTCGTCTCAACTGGCGTGAAATGCCACAAAAGCCAGTTTATACGTCTTATAAGTCGATTTATGATAATATTATTATTCGTCTTATAAGGCGTATATTATTGCTTTATCGGCGATAGATGCCTTATTTGACGACTTATGAAGATGACCAATCAAAGCACCGATGAAGTCATTTTGAGCGAGCTCGGATCACGGTTGGCCCAAGCCCGGCTGGAGCAGAATCTGACCCAGGCCCAACTGGCGACGCAGGCCGGGATTTCCAAGCGCACCCTGGAGCGCATGGAAGCCGGTGCCACCGCCACCCAGATGTCCGCCTTCGTCCGCGCGTGCCGGGTGCTCGGCTTGCTCGAAAATTTTGCCCTGCTGCTGCCCGAATCCGGCCCGGGCCCGATCGCGCAGCTGCGCGCGGGCGGGCGTAAACGGCGTCGCGCCTCGGGCACCAATCCGCCTCCCCCCGGCCAGGTGAACGCTCCGCCGCAAAGCCCCTGGACTTGGGGTGACCACCCATGAGCACGCTCGCGGAAGTCAGGCTCTGGGGCCGGACCATCGGCGCGGTGTCGCTGGAGGACGGCAACCCCCATGCCGCGTTCCAATACGACCCGGCCTTTGCCGGCAGCGGCATCGAGGTCTCGCCCCTGACGATGCCGCTGGGGCCGCAGATCTACCGTTTCCCCGCCCTGCCCCTGCCCACTTTCCACGGCCTGCCCGGGTTGCTCGCCGACTCGCTGCCCGACAGGTTCGGCAACGCCCTCATCGACACCTGGCTGGCGACGCAGGGCCGGCGGCCGGAAAGTTTCAACGCCGTCGAACGCCTCTGCTACACCGCCACGCGCGGCATGGGCGCGCTGGAGTTCGCGCCGGTGCTGGGCCCGCGGGCGCGCACCGCCCAGAAAATCGAGATCGACGCCCTCGTGGCCCTCGCCTCGGAAGTCCTCGGCCGTCGCCACGACCTGCAGGGCTCCTTCGCCGATCCGGAGCGCAAGGCCGCGCTGAACGACATCCTCCGCGTGGGCACCTCGGCCGGCGGAGCGCGGGCCAAGGCCATCATCGCCTGGAATCCGCAGACCGACGAGGTGCGCTCGGGCCAGATCGCCGCTGGGCCGGGCTTCGGCTACTGGCTGCTGAAATTCGACGGCGTCACCGGCAACCGCGACAAGGAACTCGAGGATCCCAAGGGCTACGGCGTGATCGAATACGCCTATTCCCTCATGGCCCGGGCCGCCGGCATCGCGATGACCGAGTGCCGCCTGCTCGAGGAAAACGGCCGCCGCCATTTCATGACGCGCCGCTTCGACCGGCTCGCGGGCGGTGAAAAACTGCACATGCAGTCGCTCTGCGCCCTCGCCCACTACGACTTCAACCAGGCCGGCGCCTATTCCTATGAACAGGCCTTCCTCGCCATCCGCCAGCTGGGCCTGCCGATGGAGGCGACCGAGGAGCAGTTCCGCCGCATGGCCTTCAATATCGTCGCCCGCAACCAGGACGACCACGTGAAGAACATCGCCTTCCTCATGGACAAGGCCGGCCGCTGGTCGCTCTCGCCCGCCTTCGACCTCAGCTACAGCTACAACCCGGCCGGCGCGTGGACCGACCGCCACCAGATGACCCTCAACGGCAGGCGCGACGGATTCACCATCGCCGATTTCCAGGCCGGTGCCAAAACCGCCCTCATGAAACGCGGCCGTGCCGAGGCCATCCTCGCCGAGGTCACCGCGGCCGTCGCCCGCTGGCCGGAGTTCGCCGCCCAAGCCGGCGTCGCCCCCGCCTGGCGCGACCAGATCCGGGCGAATCACCGCCTCAAGCTCGCCGCAGCCTGACGGTTCTGGCACGCGCGGGGCTCCCGTGCGTATTTCCACGTATGGTGCCCGCCGGTGCCCTCGGTTATGATGCCGCCGACCAACACCATGATCCTCTGCACCGTCATTCTCGCCCTGCTGTGCCTTCTCGTGTGCATGGATGCGCCGGTCGGGCAGACGGTGCAGTCGGAAAGCGACGCCCGCGCCCGCCGTCGTTCGCGGTAGGCGCGGGCGGCCGCCCCTGGATGAACCCTTGGCGCCCGTTGGCGGGTTGCCACCGCGACCTCCGGCGTCATTCTCCGGGAGGCGGCCACGATCCGCCCTTCAGCGAGCAAAAGGCCTGCGCCGGATTGCAAACCCGGTCTTGCCGGCTTTCCTTCTCCGCTTTCCCTCCCTTTTCATGCCCTCTCCCATTCCCGTCACCGTCCTCACCGGCTTCCTCGGCGCCGGCAAGACCACGCTTCTCAACCGCATCCTGACCGAACAGCACGGGAAGAAGATCGCCGTCATCGAGAACGAGTTCGGCGAGGTCGGCGTGGACAACCAGCTCGTCATCCAGTCCGACGAGGAGATCTTCGAGATGAACAACGGCTGCATCTGCTGCACCGTTCGCGGCGACCTCCTCCGCATCCTCGGCCGCCTGATGAAGCGCAAGGACCGGCTCGACGCCATCCTCATCGAGACCACCGGCCTCGCCAACCCCGCGCCCGTCGCCCAGACCTTCTTCACCGACCCGGAGATGAAGGAGCAGTTTGCCCTCGATGCCATCGTCACGCTCGTGGACGCCAAGCACATCCTCCTCCACCTCGATGACTCCCCCGAGGCCAAGAAACAGATCGCCTTCGCCGACGTGATTATCCTGAACAAAGTTGATTTGGTTGAGCCCGCCTTGCCAGCCGTAGGCCCGGCGAAGGCTGGCGAGCTCGACGCCCTCGAGAAGCGCCTGCGCACCATCAACGCCGTCGCCAAGATCCATCGCGCCAAAAACGCCGACATCGCCATCGACCGGGTGCTCAACGTCGGCGGCTTCAACCTCGAGCGCGCCGTCGAGGTGGACCCGCAGTTTCTCGAGATGGAGTATCCCTTTGAATGGGCCGGCGGCTACGACCTGCAGCCCGGCGTCCATGAGATCGAAATCGGCCACGACCCGGCCGACGCCGATGCGCACCACGGCCACGCGCACGACCACGATCATGAATGCGGCGAAGCCTGCGGTCACGACCACAACTCGCTCGATGTCGTCGTCCTGCCGGTCAAATCGCTCGACGACAAGGTTCTCGCCCCCGCGATCAACGCCACGGTCCAGACCTACTCCGACTGGGAGAACGTGAAGCAGCCGGGCGAATCGCTCGAGATCGGCCCGAAGCTCAACCGCCTCAAGCTCGCCAACGAATACGGCAAGTTCAAGGTGCCGATCCCCGCCGCCGGCAGCTACCTCGTCTTCACCGGCCACGACGTGCCGACGCATTTCTACAAGCCGGACGGCAGCTTCCTGAAATATTCCTGGGACAAAACCTTCCGCCACGAGCACACGCACGACGAGGAGGTCTCGTCGGTCGGCATCGGCATCGAGGGCGAACTCGACGGCAAGAAACTCAACGACTGGATCTCAAAACTCCTCGCCGAGCAGGGCGGCGACATCTTCCGCATGAAGGGCGTGCTCGTCGTGAAGGGCACGAAGAAACGCCTCGTCTTCCAGGGCGTGCACATGCTCTTCGACGCCAAGTTCGACCGCGAGTGGAAGGACGGCGAGAACCGCACCAACACCCTCGTCTTCATTGGCAAAAAGCTGAACCGCGCCGCCCTGACCGAGGGCTTCAAGGCGTGTCTGGCGTGAGCGTGTCAAGAACGTCGAACACCCAGGCCGGAAGCTTGCGTTGAAACCACAAGCAGACACCCTGAATCCAGATGCCCGTCGATACCGCCACCGCTCAGGAAGCCGTCCCGCTCGATCGAGAGCGCGACCGGCCCCATCCGCTGCAAATCGAGCTCTACCGCCGCGCCACGCCCACGCAAAAACTCGCAGTGGTCGCGCGCTTGCGGGCCACGGCTCTCGGCTTGAAGGAGGCCGCGCTCTTGAGGCAATTCCCCGACCAGTCGCTCGCGGAACGACGCCGGATGCTGCGACGCTGGTGGCTGGCGGCCCGCGACTAGCCGATGTGGGACTGGCTGTTCCAGTTCATCGGGCCGCTGGAACGCGCAGGTATCCCCTATGCGATTGTCGGGTCGGTGGCCTCGTCGGTTTACGGCGAACCACGCATCACCAACGACGTCGACGTGCTGTTGCAACTCGCGCGCGAAGATGCGCCCAAGCTGGCCGGCGCGTTTCCGGCCGGTGGTTTCTATGTGCCGCCACCGGAGGTGATCGAAGCCGAACTGGCCCGCGCGCACGGCGGACATCTCAACATCCTCGCGCTCGAGACCATGGCCAAGGCGGATTTTTATCCCCTCTCCGCTGATGAAGCCGCCTGGTTCGCCCGCCGCCGCATTCTTGAGGTGGACGGTCGCAGTCTCTGGTTTGCCGCGCCCGAGGCGGTGATCCTGCACAAGCTGCGGTTTTTCCGTGAAGGCGGTTCGGAAAAACATCTGCGCGACATCCGCGGCATTCTCGCCGTCTCGGGTGCGGAAATCGATCGCCCGGCTCTGCTCGCGGACATCTCGCGCCACGGCGTGGCGGACGCCTGGAGCCGGGTTCAGCGCGAGTGAAACCCCTGCCGATTGCGTCGCGCTTTGGCTCTTGGCAGAGCGCGGCTCCTCCGCGGCCTCACCGGCGGACACACGCGTCAGCCATATGCTTGGCGACGGCGGAAGGTTCGCCCCGGGTTGCTCCAGTGCCGATCCGAAGCGCCATCGGGATGAATCCGGCCGGATGAGGCGAGGGCGGGCGCGAACCCGTCGTGGTTCAAGTTCAACGCGCCCCCGGCAGCTCGATCCAGAAAGTCGCGCCCTGGCCGGGCTCGGAGTCACAGCCGACCCGTCCGCCCATTGATTCCGCCAGTCGTTTGGCCACCGCCAGGCCGAGCCCGTGACTGGTCTCGCCGGCCGTCGGCCGCGCGCTGGCCCGGCTGAATTTCTGAAAAAGCTTCGCCTGCTCACCCGGCGCGATGCCGGGCCCCTCGTCGGTGACTTCGAAGCGCGCCACGCGGCCGTCCTCCGCCACGGCGATGCCGAGCTTCACGGCGGCACCGGCGGGGCTGAACTTCAGGGCGTTGGTCACGAAATTATCGGTCACCTGCGCCAGCAGCGCGGCATCCGCCTCCACCCACACCACCGGCCCAGCGACGACGTCAATGCGCTGGCGTTTGGCCGCCGCCGCGGGAGCGTGGCGCATCGCCGTCTCCACCGCCGCCGCCTGCAGGTCGAGCCGGGTCCGTTGCACGGGCAGCGTCCCGGTCTCCATGGCGTGCGTTCCGAGGTAATCGTTGACGAGCCCGAGCATGCGACCGGCCGCGTCGTGGATGGCGGCGTGCGCCTCCGTCTGCTTCGCGGGTTCGCGAATGGTCCCGGCCTGTAGCATCTCCGCCAGCCCGCGCACCGCCGCCAGCGGGGCGCGCAGGTCGTGCGACGCGATGGCCATGAACTCGTTCTTCTCCGCGTTGAGCCGCGCCAGCTCGGCGTTGAGCTCGCGCACCTGCTCGCGCTGGGCGAACATCCGCCGCTCGCCGGCCTCGCGATACCAGCCGAGCACCACGACCAGCACCCCCGTCGCCGGCAGCATTGAGGCGAGGAAGACCGCATCCCGCCGCAGTTCCGCCGGCACCGTCAGATGGAAAAACACCGTCGGCACCACGGTTCCGGCCAGCGCCATGGCCGTGAGCGGGCCGAACCGCATGGGCAGGGCGAAGCTCGACACCAGCAGCGGCACCAGCACGTCGATGAGCACATGGGTCGAGATGGTGTCGCGTGGAAAATAGAAGCCGTAGTGCCACTTGTTCAGCGCCAGCGCCCAGCACACCAGCGTGGTGCCGGAAGCGAACACCCAGTCCGCCCGGCGCACGTGGCCCGGCAGCCCGGTCGAGACCAGCATGACCAGCCACAGCGGCGCCACGACAAGGAAGCGGTAGCTCAGCGCGATCCCGATGTATTCCGGGGCGCGCCGCGCGTTCATGTTGGCTTCCAACCAACCGATGCCGCACACGACGAGCAGTCCGAGGACCATGAGCCAGCGTGCGCGGTTGAGCCCCTGCTCCTGCCGCTCTTGGTTGAAGCGCGACTCCCAGGCCGGATCGGAAAACTTCATCCGGCGCGCCTGCTTCTCCCCCTCCGCCGCCGCGCTGCTCACTTCGGCCCGCCCCCCGCGCGCACGAACTTCACCGCGGCCTCGGTGCGCGAGCCCACGCGCCACTTCGCATAGATGCCGAGCAGGCAATTCTTCACCGTCGGGCGCGCCACGCCGAGCTGCTCCGCGACCTCCTTGTCCCCCGCGCCGCCCGCGACGAGTTCCAGCACCTGCGCTTCCCGCGGCGTCAGCCGCGCGAGGTCACCGCTCGGCGCTTTCGCCGTCGGCTCCGTGCGCATCAGGCCGAGCACCTTGCGCGCGATCGCCGGCGACATCGGCGCGCCGCCGGCCAGGGCATCGTCGATCGCCGCCAGGAGCTCCGGACCGCTGCCGCCTTTCAGCACGTAGCCCACCGCGCCGCTCCGGATTGACTCGAGCACGGCCGCGTCGTCCAGCAGCGCTGTGACCATGATCACGAGGCAGCCGGGGAATTTATCCAGGATATCGCCCGCCAACAGAGAGCCCGTCCGACCGGGCAACCCAATGTCCAGCAACACAACGTGCGGTGCCGTGGCGATCGGCCAGGCCGCCGCCTCCTCGGCCGAGCCCGCCGTCGCGACCACTGCATGTCGCCCGCTGGCCCCCAGCATCGACCCGAGGAACAGCCGGAAATGCGGGTCGTCATCGACCAGCGCGACCCGGATGCGGGCTGATTTCGGGGGCTGCGGTGCGGGTGGGCGGGTGGGCACTTGCCGCGTGACGATGCCAGCCGCACCGGAGTTGACCACGTAAAAATGTCCGGTTTGGACAAAAGACCCGGGCCATGTGTCCGCTTTATCGGCCGGCCTGCGCGTCTTTAGCTGCCGCCCGCTGACCGCTCCGAATCTTTTCCAACCTCCTCGACTCACCCGATGAAATCCACGCTCTTCCTTTTTGCCCTGCTCGCGGCCACCGCCTCCGCCCAGACCACGTATGTCTCCACCCTGGGCTTGGCCAGCACTGGTGGGGTGACCCGTAGCGCCAACCAGTTTGTCGGCGGGCGCTTCGTGACCGACAACAGCGCCGCCACCTTTACGCTGAACAGCATCAGCCTGGCCCTGGGCAGCGCCAACGGGATAAATGATTTCACCGTCAATCTCATGACCGATTCGGGAGCAAACACCCCCGGCACCCTGATCGGCACGCTCAGCGGTCCGGTCTCGCCCACTAGCACGAACAACTTCCTGTTTTCGGCCTCGGGCCTCACCTTGAACGCCAACACCAGCTACTGGGTGACGATGGGCTTCACGAGCGGCGCGGGCAGCTACGAGGTCCAGCTGACCAACACGCTCGCCGGCGCGACCGGCCCCTGGACCTTGAACGGCAACGCCGGCTACTTTTCCGGCAATTGGGTCGCCAATGGCATGGGCGCAGGCAGCCACCTCCGCATGGCCGTCGCCGCCGCCGCCATCCCCGAGCCCTCGACCTACGCGCTGCTCTTCGGGGCCGGCGTGCTCGGCCTCGCCGCCTGGCGCCGGCGCCGCGCGGCCTGAGTCGCGGCTTGCGCGGCGCGGGCCGCGCGAGCAAGTTGCGGGCGAATGAATTTCGCCAAGCACTGGGCCGCGACCCTCGACGACTACGCCATCGACCTCGCCTGGTCGCCTTTGCCTGGCGACGGCCAGGACAAACACCGGGCTGGCAGCAGCCAGCAATGGTGTGACGGCACGCTTCTCGCCGTCGCCTCTGCGGCCGGAGGCGTCACACTTTACGACGCCGCGACCGGCGCGGTGAAACACGCGCTGCCTGGCCACGAAAATGGCGCCAATGCGCTGGCGTGGATGCCGGCTGGCTCTCAACCCTCGGCTCTCAACTCTCAACTCACATTGGCCACCGGCGGACAGGACGGCTGCGTGCGTTTCTGGGATGCGTCAACCGGCGCACAAACCGCCGAGGCGAAGCTCGGCAACTCCTGGGTCGAGCACTTGGCCTGGCTGCCGCCAGGCAACGCCGAACGTTCAACACCCAACGCCCAGTGCCTCTTTGCCGCGGCCGGCCGGAAACTGGTCGCCCTCCATCCGGATGGGAGCATCGCGCATGCGTTTCCGGATGCGCCCAAGACCATCGCAGCCCTCGCCGGCCGGCCCGACGGCTCCGCCGTCGCCGCCGCCTGCTTCGGCCAGGTCGTCGTCTGGGACGCCACCACTTTCGCCGCGCAAAAGGAGTTCTCCTACGGCAACGCGATCTACGCGCTGACCTGGTCGCCCGACGGCCGCTGGCTCGTCGCCGGCTGCCACGACAATTCCGTGCACCTCTGGGTGCCGGCCGAGGACCTCGAGCTGCACATGAGCGGCTACGAGACGCGCCTCAAGGAACTGTCCTTCAGCCACGACTCCAAGTGGCTCGCCACCGGCGGCGGTCGCGACGTCTGCGTGTGGGACTGCGCCGGCGCCGGCCCCGAGGGCCGCGAGCCGCTGCAACTGCCGCAGACGAACCGCACCACGGCCGTCGCCTTCCAGCACTCGCACGGCCTGCTCGCCACCGGCGACGGCGGCGGCGTGTTCACGCTCTGGGCGCCGACGCGCAAGAACCCGATGGTGGCCGAGGTGAAGATGCCTTCGCCTGCGACAAAGTTCGCCTGGTCCGCCGACGACGCCCTGCTCGCCGTCGGCACCGAGCAGGGCTCGGTCTATGTCTTCAGGACGGCCTGAGCCCGTTGGTAGTCTATTAAACTACCAACACCCGGGCTGGGTCTCAGCTTGACCGGGGTGCGGCCGGGAGTGATTTTTCCCGCACCATGTCGGGTGATGCCCCAGACGCCCCGCCGCCGCTCCACTCGGTCTTCATCAGCTATTCCTCGGCTGACCGGGCCGCGGCGCGCGCGCTGCGCGACACTCTCGCAGCCGCGGGCCTCGAGGTCTGGCTCGACGAGGATGAACTCGCCGGCGGCGAGGCCTGGGATGCCAAGCTGCGCAACCAGATCCGCACCTGCACGTATTTCATGCCGGTCATCTCGGCGAGCACCGAGACGCGCCGCGAAGGCTACTTCCGCCGCGAGTGGAAGCTTGCCGTCGAGCGCACGCTGGACATGGCCGACGACGTGATGTTTCTCGTGCCGGTCGTGATCGACGACACGCGCGATGTCGGCGCGCGGGTGCCGGAAAAATTCTTCACGGTGCAGTGGCTCCGCCTGCCCGGCGGCCAAGCCACCCCGGCGCTGGCGGAACTGGCGGAGCGGCTTGCGAAAGGCGACACGCACATCGAAGCCCGGTCCGCGCCAGAGCCCGGTCCGTTGCCCCGGAAGGGGAAGGCCGGAAAACCCGCCGCCGAGCCGCCACCCTTCCCGAAGTTTCCCGACTATCCCGAGCACGGCCGCCAGGGACGTTTCGCCTACGATCTGGTGCTCTGGTTCGGCCACCTGGTCCACTCGCTCTGGTGCCACCTGCCGCGCTGGCTGCGCGTGGTCGCCGCCGTCTTCATCATTTTCAACCTGATTGCCTGGATCTTCCGGGAAAGCTCACCCGCCAGCCCGCCCCGCCGCAACAAGTCGGAAATCGCCGACCAGGTGAAAAAATCGCTCGGCGACCCCACCCGCCCGCCCAAAGGCAAGGACAAGGCCGCCGCCATGATCGAATCCCTCGTCGGCGCGACCGCCGCCGCCATCCAGTCCGGCCGACCCGTCACCTTGATCCCCTTCAGCGGCCATGGCGATACCGCCGAGAATTATGCGGACAAGGTTTTCGCCGACCTGTGCGATCTGCTCCAGCAAGACGGCCAGCCGCTGTGGGGCGTCAGCCCCCTGCCGCTCAACCCCGATGCCAACGACGCCGAGGCCATCGCCCGCGGCCGCCAGATGAAGAGCCGGTTCGTGCTCGCCGGGCATGTGGGCACACCCCTGCCCGGCCAAACCGCCATTTTCACCGTCCGGCTGTTCGAGATCGGCAAGGGCGAGCTGATCTGGAAGGAGACCTTCGAGACCGGCACCCATGACGCCGCCACCGTCGCGCGCCGCATCGCCGAAGAGGTGAACAAGCGGCTTGAGTCCGAGCCGCCCGCCGGCGGTTGAGCATCCTGATCTAATTTTTCCCGGCCGGCGGACTTATATGACAACCGGCGACCGGCTTTGCGGTTGCGGCCGTTCTCCGGCTGGAAAATCTGACCCTGTGCGCCGCCGCATCTCCATCGCCGCCCTTTGCCTCGCCTGGCTCTGTGCCAACGGCGCGATCTGGAACGCGGTGCAGGTCGTCGCCTGGGCGAAGATGTTCCATGGCTACTCGCAGGTGATGCCCGTGGCGCAGGCCCTGAAACTCACCTTCGACGGCGAGGCGCCGTGCGACCTGTGCATCATCGCCGAGGCCGGCAAGGATGCGGCCCGCGATCAACTGCCGCGCGAGGAGGCGCTCGGGGCCACCGACAAGTTTGTGCTCTCTTTCCAGGCGGCCGCACCCTTCGTGCTGACCGCGCCGGACTTCGCCTGGCCGGGCCTCGCTCACGAGGCCGGCCTGCGGCGCATCGAATCGGTGCCCGTGCCCCCGCCGCGCGCCGTCGCAGTAGTCTAACCGACAACAAGCCTCCGCCCCGCGCTGTCCGCCGGGCGTTTTCTCCCTGTTTCTGCCCTCCCGGGCCGCGTCCGCAGTCACGCGCATCTGCCTGCAGCCTGTTTACTTTTCCCCGTGAAATCCTTCTCCCTATTTCTCCTGTCCGCCGCCGCCCTGGGCCTTGTCGTCCACGGCACCGATATCGACGAGCCTGTCCGGCTCGAACCGGTCGTGATCACTGCCGCGCAAGCCCGGCAGCCGCTCGTCGTCTCCGTCGATCCCCGCGCTCCCGCCCAACCCGTGCCCGCGCATGACGGAGCCGATGTGCTGAAAAGCGTCCCCGGCTTCTCCGTCATCCGCAAGGGCGGCACCGACGGCGATCCCGTCCTCCGCGGCCTCGCCGGCTCGCGCCTCGGCATCCAGGTTGACGGCGAATGCATTTTCGGTGGCTGCGGCTCCCGGATGGATCCGCCCACCGCCTATGTCTTCCCGGCAGCCTATGACCGCATCACCGTCATCAAGGGTCCGCAGACCGTTCTGCACGGACCCGGCAACGCCGCGGGCGTCGTGCTATTCGAGCGTGACCTGCGGCGTCTTGACCAGCCGCGCAGCACCCTGCTCGCCTCCGTCACCAGCGCCAGTTTCGGTCGCAGCGACGGGGTGCTCGATGTCCGCGGCGGCAACCGCGCCGTGCAGGCCCGCGCCACCGGCACCTTCACCCGCGCCGACAACTACGAGGACGGCTCTGGTCGCGCCGTGCATTCCGCCTACGAACGCTGGAGCGCCAACGCCACCCTCGCCTGGACCCCCGACGACCACACCGTGGTCGAACTCACCGGTGCCCGCAGCGATGGCGAGGCCGCCTACGCCGACCGCATGATGGACGGCGCGAAGTTCGACCGCGCCAACTTCGCCGTCCAGCTCCGCCGCGAGAATCTCTCCCCGCTCGTCACGCGCGCCGAGGCCCGCTGGTTCCACAACTACGTGGATCACGTGATGGACAATTATTCCCTCCGGCCGTTCGCCCCCTCGGCGATGATGCCGGGCCGGTCGGTCGCAAATCCCGACCGTCTTACCACCGGCGGCCTCGCTCAACTCACGCTCGCGCCAGCCGACACCGTCACCGTGACCGCCGGCCTCGACACCCAGCACAACGAGCACACCAACCGCTCCACGATGAACGAAGCGGCCATGCCCTACGCCGCGATGGCCCGCGTGCGCGACGCGGAATTCACGCAGGTTGGGGCCTTCGCCGAGGGCGCCTGGCGCGCCGTCACCGGCCGGCGCATCATCGCCGGCGCCCGCCTCGACCGCTGGACGGTCGGGGATTCACGCTCCACGGTCGCCGTCCCCATGATGAGCGCCGCGCCCAACCCCAGCGCGGGCCGCGAACGCACCTCCACGCTGTTCAGTGGTTTCGCCCGCTACGAGCACGACCTCGCCGGCGCCACTCCGGTTACGCTGTTCGCCGGACTTGGCCGCGTGCAGCGCTTCCCCGATTACTGGGAGCTGATCAAGAATGAGAGCGCCGCCAGCGTCTCCGCCTTCGGCACCCGGCCCGAGACCACGACCCAGCTCGACGCCGGCGCCTTATACCGTCGCGGCCCGGTTGAGTTTTCGGTGTCCGTCTTCGCCGCCGAGATCGCCGACTATATCCTCGTCCAAGGCAATGTTCCAAAATCCGCCGGCATGATGGGCTCGCGCGCCGCCGTCATCACCCGCAACGTGGACGCCTCCACCCGTGGCGGCGAGGCTGCGCTCGCGTGGCGCTTCGCCGAACACTGGAAGGCCGACGTCTCGCTCGCCTGGGTGCGCGGCGACAACGACACCGACTTGCGTCCGCTCGCCCAGCTGCCGCCGCTCGAAGGACGCGTCACCCTCGCCTACGCCACGACTGCCTGGTCGGCCGGCGGCCTCGTGCGCCTCGTCAGCGCGCAGAACCGCTTCGCCGTCAACCAGGGCAACATCGTCGGCCAGGACCTCGGCCGGTCACCCGGCTTCGCCGTGATCTCGCTCAACGCCAGCCGCCGCTTCGGCGGAAACTGGCGCCTGTCCGCCGGCGTGGACAACCTCCTTGACCGAACCTACGCCGAGCACATCAGCCGCGCCGGCAGCGCGGTGTCCGGCTTCGTCCAGACCACGCGGGTCAACGAGCCCGGCCGCACCCTGTGGGTGAAGTTGGATTTCGCCCGCTGAACTTCACCCGGCCACGGGAAAGCTCAGCGCGCTTTCCTGCGGCTGCCAGACGTCTCGCCGGTGACGCCAACTCCGGCGAGTTCGTCTGGATAAAAACCCACGAGATCACCGAGCACGACGTGGACCCGCCGACCCGACCCACCGGTTAAAAATCCAGCCCCAGCAGCAGCCGCAGGCGGGTGTAGTCCTGCGCCTTGCCGTCGGGGCTGCCCTGCCGGGTCTCATGCCGGATCGAGGTGCTCAGCGTTGCGGTGAATTTTTTCGTCAGGTCGATCTGGTTTTCCCAGCCGTCGTCCTGCGAGGAGAAGGAATAGTAATACACTCCGCGCTCGACCAGCAGCAGGCCCCAGGGCAGTCGCAGCTCCGTCTCGACGAACGCGGACTCCACCGTGCGCGCGGTGTGATCGGCCGGTGCCGAGGTGGTCCAGACATCGAACAAGTTCTCCGACACGCCGACCCGCAGCTTGCGCTCGGGCCGGGCCAGCAGGCTGATGCCGTAGCCGATTTCCTGCTGCAAGAGCAGGTAGTCCGCCGGCAGGCCCGCCGGGAAGTTGGCGCGGTTCCATTCCAGCGTGGGCCGGTATTGGACAAAGCTGTTTCGCTTCCGGCTGAGATCATGCCGCCAGAGCGCATCGGCCTTGATGATGTCGGTGGTCGTAAGGTCCTTGGTCTGGCTGAAGTCATAGCGGCCGTTCAGCCGCACCTCATTCGCGGTCCACTTGCGGCTCAGGCGCCCCTCGATCGACAGCGTGCTGCGGTCCGCCGTGTCGGACACGACCTCGGTCGAGAACGCAACCCGGCCCCTCCACGGCTTGAAGCCCTCGCGCAGTCGCGCGGCCAGACGCGCCAGCCCGGAGTCCATGCGAGCCTCGGCGGCGGGGTCGTCGTCCGGCGCGGCCGCGGCCGGCTCCACCACGGGTGCCGCGGCCACCGGCGCGGCCGCGGGCTTCGCCGGCACGACCTTCGCCTTGTCCGCCGGCACGCGCAATTCGCCGAAGCGGTCCGACTGGAACACGATGATGCCATCCTTCCGGCCGACCAGCCGCCCCTGCACGCGGTCTCCGTCCGGATAGACCAGCATATCGCGCGCGGCCGCCGCCAATTCCGCCGCGTGGCCCATGGCCAGCCCCAGCACAAACAGTATGATGAAATTTCCCGGCGATGAGCGGCTCATGTGCCACTCCGACGTAATCACGCAACGGATGTTTCAAAGATTTTTCTTCCGCTTCCCAAAAGTTTTTCCGGCGGTGCTGGTGCTCGGGAAAAGCATTGCACGCGCCGGTGGTTCACCACGTCATCACCTCGTGATGAATAATCAGCGGCTTGTTCTCCCCGTGCTGGCCGCGCTGGGGCTGTTGATCGGCACGCCCGGTCTGCCCGCCGCGCCGACGACGGGCATCCCGACCCCGGCCGCACCGGGTGCCATGGGCTCGACCCTCACGCTGGGGCCCGACGGCACGCCGTGGCTCTCGTGGCTGGAGCCGGCGGGCAGCGTGGCCTGGGCGCTGAAATGCAGCCGGTTCGACCCCGCCCGCCAGAACTGGGGCGAGGCGCGCCTCATCGCGCAGGGCACCGACTTCTTCATCAACTGGGCCGATTTTCCCCAGCTGGCGGTCGGGCCCGGCGGCCGTCTGACGGCGGTATGGTTCATCAACAATCCCGCCCATCATGCGGCGGCCGCCGGCGACGGCCACCACGGCCCGGGCTACCGCGCCATCTACAGCAACTCGGCGGACGGCGGCGTGACGTGGAGTCCCGAGCTGCCCGTCAGCGACGAATCGCTGCCGGTGGAGTTTGCCACGCTCCAGCCGCTGGCGGACGGGCGCCTGCTGGCGGCGTGGCTCGACAGGCGGAGCCGCACGCGGATGGCACTCTATGCCCGCGTGCTCGACGGGCGGCCCGGGCCGGGGCCCGATACGCTCGTGGATGATTCGGTATGCGATTGCTGCCAGTTGTCCTTCGTGCCCGCGGCCGAGGGCGGCGCTCTCCTCGCCTATCGCGGTCGCACCAGCGACGAGGTCCGCGACATCCAGCTCGCCCGTTTTGACGGCCGGAACTGGAGCCGACAGGGGGCCTTGCACGCCGACGGCTGGAAAATCGCCGGCTGTCCCGTCAATGGGCCGCAACTCGCGGCGGCGCGCGACTCGGTCGGCGCGGCCTGGTTCACCGCCGCGGACAACCAGGCGCGCGTGCTGGCCCGGCGCTCGGACGATGGCGGCAGGACCTTTGGCCCGGTGACGCGCGTCGATCTCGGCCGTCCGCAAGGCCGCGTGGACAGCGTGCTGCTGGCCGACGGCACGCTCGCGCTGCTCTGGCTGGAGCTGACCGGCCACACCACCGGCAAACAAGGCGGCATCTATCTGCGCACCCTTTCGCCCGCCGGCCAACTGGGGGAGCCCCAGCTCGTCACACCCAGCAGCACCTCGCGGATGAGCGGTTTTCCCCGGATGGTCGGGCTCGGGGGCCGACGCGTGCTCGTCACCTGCACGCAGGAGGGCGAACCCTCGCGCGTGCACACCTTCACAGTGGAGGTGCCATAGTTCCCGCGCCTCACGCGGGGCCGCGGGCCATATGTCCCGCGTTTGGCTTGGCACGCGGGGGCGGGAAGGTTTGGTTCCAAACGGTCACCTGCCATGTCTGCACCCGCCGCCCCCGTTGCGCTGCCCTCCGCCACCCTGCTGATCGCCGTCACCGGCGGGCCCGGGTCCAGCAAGACGCGGCTCCTCGCGGAGCTCGCCACCGCCCAGCTCGGGCGGGGCCAGCGCGTGGAGGGGATGTTCGCCATCGCGGGCAAGCGCCGCGCCCCCGGCGCCGGGGCCGACGAGTATTGGCTGCGCCTCCTCGGCGGCGACACCGAGCTGCCGTGGGCCACCCGCGACGAAGCGCTGAGCCCGCCCTATTTTTTTGAACACGGCACCATGGAAAAACTGCAGGCCTGGGCGGAGCGCCTGCGGGACTTGCCGCCGGCCCCGCTGCTGATTCTGGACGAATTCGGCAAGTTCGAGCTCCGCGGCCTCGGCCTGATGCCGCTTTGGCCGGCTCTCGTGGCCGCCGCCCCGCAGGTCATCGTGATGGCGGTGCGCGACGAGCTGCTCCCGGAGATCGAGACTTTGCTCGGGCGAAAGTTCGACCAGTGCATCCCGGCCCAGGCCCCGGACGCGCTCACCAGGCTGGAACTGATCTGCCGCGACTATGGCGAATGGACGCGCCTCGGGCTCTTTGGCGGCGCGGCCGGCGGGATCGAGATGACCGTCGGCGCGGCGCTGCACTCCGCCAAGATTCCGCTGCGCGGGCTCGCGATGTCGTCCCTGCAGGCGGCGATGATGGTGTTTGCCGGCCTGGGGCTGAGCCAGCCGGGCCGGGTGGTCTGGGTGCCGTTCATCTCCGGCGGGTTGAAGGCGCTGTCGCCGGGGGGCAGCCGGGTGCGGCCGATGATCGCCATCATCATGCAGGGCCTCCTCTTCGGCGGAGCCGTGCAGGCTTTCGGCTGGAATTTCCTGGCGATCGGCCTGGGTGGCGCACTCGTGGGTGCTTGGGCGGCGCTGCAGGGGTTTCTCCTGCAATACCTGCTGCTGGGCGATGAGCTCGTCCGCGCCTACGACACCGCCGTGCTCTGGCTGGCCAAGCACTGGCAGATTTCCGCGCCCGGCCTGCCCTGGCTGGTCGGAGCCTGGGCGGTGTTGCATGCCAGCGTGGCCGGGGGCGTCGCGGTGACGGCCTGGTATCTGCGCCGGCCGCCCGTGGCCCTGCAAAATATCATCGATCGGGAAAAGGCGCGGAGCCCCGCGGCAACCGTCGGCGGCCCGGAACGGCCGGGCTGGGCCCGGCGCCTGCGCGAGTTCGGCCGCTGGCAATTCTGGCTGCCGCTGCTGGTGGTCGCGGCCATCCTGCTTGGCAGCGGGAGACCGTGGGAGACCGTCGCCTGGCTGATGCTGCGTTTCTTCGCCGTGGCTTGCGTGCTGATCGCGCTGGTCTCGCTGCTGCGCCCGGCCCGCTGGGCGGAGCTGCTGCGGCAGCGCGGCTGGTGGGGGCCCGCGCTGGCCATGTCCGGGGCGCTCCGCCGGCGCGACAAATAGCCGGATTCCTCAGTGCAGGCGCTTCACTTTCACCCAGAGGCCCTCTGACACGAGCTTCAGTTTCCAACCCGCCCACTTCGAGGGCATCAGTTCCACCTCGGGGTTGGTCTGCTTCGGGAAAAAACGGTTCTCCTTGTCGGCCTGTTGCCAGGATTGGCCGTTCTCCAGCTTGAAAACCGTGTTGCCGGTCCAGCCGCGAAAATCGCCGGCGATGCGCGTGCGGATGACCTCGTCGTCATCGCGGGCGGCGAGCCCGGCGTTCGCAATTTTCCGCTGGCGCGATTCGCCCTCGGCCTCCTCCCTGGCCTGCTGCCGCGCCTGCTGGACGGCGGCGGCCGTCTCCTGCCGGGCCTCGGCCTTCACGGTCTCGACCGCCTGCTGCGCCCCGGCCTTGGCATAACGGTCGGCCAGCCGGTCGAGGGTGGCTTGCTGCGCGGGGGTCAACTGCTCGAGCCCGGCGGCGGCGCGCTCCTCGGGGGTGAGTTGCGCCCAGAAATCCGCGGCGGTGGCCGTCCGGAGAAAAAGAACACTCAGGAGCAGGATGCGTTTCATGCCGGCAGGATGCCGGGCGACGCCGCGCACTTCCAACCAAATCTCCGCGCGCGGCGGCCAAAGAAAAAGCGGGGCCGCCAAGGGCCCCGCTCGCGCCAACCGGAAGCGCCGCGCGCTTACTTCCAGTTCAGGATCAGGGCGGTGAAGTAGGTGGTGTCGAGCCGCTCGACGCCGCCCACCGGCTCGCTCTGGTAGTCGTTGTTCACGCCCATGCGGAGCTTCCAGAATTCGCCGGTCTTGATCGGCAGGTCGAAGGTGGTCTCGTGCACGAGGCGGTAGTTGGCAAACTCCTTGAACGAGGGCGTCCAGGCGACGCTGTTGTTCATCTTCGCCCAGCCGAGGGTGGACGAGTTGATGACGGCGACGTCGAGGCCGGCGGAGCTGAAGTTGGGCGCGCCGTTGGCGTAGGTCTCATAGACGTAGCCGAGACCGAAGCGGACCTCCGTGTCCTGCCTGTCGTTCTTCACGAGCTTGCGGCCGAGACCGAAGGCGGAGTTGGAGCGGAGGTCGATGGCCTTGATCTCATCCTTGCTCAGCTCGGTGCGGGCATACCACACGGTCTTGCCGCCGGCGATGGCGGAGGAGTAGTCCACGCCGGCCTTCCAGTCGTTGGCGGTCTCGTTGCCGTTTTCCTGCGCCCGGTTGATGGCGCCGGCAAAGACGAGCTTGTCCTCCGTGCCCGCGAGGGTGGCCTTGAAGCCGACGGAACCGGCGAACTTCTCCGAGCCGCCGGTGCGGCCGGTGATGGCGGCCGAGGCCTCGTAGGCCCAGCGGCGCTCGAGTTTCGCGGCGGCGGCCTTGGCGTCGCGCACGGCCGGGCTGTCGGTGCCCGGGCGCCAGACGGCGGCGACCTTGCTGGTGGCGGAGGCCATCTGGCCGTCGGCGGCCACCACGGCGATGCCGGTGTCGGTGCCCTGGACCTTGCCGAGCACGGCGCTGCCGGCGGCGAGCTCGACATTCACGATCTCGTCGGTGCTGAAGCTCTTGATCTTGTCCTGGGCGATCTCGATCGTGCCGGCGAACGCCGTCTCGACCTTGAACTTGCCGCCCTCGGCGGAGAGCAGCTTGCCCATGACAACGGAGCCGTCATTGAGCTCGACCCGATCGGCGCGCGCGGCGAGGGCCAGGCCCAGCGCGATGGCCAGTTGGAGGAGGTGTCTAAAGGTGATGTGTTTCATGAGGAATCGGAGGTTCAACCAACCCGCCGCGCCGCTGACAATCCCAAAGGCGAACGGCGGCTTCCGGGTTGCGCTTTCGCCGGACAGCCAGTTGGTTGCCGGACATGCCGACCCGCGCCTGGTTCCCCACCTTCATCTATCATGAGCCGCTCCTGCGGGCCGGGTTGCAGCCGTTCAACGCCAGCCTCGCCGATGAATGCCGCAACCTCCGCGATTACGACGCGGCCGGCCGGAAGTGGTCGGCGAAGAACTACCCCGGCGGCTACACCTCCTACGCCTCGCTCAACCAGCTCCACAAGTTCTCGTCCACCTTCGCCGGGCTGGAGCGCAAGCTCACGGCACACGTGCGGAAGTTCGCCGCGCAGCTCGACATGGATCTCCGCGGCCGGACCATCGCGATGACGGACTTCTGGGTGAACATCATGCCCGAGCACGCCGCGCACAGCCTGCACCTGCATCCGCTCTCGTTCATCAGCGGCACCTATTACGTGGCCACGCCGCCCGGCGTGCCCGGCCTGAAGTTCGAGGACCCGCGCCTGAGCAAGTTCATGGCCGCCCCGCCCAAGACCGCCGCTGCGCGCCCCGCCAACCGCCCGCACATCACCTACCCCGCCAAGGCCGGCCACGTCATCCTCTTCGAGAGCTGGCTCCGCCACGAGGTCGCCGCCAACCGGACGACGGCGGAGCGGATCAGCGTCAGCTTCAATTATAACTGGAGCTGACGCGTCAGGCCAACATCCCTTAGCCAACGATGCAGTCGGGAAATGTGGGAGCGAGCTTGCTCGCGACTTTTTGGGTGATGTCGCGAGCAAGCTCGCTCCCACAGTCAGGCACCGAAAGGTGAACGGAACCTCGATGGCAATGCAGGAGGGCTCCTATTTTCAGACAGCAGGTTATCAGGTGAAGGAGTCCTACTGCATCGTTTGGCTTCGCTTTTGGACTGTCATTGCGAGGAGCGGAGCGACGAAGCTACCGAGGCCGTAGGCCGACAGTCGGTCATCCAGCTGGATCGCCACGGTCCGCTTTGCGGGCCTCGCGATGACAGAAATCTAAAAGCTACGGGCATTTGGTATCAGGCCCCGAAGCCGCCAAGATCCTGGATCTCGTCGGACCGGAACACCAGCACGCCCTGCCCCGCCCGGCCAAAGGAACACCGCAGCATCGCCCGCGCCACGACCACGGCCTCGATGGCGCGGTATTTGCGCAGCCGGCCGACAAGCAGCGGCTCGACCAACCAGAGCACGGCGGCCGCCACCCGCTCCCCGAAGCGCACTTGCGCCCGCCGGCCGAGCAGCAGGCTCGGGCGGAATATTCCCAGCGTCGGAAAACCAAGCACCGCCAGCGCCGCCTCCGTTTCGCCCTTCACGCGATTGTAGAACACGCGCGACTCCGGGTCGGCCCCGAGCGCCGTGACGACGAAGAACCGCTTCGCGCCGGCGCGCTGCGCCGCCCAGGCGAAGGCCAGCACCGCCGCGTGGTCCACCGCGCGAAACGCCTCGCGCGAGCCCGCCGCCTTGATTGTGGTGCCGAGGCAGCAGAAGGCGTCGTCGCAGCGCAAATCCGCACCGACCTGCGTGAGCGCCGCGAAATCCACGGACAGGGCCGTGAGCTTCGGGTGTTCCACTTCCAGCGGCCGCCGGCCGAGCGCGATGACGCGGTCGTATTCCGCTGCGGCCAGCAATTGCCGCAACAGCTCCGCTCCCACCAATCCGCTCGCTCCCGCAATCCATGCCGTGGCCATCCCGGAAGCCTTGGGCCCCGGCCGGCCGGCGCAAGCCTCTCCGCGCCGTCCCGCTTCCGGGAAAAAGAGGATGGCCGCACAGCGCGGCATTTTCGCCCCAAACTTCGGGGAGTTCATCGTTCCGGGGTTGCGCCGGGACGGCCGGGGAGTAGATTGACGGCATGAAAAAGCTCGTCGAGTTGGACGATGAGACTTACGCGGCGATCGAGCGGCTCGCGGTGGCGAAGAATGTCACGCCCGCCGAACTCATCGCCTCGCTGGTCGGCGGCGAACGCCCGCCCCTCGGCGGCGACCTCCTGCTCTTCCACCTCACGGGCCCCGATTTCCCCCGCCAAGCCGACGCCACCGCGCGCTACCTCGCGCTGCTGGCGTGGTGCGCGAAGCATTACCCGACGGATTTCGCGGACTTCATCTCCCACCAGGAAAGCGGCGTGCGCTACCTGATGTTCAGCCGCGACGAGATCAACGAGGTCCGCGCCCGCAACCACGCGCGCCAGATCGACGGCACGCAGTTCTGGGCCGTGATGACAATCGACGACGCCACCCGCCGCCGCTTCGTCTGCCGCCTGCTGGAGTTCATCGGCTGCCATGACGAGACCGTGGCGCAGGCCTGCCGTGCGCTGGGCCTTGCCGAAGCTTCAAGTTTCCGGCTGCTGAGCGCGTGATTCTGGTGGCGCCAGTTTAGGTTTGTCCGTTTTCCGCCCGGCCGCGACACTCCCGGCGTGAGCGATCCCATTCCTCCACCCGAGGCCAAGCACCGCGACTTCCGAAATTTCTTCGCGTCGGTGAAATATGCCATCGAGGGCTTCTGGGCGGCGGTGCGGCACGAGCCGTCCTTCCGGGAGGATTTGCTCTTCGTCGTCATCCTCACGCCGTTCGCCGTCATCCTGCCGGTCAACGCCGTGTCCACCGCGGTGATGATCGCCTCGCTCTTCCTGATCGTCATCGCCGAGCTGCTGAACTCGGCGATCGAGTGGACCATCGACGACATCTCGCTGGAGAAACGCCCCTTCGCCAAGCGGGCCAAGGACATGGGCAGCGCGGCCGTCTTCCTCGCCTACATCAACTGCGCCGTGGTCTGGGGGCTGATCCTTTATTCCAACTGGGGCCGCATCGCCACGCTGGAATTCCTCCGCTGGCCGCCGCCGTTTTTGCCATGAGGCGCCTCCTGATGTTGCTGGCGGTGATCGCGGGGGCGGCGGCGCGTGAGCCGGTGCTGGGTGGCCCGTGCGAAGGCTGCGAGGCGGTGTTCGAGGGCCGCCCCGCCCAGCCCGGCAGTTCAGCCCGCATCGCGCCGCCGGGCGAACCGGGCGAGCCCCTCCTCCTCGAAGGCCGCGTGACCACACTCGCGGGCGCACCGGCCGCCGGGATCATCGTCTATGCCTATCACACCGACCACACTGGCGTTTACCCGCCGGCCCCCGGCCTGACCGGCGCGGCGCGGCGGCATGGGCGGCTGCGGGCCTGGGCGGTCACCGACGCGCAAGGCCGTTATCGTTTCACCACCATCCGCCCCGGTGCCTATCCCGGAGAGAATATCCCCGCCCATGTGCACCTGCATGTGCTCGAACCGGGCCGGGGCACCTACTACATCGACGACGTGCATTTTGCCGACGACCCTCTGCTCACCCCCGGCCAGCGGCGCCAGCTGCCCGGGCGCGGCGGCTCCGGCATCGCCCAACCGGCCCGAGGGCCGGATGGGCTCTGGCGCGTGAGCCGTGATATCGTATTGGGACTGAATATCCCCGGCTATCCCCGCTAAGCCGGAACGATGCAGTAGAATCGCCGACTGCGTGGGCTAAACTTCTGCGTCACATGGAGATTTCCTACTGCATTGCAGTTGGATTTGGCTCACTGCACCGCTGGGAAACACGCTCATGCGCTGCTTCGACTGCATC
>JAEUGW010000029.1 GCA_016795565.1 Opitutaceae bacterium | reverse complement strand
CGATGCCCTTGAGGGCCTCCAGCGCTACTTTGGCTTTGAACTCAGGACTGTGGTGGCGTCGTGTTTTGGACATGCGGATCGTTTCTCGATGGTTGGGTTATCGATCCGACCTGTCCAGTTTTCGGGGTCCACTTCAGCGGCTGGCTGCTTCAACCAGGACGGATTCTTTCGTCGAAGTTGAGCGAGTTGACTGAGCTTCACTCAAAATGAAGAAAGGCCAACCCCGTGCCCAAGTGAGTCATCTTCAGTAGCGTCCCATTCCCGGGACGCCTGCATCCCGGCTTCGCTCTGGAGCGGTATATTCTCTTCCAAGGCCGGTTTCGCTTAGAGCTTACAGCCAACAGCTTAAAGCTCCACATCTCGGTTGGCACGCGCATTGCAATTGGGCGCGGTAACTTACACCGCATGGACATCGCCCGCCCCAACGCCGCCAAGGAAAAACGCCGCAAGCGCATCATCTACGCCTCCGTCGCCGGCGTCGTCCTGATCGGCATCACCATCGGGCTGGCCAAGCTCAAGCCCGCCGCCCCCACGGTCGAGCGCAACCTCGTGTGGATCGACACCGTCAAGCGCGGCCCCATGGTCCGCCAAGTCCGCGGCCTCGGCACCCTCGTCCCCGAGGAGATCCGCTGGATCGCCGCCCGCACCCAAGGCCGCGTGGACAAGATCATCCTCCGCCCCGGCGCCGTCGTCGAGCCGGGCAGCCTCATCCTGGAGCTGAGCAATCCCGACGTCGTCTCCGCCGCCGCCAACGCCCGCTCCCAGCTCCTCGCCGCCGAGGCCCAGCTGGCCAGCCAGCGCATGACCCTCGAGAGCACCCTCCTCCAGGCCGAGGCCACCGCCGCCCGTGCCAAATCCAATTACGAAACCACCAAGCTCCGCGCCGATGTGCAGCAAGAGCTCTTCCGCGACGGCCTCGTCTCCGAGCTCGATCTCAAGCTCGCCCAGGCCAACGCCGCCGACGGAGCCACCAACAACGACATCGAGCAGAAGCGCTACGCCTTCGCCAAGGATTCCATCAAGCCCCAACTCGCCGTGCAGGAAGCCGAGGTCGAGCGCCTCCGCTCCCTCGCCGACCTCCGCAACGAGGAGCTTGACGCCCTCAAGGTCCGCGCGCCGATGTCCGGCGTCCTTTCCGCCCTCCCCGTCGAGGTCGGCGCCCAGGTCCAGCCGGGCACCAACATCGCCCGCGTCGCCGACCCCTCCAAGCTCAAGGCCGAGATCCGCATCGCCGAGACCCAAGCCCGCGACATCGCCTTCGGCCAGGTCGCCCAGATCGACACCCGCAACGGCATCGTCGAGGGCAAGGTCTCCCGCATCGATCCCGCCGTCCAGAACGGCACCGTCCTGGTGGACGTCACCATCGCCAACGAGCTCCCGCGCGGCTCGCGCCCCGACCTTTCGGTTGACGGCACGATCGAGCTCGAGCGCCTCAACGACGTCATCTACGTCGGCCGCCCGGCCTTCGGCCAGGAGAAGAGCACCGTCGGCATCTTCAAGCTCGCCGCCGACACCAACGACGCCGTCCGCACCCAGGTCCAGCTCGGCCGCAGCTCCGTCAACACCATCGAGATCCTCAGCGGCCTCGCGCCCGGCGACCGCGTTATCCTCTCCGACATGTCCCAGTGGGACTCCAACGACCGCATCCGGCTGAACTGATTTTCGATTTTTGATTCTCGATTTTCGATTTAACGCGCCCACCGCCATGCTCTTCCCCGTTCTTGTCCTTTCCCTGCTGACCCTGCTCGTCGCCACCGATGCGGAGAAATCCGACTAGGCTCATCGGGGCCAATCGAAAATCGAGAATCAAAAATCGAAAATCAGGCAATTTCCCGTAACCGCGCCCCCTCCCGGCGTGTTAGTAACCCACAACTCCCCCACCCGCCCACACTCCCCATGACCACCGAAAATCCGTCCCTCATCAAACTCGAAGGCGTCACCAAGGTCTTCCTCACCGACGAGGTCGAAACCCACGCCCTCTCCGGCATCCACATGGACATCCGCAAGGGCGAGTATGTCTCCATCGCCGGCCCCTCGGGCTGCGGCAAGTCCACCCTGCTCTCCATCCTCGGCCTCCTCGACACGCCGACCGACGGCACCTACATCCTCAACGGCCGCCCCGTCCAGGGCCTCACGCTCCCCGAGCGCGCCCGCATCCGCAACCGCGAGATCGGCTTCATTTTCCAGTCCTTCAACCTCATCGGCGACCTCACGGTCTATGAGAACGTCGAGCTCCCGCTCACCTACCGCGGCATGCCCGCCAGCGAGCGCAAGACCCGCGTCACCGAGGCCCTCGAGAAGGTCGGCATGGGCCACCGCGCCAAGCACCTGCCCTCGCAACTCTCCGGCGGTCAACAGCAGCGCGTCGCGGTCGCCCGCGCCCTCGCCGGCTCCCCGGCCGTGCTGCTCGCCGACGAGCCCACCGGCAACCTCGACTCGAAGAACGGCGACGCCGTGATGGAGCTCCTCCACTCGCTGCACCGCGCCGGCTCCACCATCGTCATGGTCACGCACGACACCCGCTTCGCGCGCCACGCCGAGCGCACCATCCACGTGTTCGACGGCCGCGTCGTCGAGGAGCAGGTCGAAGCCGGCTCCGCCCACTGAGTTCCCCCAGGCGCGCCGCAACCCGGCGCGCCTTTTTTTGTTTAGTCCAGTTCGCCCGAAGGTGAAACGCGGCCTCCGGCCGCGTTATTCCCGTCTCCCGTTCCGGCCCGCGCCCTTCGCCCCACACTGATAACGCCCATGAACGATCTGAGACTCGCCCTCCTCGCCTGTCGCGCCACGCGACTGGACGAGCCAGCCATAGCCTTGGCGACGCCTGGCATTCACTCCCGACACAACTGAATCATGCATGCTGACCTCAGGTTTGCCCTTCGTAGTTTGCTGAAGACCCCCGGCTTCACCGCCGTCGCCGCCCTCACCCTCGCCCTCGGCATCGGCGCCAACGCCGGCGTCTTCAGCTTCCTGAGCATGATGCTCGTCCGCCCGCTGCCCCTGCCGGCCGTGCAGGACCTCGTCTTCATCGGCGAACACTCGAAGCAGGTGCCGGGCATGTCGGTGTCCTACCCGAACTACCTCGACTGGCGGCAGCGGCAGCAGAGCTTCACCGCCCTCGGTGCCTTCCGCGGCCAGTCGTTCAACTACGTCGGCCCGGCCGAGACCGAGCGCGTGAGCGGGGCGCAGTTCTCCGCCGACATGTGGCCCGCCCTGGGTGTGAACCCGCGCCTCGGGCGCTGGTTCGGCGCTGACGACGACAAGCCTGGCGCGGCCCGCACCGTGCTCATCAGCGAGGGCTTCTGGCGGCGCGCCTTCGGGGCCCGCGACAGCGTGCTGGGCGAGAAGCTCACCCTCAGCGGCGAGCTCTACACCATTGTTGGCGTCATGCCGGCCGACTTCCGCATGCCCACCGGCACGCCCGAGGTCTGGATGCCGTTCGGGCTCTTCGCCGAGCAGAACATGGAACGCGGCAACCATCCGGGCCTTTACTGCATCGGCCGGCTCAAGCCGGGCGTCGGCTACGATGCGGCCATGGCGGACCTGCGCACCATCGCCAAACAGCTCGAACAGGAATACCCGGCCTCCAACACCGGCAACGGCGTCTCCGTCCAGCGCCTGGTTGACCGCGTCATCGGCCAGCAGCGCTCCGCCGTATGGATCTCCTTCGGGGCCGCCTTCGGCGTGCTGCTGATCGCCTGCGCCAACGTCGCCAACCTCCTGCTCGCCCGCGCCGCCGCCCGCACCCGCGAGTTCGCCGTCCGCGCCGCCATCGGCGCCGGCCGCGGCCAGCTCATCCGCCTCGTGCTCGCCGAGAGCCTCCTCCTCGGCGTCGCCGGCACCGCCCTCGGCCTCCTCGTCGGTTACGGCACCATGCAGGGCATTAAAACCCTCATCCCGCCCAATTCGCCCTTCGTCACCCAGGTGAGCATGGACGGCACCGTCTTCGCCTTCGCCGTTCTCGTCGGCGTGGGCGTCACCACGCTCTTCGGTCTCGTCCCCGCTCTCACCGGCTCCAAGGTCAACCTCAACGAGGCCCTCATGGCCGGCGGCCGCACCGGCGGCGGCCACGTCAACGCCCGCTGGCGCTCCGTCCTCGTCTCGGGTGAGTTCGCCCTGACCCTCGTGCTGCTCTTCACCTCCGGCCTGATGATGCGCACCATCTACAACCTCTACCGCGCCGACGCCGGCCTGAAGACCGACCACATCCTCTCCTTCGGCTACGGTCTGGCCGGCCGCGACTGGTCCGAGCCGGCCAAACGCGCCCAACTCCTCGACCGCGCACTCGAGCGCCTGCGCGCCCTGCCGGGCGTCACCTCCGTCGCCCTCACCAACCCGCTCCCGATGTCCGGCGGCGGCAACCAGACCAGCTTCCTCCCCGAGGGCTTGGCCGACCCCGGCCCGGGCAAGCGCTTCTCCACCGAGAACAACGCCGCCAGCCGCGACTACTTCGAGACCATGCGCATCCCGCTCATCCGCGGCCGGTATTTCACCGACCAGGAAAAGGCCGACGAACCGCGGGTGGTCATCATCGACACGATGTTCGCCGAGACCCACTTCGCCGGCCAGGACCCCATCGGCAAGCGCGTCATGATGGGCAACCCCGCCAACCCCACGGCCCTCACCGTCATTGGCGTCGTCGGCCATGTGCAGAACTACGGCATCGGCCAGGACACCCGCGTCCAGCTCTACAGCCCCTACCGCCAGGTCCCGCCGGGCTTCGTTTCCTTCGTCCTCCGCACCAGCGTCGAGCCCGCCGCCCTTGGCAACTCGATCCGCGGCGCCATGCGCGAGATCGAGCCCACTCTCCCCGTCTTCGCCGTCCGCACCATGGACGAGGTCTTCGACAACACCGTCACCAACCAGCGCATCATGCTGACGCTGCTCTCGATCTTCGCCGGGCTCGCGCTGCTGCTGGCCGCCATCGGCCTCTACGGCGTGCTGAGCTACATCGTCGGCCAGCGCACGCGCGAGGTCGGCATCCGCATGGCCCTAGGCGCCACCGCCGGCTCCGTGCGCCAGCTCATGCTCAACCAGGGCCTCAAGCTTGCGGCCATCGGCCTCGGCGTGGGCCTCATCGCCTGCCTCGGCGTCGCCCGCCTGACCGCCAGCGTGCTCTACGGCGTGTCACCCTACGACCCGCTCAGCCTCGGCGCCGTCTCCGTGATCCTCGTCGCCATCGGCCTGTTCTCGAGTTGGCTGCCCGCGCATAAGGCAACCCGCGTGAATCCCACCGAAGCGCTGCGGACCGAATAAGCGGTAAGCAATAAGCAAAGGCCCCAAAGCCGCGCTCAATAGCCCAACCTCGCCTACAGCTTATAGCTTAAGGCTTATCGCTTCTCCCCATGCTCTCCGACCTCCGCCTCGCCCTCCTCGCCTGTCGCGCCACGCGACGGGACGAGCCAGCCATAGCCTTGGCGACGGCTGGCATGCACTCCCGACCCAACTGAATCATGCATGCTGACCTCAGGTTTGCCCTTCGTAGTTTGCTCAAGTCCCCCGGCTTCACCGCCGTCGCCGTGCTGTCGCTTGCCCTCGGCATCGGCGCCAACACCACCGTCTTCAGCCTCGTCAACGAGGTGCTGCTGAAGTCCTTGCCGGTCCGCGAGCCCGGGCAGCTCGTGCTTTTCAGCTGGGCCGCGCCCGAGCGCATCGGCCCGCAGTCCATCAACGGCTGGACGCAGCGCGATGCGGCCACCGGCGAGACCATCTGCACCTCGCTTTCCCTGCACACCTTCGAGCAGTTGCGCACCTCGTCCAGCGCGTTGCTTTCCGACGTCTTCGCCTTCGCGCCGCTCGACCGCGTCAACGTGGTCCTCGACGGCAACGCCGAGGTCGTCACCACCGGCCAGATTGTCTCGGGCAACTACCACGCGGCCCTCGGCGTTCCCATGCTGGCCGGCCGCTCCATCCTGCCCACCGACGACCAGCCGAACGCCCCACCCGTGGTCGTGATCTCCGCCGGTTACTGGCAGCGCAAATTCGCCGGCGACCCCGCGGCCATCGGCCGCACCCTGGCAGTCAACGGCGTGATCGCCGAGATCGTCGGCGTCACCGCGCCGCAGTTCACCGGCACGCTGCAGATCGGCGAAGTCCAGGACCTCACGCTGCCGCTTGCGCTTTATTCCCGCCTCTCCCCCGACGACACCGACGCCACCCAGCCGTGGTGCTGGTGGATCCGCATCATGGGCCGGCTCCAGCCGGGCATCACCCGCGCCCAAGCCCATGCGGGCCTCGCCGGCGTTTTCAAGGAATCGATCAAGGACGGACTCAACGCGGGTGAGCCCGCGGCCGGCTCGGTCACCCCGGAAGTCGCCAAGGCGGCCAACCTCGACAAGGTCCGCTTTGTCGTCAACCCGGGCGGCCAGGGCCTGACGGAGGCGCGCCGCTCCTACACCCAATCCATCCAAATTCTCACCGCGCTCGTCGTGCTCGTGCTGCTCGTCGCCTGCGCCAACGTCGCCAATCTCCTGCTCGCCCGCGGCGCCGCCCGGGTGCGGGAAATCACGGTGCGCCTCGCGCTCGGCGCCAGCCGCGCGCGCCTGCTCCGCCAGTTGCTCACGGAAAGCGTGCTGCTGGCTTTCCTCGGCGCCGCCGCCGGCCTGGTCTTCGCGTGGTGGGGCCGCGCCGCCCTGCTCGTGCTGCAGCCACTGGGCCGCTCCGCCAACATGCTGGAGCTGCCGCTCGACTGGCGCGTCCTCGGCTTCACCACCGCGGTCGCCATCGCGACCGGCATCCTCTTCGGCCTCGCTCCCGCCTGGCGCGCCACCCGCCTCGACCTGGCCGCCGGGTTCGCGGGCGGCACGCGCACGCTCGGCGGCGAACGCTCCCGCCTCGCCCGCATCCTCATGGTTGTCCAGATCGCGCTTTCGCTTGTGCTCCTCGTCGGCGCCGGGCTTTTCACGCGGACGCTGCGCAACCTGCAACAGCTCGATGCGGGCTTCAACCGCAGCCAGCTGGTCCTGTTCTCCGTGGACGGCGTCGCCGGCGGCCACAAGCGCGCCGAACTCGCCGCGCTGCACACGCGGTTCGCCGATCGCATCGCAGCGCTGCCGGGCGTCTCGGCCGTCACCTTCTCCCAGGTGCCCGTGCTGTCCGGCTCCAGTTGGACAAGCAACGCCGTGGTGCAGGGCCATGTCCCCGCGAAGGGCGAGAACACCAACGTCGTCATGAACGGCGTGCATCCCGGGTTCTTCTCCGCCTACCAGCTCCCGCTCATCATCGGCCGCGGGTTCACCGCGCGTGACGATGCCGCGGCCCCGAAGGTCGCCATCGTGAACCAGGCCTTCGCGCGGAAATACTTCGGCGATGCCTCGCCCATCGGCCGGCGCTTCGGCACCGGCGAGGACAAGAACGCCGGCGACTGGGAGATTGTCGGCGTGGTGCGCGACGCGAAATACACCCGCCTGCGCGAAGAACCGCGCCCGGCGGCCTTCCGGCCCTACGCCCAGTTGCAGAACGCCTGGGGCGGCCACTTCGCGGTGCGCGTCACCGGCGATGCCGGCACCTATGCGTCGATGCTGCGCGGCCTCCTGCGCGACATCGATCCGAACCTTCCGCTGGCCAACCTGCGCACACAGGAGGAACAGATCGCCCGGGGCCTGTCGTCCGAGCGGATGTTTGCCCGCCTGTCGTCGTTCTTCGGCCTGCTTGCGCTGCTGCTCGCCAGCATCGGCCTCTACGGGTTGCTCTCTTACTCGGTGCTCCGCCGCACCGGCGAGATCGGCCTGCGCATGGCGCTCGGTGCCGTCCCCGGACACGTGCTGTGGATGATCGTCCGCGAATCCCTGCTGCTCGCATCGTTCGGCGTCGTGCTCGGTCTTGGTTCCGCCTGGGCCCTCTCCCGCCTCGTGGCCAGCCGCCTCTATGGCCTCTCCGCTTCCGATCCCGGCACCTACGCCGGCGTGGGCCTGATCCTGGTTGCGGTCGCCATCATTTCCTCCCTCCTGCCCGCCCGCCGGGCGTCCAGGGTTGATCCGATGGTCGCGCTGCGGGCGGAGTAGCCGATTGCTGCTGATTCCATACTCGTTCTCTTTCTCGCCCCTCCCCGAACCGAGAGAACGAGAACGATTAAGAGAAAGAGAACGATTCGCACTCGGGCGGATAGGGCCTGCCCACTTACCTGCAACTCGCCGCCGGGAGCCGTGTTCTCGGAGGGAGCACCTCGCCAGCGGCCTTGCCGCAGGACGAGTCGGCCTTAGCTCGCCAGAGCGAAGGCTGACACCGCCCATTCCCCTCCCCACCCATGAGCACCCTCCTGCAGGACCTGAAATTCTCGCTCCGCCTCCTCGCCAAGTCCCCTGGCTTCACCGCCGTCGCCATCCTCACCCTGGCCCTGGCCATCGGCGTCAACTCCGCAATCTTCTCCCTCGTCAACGGGCTTGTCCTCAAGTCCCCCGTCCCGGAAAAGCCGCACGAGATCGTCGGGGTCTTCACCTTGCGCAAGGACGCCAGCCGCGACTACCGCCAGTTCTCCTACGCCGAGTTCATGGCCCTGCGCGAAAAGAACGACCTCTTCACCGACGTCGCCGCCATCAACTTCAGCCTCGCCGGCATCGGCCAGGGCGACGCCATCCGCCGCAGCTTCGTGTTCATGGTGTCGGACAATTTCTTCGCCACGCTCGGTGCGCGCCCCGCTGCCGGCCGCTTCTTCACGCCGGAGGAAGGCCGCGCCAACGCCAACCTCCCTGTCGTCGTCGCCAGCTACCAGCTCTGGGAGCGGCACGGCCGCCAGCCTGACTTCGTCGGTAGCACACTCTACGTCAACGGCCGGCCGCACACCGTGGTCGGCGTCACCCCGAAGGGCTTCAGCGGCGTCAGCGCCCTCATCGCCCCCGAGATCTGGCTGCCGCTTGGCACCTTTTCCAATCTCGCCTCGGCCTTCGGCGAAGCGCGCGAGGTCAACGACCTCACCAGCCCGAAGAATTACACGCTCAACCTCCTGGGCCGCCTCCAGCCCGGGCTGACTGTTGACACCGCCCAGCCGCGCCTCTCGCCGCTCATCGACCGCCTCACCGCCGTGCAGGCCGACCCGGCCGCCGGTCCCCGCGACCTGCAGGTCGTCGTCCCCTCGCGGTTCAGCCTCAGCACGACGCCCGAGGACGACGGCCCTCTGCCGATCCTCGCCACCCTGCTGCTCGGCATGGCGGGCGTCGTCCTGCTCATCGCCTGCCTCAACCTCGCCAACATGCTCCTCGCCCGCGGCACCGCCCGCGCCCGCGAGATGGCCGTGCGCCTCGCCGTCGGCGCGACCCGCGGCCAGATCGTCCGCCAACTCTTCGTCGAGGGCCTCGTGCTCGCCGTGGCCGGCGGCACCGCCGGCGTGACCCTCGCCTACTGGACCAACCACCTCCTCGAGAATTCCTTCACCACGTTGCTGGGCTCGATGAACTTCGTGCTCAGCGCCCAGCTCCAGCCGGACACCACCGCGCTGGCGGTCACCTTCCTTTTCTGCCTTGTCGCCACCCTGCTCTTCAGCCTCGGGCCCGCGCTCAAGGCCGCCCGCACCGACGTCGTCACCGACCTCAAGGCCTCGGGCGGCGACACCGCCACCACCGGCCGCTGGAACCGCTTCTTCGCCGGCCGCCACCTGCTCGTGATGGCGCAGATGACGCTTTCGCTCGTCCTCCTGTTCTCTGCGGGCCTCTTCCTCCGCGCCGCCCTCAAGGCCGGCGGCCTCAACCCGGGCTTCAGGCCGGACGGCGTCGTCGTCAGCGAGCTCGACTTCTCCCTCGCGAACACGCCGCGGGCGGAATCCAGCCGTCGCATGTTCGCCGCCCTTGATCGCCTGCGCGCCACGCCAGGCGTCACCGCCGCCGGCCTGACCACCCTCCTGCCCTACGGCAGCGTCACCAACACCCGCCGCATTATCGCCGCCGACGCCCCCGTGACCCAGGAATCGGCCGACCCGAAGGCCCCACGCCCAGGCCAGAGCGGCATCTACTCCGGCATCACCCCCGGCTACCTCGCGAGCATCGGCGTGAAGATCCTCCGCGGCCGCGACTTTACCGAGACCGAGGCGCGACAGCAGGGCACCGTGCGCGTCGCCATCATCGACGAGGGCATGGCCGCCAAGCTGTTCCCGGGCAAGGACGCCCTTGGCCAGCGTGTGCGCTACACCCAGACCCCTACCGACGGCCTGCCCAACGAGATGGAAATCGTCGGCATCGTGAACCGCCACCGGCACGACGTCTCCGACGACCATGACGGCGGCGCCCGCTGCCGCCTCTATGTGCCGCTGGCCCAGGAATTCAGCGCCGCCGTCAATCTCACCACCCGCCTCGTCAACGGGAACACGGCCGCCACGCTCGCGGCCGTGCCGACCCTGCGCCGCGAGCTGCGCGCGCTCGACCCGGAACTGCCGCTGCTGCGCCTCACCCCGTTCACGATGCTCATGGAAAAGAGCATCACTCTCTGGATCATCCGCCTCGGCGCCGTGATGTTCGGCGTGTTCGGCGGCATCGCCCTGCTCCTCGCCGTCATCGGCGTCTACGGCGTGAAAGCCTACGCCGTGGAACGCCGCACCCGCGAGATCGGCATCCGCATGGCGCTCGGCGCCGACCGCGGCGACGTCTTCGGCCTCATCATGCGTCAGGGCGGCGGCCAGATCGCCTTCTCGGTCGTGCTCGGCGGCATCCTCAGCCTGCTCGTCGGCCGGATCCTCGCCTCCGTCCTCTTCCAAGTCAGCCCCGCCGACCCGCTTGTGCTAGGCGCCGCGGCCGGCCTGCTGGCCCTCGCTGCGTTGCTCGCCTGCTACATCCCGGCGCGGCGCGCAACCAGGGTGAGCCCCCTGACGGCCCTGCGGGCCGAATGAGCCCGCATCTTTCTCTTTCTTCTTTCTCTTAATCTTTTTCCTCCCGTTTGCCATTTATCCCCAGGCTCCCGACGAAAGAGAAAGATTAAGAACCGAGAGAAAGATTCTCTCCCTTCCTCATGCTCTCTGATCTCAAACTCTCCCTCCGCCTACTCGCCAAGTCCCCGGGCTTCAGCATCACCGCCGTGCTGATGCTCGCCCTCGGCATCGGCCTGAACACCGGGATGTTCACCTTCATCCACGCGCTGGCCTTCACCCCGCGCACCTTCGCCGACCCGGACCGCATCGTCCAGGTCTACACCCAGAACCGCAAGCAGCCCGACCAATACCGCATCTTCTCCTACCCGCTCTGGCGCGAGCTCGACGCCCGCCGCGACCTCTTCGCGGGCGTGATGGCCTTCAACCACACCATCGTCGGGCACCAGGAGGGCAGCGAGACGCGCCGCACCTTCGCGTCGATCGTCAGCGGCAACTACTTCGACACGCTCGGCGTAAAACTCGCCCGCGGCCGCGCGTTCAGCGCCGCCGAGGAGCGCCCCGGCGCCGCCTTGCCCGTGGTCATCGTGAGCCACGCGCACTGGCGCAAGACGGGCTTCGACCCGGCCCTGCTCGGCCGCGCCCTGCGCATCAACGAGCGCCTCTACACCGTCGTCGGCATCGCCCCCGAGGGGTTCAGCGGCACCACCGTCCTCCTCGGGCCGGAGTTCTACTTTCCGCTGGGCGTCTATGAATCGCTCGAGAATTTCGTGGTCGGCGAGACACGCCGCGGACTGGAACGCGCCGACGCCTACAACCTCTTCGTCGTCGCCCGCCTCTCGCCCGGAGTCGAGGCCGGTGCCGCCAAGGCCGCACTCGACACCCTCGGCGTCAACCTCGAGGGCACCTACCCGGTCGAGTTCAAGGACCAGACGGTCACGGTCGGCCCGCTGCCGCGCCTCGGCACAAGTTCCTCGCCGCGCTCGGAGGGCCCCATCACGGTCTTCTGCGGCGTGCTCATGGCGCTCGCCAGTTCCGTCCTGCTCATCGTCTGCCTCAACCTCGCCGGGTTGCTGCTCGCCCGCGGGCAGGCCCGCCGGCGGGAATTCGCCATCCGTCTCGCCCTCGGCGGCAGCCGCGCCCAGCTGGTCCGCCAGCTCTGCCTTGAGGGCCTGCTCCTCGCCGCGCTCGGCGGCGGCCTCGGCCTGCTCGCCGCCCAGGCGGTGCTCGACTTCCTCGTCGCCTCAATCGAAGCGCGCCTGCCGGTCAGCCTCTTCGCCCTGTCCGCCGGCTCCGGTGCCGTCCTGGCCGCCACGGTGACCATCTGCGTTGGCGCCACCCTCGCCTTCTCCCTCGGGCCCGCGCTGCGGCTCTCGCGCGGCGACGTGCTCACCGACCTCAAGCTGACGGCGGGTGACGACGCCACCGGCCCGCGCCGCGCCTGGTGGCGTCCGCGCCACGCGCTCGTCATTGCCCAGATCTCCCTGTCGCTCGCTCTGCTGATCGTCGCCGGCCTCTTCCTGCGCACGGCCGCGGACACCGCCACGGCGGACCACGGCTTCCGCGCCGACAACACCGTCGTGGCCGAGGTGGACTCCAGCCTCGGCGGCCTCGACGAGACCCGCAGCCTCGCGCTGTTCCGCGGCGCGCAGGAACGCCTCGCCGCCCTGCCGGGCGTGCGTGCCGCCGCCATCGGCGCCATCGTGCCCTACGGCTTCATCAGCATCGGTCGCGACGTGCGGCGCGACGGCCCCGCGCCGGCGCCCGACGCCAAGCCCGCCACCGCCGCGGAGGGCCGCGCCTTCAACGGTCGCTGGAACTCCGTCGGCGCCGACTACTTTGCCGTGATGGGCCTGCCGCTGCGCCAAGGCCGTCCGTTCACCGCCGCCGAGGCAGACAGCCCCGGCGCCCCGCGCGTCGCCATCATCGACGAGATTCTCGCGAAGCAACTCTGGCCGGAAGGCGGCGCGCTCGGGCAGTTCATCCGCTACGGCGACCGCCGCGCGGAAGAAGGCAGGGACGAGAAACCCATGCAGGTTGTGGGCATCGTCGGTTCCTCGCGCGTGGACTACTTCGAGGATTCGCCCGCCGGCGCCCTCTACGTGCCGTTCGCGCAGGGCTTCGCCAACAACGCCCATTTTCATGTCAAGCCGGTGAACGACACGCACGAGGCGGCGCTCGCCCTCGTGCCCCAGGTGCGCACCGCGCTGCGCGAGGCTGCGGCCGGCCTGCCCATCTTTAAGGTCCGCACCTTCCGCCAACATGCTGAAACCTCGATCGAAGTCTGGGTCCTCAAGCTGGGCTCCATCCTTCTCGGCGTTTTCGCGGGTTTCGCGGTGTTCGTCGCGCTGGTTGGCATCTATTCCGTGAAGGCCTACCAGGTCGCCCGCCGCACCCGGGAGATCGGCATCCGCATGGCCCTCGGGGCGCTGCCGGAGGCCGTGCAATCGCTCTTCCTGCGCGAGGGCCTCGCCACCGCCTCCCTCGGTATCACCGGCGGCCTGCTGCTTGGCCTCGGCCTCAACCGCCTGCTCAGCTCCGTCCTCCACGGCGTGCCGGCCTTCGACCCGGTCGTGCTGGCGGGCGCCGCGCTCCTCTTCCTCGCCGCCGCCGCGCTCGCGTGCTGGCTGCCGGCGCGCAAGGCCACCCGGGTCAGTCCCCTCACCGCCCTGCGGTCAGAATAATCGCGCCAACGGTTCTCGTTCTCCGGCTCTTGCTCGTTCTCTTTCAGCGGATCCCGACGAGAGGAGGAGAACGAGAAAGACTCCGCCAGGAGGGCGTGGCAGGTGGGACTGCGCGTTCCTCCCACGCCCTACTCGCCCCATCCAAGCGTTGACGCTCCGGCGTGGCTCCGCAGCATCGGGTTACCCCATGCCCGCCTACACCCTGAAAATCAACGGGCAGTCGCGCCCGGCGAATGTTTCCGCCGACACCCCGTTGCTGTGGGTGCTGCGCGACACCCTCGGCCTCACCGGCACCAAATACGGCTGCGGACTCGGCCTCTGCGGTGCTTGCACCGTGCACCTCAATGGCGTGCCCATCCGCTCCTGCCAGACGCCGGTCGCGGCCGTGGACGGAGCGGAGGTCACCACGATTGAAGGCCTGTCACCCGACGGCCGCCACCCGCTTCAGCAAGCTTGGTGCGAGCACGACGTGCCGCAATGCGGCTACTGCCAGGCCGGCCAGATCATGACCGCCGCCGCCTTCCTCAAGAGCAACCCCGCGCCCACGGCGGAGGAGATTGACGGTGCCTTGGCGAACAATCTCTGCCGTTGCGGCACCTACCTCCGCATCCGCGCCGCCGTGCAGGAGGCCGCCGTTGCCCTGCAGAAGGGGGCCCGGCCATGAAGCCCACCCCCTCACCTTCACCCTCACTCGCCGCGTCGGCGGCGTTCTCCCGCCGCGACTTCCTCCGCGTCACCGCCCTGTCCGGCGGCGGCTTCATGCTGGGTCTGGCTCTGCCCGGCGAGGCTTGGGCGCAGGCCGCCCCGGCACTCGACGACACGGCCAAGATTTTTACCCCCGGGCCCTTCATCAAGATCACCCCGCAAAACATCATCACGATCCTGGCCAAGAACCCCGAGACGGGCCAGGGCGTGCGGACTTCCCTGCCGATGATCGTGGCGGAAGAGCTCGATGCGGATTTTTCCAAGGTCGTCATCGAGCAGGCGGGCCTGCGGGGCGATGTCGGCGCGCAGTTCGCCGGCGGCAGCCGCTCCACCCCGGACAACTACCTGCTCCTCCGCCGCGCCGGCGCGACCGCCCGGGCCATGCTCCTGGCGGCCGCCGCCCAGACCTGGCAAGTCCGGGTCGAGGAGCTTTCGACCGACAAGGGCGAGGTCATCCACGCCGCCACCGGGCGACGCCTCACCTACGGCGCACTCGCGACCACGGCCGCCACGCTGCCCATCCCCGACGAGCGTGACATCAAGCTGAAGAGCGAAAGTGAGTTCAAAATCCTCGGCGCGCGCGTCGGCGGCGTGGACAACCCGGCCATCGTCACCGGCCGCGCCCTGTTCGGCATCGACCAGCGCCTGCCGGGCATGGTTTACGCGGCCTACGAGAAATGCCCCGTCTATGGCGGCAAGGTGCTCGGAGCCAACCTCGCCCACATCAAGGGGCTGCCGGGAGTGCGCGATGCCTTCATCGTCGAGGGAACGGACAATTTGAGCGGCCTGCTGCCGGGCGTTGCCATCATCGCCGAGTCCACTTGGGCCGCCTTCTCGGCCAAGCGCCAGCTGCAGGTCGAGTGGGATGAATCCGCCGGTCCGGGCCACAGCAGCGCGGACTACGCCGCCCGCGCGGCGTTGGCGGCCAAAGCCGGCGGCAAGCGGGTGCGGAACGACGGCGATGTCGCGACGGCATTCGCCGCCGGCAAGCTCGTGGAGGCAGCCTATTCCTATCCGTTCCTCAACCACGCCACCCTCGAGCCGCAGGGCTGCACCGCCTGGGCGAAGGAGGATGGCGGCATCGAGTTCTGGACCACCTCGCAGACCCCCGGCGCCGGCCAGCAGCTCGTCGCCGACACGCTGAAAATCCCGAAGGAGAAGCTGAAACTGAATCTCGTGCGCGCCGGCGGCGGCTTCGGTCGCCGGCTCGCCAACGACTACATGGTCGAGGCCGCCGCCATCGCCCTCCGCACGGGAGGAGCACCCGTCAAGCTCACCTGGACCCGCGAGGACGACATGCGGCATGACTGCCATCACCGGCCGGCCGGTTATCATTTTCTCAAGGGAGCCGTGGATGCGGCGGGCAAACTCAGCGCCTGGCACAATCACTTCGTGACCTTCGGCCTCCGGAACACCGAGCGTCCCTCCTCGGGCGCCACCCTGAGCCCGGATGAGTTGCCCGCGCGCTTCATTCCCAACTACCGCCTCGAGCAGTCCATCCTGTCCACGATCGTGCCGACCGGGCCGATGCGCGCGCCCGGCAGCAACGGGCTGGCCTTTGTCATGCAAAGTTTCATCGACGAGCTGGCCCACGCCGCCGGTCGCGACCCGGTGGAATTCCGGCTGGAACTCCTCGGCGACGATCGCGTCGTGCCGCCCAGCCCGGGCCAGCGCGGGGCGCCCTATGACGCCGGACGCATGAAGGCCGTCGTGCGGCTCGCGGCGGAAAAGGCCGGGTGGTCAGGCCCGCTGCCCCGGGGTGAAGGCCGAGGCATCGCGTTTCATTTCAGCCACTCCGGCTATGTCGCCATGGTCGCGGAAGTCGCCGTCACCCCGGCCGGCGTGCTCCGCGTGCGCCGGGTGACTGCCGCGGTCGATGTGGGCCCCATCATCAACCTCAGTGGCGCGGAAAACCAGATTCAGGGCTCCATCATTGACGGGCTGAGCACGGCCTGGCTGCAGGAGCTGACCTTTGACCGCGGCCGCGCGGTGCAGAGCAATTTTCACGACTACCCCCTGCTGCGCTCGCCGGAAACCCCGGCCATGTCCGTCAATTTCATCCAGAGCAAGAACCCGCCCACCGGTCTGGGTGAGCCCGGCTATCCGGTGGTGCCCCCGGCAATCTGCAACGCCATCTTTGCGGCCACCGGCAGGCGCATCCGGCAGTTGCCCATCAGCAGGACCGACCTGCAGTGGTCCTGAGGCGCGGGCGCTACAGCGCCTTCCGCAGCTTCAGGCGCCGCATGTCGATCACCACGTCGTAGGCCTTGGGCGGCGGCGCCTCCGTTCCGGAGGCAAAGGTGTAGCTGCCGCCCTTGGGCAGCTTGGGCCCGAAGCGCTCCCGGAGCGCGGCCTTGACCATCTCCCCCGCCACCCCGGCGTCATTGCTGGAAAGCGAGCCGAACTCATCGCCATAAATCCGCTCCGTGCTGCGATCCCCGAGGGTCGGGAGGATGCAGAAAACGGTCGTCGGATGGGTGAAATTGGAGCGCAGCACGGCGCCTTGCACCAGGTTCCATTCGTGGCCCTGCGGCTCGGCGATCAGATGGAAGGCCTGTTGGTGGGCGAGCCACGCCGCACCTGTCGCCAGAAAACCCAGGCCCAGGTAATGCGGCAGGGGCTTGATGCCCCGCGCCGTCGTGATGGCGCGCAACGCATGAACCGCGAGCACAAGCACCAGGCCCGACAAGGGCAGGAGCACCCGGTAGGCGGTGGAACGCTCCGACGCCGCCAGGCTGATCGCGTGGGCCGCGAACGGCAGGATGATGAGGCACCAGACCCATTTCCGTTTCCACCAGGGCTCAGTCGCGGCGGCCGCCGGGCGGAATCCCAGGGCGATGAGGCCGAGCACGACGAGCACCGCGCCCCAGAAAATCGCCATCCCCGTGCCGTGGTCGTCCCGCAGGGCGAAGAGCGCGAGCGCATCGGCCAACGGCTGCCAGAAAAACCAGCCAACCTTGGTGATCGGATTGGCCTCCAGCTGCATCCTGGCCGATTCGCGAAACACGCCGTTGGTGAACAACGCCTGCACCAGAAAATATCCGGCCGCCAGGCCGGTCACCAGGGTGCCGAGGTGATAGCCCAGCCACTTGATGTCCGACATCGGCTCACGTCCGGTGCGCGCCAGCAGCACGGCGGCAATCAGCACGACGGGAAAGAGCGCGTTGGACTGGTAGATCAGCGTGGCCAGGGCGTAGATCATGCAGCCGCCCAGCACCGCCACGTAGCGCTTGAGGCCCCCGCGCTCGAGCTCGGTCTCGATCGCCGAGAATCCGGCCGCGCCGAGCAGCAGGGCCAAGGCCTGCGGCCAGGCGCTGGCCCAGCCGGCGGTGACCTGGGCCGCGGGCAACAGGACAAGGCCCAGCCCAATCGCGGCCGACTCGATCTCCGTCCAGCCGGACTGGTAGAGTTGCCGCCACACGGCCAGCGCCAGCAGCGTCAGCAACAGCACGGTGGCCAGCCGCAACCAGGGCAGTTGGGAGACATCGGGGGTCACGCCAAAGCTGGTCTCCAACAGCGCGCCGTTGAGCGGGCGGCCGTGCGAGGCGGTGAGCTTCACGAGTCTGCCGGGTTCCTCCCGCGCGACGCGCAGATAGGCATAATCGTTCCGCTGGCCGTAGTCGTGAAAGATGGTCTGCCAATAGACCGCGAGCGGGGTCAGCAGCAAAACGTAGAGGCAGATGCGCGTGCGAATCATCAGAGGGACATTTCTTGCTGCGCTGCTTGTGGCTGAATCCCCGCATAACGTCCATAACGTTCCAGCCAGTCGTCGATTTTTCCCAGGTAATATACAGGGTCGTAGGGCGCGGAGATGGGATCGTGCGCCGCGAGCGGCCGCGCCCGCTGCCAGTCGGCGGTCTGCCCCTTCACCCGGGTGCCGATGAAATAGGTGACGCGCTCGCCCATGCGCGGGCGGGGATTCATCTGGAGCGCGACCTCCGCCGCCGCGCGCCGCGGTTTGCCGCCGCCGGCCACCCACTGCTGGTAGGTTTCCGGATTCTGGCTGAGTGATTCGGTTTTCGCCAGGTCCGCCGCGGGATGGGTGCCGGCGGCAATCTCCCGCCGCAGGCGCTCGATTTCCGCCGCCGGTGACCCCGGGGAGACCCCGAGCAGAAACGCGATGAGCTGGTCGCCCAGGCGCTTGAGAAAGGGCTCGATGCCGCGGGACCGCAGCGCCGAGCCGCGCAGGGTGATCTCGCCGCCAGCCGCGAGCGCGTAGTTCTTCGCCTTGTAGCAGAACATCGCGTCGTAGGTGCCGTCGTGCTCCAGTTCGATGCCGTCGGGCAGGATCGTCCCCACCCGGGCCAGCAACTCCCCGGGCTGGGAGAAATATTTTTCGGCGGAAAGGTAAATGCCGTCCGTGTCCGCCTCGAGGATGGTGCAACCGTGTTTCTGGAACTCGGCGATGAGCGCCTGCAACAGCTCGCGGCCGCGCCGGGTGACCTCGGCCGCCAGGTCGCCATCCCCGAACCGCGCGCCCGAAAAGCCGAGATAGCCGTAGAAGGAATTGATGAGGATCTTGAAGGTGGCTTGCCTCGCCTGCGCCTCGTCGCGCTCCGCCGCCGTCGGGGCCGTCCGGGCGAGCTGCTTGTATTTCAGCCGGTATTCGCGCAAGCGGCGGAGCATCGGGATGAACACCCCGAGCGCATCGCTCCGCGGGTTGCGGTTCATCTGCAGCAGCAGGCTCGGATAAAGCGAGGCCACGTCGAAATGCAGCACGTGCCGGAAGACACCTTCCTGAAAGCTGCGGGTGAAGCCGCCTTCGAAGGGCGCGATGTCCACCGGCGCCGGGCAACTGGCGCGGGCGTGATAGTATTCCTCCAGGAACAGCAGGTCCACCTTGCCGGCGGTGCCGCGCAGCGCCGCATCCTGCAGCAGGATCGGAAAGGCGCGCGCCTGCTCGAAATAGGTCGGCAGCAGCACGTCCGCCAGCCCCCTCGTCTCGCGCAGGTCGTCCGCGAGGTAGGCCAGGAATTTCTGCCGGTCGGAGCGGAAGGCCTGCTGGATCTGCGCCCCGTCGATGTAGGTGCGCCCCTCGCCGGATTCCGGCGTGATGCCGAAATAGACCGCCGCGTCCTTCAAGCCGTAGGCCGTCATCTCGCGTGCGGTGATGTCGTAGAGCTGAACCAGCAGGTAGGTGTCGATGACCGCCCGGCCCGGCAGGTCGCAGCGGGGGAAATCAATCCAGCGCTCGGCCACCTTCAGGCGGCTGTTGCGGAACTCCGCGTTGAGGCCGAAGCGGCCCCACGCACACGGCACCTTGTGGCGCTTGGCGCGGATCCGCAGGTAATCGAGGTCGAACTTGAAGAGGTTGTGCCCCTCGACGACGTCGGGATCCAGTTCGCGCAACCGGTCGTTGAAGGCCAGCAGCAGCCGCTTCTCGCCGGCATCGCTTTCCTCCTCCAGCGCCAGGAGCTCGCGCCGTGCGCCGCATTGCAGTCCGATGGCCAGCACGCGGTCGCCGGGGTTCCGCGCATCGCTGAACGCCCCCGGCTCCGCCGCCCCGGTCTCGATGTCGAGCTGGCAGCGCCGCAGATCCGCAAACTTCATCTCCGCATACAGCCGCGCCCGCTGCTGCAGGAGCCACTGGCTCTCGTAGGGCTTGAGCATATCAAGCGCCGCGCCCTCGGGCACTGCCTTGCAGAATACCCCGAAGGTCGCCAGCGACTCCGCCTGCGCCAGCCAGACGAACTTCCCCTCGCCTTTCAGTCGCTCAAAGCGGACACCGTCGTGCGGCATCTCGGCTCCCAGCCAGGCGAACGGCTTGAAAACCTCCGTGCGTTCCTCGCGCCCCCCGGCCGGCGTGGTGTAGCAACCGTGAACCTGCCCGGCGTCGTCAATCCACAGCCCGACCAGCGTGTCCGCACTCACATCGTTCGCACCAGATAGACCATGACCAGGGCGGTCAGGATCAATGCCATGGCGACTGACGCCAGCACCCCGCGCAGTTGCGGGCGCCGATAGACAATGCCGGCGATGCCGGACAGACCGAGCCAGCAGACGAGCTTCACGATGACCCAGCCGCTGCCCCACGAATAGCCGTGCCGGGCCATCAGGCCGCCGGCCGAACCGATGACCAGCAGGCTGGCGATGCCCGTGATCATCATCGTGCGCTTGCGGTTCTCGGGCGCCGGGTTGGCGAAGGCCATGAACGTGTGGGCGGCCAACACGAACAGCGCGAAGACATGCAGGAGGGAATAGTAGAGCGGATTCATGGTGGAGAAATAGATGACGCCCCGCCGGTGCCGTGTGCCCCGGAGCTCATGTCCTTTTTAAGTTAAAGGTGGGCACCACTCGGCGGACCTTCTGCCTTCCGATTTACGGCCTGGCATCAGCCCGCCTGTCAGCGGCTCCCAAATTATAGCAAAGGCAAAGAGCGTTATATGGAGCACCTCGAACACTACAGGGCGTCGGCGAGGACGCTACGCCACTCCCCCGGCCCGTCAAATGCGAATCCTTCGCGCATATCCCGTATTTCTGTTGCGGCGCTCTATGAGCGTCGTCCGGCGGTCACAGACCGCCGCTACAGCCGCTCCTCACGCCTCCGCCGCCAGCGGGTCGAGGTGTTCGAGGATGATCTTCTGCACCTGGTCGAGAAAGGTATAAGCCGCGAAGGGCACCCGCACCGCGTCGGCGATCGCCTCGGGCGGCACATCCTCCTCCTCCAGCAGGTCGGTGGGGATGCCCTGCAGCCAGTGGCTCAGGATCTGGATGCGCAGCGCCGAGCAGCCCCGCAGCAGCGAGTCGCTGTTGCGCGAGTCGATCGCGATGCTGCCCTCGGCAAAAAACTCCGAGCCAAACAGGCCGAGCAGCTCGCGCACATCGCTGTTCTGGCCGGCGAGCAGCTCGGCGGTCCAGGTCTCGTTGAATTCCTCATCGTGCTCGGGAAAGGTCGCCCGGATCGCCAGTTGGCCGCGCAGATCGTCGGCCGCCTGCTTGATGATATCGAGCAGCGGGGCCACGGCGCTGATGTTCAGCTTGATCTCGACGCGCTTCATGCCGGCGGCTCGGGCTGGATCACGGCGGTCAGGTGCCACTGTTGCAACGCGAAGACATAGGCCTCGGCCTGCTCGCGGGTGCCGGACCACAGCACCGAGCGGCCCTGCTCATGGACCTCGAGCATGTGCTTGCGCGCCCGTTCCTCCGCAAAGCCGAAGACCCGGCGCAGGACCATCACCACATAGGACATGCGGTTGACCGGGTCGTTGAGCACGACGACGCGCCACACCTCGGACCGCTGGGGCTGCGGAGCCTGCGCGGCGCGGGGAGTTTTCCTGGTTTTGGTTTCGGCCACGATCAGGGCTTGCCGGCTGCCTCGCGCACCGCCTGGACGACCGTGCTCTCGGCTTCAGTGATGGCGATTTTGCGCACGTCCTTTGCGGTGCGCCACTTGAATTCAAAGATGCCCTCCTTCAGGCCGCGGCCGCCCACGGTCAGGCGCAGCGGGAGGCCGATCAGGTCGGCATCCTTGAATTTCACGCCCGGCCGCTCGGCCCGGTCGTCAATCAACACGTCGGCCCCGGCCGACTCGGCGGCCTGCGCCAGCTTGAGACACAGCGCCGTGACGGTCGCGTCCGCCGGGTCGAGGTTGACCACCAGCACCTGCCAGGGGGCGACGTGCCACGGCCAGATGATGCCGTCGGCGTCGTTGCTCTGCTCGACCACGGCCTGCAGCGTGCGGCTGATGCCGATGCCGTAGCAGCCCATGACCATCGGGTGCGACTGCTTCTGGTCGTCGGTGTAAACGGCGCCGAATTTCTCCGAATACTTGGTGCCGAGCTTGAAGACGTGGCCGACCTCGATCGCGCGGGCAATCTTGAGCGGCTGGCCGGACTTCGGGTCGGGCTCGCCCTCGCGCACGCGGCGGAAATCGCCGAAACGCGTGAGCGCGAGGTCGCGGGTCACATTCACGTGGCGCAGGTGGAAGCCATCCTTGTTGGCGCCGGTCGTGCCATTGCCGACGAGGCGGATGGCGTGGTCGGCGAAGATGCCGGCGAGCGCGCCGGGGTTCTTGAGGGTGCCCTTGACAGCGCCGAGGCTGCCGGGCTTGGCGCCCATGACCGGCTCGATCTCCTCCGGGGTGGCCGGGCGCCACAGCTGGAAGCCCAGCGCGCCGAGCTTCGCCTCCTCTAGTTCGTCGCAGCCGCGCAGGATCACGAGGAACGGCTTGCCGTCGCCCATGTAAACGAGGGTCTTGAACTGCTTGTCCGGGGCGGCGTTGTAGGGCGCCGCGGCGAGCGCCGCGATGGTCACGACTCCCGGCGTGGCGAACTCCTCGAGCGCGCCCGCCGGTGCCGCATCGGCCAGGTCCTTCGGCACGATGCCGCTGGTGGCCTTCTCGCGGTTGGCCGAGTAGCCGCTCTCCTCGCAATAGACGATGTCGTCGTCGCCGACGGGTGCCGGGACCATGAACTCGTGCGAGAAGCTGCCGCCCATGACGCCGGTGTCGGCCTCGACCGCGATGGTCTTGAGTCCGCAGCGGGTGAAGAAGGCCGTGTAGGCGCGCTTCATCTTGTTGTAGCTCTCGATCGCGGCCTCGTCGGTCGTGTCAAAGCTGTAGGCGTCCTTCATGATGAACTCGCGGGCGCGCATCAGGCCGTAGCGCGGGCGGATCTCGTTCCGGAACTTGGTGCCGATCTGGTAGAAATTCTTGGGCAGGTCGCGGTAGCTGGTGATCTCGGCCTTCACGAGCGGGGTGATGACCTCCTCGTGGGTCGGCCCGAGGACGTATTCCGGCTCCTTCGCGCGGCCCTTGCCGGCACCGGCGTGGTCCACACGATACATGATCTCGCGGGCGGCGGACCAGCGCGGCCCTTCCACCCAGTTCTCCACCGGGTGGATGAAGGGCATCGAGAGCTCGATGGCACCCTCCCGATCCATCTCCTCGCGGCAGAGCTGGCTGATTTTCTGCACGACGCGCAGGCCGGCCGGCATGTAGGTGTAGAGGCCGCCGCCCAGCTTGCGCACGAGGCCGGCGCGCAGCAGCAGCTTGTGCGACGCGATCTCGGCGTCGGCGGGGCTTTCCTTCAGTGTCGGAATGAACGTCTGCGACCAATATTTCATGTGAGACCGGACGAGAACAACTCGGCCCGGGCGGCGCAATTGTAATTGCGGCCGGGGGTGGGCCGGACGAATCCCGCAGGCGGCGCGACCGTGCCGGCCGCGCGCCCGAACCGGCTTGAGGTCTGGCGGCGGCTGATGTTGCCTTTCCCGTCATGTCCGCCGCCAACCGCCGCCCGCCTCCGAAGCCCTGGCCCATGAAATGGGTCGTGCTGGCCATTGTCGTCGGTCTCGCCGGCTACACGGCGGTGAACCTGTATTACCGCAAGCCCGGCCGCGGCTACCGTCCCTACCAGGACGCGCAGGACCGGGCGACCACGGCCCGCCTGCTGGCGGCCGGCTGGCACAAGCTGCCGATCGACGAGCGCCGCCCCGCGGAGAAGCCGGCGCTCGACACCGCGCCCGCCGCCATCACGCGCGCAGCCGTCGGCTTGGGCGCGGATTTCGAGCCCAACTTCGCCGAGAAGCCCGGCCTGTTGGCCAGTGTTGACCGCGTCATCGCGCCGGCGGTCGTGGCGCGCGGCGAGACCTACACCGCCTACTTCACCGCCACCCTGCCCTCGCAAAAGACGCAGCTCGGCAATGTTTCGCTTTATCACCGGGAACACGAGTTCGTGCTGCTCCCCAGCTCCGAGCCGCTGCCCGGCAAGGGCCTGCTCAGCCGCTGGGAGGATTCGACGTATTGCGTGAACATCCCGACTGCGGGCCTGGCTCCCGGCCGCTACCGGATGCGCATCGTCGCGAAGGGCCCGGCCGCCGCCTGGTCATTCACGGTGAAGTGAGGACCGGAATCCCCATTGACGAGGACGGGCGGATGCCCGATTAACTCGCCACCTTCGATGAGCAACGGCGCTGACATCAAACCGACGGATCTCCGCGGCATCCTGAAATACGTCCCCCGGTTTCAGGGACAGACCTTTGTCATTTCCGCCGACGGGATCATCGTCGCCGACGAGAACTTTGCGAACATCCTGACCGACATCGCCGTGCTCCGCAGCCTCGGCATCAAGATCATCCTCGTCCACGGCATCGGCCACCAGATCGAGGACCTCGCGCGGTCGCGCAACATCCCGATCACGGATGTCCAGGGCACGGGCGTGGCCGACGCGGCCACCCTCGATCTCGCCATCCGCGCCTCCTCCCGGGTCACCCATCTCGTCATCGAGGGCCTCACCCAGAACGGTCTGAAGGCGGCCCTGACCAACGCGGTGCGCGCGGTGCCGCTCGGCATCATCAAGGGTGTCGATCACCAGTTCACCGGCCGCGTGGACCGGGTGGACAAGGAATTTCTCGCCCAGCTGATCGAGTCCCAGGTCGTCCCCGTGGTGAACCCCATCGGCTTCGACCGCGACGGCCGGCCCCTGCGCATCAACTCCGACCTGCTCGCCGCCGAGCTCGCCGAGGCGCTCAACGCCACCAAGATCATCTATCTCACCCCGCACGAGGGCCTCGAGATCAACGGCAAGCTCCAGCACCAGATCTCCGCCGCCGCCCTCAAGACCCTCCTCAGCGACAAGCCCGAGGCCATCAACGAGCCGATGCGCAGCCCCGCCGCCCACGCCGTCAAGGCCGTCGAGACCGGCACGCCGCGCATCCACCTGCTCGACGGCCGCATGCTGGACGGGCTGCTCAACGAGATCTTCTCCAACGAGGGCGTCGGCACCCTCATCCACGGCAACGAATACCAGCAGATCCGGCAGGCGACCAAGCGCGACGTCCGCGCCATCTACAACCTGACCCGCCAGGCCGTGAAGCGCGAGGAACTCCTCTACCGCACCCAGGCGGCCATCGAGAAAAACGTCGAGCAGTTCTACGTGTTCGAGATCGACGAGAACATCATCGCCTGCGTCTCGCTCGCGTTCTACGCCGACAAGCCCGGTTTCGCCGAGGTCGGCTCGCTCTACGTCATGCCCTTCTATCATCACCGCGGCATCGGCAAGAAGATGGTCGATTACGCCTGCCTGATGGCCAAGGAGCACGGCGCGACCGGCATCATCGCGCTCTCGACCCAGGCCTTCACCTTCTTCACCTCCGTCGTCGGCTTCGAGGAGGCGGACAAGGAGGCCCTGCCCGAGTCCCGCCTCAAGGCCTATGCCGAGAGCGGCCGCAACTCGAAGGTGCTGGTGAAGAAATTGTAGCCGCCGCGCGAGGCGAGACCGCCGTGGCGCAAACGTGAAGCGCGAGGGCACCGCCCGCGCCTTCGCTCAGGACTTCAGCTCGACAATCACCTGTATCTCCGCCGTCGAGCCCTTCGGCAGGCCGGCCGCCGCCACCGCCGCGCGCGCGTGCTTGCCGGCGTCGCCATAGAGTTTGCCAAAAAGTTCCGAGGCGCCGTTGATGACGGCGGGACTGTCCGTGAAGCCGCTGACGGCGTTCACAAAGCCGGTGACGAGCACGAACTGCTTCACGCTGTCGAGGCTGCCGGTGGCGGCCTTGATGTTGGCCAGCGTGTTGAGGGCGCAGATCTTCGCCGACTCATAGCCGGACTGCACGGTCTGCTCCTTGCCGACCTGACCGACGTGCGTCATCTCGCCGTTGAAGGCGCTGATCGTGCCGGCGAGGTAGAGCATGTTGCCCGTGCGGACAAACGGCACATAGGCGCCGGCGACGGCGGGCGGATTGGGGAGTTTGAGGCCGAGTTCGGCGAGTTTGGCTTCGATGGTGCTCATGGGGATGGTGGTTGCGGGGGAATGAAAGCAAAGGTGGCGACGTCGCTGACTGCAACCGGTTTGTCGAGCACCCCGATCTCCTGCAGCAGCTTGATCTGCTTCTCGAGCCGGGCGGCCGTGAGTTGGCCGGTGAACTCGCCCTTCGCCGGGTCGCCGCTGACCAGCCGGTAGTCGTTCATCGCCTTGATGCTGTAGGCCATGAACTCGGGCGTCAGGTCGGGCCGCAGGGCCGCGATCAACCGGTTGGCGGGAGCCGGATCGCCCGTCAGGTAGTCCACCCACCCCCTGATGCTGGCGCGGACAAACCCCGCCACCACGTCGGGATGCGCGGCGAGGAACGGCGGGCTCGTGAGCATGACCCGGTAGGGCTCGTAGCTGTCGCTCGCGATGAGCAGGGCCCCGACGCTGGCCCCGCGTTGCCGGGCGAAATAGGGTTCGTTGGTCACAAAGCACTGCTGCACGAAGGTCTGGTCGTTCATGAACCGGGCCATGTCGCCGACCAGCGGCAGCTGGTTGAATTTCACTCCCAGCTTTTTCTGCACCACCTGGAGCCAGGTCGAGCCAGCCCCGGCCATGAGGGTCCGGCCCTCCAGATCCCGCAACGAATGCAGCGGATGCGCCGTGTGATAAATCAGCCCCTGGGGATCGCGCTGCATCTCCGCGCCGATCATCCGGATCGGCACCCCCCGGGCGACGGCCACGATCGCGTCGTCACCGTTGGTCATGCCAAACTCGGTGCGTCCCATCGCCACCGCCGCCATCACCTGCACGTTCGGACCGCCGGGCAGTATCTCCACGTCGAGCCCCTCGGCGGCGTAGTAACCCTTGGCTACAGCCTGATAGTAGCCGCCGTGTTCCGGCTGCGGGAACCAATCGGTCTGCAGCCGGACCTTGACGAGCCCCGGCGCCGGGGGCGCTTCCGCCTTTTTGCCGCAACCGGCCAGCAGCAGAAGCAGCCCGGCCGCGAACAACCGCGAAGGGATGTCTCCGAAAAATCGACGGGATCCGTGTCTGTTCGTGGTCATGCGTGGATAAAAATCAGTGGTCGTCGCGTTCAAAGGAATCGTGCCACTTGTGCAGCACGGCCCAGTTCAGCCAGGCAACCGCTGCCACGAAGATGAAGCCCAGCAGGCAGCTGGTCAACGCCGTGGCAAACAGTGCCGGTATCTTGATCTGGGTGTTGTAGCTATACACCAGGAAGCCCAGCCCGCCCGTGCCGCCGGAGGAGTTACCCACCATGTATTCGCCAAAGATGGCGCCGATGGGCGCCAGCGTCGCCGCGATGCGCAGACCGGCGAGATAGAACGGCATGGCTGCCGGCACCCGCAGCAACCACAGCTCCTGCAGCCGGCTGGCGTTGGCCATGCGGAAGAGCGCCACGTGATTCATGTCCGTCGAAAGCAGACCCTGCGTCATGTTGGCCACGATGGGGAAAAAACTGATGAGCCACGTGATCGTGACGATGCCCGGCAGCCCCGGCCCGGCCCAGAGCACGATGATGGGCGTCAGCACGATGACCGGCGTCATTTGCAACACCAGCAGCCAGGGCCAGAGACTGGCGCGCAGCGTGCGCGACGCACCGAGCCCCAGCGCCGTGCCAAATCCGAGCGTCGCCGCCAGCAGAAATCCGCCCAGCGCGCCGACCGCCGTGTCACCGGCCGCCGCGAGCAGGCGGGCCCGCTCCTGCCAGGCCGCCGCGACGATTTCCCCGGGCGTGGGCAGGATCCAGCTTTGCAGGCCGCTCCACCGGCGCACGCCATACCACAGCGCCACAAAAAGCAGGCCGCAGACGACGGGCAGCAGCCACAGCCAGACTGTCGGCATCTTTTTCATGCGAAGACTCCGTTCAAAGACCCATGACCTGTCATTCTGAGCGCAGCGAGGAATCCATCGGCACAACCGCCTGCAGAGATCCTGATGGATGCCTCGCTACGCTCAGCATGACCATGCCTGGGGGTGTTCATTGGCGTGCCGCACGCAAGCATCGCGGCTTGCTGTCCTGTCTCAGAATGACGGTTTGTGGCATCAGGTCTCATGACGTCGCCTCCACCTGGTGCAGCAATTGCGTGACCTCATTCACCTTGGCCAGAAATTCCGGGCTCCCGCGCAGGGCCGCCGGGCGTGGATAGGGGAAATCCACCCTCACCTCGCCATGCTCGCGGCCGGGATTCGCCGCCATCACCACGACGCGATTCGACAAAAACACCGCCTCGCTCACGGAATGTGTGACAAAGAGCGCGGTGAACCGCGACCGCTCCCGCAGGGCCAGCAACTCCTCGTTCAGGCGGTTGCGGGTCATCTCATCGAGGGCGCCAAAAGGCTCGTCCAGCAACAGCAGTTGCGGCGAGAGTGTCAGGGCGCGGGCGATGGAGACGCGCATCTTCATGCCGCCCGACAGTTGCCGCGGATAGTAGTCGCGCGCGCCGGCGAGCCCCACCAGGTCCAGCATGGCGCGGGCCTTGGCCGCGCGCTCCGCGGCGGCGGCTCTGCGCAGTCGCAGCGGCAACTCCGCGTTGCGCTGCGCCGTGAGCCACGGCAGCAGCGTCGCATCCTGAAAAATGAAGGCCTGGCGGTCCCGGGCCTGCTTGGGCGTGGTGCCGAGCACCTCCAGCCCTCCCTCCGTGCCCGGACTCAGGCCGGAAATCAGCTTCAGCACCGTGGATTTTCCGCACCCGCTCGGGCCAATCAGGCTGACAAAATCATCCGCTGCCACCGCGAGGTTGATATCTTCCAATATCCATGGGCCCGCCCCGTAACGCTTTTTCAGCGAGCTGAATTTGACGATGGGCGCAACGGGCTCCATGAAAGCTCCCGAATGGACACGAACGCGCCCAAAACGCCAGCCACTTTGCCGCTCGCGGCGTGGCAATCCCTGTCATCGGCGGAAGCGGCCCGCGAGGTCCACGCCCGCGTGGCGGCGCTGTCGCCCTCCCTGCGGCGTGCCGCCCTCGCCTGGCTGAAGCCCGAGGCGGAATTGGCCGGCGAATTGGCGGCCTCTGCCCGCACCAGCCAGCCGCTGCGCGGTGTGCCATACCTGTTGAAGGACCTGTTCGACCTCGCTGGCGTGCCGACCAACGCCGGCTCCTCCTTTCTCAACTCGGCCCGCGGCACGCCGGCACTCGACAGCGCGCTCGTCCGGCAACTCCGCGGCCTCGGCGCCGCCTGCGCCGGCAAGACGCATCTCGTCGAGTTCGCCGCCGGTCTCTTCGGCGACAACTCGCACTACGGCGATTGCCCGCATCCCCGCTTTCCCGAGCGCCTCAGCGGCGGCTCAAGCAGCGGCTCGGCCGCCCTGGTCGCGGCCGGCGTTGTCCCCCTCGCCATTGGCACCGATACCGGCGGCTCCGTGCGCGTGCCGGCCGCGTTTTGCGGGCTTTATGGCTTTCGCCTGAGCCCGGGCGACGACTTCATCCGCGACGCCATGCCCTTGGCGCCCTCGCTCGACACCGCCGGCTGGTTCACCGCCAGCGCCGCGGACATGTTGACCGCGACCTCCGCGCTGGTCGGACCCTTGCTTAATAAGCAAGGAATGCCGGAGCCACGCGGCGGTTACCTCCCTGCGAAAATATTCGGTATTCCATTCGATAGCGCGACCGCCGCCGCCTGCGACCGGGCGGCGGCGGCGGTCGCCCAGCCGGCCGATCCGGCGACGGCGGCCGAATTGTTGTCCTCGTGGCAGGACGCCATCGAGGCCTACACCGTGACCGCACTCCACGAGGCCCATGGCATCCACCGCAGCTGGCTGGCACCCTACCGGACGGAATACGAGCCCAGCATCTGGCAACGTTTCAGCGACGGCGCAAATTACACGTCAGCGCAACTGGCCACGGCGGCCGCGTCCTTCGCGAGGGTCCGCGCGGCGTTCCAACACTATTTCACCCGTCACGATTTCCTAATCCTGCCGGCCACGCCCTTCCCCGCCTTGCGCAAGGCCGATGGCACGCCCGAGGCGCGCCGCGCTTTGCTCACGCTCACCACGCCCGCCAGTCTGGCCGGCCTCCCGGTGTTGACGCTGCCCGTCCCGCTGCCCTCGGGGCTGACAACCGGGTTGCAGGTCATTTTGCCCGCCGCAAACAGCGCAGTCGTGCCGTGGATCTGTAGCGGCGGTCTATGACCGCCGGACGGCGCTCGCAGAGCGCCGCTACAGGCTCAGCAATCCCGCTGCATTGCCGCCCAGCACCGCGGCCGAAACTCCCTCTTTCCGTGCTTCCGCGATCAGTCCGCCAAATCCGGGCTCCGAATTCACCTGCGGATATAGCACCAGCGGATAATCCGAACCGAACAGCACGCGTTCGCTCTTCGCCTTCGCCCACACCTCCGGGCCGTAAAGCAGCGGCGAGGCCGCCGTGTCGAACCACACATTGGGCAGCGCCGCGGCCTCCGCCGACCACGCCAGTCCCCCGCCCCAGTGTGCGAGGATGAAGTTTGTCTCCGGGAAGTCGTGCGCGAGCTGCACGAAATCCGCCAGCGGAGTCTCCACCCAGCCGGGATAGCGCCTCGATTGCGGATCCGTCGCGTGCAGGTTCACGGCAAGCTTCCGCCGCCCCGCTTCCTCAACCATCGCCCGGATGGTCCGATCTCGCAGGCCGACTCCCTGCGAATGCGGCGAGAGTTCCCCAAGCCCGGCGAAGCCGCTGTCCTCCGCCCACGCCACCTCCCCGGGCGTCACCGCCGGATGAATCGCGGCGAAGGCCGCCAGCCGGTCTGGATGCGCCCGAAGGCATTCCGCATAAAACCGGTTCTGCATCACGCAGGTCTCCGGTCGTTCCCAATACCAGCCGAGCAGCACGGCCTTCGTCACCCCGGCGGCATCCATGTCCCGGAGCAGTTGGTCCAGCGAGGGAAACGCCTGCACCGGCCGCCCGTCCTTCCGCCGGCGCGCGCACAGCGTCGCCCAGTGCGCTTCGCCGCAGGCCGCCGCCCAATCCGCCGGGGCGCGGTTCACCTCCGGCGGATAAAGATGCACATGGGCGTCAATGATGGCCACGGCCTACGTTCCCCCGGGCGCCACTCGCGGGCAAGCCGGGAACGAGCGCAAACAATTGCCTTCGCCCGGGAAGACTGCTCAATGCGCGCATGTTCCCTCCTTCCCTGGCCCGATGCGTCCTGGCGGGGCTCGCCCTCTGCGGGGCGTTGGCCGCCGTTGCCGAAGTCATTCGCCCGAAAGTCGTCATCGTCGCCATGTTCGAGCGCGGCGCCGACACCGGCGACCAACCGGGTGAGTTTCAATTCTGGGTCGAGCGCGAGAAGCTGGACCGCGTCCTCCCCCTCCCTGCCGGCCACCGCGCCGTGCGCACCAACGCCGACGGTTCCGTGCTCGGGGTGGTCACGGGCGTGGGCAACAGCAACGCCGCCGCCACCATCATGGCCCTCGGCCTGGACCCGCGCTTCGACCTCGCGAAGAGCTACTGGCTGGTCGCCGGCATCGCGGGCATCGACCCGGCGGATGCGTCGGTCGGCTCGGCCGTGTGGACCGATTACGCCGTCGAGGGCGACCTCGGCCATGAGATCGACGCCCGCGAGATACCCGCCGACTGGGCAACCGGCTATGTCCCCCTCCGCAAGAAGAAGCCCTATGCGCTCCCCCTGCAACCCGCCGCCGAGCGCGCGGACCATTGCTACCAGTTGAACCCCGGCCTGCTCCACTGGGCCCACCAACTCACCAAGGACACCCCGCTGGCCGACACCGAGTCCATCCGCAGTTTCCGCGCGCGCTACACCGACTCGCCCCAAGCCCTGCAGCCGCCATCCATCCTCATCGGCGCCACCCTGGCCTCGAGCACCTACTGGCACGGCAAATTGCTCAACCAATGGGCCAACGACTGGGTCGCCTACTACACCGAAGGCCGCGGCAACTTCGTGACCTCCGCGATGGAGGACACCGGCACGCTCCGCGCCCTGACCAACCTCACCCACGCCGGCCGCGCCGATGTCCAGCGCGTGCTCATCCTGCGCACCGCCTCCAACTTCACCCTGCAGCCGCCCGGCATCACCGCCGCCCAAAGCCTGAGCGGCGAGGACATCGGCCACTACTCCGCCTATCTGCCCTCGCTCGAGGCCGCCCATGCGGTCGGCCGCCGCGTCGTGCACGCGCTGGTCGCGGGCTGGCCGGCCTACGAAAACACCCCGCCGTCCGCCGCGGCCCAATGACCCCCATGCTGAACCGACTCTACAAGCTGGACCAGAACGGCACGACGGTGGGCCGCGAACTCGCCGCCGGCGCGACGACGTTCGCCGCGATGGCCTACATCCTCGCGGTCAATCCCGCCATCCTCTCCGCCGCGGGCATGCCGCCGGCCGCGCTGATCACCGTCACCGCCCTCACCGCCGCCGTCAGCACCCTGCTCATGGGGTTCCTGACCAACTACCCGCTGGCCCTCGCCCCGGGCATGGGCATCAACGCCTATTTCGCCTTCACCATCTGCCTCGGGCTGGGCGTCTCGTGGCAGTCGGCCCTGGGCCTCGTGTTCGTCAACGGCGTCATCTTCCTCGGCCTCTCCGTCACCGGCGTGCGCGAGAAGATCATCGCCGCCATCCCCCACCAGCTGAAGCTGGCCATCACCTGCGGCATCGGCCTCTTCATCGCCTTCATCGGCCTGAAAAACGGCGGCATCGTCGTCGCCAGCCCCGCGACCTTCGTCACGCACGGCGATTTCGGCTCGCCGGGCGTGCTGCTCTGCTTCGGCGGCATCCTGCTCACCGCCGTGCTCGTGGCCCGCCGCGTCCCGGGCGCCATCATCCTGTCCATCCTGGCGGTCACCCTCGCCGGCCTCATCATCCCGAACGGCAAGGGCGGCACGGTCACCACGATGCCCGCGACGTTGTTGGACCTGCCGGCCTCGCCCCTGCCGACGATGTTCCAGCTCAACTTCGACCTGCTGCGGCACGATTTCGCCAAGGCCCTGCCCATCATCCTGACGCTGCTGCTCGTGGACATGTTCGACAACATCGGGACCCTGATCGGCGTCACCCAGCGCGCCGGCCTGCTCGGCCCGGATGGCAAGCTGCCCAAGGCCGGCCGCGCGCTCGTGGCCGATTCCATCGCCGCGATCCTCAGCTCGCTCTTCGGCACCTCGACCGTCGTCAGCTACATCGAGTCCGCCTCGGGCGTCGAGGCCGGCGGCCGCACCGGCCTGACGGGCGCTACCACCGCGCTGCTCTTCCTGCTCGCCCTGTTCCTGACCCCGCTGATCCTCGCCATCCCCGCCGTGGCCACGGCGCCCGCCCTCGTCATCGTCGGCATCTTCATGTTCCAGTCGGTCGCGCAGCTGAAGCTCGACGACTTCATTGAGACGGCGCCCATCTTCCTGATCATCGCCGGCATCCCGCTGAGCTTCAGCATCGCGGAGGGCATCGGCATCGGCCTCATCGCCTACGCCGTGCTGCACCTCGCCGCGGGCCGCGCCCGGCAGGCCTCGGCCCTCACCTACCTGCTCGCCGCCATCTTTGCCCTGCACCTGCTGCGCGGCCTGCTGGCCAGCCTGTTTTGAAGTTGCCGGCCGCCGGTGCCGCCGCGTTATCTCCCCCATGCGATACCTGACCCTGCTGCTTGCCCTGACCACGGCCGCCGCCGCCTCATTCACGAGCCGTTTTGAGGAGATCAAAAAGTCCGCCACCCCGGCGGAGCTCTACACCTTCCTCTACGCCCTGCCCAAGGGCGGCGACATCCACAACCACAGCGGCTCCGAGCGTCCCGAGTGGATCTACGCCATCCTCACCGATCCGGCGCGCAACGGCGGCGACACCTTCTACACCCGCGCCCGCATCCCGGCCGCACCCGATGCCATCGCCCCCGCCAAGCTCTTCCACAACCTCCGGCAGTTCGGCTATGACCTCCTGCCCCCGGAGGTCCGCCGCGAATACGTGCGGCTCGACGCCCTCACGCCCGCGGAGCGCATCGCCTGGTGCGACAGCCTGCGCCTCGACAAGGCCGGCGAAGGCCGCGTGGAGTTCTTCGCCGTGCTCTGGCCCCGGCGCGGACAGATCAGCTCCAGCCTCCCGGCCCTCACCGAATCGCTGGTGGAGAACATCAAGGCCTTCGGCGCCGAGCGCCTCAGTTACCTCGAGACCCAGTTCGGAGTTGACCGCGCGACCGACAACGCCGGCAACCCCATCCCTCGCGCCGAGGCCATCGCCTACGTCAAACACCGCCTCGCCCAACCCGATGTCGTCGCCAGCGGCGTGACGGTGCGCTTCCAGGAGTCCGTGGTGCGCTTCCTGCCCGGAGCCGAGGAGACGATCGCCCAGACCTACGACTTCGTGGATGCCAACCGCGACCTGTGGGTCGGCATCAATCTCGTGGGCATCGAGGAGAACGGCTTCGGCTACCCGGCCCGATTCCTCGAGACCTTCCGCAAGCTCCGCGTCCGCCACCCGACCCTCGCCCTCTCCATCCACGCGGGCGAGATGGACGGTAATGACTCTCACATCCGCGACACGCTGCTCCTCGGCGCCTCGCGCATCGGCCACGGCGTGAACCTCATCAAGGACCCCGACACGCTGCTCCTGCTCCAGCAATCCCGGCGCGTGCTCGTCGAGATCAACCTCATCTCCAACCGCCTGCTCGAATACACCCCCGACCTCGCGCAGCACCCCTTCCCCGAATACCTGCGCACCGGCGTGCCCGTGTGCCTCAACACCGACGACCGCGGCATGTGGGACAGCAACATGACGGACGAATACTACACCGCCGTCACCCAGTTCAACCTGTCCTGGGGTGAACTCGTCCAACTTGGCCGCAACTCGCTCAGCTACTCCTTTGCCCAACCCGAGGTGAAGGCGAAGCTGCTCGCCGACTACGACCGCGCCGTCGCCGCCTTCGAGGCGAAATTCGCGCCGGCCGACTCCCTCAAGCAACTGGCCGCGGTCAAGCCCGTCACCTACGGCTACGGCAAGCGCAACTGGGGCTTCCCGTTCGCGCAGTAACGGGCCACCCCGCCCCGGCTACTCCCTTGGCGGCCACTTCCAGCCGCGCAGCGCGTAATATTTCTCCTTCGGCTCGGCCGTCCACCCATGGATGCCTTTCCGCGGCAGCCACCACGCGTGGATGACCAGCACGGCTACCGACAGCAGCCCGAGAAACCCGAAGAACCACGCCCGCCCGGCCGTGGCTGAGATGAACACGGAGAGCCCGGCCAGGACGAAAGGTTTCAGCACGCGTCGCCACTTCGGCGTGCCTTCCTCCCAGTGGCCCATGAGGATCGTGCCGACCGCCGTCAGGCCGAAGATCACCGCCACCTCGAACCAGTGGGGCGAGTTCATGGCACCGCCTCCCCGCGCCGCCACTTGAACAGGCCGTGCTTGGGCGCGAAGCCCAGCACCACGAGAAACACCAGCGCCTGCACCAGCACGATGCACGCGCCCGTCGAGGCGTTGAGGAAGAAGCTCACATACACGCCGGTCAGGCTCGAGCCGACCGCCGTCGCCACGGCGATGAACAGCATCGTGCCGAACCGCTCGCTCAACAGGTAGGCCACGCAACCGGGCGTCACCAGCATGGCGATGACAAGGATGATGCCCACCGCCTTGAGCGAGACGACGATCGTCACCGCCAGCAGCGAGAGCAGCAGGTAATACAGCACCTTGACCGGCAGCCCGATGGCGCGCGCCTGCGCCGGATCGAAACAGAACAGCAGCAGATCCCGCCGCAGCGTCAGCACCACCGCCAGCGTGAGGCCGGCGACGACGAGCGTGTTGCGCAGATCGCCCGGCTCCAGGCCGAGGATGTTGCCAAAGAGGATGTGGTCGAGGTGGAGGTCGCTCTTTATCTTGGTGAACAGCACGAGGCCAAACGCGAACATGCCCGTGAAGACCACGCCCATGACCGTGTCCTCCTTCACCCGGCTGTTGTCCTTGATGTAGCCCGTCGCCACGGCGCAGACCAGACCCGACAGAAACGCGCCCACGGCCAGCGGCAGCCCCACGGCGTAGGCGATCACGATTCCCGGCAGCACCGCGTGCGAGATGGCGTCGCCCATCAGCGACCAGCCCTTGAGCACGAGGTAGCACGACAACACCGCGCACACCGCGCCGATGGCCACGCCCACCACCATGGCATCGACCATGAAGGGATAGCGGAAGGGCTCGAGTAACTGGCTCATGGGTGGAACCCGGCCTCCGGCCGGGTTTGTTTGAGTCCTGAAAACGCGTCCGGAGGCCGCGTTCCACCTTCCAAGGCAAAATCATGGGCCGCGACCCGGCGCCGGCGGCGCGCCGCGCGCAGGCCGTGCTTCGGCGCGAAGATGAGCGCGAGGATGAAGAGCAGGCTTTGCAGCGTCACGATGCAGCCGCCCGTCGAGCCGTCGAAAAAGTAGCTGGCATACGCCCCAGCCAGCGAGGTGCCCACGCCCATGGCCGTGGCGAGTCCGATCATGCGCTCGAAGCGGTCGGTCAGCAGGTAGGCGGTGGCCCCGGGCGTGACCAGCATGGCAACCACGAGGCAGGCCCCGACGGTCTGCAACGCGGCGACCGCCGTGGCGGAAAGCAGCGTCAGCAGCATGTAGTGGAGCACGGTGACGTTGAGCCCGATGGCGCGGGCCTGGTTGGCATCGAAGCAGAACAGCCGCAGGTCGCGCCACTTCAGCCCGAGCACCGCCAGCGTGACCCCCGAGATGATCGCCACCTGCACGATATCCGGATCCGAGATGCCGAGGATGTTGCCAAAGACGATGGTGCGCAGATCCACGCTGCTCGGGCGGATGGAAATCAGGAAGAGCCCGAGCGCGAAAAAGGCCGTGAAGACCACGCCGATGACCGCATCCTCCCGGAGGCGCGTCTTCGTCTTCACGAAAGCCATGCCCGCCGCCGCCAGCAGGCCCGTGCCGAAGGCCCCCGCCGCAAAAGGCCAGCCCAGCGCGTAGGCGACGGCCACCCCGGGCACGACTGAGTGCGAAAGCGCGTCTCCCATCAGCGACCAGCCCTTGAGGGTGATGAAGCACGAGAGGAACGCGCACACCCCGCCGATCAGCCCGCTGACCGCGATGGCCTTCAGCATGTAGTCGTATTCCAGCGGCGTGAGGAGCGTCTCAATCATGGGGTGCCGGTGGAGGCGGGACTATCAGTCCCGCGGGTTGCGAGCGACGATGCCGAAGCCCTGTAGCGGCGGTCTATGACCGCCGTTCGACCCGGTCGGCGGTCATAGACCGCCGCTACAGCAAGACTGTCGCAGACAACCCTCATTTGTCGTCCTCGGTTTCCGCGCGCTGCTCGACCACCTGCTCGTGGCCGGCGCGGCGGCTGTATTCCAGGTGGCCGTCCTTGCCGAACACCAGCGGGCGCTCGTCGTCGGTGAGCAGCGTGACGGCCTTGCCGTCGTGCTTCTGCACGGTGGACTCATCGAAGCGGAAGTGGCGGAGCACGCCGCCGAAGGCCCGCGCGAGGTTGGCCTCGGTGAAGACCTCCTCCGTCGGGCCGGCCGCCAGCACGGTGCGGTTGATGAGCACCACCTGGTCGCAAAATTCCGGCACCGAGCCGAGGTTGTGCGTCGAGACGAGCATCAGGTGGCCGGCGGCGCGCAGTTCCCGCAGGAGCTCGATGATCGTGGTCTCGGTGGTCACATCCACCCCGGTGAAGGGCTCGTCGAGCAGGATGACCCGGCTGCGCTGGGCCAGCGCCCGGGCGAGGAAGACGCGCTTTTTCTGCCCGCCGGAGAGCTCGCCGATCTGGCGTTCGCGGAAATCCAGCATCCCCACGCGCGCGAGGCTCTCCTCCGCGATGCTCCGGTCCTCCGCGCCCGGGCGGCGGAGAAAGTTCATGTAGCCGTAGCGGCCCATCAGCACCACATCCCACACGCTCACGGGGAAGGTCCAGTCCACCTCCTCCGCCTGCGGCACGTAGGCGACGAGGTTGGCCTTGAGCGCCGCCCGCACGGGTCGGCCGCCGATGAGCACGGTGCCACGGGCCGGGCGCACGAAATCCATGATGGCCTTGAAGAGCGTGGACTTGCCGCTGCCGTTCACGCCGACGAGGCCGCAGATGGCGCCCCCGGTGAGCCGGAAGCTGGCGTCGCGCAGCGCCACCATGCCGTTGGCATAGCTGACGGTGACGTCGTTGACCTGCAGTTCGATTGGCGAAGGGGTGCTCATTTGCCGGCAAACCCGCGGACGATCGCCTGGGCGTTGTATTCCATGAGCTTCAGGTAGGTCGGAGCCGGGCCGTCGGGGCCGGTGAGCGAGTCAACATACAGCACGCCGCCGTAGCGCGCACCGGTTTCCTGCGCGACCTGGCGCGCGGGCTTGTCGCTCACCGTGCTCTCGCTGAAGACGACCGGGATGCGATGGGCGCGCACGCCGTCGATGACCTTGCGCACCTGCTGGGGCGTGCCCTGCTGGTCGGCGTTGACGGCCCAGAGGAAGAGTTCCTGCAGTCCGTAGTTGTGCGCCAGATAGGGGAAGGCGCCCTCGCTGGTCACCAGCCAGCGGTGATGCGCGGGAATCTTGGCCAGTTCGACGCGCACGGTTTCCTCGATGGCGGCAAACTTCGCGGTGTAGGCGGCGGCGTTGGCGTTGTAGGTGGCGGCGTTGGCCGGGTCGAGTTGCACCAGCGCGCGCCGGATGTTCTCCACGTAGATGACGGCGTTGCGCGGTGACATCCACGCATGGGGGTTGGGCTTGCCCGTGTAGGGCCCCTCCCCGATGCCGATGGGCGTGATGCCCTCGGTGAGCACCACGCCGGGCACGCCGCGCAGGTTGCCGAAGAACTTCTCGAACCAGCGCTCGAGGTTGAGCCCGTTCCACAGAACGAGGTCGGCTTTCTGGGCCTTGACGATGTCCTGTGGCGTCGGCTCATAGCCGTGGATCTCGGCACCGGGCTTGGTGATGGACTCCACGATCGCTGCCTCCCCGGCGACGTTCTGCGCCATGTCCTGGATGATGGTGAAGGTCGTCACGATGCGCTTCTTTTCCGCCGCCGCGGCCGCCACGGCGACCAGTGCCGCCCCGAGCAGCACCGTCTTGAGGAGATGGGATGTCTTCATGCGGTTAGAAACCGAGGTTGAAACGGAGCACCTGGTTCCAGTCGGCCGCGCCGCGCGAGATGCCCTTGTAAACCGCGAAGTCCCACCAGGCGTGTTCCGAGATTTTTAGCGTGGCACCGAAACCCACCGTGCCCTCCCAGGGTTCGCCGCCTGTGGACTTCGCGACGGCCGCCTCGCCGTAAACGCCGATGGCCTTGAGGATGTGGCGGCTCAGGTAGGCGGAGACAAACCAGTGACCGTCATGCCCGTCGTTGCCCGCGTTGCGCACCAGGGCCAGCTCGGCCATTGCCGCGAAATCGAAGCCGCCGATCAACTGGGTCTGGAACGGCACGATGACGCCGCCCTCGACCGCATCGTTGCCCACGCCGCCGGAGTTGGTCGGAATCTTCACGTAGGGCAGCACAGCAATGGCCGTGTAGGTGTCGTCCGATTCATAGAATCGGTATTTGGCGCGCAGGTAGACGTCGCCCACGCCGCTCGTGCGCTCGGTGAGGCCGGCCGCGTCGAACTTCTGGCTGAGATAGAGTTGGGCGCCCACCTGCACATCGAGCCGCGAGGTGACCCCGGTCGTGAGGAAGGTCGAAGCCGCCCCGAAGGCCGTGTATTTCAGGCCGGGCTCCCGGTCGATCGTGAGCGAGAGCGCGTCCACCTCCAGGAGGAAGCGCCCCGGCTGCACCGTGACGGGAGATTCGGTGATCTGGGCCGGCAACCGGCTGCTGGCGCAGGCGGCGCAAAGCAAGGCGAGGCGGAGAAGTATCTTCATGGGGATTAGAAACGGCGGGAGAAACCGATGAACGGCTGGTAATCAGGGGCGGAGTGGGTGACGCCAAAGTTGCAACCGAGGTCGAGCTGTTCGTTGGGCCAGCGCGCATCGGCGAACCCGGCCGGCGGCGGCGCGTGCCGCGCGTCATTTTGTAGGAAATTATACACAATGTAGCCTTGGCTACACTTTGAGCTCGACTTGTCAAGCCCGCCGTGGCTTCCATGCTGCGTGCCTGTGAAAAAACCCCTCCGCCCCGCCGCCAAAGCCGTGCGCCCCTCGGCCCTCCAGGCCGAGAGCCTGCGCCAGACGCGCCGGGAGCACGCCTCGGAAACCGCCGAGGATTACGTGGAGGCCATCGCCGATCTCTCCGCCTCGCAGGGCGAGGCCCGGGTGGTTGACCTCGCCCGGCGGCTGGGCGTGACCCATGTGACGGTCAACCGCACCCTGGCCCGCCTCCAGCGCGAGGGTTTCGTGTCGGTGCAGCCCTACCGGGCCATCTTCCTGACCCCGACGGGCCTCAAGCTGGCGGAGGAATGCCAGCACCGGCACCGGGTGGTCGTCGCCTTCCTCCGCTCCCTGGGAATTTCCGAGAAAATCGCCGAGATCGACGCCGAAGGCATCGAGCACCACGTCAGCCCCGAGACGCTGGCGGCCCTGGCCCGGCACACCCACCGGTAGGCAGGCCGGTCGCGGCCGCTTCCTTCTTGTCTCGGGCGGGGGCGCCGGGCATTCAGCGGTGCATGTCGAGGAATTTCGCCCGCGCAGTCTTCAGCTTCACGCTGCTGTTTTTTTGCGCCTTCTTCATCTGGCCCATCATCCAGATCCTGAAGGGCGGGTTCATCGACGCCGACGGCAAGCTGACCTTCGCCTATCTCGGCTCGCTGCTCACCGACCCGATCTACCTCGGCGGCCTGGCCAATTCCTTCCTGCTGGCGCTTACGACCACCACCTTCGCGCTGCTGATCGCCCTGCCCCTGGCGTTCGTGTCGGACCGGTTTCTGTTTCCGGGCAAGGGCTTCCTCGGCTCGCTCATCCTCGTGCCGATGATCCTGCCGCCCTTCGTCGGCGCCATCGGCATCAAGCAGATCCTCGGGCAATACGGCGCGCTCAACGCCCTCATCATTGACCTCGGCCTGCGGCCCGAGGGCTGGACCTTCGACTGGCTCGGCGCGAACCAGTTTCTCGGCATCGCCCTCGTCAACGCCTTCAGCCTCTACCCCATCATCTACCTCAACGCCGTCGCGGCCCTCGCCAACATCGACCCGGCCATGGAGGAGGCCGCCGAGAATCTCGGCTGCACCGGCCTGCGCCGCTTTTTCAAGATCACCCTGCCCCTCATCAAGTCCGGTCTCTTCGCCGGCGGCACCATAGTTTTCATCTGGGCCTTCACCGACCTCGGCGTGGCACTGATCTTCGACTATGCCCGTGTCACCTCGGTGCAGATTTTCTACGGCCTGAAGGACATTGGCGGCAACCCGTTCCCCTACGCGCTGGTCGCCGTGATGCTGTTCAGTTCCGTCGCCTTCTACGCCCTGGGCAAGGGCCTGTTTGGCCGCGACAGCTACGCCATGATGGCCAAGGCCACCTCCGCGGGTGGCCCGCAGCCGCTCCCGCGCGCCCGCGCGTGGTTCTGCACCGCCCTCTTCGGCGGCATCACCTTCCTCGCCGTGCTGCCCCATCTCGGCGTCGTGCTCGTGGCCTTCTCGAGCGACTGGTATGCCAGCGTGCTGCCAAAGAACTTCAACCTGCACAACTTCGAGATCGCCCTCGGCCACGACCTCACGGTGCCGGCCATCGCCAACAGCCTCAAATACGCCAGCGTCGCCACCCTCATCGACCTCGTGCTCGGCATCGCGCTGGCCTACGTGATCGTCCGCTCGAAGATCATGGGCCGGCAGATCCTCGATTTCCTCGCCATGATGCCGCTGGCCGTGCCCGGCCTCGTGCTCGCCTTCGGCTATCTCGCCATGAGCCAGGACGGGAAGTTCTTCGCCTTCATCAATCCCGTGCGCGACCCGACCATCCTGCTCATCATCGCCTACTCGGTGCGGCGCCTGCCCTACGTGGTCCGCTCGGCGGCGGCCGGCTTCCAGCAGACCAGCGAGACGCTCGAGGAGGCGGCGCAGAACCTCGGCTGCCCGCCGCTCAAGGCCGTGTTCAAGATCACGCTGCCACTCATCGTCGCCAACCTCATCGCCGGCGGCCTGCTCGCCTTCTCCTTCGCCATGCTCGAGGTGTCCGACTCGCTCATCCTCGCGCAGAAGCAGCTCTATTACCCGATCACCAAGGCCATCTACGAGCTCTTCCAGCTGCTCGGCGACGGCAAGTTCATCGCCTCCGCCCTCGGCGTCTGGGCGATGGCGTTCCTTGGCATCACCATCGCCGGCATGACCATCCTGCTCGGCAAGAAGCTCGGGGCGATCTTCCGGGTGTAGCGCGGCGCGGCCCGCCGTGCCGAAGCCCCGGCGCGGGCGGGCAGCGCGCTCCGCGGCTCAATTCAACGCGGCAAACTTGAAGGCCCAGTTGTCCGCCGCCACGACCGTGCGGCCGCCGTGGATCGGCGGTTCGTAGCGCCACTGGGCCACCGCCGCCACCGCCGCCGCGCCGAACTCCGGCGCGCTGGCCTCCAGCACCTCGGGCAGGCGCACGCGGCCGTCCTCGTCCACGTAGAACCGCACGCTCGCCGTGCCTTCCTCGCCGCGCGCCACCAGGGCCGCCGGATACGCGGGCATCGGCTGCGCCAGCGCCTTGGGCTGGCGCGCCAGCGCCTGCAGTTGCGGCACCCTGACCTCGCGCCGCAGCTGTGTGCCGGTCTGCTCCGCCGTCAGCTCGCTCTGGTGATTCTTGCCGTAAGGCAGGACCACCACTCCCTGCAGCCGGAAGGCGAGCCGCACGGTGCGCGCGGCCGGTGCGCGACCCGCATCCGTCGGCGCAAACCGCCACTGCCGGACGGCGTCGACCGCCGCCTCGCCCAGCCCGCGATGCGTGGCCGACAGCACAAGGATGTCCTCGGGCTCGCCGGAGGCATTCCGGCTCACGGCGAGGGCGACGGCCCCCTCCACCACCCCCTCGTAGCGCACCATGGTGGGAAACACCGGCTCAACATACTTGGTCAGGTTCAGCTCCTCCATGATCTTCACCTCTTCCTGCGTCGCTCCGAAGAGCGCAAGCGGTGCGGCCAGCACCGCGACGGCGCAAAGTTGCGCCAGTGTCGTGGTTGGAGTTTTCATGGCTTTGTGCCGGGAATATACTCCCGGCCCGCCCGGAAAACAATGGGTCAGGCCCGGGTGCCGCGCGCCATTATCGCCGCTAATCCCCACACCCCCAGCCCCAGCAGCGCACTGAACAGGAAATAGCGCCCGTTCCCGTGCAGGCCGAGCGCGACGATCAGCACCGGGGCGAACCCGGCCAGGATGCGCCCGAGATTGTAGGCCGCGCCCGACAACATCGTGCGATACGCGCCAAAAACCTCATTGAACCACGCCCCCATCAGCCCGAACGGAATCCCGTTGAACAGCGGCAAAACCACGGCGAACACCAGCCCCGCCCGCGCCGAACCGCTCAGCCACGCCCCGGCCGACAGTGTCACCAGCCCCCCGGCGTAAAGTTTCAGCGCCCGCGCCACGCCCCACCGTCGCACCACCCAGGCGCCCAGTAACATCCCCGGCGCCACGCTGCCCCAGAACAACACCGTGTAGAGCGGCCCTTGGGGCAGCTCCTTCGCATAAAAAACATTCATGGTGCCACTCGCGATGGTCAGGCTCGCCACGCCGAAACAGAGCAGGAAGCTGCGCCCGTTTCCCGTCAGAGCGCGCCGCAAATCCGCCGTTTCGGCACTCCGCACTTCTCCCTCCCGGTGCCGCAAGGCCGCCCACCGCCACCCCGACAGCAGCACGATCGGCACGATCGAACCGGCGAACAGCCACCGCCAGCCCGCCACCGGCAGCACATACCGCGACATCAGCGCCGCCAGCAACCCGCCCAGGATCGCGAACTGCAGCAGGGCCGAGAGGCGATAGCGCCGCTCCCCGTCCACCCGTTCCGCCAAGTAGGTGTGGCTGATGCCCCACTCCGCCCCGAGCGAGAGCGATGCCAGCAGGCGAAAAGCCAGCAGGCTCCCGAAGCTCCACGCCAGGCTCAGCCCCGCGATGCCCGCGACATACACCCCGAACACCACCAGCATCATCCGGCCGCGGCCCAACCGGTCCGCCAGGTAACCGAACACCAGCGCCCCCAGCCCGACGCCGGCGAGGCCCGTGAACTGCAGCCAGCCGCTCTGGGCCGCCGTCAGCGCAAACTCCCCCGCCAGCACCTTCTCCAGGTAGATGAACAGGTAGAGATCGTAGTAATCGAAAAACAGCCCGATGAACGCCGTCCAATAGACGCGCCGCAGCGACTCGGAATTGGGCACGGGAGAGGACACGCGCCCTCCGATAAGCCCGAAGCCACCCGCCCCGTCAACCCACGTAACTCCGCCCATTTCCATCCGAACCTTGGTAGTCTATTATTGAGCCTCGCTATCAGACTGACAGGTAGGGCGCACCGGCCCGGTGCGCCGGGAGCGCGATATCCTATTCGCGGCGGGGCGAGCCGCCCCGCCCTACCTTTGGAAACACGAGCGTCTGTCTATTACGCGAATCTCAATAGATGACAAACTCCCCACCCGACTTTGTCATCTATTGCGACTTCCCAAAAGAAGTTACCCCCGTCTGTCATTGCGAGGAGTGAAACGACGAAGCAATCCAGCTGGATCGCCACGGCGCGCTTCGCGCACCTCGCGATGACAGAAAACGTAATTTCTTTGGGCAAGGCTCAATAGGGCCGGAGCCGGGGGTGCAACGGATACGGGCGCTCCATACTCATGGGACGTTTGTGGTTCTTCACTGTTTTCAGTGGGCAAAGGTCCGCGTCAGTGCCCGATGCCAGACGGGTTGGAACCACTAATGGATTCATCAAGAGATGAATCCTTGGAGGTGTGCTCCGACTAATCGTCTCCGCCCGTGGGCTTCGGGGACCGGCTAATCGCCGGCTTTTTGCCCGGTCTGTGATCAAGGGCTCGCCGTAATACGCCCGCGATTAGCGGGCGCCTTGAATCTATCCGGAGGCGATCAGCCGAAGGGCACCCTGTAGATTTCGCCTTTGACGAAATCCATGAGTGGTTACACCCGCTCCGTGGTTTGGGCAGCACCCCCATTTACCCACTGGAAGTAGCGAGGAACCACGTTTGTCATCTATCAGCCGGAATGATGCAGCAGGACGCATTCAACCACAGATGACCTGCTGTTGAAAACAGGAGCCCACCTGCTTTGCAATCGAGCTTCCGTTCACCTTTCAGTGCCAGACTGTGGGAGCGAGCTTGCTCGCGACATCGCCCCAATAGTCGCGAGAAAGCTCGCTCCCACATTTCCCGACTGCATCGTTTCGGATTAGACTGCAAGGGCTCAGCGTGCCGCTGCTTGCACTCCTTGAGGAAAGCTCAGCGGCAGCCGTTCATCCCTGGGCTTGGCTGCCGGTTAAACACCAACCCATTTGGCTTGGGCCGGCAGCTTGCCGGAACCGCAAAAGCCAAAGCATAAACCTCCGGCCTTGTCTTTGAGCAACTTAAACGGACAATCCCGCCCATGAACCGCCCGAAACAGCCCCCAGCGAGTTTGGGCGAATAACACTGTTAGGCCACTTGACCACACACACGCTTATGGATACCTACGAATTCTTAGCCGGAACGATGCAGTAGAATCGCCGACTGCGTGGGCTAAACTTCTGCGTCACATGGAGATTTCCTACTGCATTGCAGTTGGATTTGGCTCACTGCACCGCTGGGAAACACGCTCATGCGCTGCTTCGACTGCATC
>JAEUGW010000027.1 GCA_016795565.1 Opitutaceae bacterium | reverse complement strand
CCCCCCGCCCCCACCCCCCCCCGCCCCGCGCGCCCCCCCTGCCCGCTCTGCGCGGCGCCCGCGCGGGGGGGGCCCCGCGCCCCCCCCCCCAGCGGGAGCGGAGGCGTCGGAAGCGCGCACGCCGATTCTGGCTCGCGCGGCTCAGGCGGCATCATAGGCGGCCTTCAGCCATTGCCGCACCTCGCGGTCGAACTGGGCCAAGGATTCCAGGCGCACCCGGTGCGAAACCATGCCGTTCCAGCTGCCTGCGGCCTCGAGCCGACCGGTCGGTTTCACGCCCTTGAGCTGGAGTCCGAGGTCGAGCCGGGTCTTCGTCGAGGGGTGCACGCAGGCGAACTGCTTGCTGCGACGCACGCTCAGGTAGGCCTGCTTCGGAGCCAGCTCGATGTCGCTGCCCAATTCGGCCACCGCAGCCATCACCGCGTCGAAAATGGGCCGGATCGCCCCCTTCTCGCCCGCAAACCACGCCTCAGCTCCGGCACCTTCCACCGCGGCAGGCGTGGCTGGTGCCTTTGCCAGATGCACAACCAGGTTGGCGTAGCCATGCCCGAGCGCGTGCTTGGCTTTTAGCCAGTTGACCATTTCTCCGTGCTTCCCGAGCCCGGCGGAGCGCACCAGCGCGATCCATTCCGGCATCGATCGGCCTGAGCTGGCCTCCAGGTTTTTGATCATGTTCCGCGTCGCCTGATCGGGTGAGGTGCTCATGGGAAAATCGGGTTGGGCGGGAAAGCCGGGCTCAGTGCCAAGCTCCGAGGATGGCGCCCATGACCGTGAAGGCAACCCCGTGGTAGCCTGCATTGATGAGGAAGAGCCGGAGCGGCTTCCGCTCGAAGAGGTAGGTGACGCCGAACGACAGCGCCACCCAGCCAAAGCCCGCCGCCGCGCCGGCGAAGAGGCCGAACCCAAGCGAGGCCTTCGGGCCGATAAAGGCCGCGAGATTGAACGCCATGATGAGCTCCAGCACGAACGACATGCCCATAATGCGGCCCACGTCACCCTTGGCCCTGAGCGATTCTTCGGTAAAGCCCATCTCCTGCATCCACGCGCGGCCGAACAGCAGAGGCGAATACCAAAGGCCGCCGAGCATGAACGTGCTCACGGTGGCCGCGAAAATGGCGAGATAGTTGAAGGACATTTGTTCAGGCATGGGGAAACCGGGTTTGGGGTTGCGGATTGATTTGCCGGGGCCTGTATTGGCCGCGCCGCCCCATGCGCTCAACCGGCCAACGCCTGAAGTGGGATATTTCCGCGCCGAACCCGGACGGAGCCGCCGCCGAAGCCGTCCTGCGACCCTCCGCCCATGACCGCTGGATGCGCCTGCTGGGCCTGTTGCTGCTGGGTTTCGTCATCCCGCGCTTCGCGCTGATCTTCGACAAGCTTTCCTGGGCCGAGGCCGACTACTGGCTCGGCACCGCCTGGTTCCTGGCCACAGCCATCATCATCTGGGAGGGCAACCGCGCGCTGGCGCTGTGGCTGCGCCCGCGCCTCGACTGGCTCGCGCAGCCGTTCTGGAAGGTCGCCATCCTCGCCGCCGCCACGCTCGCCGCCACTGTGCCGCTCACGGTCGCCGCCGTATGGCTCTGGCTGCGCTACATCAACTCGCCCTACCCCGCGCTCGACTGGCTTGGCACCATCCGCACCATCGTGACCAACAACACCGTCACGGTCGTCTTCCTGCTCCACGCCTACGAGACCCTCTTCCTGATCCGCGAGCGCCACGGCGACCAGCGCCGCCTCGACCAGCTCGAGCGCGCACGCTTGCAGGCCGAGCTGGAAACCATGAAGGGCCAGCTCGCGCCGCACTTCCTGTTCAACTGCCTCAACACCCTCTCTGCCCTCATCGAGCGCGACCCAAGCGCCGCCGCCGAGTTCAACGCCCACCTCGCCGACGTCACCCGCTATCTGCTCGCACAGAAGGACCGCGACCTCGTGCCCCTCGCCGAGGAACTGGCCTTCTTGTGTTCCTACGTTCGGCTGATGGAGCTGCGTTACCCGCACAGCCTGCGCGTCAACCTGCCGGCCGTGGACCCCGCCGACCCGCGCCGCCTGCCGCCGGCCTCGCTCCAGTTGCTCATCGAAAACACCCTGAAGCACAACCGCCTCTCCACGGAGGAACCGCTCGCAGTAGACGTGGCGCTCGAAGCGAACGCCATCGTCATCACCAACCCGCTGCGCCCGAAGAACCACCTCCGCGCCGGCACCGGCACCGGGCTGGCCAACCTCCGCGAACGCATCGCCCTGCTCACCACCGGCCGCCTGGAAATCACCGCGGACGACCGCGAGTTCCGCGTGCGACTGCCGCTCACCCCGCCATGATTCGCACTTTCCTGATCGAGGACGAAGCCCCTGCGCTGGAGCGGCTCGCCGCGCTGCTCGCCGCCACCACGCCGCCCTGCACCGTCGCGGGCACCGCCGACAGCCAGGCCACCGCCGCCCGCTGGCTGCGCGCCAACCCGGTGCCCGACCTCATTTTCGCCGACATCCAGCTCGGCGACGGGCTGTCGCTCGATCTCTTCCAAGCCACGCCCCCGCCCTGTCCCGTGATCTTCACCACGGCGCACGACGATTACCTGCTCGAGGCCTTCGCCGCCAACAGCATCGCCTACCTGCTCAAGCCCCTCAAGCTGGCCGAGCTCGATGCCGCTGTCGCCAAATTCCACCGGCTCGGTCGGCAGCTCGGCGGCAGCCTCGCCGGCCTCGCGACCAGCCTGGCCCAGCCCGTGCGCCGCCAGCGCATCCTCGCCCAGCGCGGCAGCTCCTTCTCGCCGGTGGCCATTGCCGACGTCGCCTACTTTTTCTCCGAGAACAAGCTGACCTTCCTCGTCACCCGCGCCGGCGAGAAGTGCCTTGTCAACGAGCCGCTCACCGCGCTCGCCGGCGAACTGGACACCACGCAGTTCTTCCGCCTCAACCGCAACTATCTCGCCCACGCGTCGGCGGTGAAGAGCTTCGCCTCCGTTGGCAAGGGCCGGCTCGCCGTGCAGCTCGCCCCGCGCACCACCGACGAGGTGCAGGTCAGCCAGGAGAACGCCGCGGACTTCCGCGCCTGGGCCGGGCGCTAGGGCTTCGCCAGCGTGTCGCGGCCGACCCCCGCTGCCCGCGTGCAGCCGGCCAATCCGAGTGTCAGGTCGAACTCGGCGAGCACGTTGCCGATGACCTCCTCCACGCCGCGCTGGCCGGCAACGGCGAGGCCGTAAACGTAGGGCCGGCCGAGGCACACCGCCGTCGCGCCGAGCGCGAGGGCCTTGAACACATCGGCGCCGCCGCGCACGCCGCTGTCGAAGAGCACCGGCATCTTCCCGTTCACCGCCTCGGCGACCGCCGGCAGCGCGTCGAGTGAGGCAATCTCGCCGTCGATCTGGCGCCCGCCATGGTTCGAGACGATCAGGCCGTTCATGCCGAGTTCGGCGGCTTTCTTCGCGTCGGCTGGATGCAGCACGCCTTTCAGCAGCACGGGAAGCTTCGTGTGCTGGCGCAGGAACTTCAGGTCGTCCCACTGCAGCGAAGGACGCGAATAGGTCGTCATGAACCGCTGCACCGCCGCGCGGGCGTCGCCCGACGCCAGATTCTTCATCAAGCCGCCGGGATAGTTCGCCTTCTGCGCCAGCGCCGTGGCGATGGTCTGGAGATTCAAGGGTGGCTTGATGTCTTCTGTAGGGGCGGCGCTTGACGCCGCCCGCGCTCGTGCATCCGGCCCACGGGCGTCGTCAAGCGACGCCCCTACCTCCCGCAGAAACACCGGGTCGCTCGTGTATTGGGCGATGCCCTGCCCCGCCATGAAGGGCAGCGAGCCGAGATCAAGGTCGCGCGGACGCCAGCCGAGCATCGTCGTGTCGAGCGTCAGCACAATGGCCGAGCAACCGCAGGCCTCGGCGCGCTTCACGAGGGAAGCGACGAGTTCGTTGGACCGGCTCCAATAGAGCTGGAACCAGCGCGGGCTGCCGCCCATCGCCGCCGCGCAGGTCTCCATCGGCACCGAGGCCTGGTTGGAGAAGATATAGGGCACGCCCAGCGCGGCAGCGGCCTTGGCCACGGCGAGGTCGGCCTCGCGATGCACCATCTCGAGCACGCCGATGGGCGACAGCAGCAGCGGCGACGGCAGCCTTTGGCCAAACAGCTCGATGGACAGGTCGCGCTGCTCGACGTCGCGCAGCACACGCGGAACGATGCGCCACTTGTCCAAGGCCGCCCGGTTGGCGTCCATCGTGGACTCGCGGCCGGCGCCGCCCGCCACATAGGCCCAAGCCTCGGGCGACATCGCCGCCTGGGCGGCCTTTTCCAGCTCCGCCTGCGCCACCGGCACGGCCGGCCGATGCCCGCCCACCCCGGCGACGTAGATCTCGCGCTGGCGCTTCCGGCCGATGTCTGCGTGGACTCCACTCATGCTAGGCAGGAGCGAAGCGCAAACTCCCGGCCTTGTCGATAGGACGATGCCTCCGGCAGGCGCCGACACAATTCCTTGCTTAATAAGCAAGGATGCGTCTGAGGCCACCGGCTTCAGCACGGGTGCCGAAGGGCGGCACCCGACAAGAAATCCCGGTTTGCGTGGGCCCTACCGCAGCACCTCGATGCCGGCGCCGAAGTTGATGTGGTAGGCCGCTCCGCCCATGACGAGGGCCGGCACGGATTTGACGCCGGCCTTTTCGGCCTCGGACACGCGGGCTTTCGCCGTGCCGAGATGGACGATTTCCAGATCATAGCGCGCAGGATCAAGGGCGACGGCGACGTTGCGCTCGGCGGCGACACAGACCGGGCAACCGGCATGGTAGAAGATGGCTTTGGTTTTCATGGATGGATCGGGTTTTGCGGGCCCGGACGGAATGTCCGGGTGCCCGCGCCATGATGCCACAAGCCGGTCCTCCCCGACAGGGCGCACGATTCGGTGGGCAGGCACCGTTTTGTTCCCTCGTGCATTGGCGGCCCGCCTGGTGCTAGGCTGGGGCATGAAAAAATCCCCGTCCCGCCACCTCAGCCTGCCTGACCGCAACGCCTACCGCCGTCTTGAGGACGTGGTGGGCTGCAAGTGGTCGGCCGCCGTGCTCGCCGCCATCGGGCGCGAGGTGACGCGCCCGGGCCAGCTCGAACGCTTCATCCCCGGCATTTCCGCCAAGGTGCTCAACGAGCGCCTGCGCAAGCTGCTCGACTACGGCCTGATCAGCCGCCGGGAATTTCCCGGCAAGGTGATGCGGGTGGAATACGTGCTGACCGCCACCGGTCGCGAGCTCTCCGCCATCATCGACCGCATCCGGGACCTGGACGAGCGCCACGCCGGCCGCCAAGGCTGACCACCGGTCACTTCGCCGCCTCGCGCTCCCGGCGCGAACGGGCGTCCCACGTCAGGCGGGCGATGGCGTCCAGCGGGACAACCTCCGCGCGCTTCGCCACCGGATCGTAGAAAAAGACATACCGCGAAGTCGTGCCCAGCAGGGCGAGACCATCGGCCGACAGGGTGCCGTCCGCCCTCGGCGAATCCGTCTTGTAATGCACCGTGACCTTGCGGAAATCACCGGCCCGGATGCGCGCGGCGCGCCATTGCGAGAACAACATCACAAACAAAATGGCATAAATCCCGATGAACGCCGCCTGGATGAGCGCCTGCCAGCGGCGGAACCGGACCATGTTCGCTCGGCGCTTCTCCGGCGTGCTGCGCCAGCGGGCGAAGGTGCGCCGCGCCCACGGCGCCACCTTCATCAGGCACCAGCCGTAGGCCAGGTAGAAAACCACGCCCATCATGGCCAGCGCCACCGTCAGCGGCTCCCGCACCACCACCATCAGGAAGTCGCTGCCTTCGGAAAACTCGAGCACGTTGAAGCCGAAGCGGCGCAGGAACAGGTAGTGAAACACGATCCCCACCACCGAGGCGAAGAGGTAGAGCGCGGTGAGACACAGGCCGGGATTGTCCTTCAGCCAGGCCGGCAGCACCAGGCTCAGACGCATGAATTCCTGTTCCTCCCGGTCCACCTCCGCGTGCTCGGCGCGCAGGAGTTCCTCGGCGGAAGGCGGGGGCGATTGTTCCGGGGTGCTCACGGTCAGCGCAACCCGCAGTGCTGGCGAGCGCGGGCCATGGTCTTGGCGGCCACGGCGCGGGCGCGCTCGGCGCCGTCGCGCAGCACCTTTTCGACGTAGCCGGGGTCGGCGGCGAGTTCGGCGCGCTTCGCCCGGTAAGGCGCGAAGAAATTCCAATAGTGCTCGAACAGCGCCTTCTTGAGATCGCCGTAGCCAAGGCCGCCGGCGCGGAGCCGCTGCTGGAAGTCGGCCGCGACGTCCGCCGGCGCGAACAGCTTCAGGAGCTGGATGGCGAGGTTCTTGTCGGCGTCGGGCTTGGGCTCGGCGGGCGTGCGGGAGTCCATGACGATGCCCATGATCTTTTTCCGCAGCGCCTTCTCGTCGCCGAAGATCTCGATCGTGTTGCCGTAGCTCTTGGACATCTTCTGGCCGTCGAGGCCGGGGATGACGGCGAGGGTCTCACTGATGCGCTCCTCGGGCACGACAAAGGTCTCGCCGTAGGTCAGGTTGAACTTGATGGCGATGTCGCGCGTCATCTCGAGGTGCTGCTTCTGATCCTTGCCGACGGGCACGATGTTCGTGTCGAAGAGGATGATGTCGGCCGCCATGAGCACCGGGTAGGCGAAGAGGCCGAAGTTGGCATCGATGCCCTTGGCGGTCTTGTCCTTGTAGCTGTGGGCGCGCTCGAGCAGGCCCATGGGCGTGAGCGAGCCGATGAGCCAGGTGAGTTCGCAGACCTCGGGGATGTCGCTCTGGCGCCAGAAGACGGCCTTGGCGGGGTCGAGGCCGCAGGCCAGCCAGTCGAGGGCGATGCCCTGGGTGTAGGCGCGGCGCTCCCTGGCGTCGGTCAGCGCCGTCATCGAGTGGTAGTCGGCGATGAAGTAGTAGGCGTCGCCGCCGGCCTGCAGCTCGATGGCCGGGCGCATGGCGCCGAAGTAGTTGCCGATGTGAAGGGTGCCGGAGGGCGTGATGCCGGTTAAAACGCGAGCCATGGTCTGATTCGTTCTCTTTCTCTTAATCGTTCTCGTTCTCTCAAAAGCGGGGGCGAATAGAGAGAACGAGAAAGAGCAAGAGAACGAGAAAGATTTTAATCCCGCCGCGGGATCGTGGTGATGGCCTGGCGGGTGCGGGCCACGGTGTTGGCGGCCACGTAGCCGCTGAAGGCCGTGCAGGGCATCACGAGGGCGCGTGGGCCGATGAGCGAGCCGGGGTTGAGCACGGCGTTGCACCCGATCTCGGCCCGGTCGCCGATCACGGCGCCGAATTTCTTGAGGCCGGTGCCCAGGGTGGCATTGGGCAGCCGCACCATGACCTCGCCCTGGTCGAGCCGGAGGTTGGAGCAGATGACGCCCGCGCCGAGGTGCGCGCCGTTGCCGAGCAGCGAGTCGCCCACGTAGTTGAAATGCGCGGCCTGCACGCCGTCGAGCAGCAGGCAGTTCTTGAACTCGCTGGAGTTGCCGAGCACGCAGTTTTCGCCGGCAATGACATTGCCCCGGATGAACGCGCCGGGGCGGATCTCCGTGCCGGCGCCGATCCAGGCCGGGCCCTGGATGACAGCGAAGGGCGGCAACTTGACCGACGCGTGCAGCCAGACCGCGCCCTCGATATGCACCCCGGGCGGGATTTTCGGCCCGGCGGGATTGGGCTCCAGCCCAGCGAGGGCGGTGCCGATCTGCTTGAGCCAGTCCCACGGGGTGGCCGGGGCGGGGAAGAACTGGGCGAACCGGGCCAGCGACGGCGGCAGGGCAAAAAATTCGGAGGCTTTCACGGCATGGGGGATAACAAAAAAACCGCCGGGGGACAGCGGTTTCTTGCCGGCCGGATCAGTCGGCCGCAAACGGAAGCCGGCAACGGCGGGAGCCGCGCCGGCCCGGCCTGTGTCAGTCGATGGCCTTCGACTTGTATTCCTTGTGTCCGGCTTTCTGCAGGGCGGAGAGATCCTGCACGAGCTTGGCGGCCGCCTCGTTCTGCCCGGCCTTGAAGGCGGCCTCGAGTTGCGCGACGGCCGCGTTGAACTCCTTCATCTTTTCCTGGTAGCCCGCGACCAGCCTGGCGCGGTCGGCGGCGGGCACTTCGCCCGCCTTGTAAGGCTCGAGCTTGAGCGACGCCTCGCCGTATTCGCGGAGGATGGAGACCTGGGCGAGCGAGTCCTCGTTTTTGGTCGCGTCGGCCGCTTGGCGGCGGAGCTTGCGGAAGGCACCGGCCATCTTGTCCATCCGGTGCGAGAGATCGGTCTCAATCTTTTTCTCCTTGTGTGCCGGCGCGGTGGCCGGAGCGGCGGGGGCGGGCTCGGCTGCGAGCACAAACGGGGCGGCGACGACGAGAGCGAGGGTGGTGATCAGGCGGTGGGATGATTTCATGGTTGGTGGTGAAAAGACGGGCGGGCGGTTAGGGCGGTTACGGTGCCGCGCGGACTCAGCGGGACTCAATTTCGTCGGCCAGGTCCTCGGCCCACGTGGCGAGGCGGGTGACATCGGCGTCGGTCAACTTCGCCTCGCCGTGCATGAGCAGGTAGGATTTCAGCGGCATGTGCCGGTCCCGCACCTCGTCGGCGGTGGACCGCAGCTTGCGGACGGCGCGCTTGGTGCTGTAGGTGGCAAATTCCGAGAAGTTGAGCTCGCCCTTCCCCTCGGCCACATGGTCATTGAGCCACCAGCCGACCGGCTGCACCGCCGCATACCAGGGATAGTTCGTTTGGTTGGAATGGCAGTCGTAGCAGGCGCGGGCGAGTATCTGGCGCACCCCGGCCGGGACCTCCTCCCGGGCGGCGATAGATTGCGGCCCCTCGGCCGGACCGGCATTCCGGGGCACGGGCACGAACTGGAGGGCAATCAGCGCCACCAGCAGGCCCACCCCAATCAGTTGCACGGTCCGCTTCATCCGTGGAAACAGCCAAGCCGCGAGGCCCGGCGGGCGAAAGCCAAAAATCATTCGATCGCCAGCCCCGGAAAAACAGAAACCCCCTCGAAATGAGGGGGTTTCGCGAAATGGAGCGGGAGAAGAGACTCGAACTCTCGACGTCCACCTTGGCAAGGTGGTGCTCTACCAACTGAGCTACTCCCGCGTGAGAGAGGCGGAGTATTCGGCCCGGGAATTGCCCGTCAACCAGATTATTTGTTTCGCCCATTTTCGGGTCCCGGCGGCGCATTTCCAGCTTTTCCCCGGCGTATGCCACTGCTCAGCTCAGCCTCACCCATGTCCGGCCGCGCCCAGCCCTCCGCCCGCCTGCTCCCCGCCTTCACCAGCGCAAGCTCCGCCGCCGAGCGCCTGGCCGCCTGCAAGGCCTACCTCGCCGCCGAGAGCGAGCGCATCCACCAGCGCCATCGCGCGGGCGAGCCCGGCCACAAGATCGCCCAAGCCCTCGCCGGCCGCATGGACCGCCTGCTGCAGCCGCTCTTCGCCGCCGCGCTCGCCAGCTGGCGCCAGGCCCACGGCGAGCCGCCCTCCCCGGTCTGCCTGATCGCCCTCGGCGGCTATGGCCGCAGCGAGCTCAGCCCGCTGAGCGACGTGGACGTGATGTTCCTCTATCCGTCCAACGTGAAGGATCCCGGCCAATTCCAGGAGCACCTCTCCAACGCCGTCCTCTACCCCCTCTGGGACCTGAAGCTCAAGATCGGCCACTCCACCCGCACGCTCAACGAGGTGTTCGCCGAGGCCGCGCGCGACATCAAGACCAAGACCGCGCTGCTTGAGTCGCGCCTCGTCGCCGGCACCGAGGCCCTCTACGAGAACTTCGCGGAGGCCTACCGCAAGCACTACCTCAGCGACGACCCCAAGGGCTACATCGCCGCGCGCCTCGGCGACCAGGCCAGCCGCCGCGCCCAGCACGGCGGCACCGTCTTCATGCAGGAGCCGGACATCAAGAACGGCGTCGGCGGCCTGCGCGACTACCAGAACGCCCTCTGGATGGCGCGCGTCCGCCTCGGCATCTCGCGGATGGACGAGCTCGCGGAGCAGAAATACCTGCAGCCCGCCGAGCTCCGCGCCTTCCAGCACGGCTACCAGTTCCTGCTCCGCGTGCGCCACGAGCTCCACTACATGAGCAAGCATCCCACCGATGTGCTCAACCTGGAGACGCAGCCCAAGCTCGCCGCCCACCTGGGTTATCCCCAGAAGGCCGTCCTGGCCCGCGTGGAGGCGTTCATGCAGGACTACTACGGCCACGCGCAGGCCATCTACCGCACCTCGAAGATCATCGAGCAGCGGCTGGCCCTCACCCTCACCGCCGACCCCGGCCTCGTCGGCTCGCTCAAGAACCTCCTTCTCGCCCGCCGCGCCGACCGCACCAAGCGCCTCGACGGCTTCCTCCTGCGCGGCCGCGAACTCGCCGCCGAGCATCCCAACGTCTTCAAGGAGGACCCCGTCCGCCTCATCCGCGTCTTCCGCCACTGCCAGCAGCTCGGCTGCGCGCCCGACGTGGACCTGGCCGCGCTCATCCGCGGCTCCCTCCGGCTCATCACCAAGAAGGTCGTCACCTCGCGCGACGCCAATCTCAGCTTTCTCACGCTGCTCGAGGAATCCGGCCAGGTGCATCCGCCGCTGGCCCTGATGCACGAGCTCGGCGTGCTCAGCCGGTTCGTGCCCGAGTTCGCCCCGCTCGACTGCCTGGTGCAGCACGAGTATTACCACCGTTACACGGCGGACATCCACACCCTGAGCGCCATCCGCGAGCTCGACACCATCTTCACCGCCGCCGACCCCGGCGCCGAGAGCTACCGCGCCGAGCTCCGCAAGACCGCCAACCCCGCCCTCCTCTACCTCATCCTGCTCCTGCACGACATCGGCAAGGGCGAGGGCATCCAGGGCCATGCGGAATCCGGCGTGGCCATCGCCGGCCCCGTCCTCGACCGCCTCGGGATCGATGCCGGCAGCCGCGACACCGTCAATTTCATCATCCGGCATCACCTGACGATGACCCGCTTCTGGCAGAAGCACGACCTGGACGACCCCCAGACCTCCGCCACCTTCGCCGAGCTGGTCGGCGACGCCGACCGGCTCCGCTATCTCTACGTCCACACCTACTGCGACGCCCGCGGCACCGCCGCCGGCCTGTGGAACGGCTACAAGAACTCGCTCCACCGGCGCCTGTTCGACACCACGCTCGAACGCCTGACCCTCGGCGACAAGGTGGACACCCGCCTCCAGGAACGCATCGAGCAAACCCGCCAGACGCTCATCGCCCGGACCATCCCCGGCATCAGCCCGGATGAGATCACCGCGCACTTCAGCCTCCTGCCCGAGCGCTATTTCATCCAGACCGACGCCCCCGAGATCACGCTGCACATCCAGATGGTCAACCGGCTGCTCCACTCCATCTCGACCGCCGACTCCCTCGGCGCGCTGCGCCCCGTCATCGAATGGCAGGACGACATCAACCGCAGTTACACCACCGTCCATGTCGTCACCTGGGACCGCGCCGGCCTCTTCCACAAGCTCGCCGGCGCCTTCAGCGTCGCCGGCCTGAGCATCCTCTCCGCCCGCATCACGACCCGCTCCGACCACATCGCCATCGACACCTTTCACGTCGTCGAGCCCGGCCGCGGCGTCGTGCAGAACCGGCCGGCCATGGACACCTTCGCCCGCACCGTCGAGGAGGCGCTGGTCAACAACAGGGACCTCCTGCCCGACATCGCCGCGCAGGCGAAGCGGTTCGCCGAGGCCACGCGCTACACGACGGCCGCCTCCCCGCAGCCCGCCGCCTTTCCCCCGACCGTCGAGGTCTATCACGAGCCCGCGCTCAACCGCATCATCGTCGAGGTGCAGGCGCACGACCAGATCGGCCTGCTCCACCGCCTCGTGAAGGCCATCTCCGACCACGGCTTCGACACCACCTTCGCCCGCATCAACACCGAGCGCAGCGTCGCCATCGACACCTTCTACATCGAGCCCGACAACCCCGAGGCCGGCCCGGTGGACCCCGCGCGGCTGCCCGCCCTGCGCGAGGCGCTGCACGCCATCATCACGCCCGAGGCGGCAGCGCCCGCGCCGGTTTGATTGCGGAAGCTGGAACCCGGCCTCGGCCGGGTTTTCCGGACGTCTGTCGGCGGCGTGCGCTGCGCCCGACGCTCCACCTCAAGGCATGTTTTCGCTCCCCAATCCGGCGCAATCCTGTTCATCTGGCCGGATGACTTCCGACGCGAAAGACCTGGCCGTCCTGCATGGGATCGCCTCGCTCGCTACCCGCGCGCCGGACTCGGCGTCGGCGCAACACCGTATCCTCGCGGCGGTCATGGCCGCCTTCGGCGCCGACAGCGGCTCCCTCGCGCTGCTCAGCCCGGAGACCGGCGGCCTTGAGATCTGCGCACAACAGGGACTGCAGCCGGACGTGGGCACCTTCCCGCTGAAGCCCGGCCAGGGCGTCACCGGCTGGGTGGCCTTGCACGGTGAGCCGCTGCTCGTGCCCGAGGTGGCGCACGAGCCGCGCTACATCGCCGCCCGGCCCGGCGTCCGCTGCGAGATGGCCGCCCCGCTCCTCGCGGACGGCCACACGCTCGGAGTCGTCAACCTCGACGCCGACCGGCCCGGCGCCTTCACGGCGGCGGATCTCGCCCGGCTCGCGCACTATGCCGCCGAAGCCGGCGCCGTGCTGCACCGCCTCTGGCAGCACGAGCAGCTCCGCGCGCATTCCCGGCAACTCGCCACCCTGGTCGAGCTGGGCCACGCCCTGGTCACCCAGCTCGCCCCCGAGGAGCTGCTGTCCACCCTCGCCCAAAGCGGCCGCGCCCTCTTCAACGCCCGCCTCTGCCTGCTCCACGATTACGACGCCACCGCGCGCACGCTGCGGCTGCACGCCTGGTCGGCGGGCGGCGACCAGGCCGCCGCCGGCCCGGGCGTGCAGCCGCAGGCCGTTCCCGCCGACCTGTCCCTGCTCGCCACCGCCATCCGCGCGGGCCGCGCCACGGGATTCCAGCACATTGACGGCCCCGGCTACCGCGAGGCCGCCGATCTCCCGCGCGACCTGGCGCTCTGCTCCGCCCTCGCCGTGCCCCTGGTGATCGACGGCGCCCCCGCCGGCGTGCTGTCCGTCTTCCATGACCGGCCCCACCGCTTCAGCGACGACGAGAAGCGCCTCATCACCGCCCTCGCCAGCTTCGCCGCCGGCGCGCTGCAGAACGCCCGGCTCTATGCCCGCGTGTTCCGCACCGAGGAGGTGCTGCGCAAGAGCGAGACGCTCACCACCCTCGGCCTGCTCTCCGCCGAGATCGCCCACGAGATCCGCAACCCCCTCCTCGTGATCAAGCTCCTCCACGGCACGCTCGGCACCGACTTCCCGCCGGAGGACCCGCGCCGGCGCGACCTGCAGGTCATCACGGAGAAGATCGACCAGCTCGAGGGCCTCGCCGCCCGCGTGCTCACCCTCGGCCGGGCCCCCGCCGCCCTCCACTCGTCCTGGACGCTGGCCGAGATCCTCGACGACACCTTTGTCCTCCTGCGGGCCAAGCTGGCCCAGGCCAATGTCGAGCTGCACTACCCCGCGCCGGCCCCCGGGCTGCGGGTGGTGGCCAACAAGGGCCAGCTGCAGCAGGTCATCCTCAACCTCGCGCTCAATTCGCTCCACGCGATGCCCCAGGGCGGCCGGCTCTCCGTCACCTGCGCCAGGGAGGCAACGGCGCAGGGACGCGTCGTGCTCGTGGATCTGGCGGATACCGGCACCGGAATTCCCGAGTCCATCCGGGCGCGGATCTTCGAGTCATTCCTCTCCGGACGGGGCGACGGCACCGGCCTCGGCCTCGCCATCGCGGCCCGCATCATGAAGGACCACCGCGGCGCGCTCGCCATCCTCCGCACGGGTCCGCACGGCACCACCATGCGCCTCACGCTGCCACTGGCCTCCGGCTGATTTTCGGGCGACAAAAAGGCCGCGCTCCGCGCGGCCCAATCGGAAATCGGGAATCAAAAATCGAAAACCCCCGTCACTCCTCCAGCTCGACGTTCCAGTAGGCCACATCGAGAAAATCCTTCCACTTCTCGTGATTGTGCTGGCCGAGCACGAGGGAGATGACCGGCCGCCATTTCGGCCGCACCGGCTTGCGGATGAGCCGCATGTGCGCCTCGTGCGGCAGGCGGTTCGCCTTGCGCGAGTTGCACTTGATGCACGAGCACACGATGTTGTCCCACGTGGTCTTGCCGCCGTAGTGCCGCGGGATCACGTGGTCGAGGTTGAGCAGCTCCCGCGCGAAGACGTGGCCGCAATACTGGCACTTCTCGCCGTCGCGCTCGAAGACGTTGTTGCGCGTCAGCTTCAGCTCCTTGCACGGCAGCTTGTCGAAGAAGGTCAGCAGGATCACCCGCGGCAGGCGGATGTTGCGGTTGATGGTCCGCACCGTCTCCAGTGCGTCGAGGGGCGGGTTGCAGGTCGAGAAGTCGATCCAATCCAGCAGCGAGTAGGTGCGGAACGCCTCCTCGGTCTGGTGGACGACCTGCGCGTGCTCCCGCGCCAGCAGCGCGAAGGCCCGGCGCGCCCCAATCACGTTCACCGCCTGCCAAAGGCGGTTCAGCACGAGCACCGGCTGATCAAGGGCGGCTTCCATGGGCAACGGGCCTTGGAGATAGGCCCCGGCCTCCGCCCTGTCAAGTCACGCGCCCCGACGACCTTGCGCCGCCGGTGCCGTCGTGCCGCGCCGGCCCTATTGAGGCTCGTCCAATAGTCTGACGGGTAGGGCGCACCGGCCCGGTGCGCCGCGGCGGAGCGGGCCGCTCCGCCCTACCACCGGCAGCGCGACGTCCAACATTTGGCGAGACTCAATAATTTGCGGCCGGCGGCACGAGCGCGGGTTTCAACGACTGGTTCTTGATGCGGATGCCCGCGAGCTTCGCCATCACCAGCTCCGCGTGCTCGGTCGCCACGTCCACCAGCGTGTGCTCCTCGTGGATGTCAATCGCGCCGACGACGTTCGCCGGCAGGCGCGTGACGCCGGCGATCTTGCCGACGAGGTCGGCCGGGGTGATGAGCTGCGCGCGGCCGACATTAAACGACACCGTCGTGAAGCCCGGCTCGCGGCCGGTGCGGGGCTTGCGGTCGAAGCTGCGCTTCTGCGCGGCAAACCTGTCGCCGGAGGAGAACCCCTTGGGGTGTTCGGTTATTGTTGGAGGGCTGGCCTCCCGGCCAGCCGCGGCCGGTCGGGAGACCGGCCCTCCACTTGAGACTGTCTTCGGGGCCTCGTTCGCCGCGATGCGCTCGGCCTTGGTTTTCGTCGGGGCCGCCTTCGCCGGCTTGGCCGCCTCGGCTTCCTGCCCCTGCAGCAGGTGGATCAGCGCCGAGGCGATGTCGGTGCTGGTGTGCCCCTGCTCCATCAGGCGCCCGAACATCTCGTCGTGCGACTTGAACTTCTTCTCCTCGAGCGTGGCGCGGAGCCGCTCGAAGAACACGTTGCCGCGCGCCTCCTCGACCTCGTCCATCGAGGGGATGTTCTCCCGGCGGATTTTCAGCCGCCCATAGTGGATCATGTTCTGCAGCTTGTAGAGCTCGCGGCCCGCCACGAAGGTGAACGCCATGCCCTTCCGGCCGGCGCGGCCGGTGCGGCCGACCCGGTGCGTGTAGTCCTCGGCGTCGTTCGGCAGGTCGAAGTTGAACACGACCTCGAGGTCGTCCACGTCCAGCCCGCGCGCCGCCACGTCGGTGGCGACGAGGAACTCGAAGCCGCGGCGCCGGAACTTGTCCATCACGCGCGTGCGCTGCGCCTGCGTGATGTCGCCGTGCAGCCGGTCCGTGGAGTAGCCGCGCGCGTGCAGGTGCTCGTCGAGCTCGTCCACCATGATCTTGGTGCTGCAAAAGATGATGCCGTAGCGGAAGTCGTGGTAGTCCACGAGGCGCGTGAGCAGCTCGATCTTCGAGCGCCGGTCCACCTCGAAGTAGATCTGCTCCACCTGCGGGGCATTCTGCGCGTGCGCCTCGATGCGCACCCAGGCCGGGTCGCGGGTGTAGCGCTTGATCAGGTCCTGGATCGCGCGCGGCATCGTCGCCGAGAAGAACAGGCACTGCCGCTGCTCGGGCACGGCCTTGAGGATGTGCTCGATGTCGTCGCGGAAACCCATGTCGAGCATCCGGTCGGCCTCGTCGAGCACGACGACCTTCAGCGCGTCGAGCTTCAGCGTGCCGCGCGCCATGTGGTCCATGACGCGGCCCGGCGTGCCGATGACGACCTGCGCCCCGGCGTGCAGCGCGCGGAACTGCCGCTCGTAGCTCTGGCCGCCGTAGATCGGCACCTCCATCAGGCCTTTCTTGAAAAAGGCCAGCTTGCCGAATTCCTCCGCCACCTGCACCGCGAGCTCGCGCGTCGGGCAGAGCACGAGCACCTGCACCGCGCGCAGCTTCACGTCCACCTTCTCGATGGCCGGGATGGCGAAGGCCGCGGTCTTGCCCGAGCCGGTCGCGGACTGGCCGACGACATCCTTGCCGGCCAGCCCGTGCGGAATCACCGCCGTCTGGATGGGCGAGGCTTCCTCGAAACCCATCTTGTCGACGGCCTTGAGGAGCTCGGGCGAGAGGCCGAGTTCGTTGAACGGGCGTTTTTCCATGCGCGCACAATGGGGCGCGCGGGCCGGAAGGAGAGCCTAAAGTGACTGGCTTGGCTGAAGGTGGAACCCGGCCTCCGGCCGGGTTTTCCGGATGGACCTACCCCTGGTCGGGCCAGCGCCGCCGGTATAGAGCCTATCCGATTAACCGCCTGGTTTTCTGTAGCGGCGGTCTGTGACCGCCGCCGAGCGTGGCGTGGCGATCGTTCGGCGGTCACACACCGCCGCTACAGGGCGACCATTATTCGGATAGGCTCTTAGTCCGCGGACATGTCAGCAACCCGGCCGGAGGCCGGGTTCCACCGCACAAATTTGCCTCGCTTTGCCCCCCGTTTGCCGGGGTAATGACCCGCTATGCCATTTTCCAAGCTCGGGCTGCCGCCCGCCCTCCTCAACGGTGTCAAGGCCATGGGCTACACCGACCCGACGCCCATCCAGCTGCGCGCCATCCCGGTCGTGCTCGGCGGCGGCGACCTCATCGGCTCGGCCCAGACCGGCACCGGCAAGACCGCTGCCTTCGCGCTCCCCACCCTCGCCCGCCTCGGCAAGCACGAGGCCCGCGGCCCGCGCGTGCTCATCCTCGAGCCCACCCGCGAGCTCGCCGCGCAGGTCGAGACCGCCTTCCGCGACTTCGGCCGCTTCACCGACCTCCGCGCCACCGTCGTCCACGGCGGCGTCGGCTACGGCCGCCAGCGCAGCGAGCTCCAGGCCGGCACCGATGTCGTCATCGCCACGCCCGGCCGCCTGATGGACTTCCTCAACGAGCGCACCCTCACCCTCGCGCATCTCAAGATCCTCATCCTCGACGAGGTGGACCGCATGCTCGACATGGGCTTCGTCAAGGACGTGAAGAAGATCATCGGCCTGTGCCCGCGCGAGCGCCAGACCCTGTTCTTCTCCGCCACCGTGCCGCCCGAGATCGAGGAGGTCGCCCGCTACGCCCTGCGCAACCCCGCCCGCGTCGAGATCGGCGTCGCCCGCACCGTCAACCAGTCCGTCACCCACGCCTTCTACCCCGTCTCGCAGATCAAGAAGTTCGACCTGCTCGTCGCCCTGCTCGAGAAGACCGACTTCCACAGCTGCATCGTGTTTTCGCGCACCAAGCACGGCGCCGACAAGATCGCCCGCAAGCTCAAGGCCGCCAACCACTCCGTCGCCGTCCTCCACGCCAACCGCTCGCAGTCGCAGCGCGTCGAGGCCCTCGAGGGCTTCAAGTCCGGCAAATACGAGGTGATGGTCGCCACCGACATCGCCGCCCGCGGCATTGATGTCGCCGGCGTGTCCCACGTCATCAACTACGACATCCCGGCCAACCCCGAGGACTACGTCCACCGCATCGGCCGCACCGGCCGCGCCGCCGCCGTGGGCGACGCCTTCACGCTGACCACGCCCGACCAGGCCGGCGACATCCGCGCCATTGAGCGCTTCATCGGCCAGCAGGTGCCGCAGCTGAAGCTCGATGGCTTCGACTATCATTCGCCGCCGACCATCGGCCCCTCCCGCGATCCGCGCTACGTCGATCCCCGCGCCATCCAACACGGCCACCATCGCCGCGGCGGTGGCGGCCACGGGCACGGCGGCGGCCAGCCCCGCGCGCAACCGGGCCAGGCCTCCGCGCAACCCCGCCCGCCGGGCTCGGGCCACGCCCCGCGCCCGGCCCACGGCCACGGCGGCCAGCCGACCCCGCGCAAGTTCGGCGGCCTCTCGCGCGGTTCCTGGCACCGGCGGTGATGATTGCCAGACCTGCCACCCGGCGGGTCTTATTGTTTTCTGGAGGGCCCAGCTCCTGCTGGGCCGCGAACGTGATGGCATTTTCGCACAACGGCCCAGCAGGAGCTGGGCCCTCCACCGGGATCAACCACCGATCACCCTCTCCGCCCCAGAAATCGCTTGGCTCGCCCCGGCGGCGGCGGCCATGATGCGCCGTCATGTTCAGCCACGCCCGCAAGACCTTCCGCCAGATCTGGTGGGCGCCCCTGGTCTGCTTCGGCCTCGCGGCGGCGCTGAACCGCACCGATTCCATCCGGCAGTTCGAGTGGAAGACCCTCGACTGGCGCACCGGCTACCGCGCGGCCTTCCAGCCGCCCCCGGACCCCCGATTGTGGATGGTGCTGTTCGATGACAACACCGAGGAAGCCATGGTGGCCTGGCCCGACAGCCGCCCCTGGCACGGCCAGCTGGCGCAGCTCCTCTCCGCCCACGGCGCCAAGGTCCTGACCTACGACGTCTTCATCACCTCCGAGCGCGACCCCGATGCGGACAAGGCCATGGCCGACGCCATGGCCGATGCGCGCAAGCGCGGCCTCGAGGTCGTCACCGGCGCCCTGCGCAGCGATTCCCCCACCGAATCCTCCGAGACCACCCAATACGGGCCGACGGAGGACCTGAAGAACGTGACCGGCGACCTCACCGGCGTCGTGCAAGCCAAGCACGCCGCCCTGCCCATCCCGGTGCTGCGCGCGGCCTCGTATTTCGGTTTCGTGGACGTGCCCAAATACGGCGACGAGCGCGTCGTCAGCTCCGACGGCATCGTGCGGCTCATGCCCATGGTGGTCCGCATCGGCGAGCGGCTCTATCCCTCCCTCTCCCTCGCCACCCTCATGCGCTATTACGGCCTCCGCGCGGCCGACGTGGAGGTGCGCATCGGCGACGCCATCACGCTCCACACCAAGGACGGCCCCCGGCGCATCCCCATCGACGGCCGGGCCTGCCTCCTGCTCAACTACCGCTACGAGGCGGTGGATTCGCCCTCGGTCTTCCCCACCATCAGCTACCGCACCCTCACCCTCGGGCTGCATTCCAAATACATTGAGAAGATCGCCGACATCCCGGAGCCGCCCGACCTCAAGGGCGCCATCCTCATGCTCGGCCTCTTCGTCACGGGCAACTCCGACGCCGCGCCCTCGCCGCTGGCGGAGTTCAGCCCCCTGCCCCTGGTCCACCTGAACGCCATCAACAACGTCCTCACCGGCGACTACGCGCGCCGGGTGCCGGAGTGGTTCATCTGGGGCGTGGCGCTGGTGCTGGGATACGCCGGGCTTTGGGTGCTGGCCGACCGCTCCGTCCTCCTGCTGCTCGGCGGCGCCGTGCTCGGCGTGGTCAGCTACGCCGCGCTGGCGCTGGGCGCCTGGGTCTTCCGCAGCTGGTGGTTTGATTTCGTGGCGCCGATCACGGGTTTCGTCGGCCTCCAGTTCGTCGTCATCGGCCGCCGCGTCATCGTGGAGCAGCGCTCCAAGCAGGAGATCAAGGGCATGTTCGGCGCCTACCTCGCCCCCCAGCTGGTTGACCGCATGGTCAAATCCGGCCAGATGCCCGAGCTGGGCGGCCACTCCGAGGAGATCACCGCCTATTTCAGCGACATCCAGGGCTACTCCACCTTCTCCGAAAAGGTCACCCCCGCGCGCCTCGTCGAGCTGCTCAACGAATACCTCACCGTCTGCACCGACATCATCCAGGAGGAGGGCGGCACGCTCGACAAATACATCGGCGACGCCGTCGTCGCCATGTTCGGCGCCCCCATCGCCCTGCCCGACCACGCCTACCGCGCCTGCGTGACCGCCCTGCGGGTGCAGCGCGCGCTGGACGAACTCCGTGCCAAGTGGGTGGCGCAGGGCGAGGCCTGGCCCCTCCCCGTCCGCCAGATGCGCTCCCGCATCGGCCTCAACACCGGCACCGCCGTCGTCGGCAACATGGGCAGCCGCACCCGCTTCAGCTACACCATGACCAGCGACGACGTGAACCTCGCCGCCCGCATGGAGTCCGGTGCCAAGAGCTGGGGCGCCTACACCATGTGCTCCGAGGCCACCAAGGCCGCCTGCGAGAAGCACGGCGGCGACCGCGTGGTCTTCCGCCCCCTCGGCCGCATCGTCGTCAAGGGCCGCTCCCAGGCCGTGCCCATCCACGAGGTCGTCGGCCTGAAGGAGCATGTCACCGCCGCCACCCGCGAGTGCATCGCCCTCTTCACGCAGGGGCTCGACCGTTACTACGCCCGCGATTGGGCCGGCGCCGAGGCCCTCTTCCGCCGCAGCCTCGCCCTGGAGCCCAACCAGCCGGGCACCTCCCCCGGCGTCTCCTCCAACCCCTCCCTCGTCTTCCTCGACATCACCGCGCACTACGCCGCGCATCCCCCGCCCAACGAATGGGATGGCGTCTATGTCATGAAGGAGAAGTGAGGCTGCCCCGCCCCCCTCGGGCCCAACCAACCCGCCCGGCGGACGCCCCCGAAATTCTTTCGCCAACCGCCTAATAACGCACTTGCAGATGCCCTGCAATCTGCTGAACTGACCGCGCATCTCACATAACTAGTCATCGGCATTTCCTCACATGAACCTCCGCAAACTGATTCTATCCCTCACCGTCGCGCTGGGCCTCGCGGCTCCGGCCCTTGCCCAGAGCACCGCCACCGAGGCCACCGTGGCCCGCGTCACCGGCACCGTCACCGCCACCCTGGCCGACGGCTCCACCGTCGCCGTGACGGAAGGCACCAAGCTCCCGCAGGGCGCCACCATCACCACGGGCGACAAGTCCGAGGCCTTCCTCGTCAGCCACGGTGACACCACCTCGGTGATCGCAGCGAACAGCGTCGTGGAAATCTCCGAGCTCTCGACCACCTCCGCCGGCGGCAAGGTGACCGAACAGAAGGCCACCCTCGACCTCAAGAGCGGCAACCTCGTCGCCAAGCTCAATCCCAACAAGAAGAGCGTTAACAATTATTCGGTCCGCACCCCCAAGGGCGTCGCCGCCGCGCGTGGCACTGTCTTCACCGTCAGCTACAAGGGCGGCAACTACACCATCGCCGTCGTTAACGGCCAGGTAACTGTTATTCCACCCACGAGGGCAGGCATCATTGGCAACGGCAACGCCATCTCCGTCAATGCAGGGCAAGCACACTGGGCCGAATCTGACGCCAGCGGTAATAATGTTAACAGCTATGGCAGGATTTCCGACTGGAGAGCAAATCTTGACACTGGGAATTCGGAGGCGATGCGCGAGGTGCTTGCCATTGCGGTAGCTACCGTTACGATTGCTGCCCAAAACAACATTGGCGGCACGACCGCCGCTGAGGCGGCGGCTGTGGCGAAGACCATATTTACCGCTGTCCCGGGCGTGGCGGAGCAGGCCGGCGCAATAATCAAACAGTCCAATGACCAATCTCCGCCTAAGGACGCTGCTGCTGCTGCGACTGTGCTGCAGACAGTCACCGAGGCGGCTCCCGCCGCAGCTCAAGCGGCTTTGACCAGTGGCGCGACCACCGGAACCTTCACGCCGAGCACCACTACAACTGCGACCAGCACGCCGACCGCGCCCACCACCACGCCGCAGCCGATCGATCCCTCGACGATCAGCCGCAGCAACGAGTAGTCGTCGGCAGCCCTCCCCTCCCAGCCGGCCCCCACCCGGGCCGGCTTTTTCGCGCCCACGCAGGTCACACTCCCTCTGGATCTGGAACGATGCAGTAGTATCCCCTTCAGCCACAGATAACCAGCGGTCTGAAATAGGAGCCCTCCTGCATTGCCATCGAGGTTCCGTTCACCTTTCAGTGCC
>JAEUGW010000017.1 GCA_016795565.1 Opitutaceae bacterium | reverse complement strand
CCCCCCCCCCCGCGCCGCGGGGCGTGACGAGCGGCTGCGTGTGGTGCGTCGGCGCGGATTTCCGCCGCGATGCGCCCACAGAGCGCGGCGAAACCCCGCTCCTACAATGACCACCTGAAAAAAGTATTGCTTGAAAATCTCCGGGCGGCGGCTAACGGCTCGTCCCCCGCATGAAGTGTCTCATCATTGCCGAGAAACCCTCCGTCGCCGCCGATCTGGCGCGAGCCCTCGGCAAAATCCCCAAGAAGGGCGATCACTACGAGAATGACGAATACGTCATCTCCTCGGCCGTCGGCCATCTGGTGGGACTCCAGATGCCCGAGGACATCGACAAGAAGAAATACGGTTTCTGGCGCCTCGAGACCCTCCCGATCATCCCCGATGAGTTCGAGCTGCAGCCGCTGCCCGAGGGCAAGGACCGCTTCGGCCAGCTCAAGAAGCTCCTCGCCCGCAAGGATGTCACCAGCGTCATCAACGCCTGCGACGCCGGCCGCGAGGGCGAGCTGATCTTCACCTATATCTACCAGCTCACGAAGTGCAAAAAGCCCTTCCAGCGGCTGTGGATGTCCTCGATGACCAACGAGGGCATCACCGAGGCCTTCAAGCACCTCCGCAGCGCCGAGCAGATGCAGGGCCTGGCGGACGCCGCCCGCTGCCGCAGCGAGAGCGACTGGCTCATCGGCATCAACGGCACCCGCGCCCTCACCAAGCGTATGTTCGGCTCCCGCGCCGGCAATGTGGCCTCCGTCGGCCGCGTCCAGACCCCCACCCTCGCCATCGTCTATAACCGCGAGCTGGATATCCGCAATTTCAAGCCCCGCGGCTACTGGCGCATCACGGCGAAATTTGGCGTCGCCAAGGGCGACTACGAGGGCCTCTACCAGCGCCCGGATTACAAGAAGAGCGACGACGAGCACGACCGCATCGACCGCCTCTGGGACAAGGCGAAGGCCGAGGGCATCCTCGCCGCCTGCTCGGGTCAGCCGGTCGCCTCCGTCACCGAGGAAAAGAAGGCCAGCACCTCCACCCCGCCTCGCCTCTACGACCTGACCACCCTCCAGCGCGAGGCGAACAGCCGCTTCGGCTTCCCCGCCAAGCGCACGCTCCAGATCGCCCAGGCCCTCTACGAGCGCCACAAGATGATCACCTACCCCCGCACGGACTCGCGCGCCCTGCCGGAGGATTACATCCCGCTCGTCCGCCAGACCCTCGGCAACCTGCACGGCGAACTCCGGCAGCACGCCGAGCGCGTCCTCGAGTCCGGCTGGGTGCAGCCAAACAAGCGCATCTTCAACAACGCGCAGGTCTCCGATCACTTCGCCATCATCCCGACCCAGCACGAGGCCAAGCACCTCGACGAGGCCGAGGCCAAGCTGTTCGACATGATCGCGCGGCGCTTTGTCGCCACCTTCCACCCGGTCGCCGAGTTCGACATCACCACCCGCATCAGCACGGTCGCAGGCCACGCCTTCAAGACCGAGGGCAAGGTCCTCACGGCCCCGGGTTGGCTTGCCGTTTACGGCAAGACCACGGACGACGAGGCCGCCGACGCCAAGGCCCTGCCGGCTCTCTCCCCCGAGGACAAGGCGAAGGCCAGGACCCTCGAAGCCAAACTTCACGAGGAAAGCACCCGCCCGCCGCCGCGCTATTCGGAGGCGACGCTCCTCTCCGCCATGGAAGGCGCCGGCAAGCTCGTGGACGACGAGGAACTCGCCGAGGCCATGAAGGAACGCGGCCTGGGCACGCCGGCCACACGGGCCGACACCATCGAGGGCCTGCTCAACCAGAAATACCTCGACCGCGCCCTGCGCGAGCTTGTGCCCACCACCAAGGCCGAGCAGCTCTTCCAGTTCCTCGAGGCCGTCAAGATCGAGAACCTCACCAGCCCCGCCATGACCGGCGAGTGGGAGTTCCACCTCCGCGAGATGGAACATGGCAAGTTCCCCCGCGAGAAATTCATGGCGGAGATCGTCAGGGAAACGAAAACCATCGTGGAGCGCGTGAAGGGTTTCGAGGAGGACGACTCCGTCGCCCGCACGACCGACATCATCTCCCCGACCGACGGCCAGCCGATGAAGGAGACCCTCCGAGGCTACAAATCCCAGGACGGCGAGCTGATGGTTTACAAGATCGTCGGCGGCCGCCGCATGGAGGAGGCCGAGGTCAAGCAGCTCGTCGAGACGAAGCAGGTCGGCCCGCTCGACGGTTTCATCTCCAACAAGACCCGCAACCGCTTCTCCGCCGTGCTCAAGCTCGAGGTGGTCGAGGAGACGAAGAAGGACAAGGCGACCAAGCAGGATGTCACCACGAGGAAGTGGAAGACGGCCTTCGACTTCGGTGACAAGGTGGACATCGCCACGCTCACGCCCTTCTGGACCGACCCGAAGACCGGCGCCGAGATCTGCGAGAGCGGCAGCAGCTACATTGTCCGCGAGAAAAAATCCGACGGCACCTGGGAGCAGACTTTCCGCGTCGGCCGCATCATGTGCCAGAAGCCGATTCCGCCCGAGCAGGCCATCAAGCTCATTGGCGAGGGCAAGACTGACCTGATCGAGAACTTCATCTCGAAGAAGGGCCGGCCCTTCAGCGCCTTTCTCAAGCGCGACGGCGGCAAGTTTTCGTGGGAATTCCCCCCGCGCGCGCCGAAGCTCGACAAGGACGGCAACCCGATCGTGCGCAAGCCGAAGGCCAAGGCCGACCTCTCCAAGGCGAAACTCCTCGGCGAGAGCAGGGCGCACGCCGGCGGCCAGCTGGTCGAACTCGGCGACGCCTACTACGTCCGCAAGCCCGACCAGGACAACCGCCAGGTCTTCAAGCTTTCCAAGAAGCTCTGCGAAATCGATATCACCCCCGAACAGGTGCAGAAGCTCCTGACCGACGGCCGCAGCGACCTGATCGAGGGTTTCGTCTCCAAGCGCGGCAACAAGTTCAGCGCCTACCTCGTCATGTCGCAGAAGCAGGACAAGGCGGAGTTTGAATTTCCTCCTCGGTGAGGAGGAAATAGTGAGCCGCGAAGCGGCGAATCCCGCAGGGATGCGCGGAGCCGGGTGCCCTCCGGGCGGCGACGAGCACAATTCCCGCCGCTATGACACCCGCGCCGAACAATTGACTTGTGGCACCCTTGTCCCGGGATTGAATATTCACTGCCATGATCGTCACCACCGCGCAGCTCTTCAAACACGCCTACGGGAAATACGCCGTCGGGGCCTACAACATCAACAATGCCGAGCAGGCCATGGGCTTGTTCAAGGGTGCCATCGCGTCCAAGGCCCCCTTTATCATCCAGATTTCCAAGGGCGCGCGCAAATACACCGACAAGCGCATGCTCGAGGCCATCATCCGCGCCGCCTCCGACATCTTCCCCGAGGCCATCTTCGCGGTGCATCTCGACCATGGCGACGAGGAGACCTGCTACGACTGCATCAACTCCGGCTTCTTCAGCTCCGTGATGATCGACGCCTCGCACGATCCGTTCGAGAAGAACGTCGCCATCACCAAGCGGGTCGTCGATGCCGCCCACGCCAAGGGCATCTCCGTCGAGGCCGAGCTCGGCATGCTCGGCGGCGTCGAGGAGGACATCAAGGTGGATGAAGGGCACGCCATGCTGACCAACCCCGACGAGGCCAAGGACTTCGTCGCCAAGACCGGCTGCGATTCCCTCGCCTGCGCCATCGGCACCTCGCACGGCGCCTTCAAGTTCAAGGGCAAGCAGTCCCTCCATTTCGACGTGCTCACCAAGATCAAGGCCCTCCTGCCCGGCTTCCCGCTGGTCATGCACGGCTCGTCCTCCGTCCCGCAGGACGAGGTCGCCCGCATCAACGCCGCCGGCGGCACGATCGCCGGCTCGATGGGCGTGGACGTCAACGAATACCTCCCCGCCGCCAAGCTCGGCGTCACCAAGATCAACATCGACACCGACGGCCGCCTCGTCTGGACCCGCGTGCACCGCGAGTATTTCCGCGACAATCCCAAGGAGTTCGACTTCCGCCCGCCGGGCAAGGTGTTCATCGAGGAATACGCGAAGTTCATCGCCAGCCGCAACCAGCTGCTGGGCAGCGCCGGCCAGCTCGACGACCTCCGCAAGAGCCTGGGCAAGTAAGCCTGACCAACTCTCGCAAATGCCGCCTCAAAAGGGCGGCATTTTTATTTTCAAACCCCGCTGCCGTCATTCTGAGCGAAGCGAAGAATCCAAGGGAACTAACGATGCCTATGCGGCGACCGTCGATCCGCTTGGATCCTTCGCTTCGCTCAGGATGACAGGAATCGGCTTTCCTTGCTTCCGCCCTTCCGTGCTTCCGCAATTTCTGCCATTCAGACGCCGTGCACCTGCTCTTCCTCCACGGCCCTCCGGCCGCCGGCAAATATACGGTGGCCCGGGAACTCGCCACCCTCACCGGCTTCGAGCTCTACCACAACCACCTCGTGGTGGACGAAGTGCTCAAGGCCCACGCCTTCGGCACGCCAGGCTTCGTGGCCGAGCGCGACCGCCGGTGGCGCGAGTTCTTCGCCCAGTTCCCCGCACCCGGCCGGGCGGACCTCATCTTCACCTTCAATCCTGAGAACACTGTCCCGCAGGCCTTCATCGACTGGCTGTTCACCGAGCCCGCCCGCCGCGGCGTGAAGCTCACTTCGGTCGAAGTAACCGCCAGCGAGGACGCCATCGAGTCTCGCATCGCCTCGAAGCAACGACAGCAGTTCAAGAAGCTCACCGATCTCGCGCTCTACCGCCAGCTGCGGGACAGCGGCGCGTTCGCCACCCCTCTCATCCCGCGCACCGACCTGCGCATCGACTCGGGAGTGACCACGCCCGACGCAGCCGCCCGGAAAATCGCGGATTGTTTCCAGCTTCCCTAGCCTGTCATTCTGAACGGAATGAAGTGCCGAGCGAAGCGACATCCTCATCCATCGGCACAACCGTCGGCGGCCATCTCGATGGATGCATCGCTACGCTCAGCATGACAATGCCTTGGTCTGTTCAGCGCAAATGCCACGCCAGCCGCCGGCTTGCTTCTGGGTCTCGGAATGACACGAAACGGTTATGATAGCTGACTTTGAGCCGCGCCTCCACGCCTTTGCCGAGGTCATCGTTCGGGTCGGTCTGAACCTGCAGCCCGGCCAGCGCCTGCTCATTGCCGAGCCCTACGAACTGCAAGGCGTGGCGCGCAGCGCCGAGGTGATCGTCGAATCCATTATCAAGGCGGCCGCCACCGACGCCGAGGTCATCTGGGGCGACGGCCCGCGGCTCCGAGAGTTCGCGGAGAAAGCCGACTGGCGCGGCTTCAACCAGCTCGCCGCCGGCAATGCGAAGCGGCTCGCCGAGGGCATCCGCCGCGGCGACGCCCTGCTCTTCCTCCAAGGCAGCCAGCCCCGGCTGCTCGACGGCCTGCCGCCCGAACGCGTCGCCGCGCTGCGCCGCATCGGCTGGGAGAATTTCGGCCCGGTGGCGCAACAGCTCGTGCAGGGTGCCACCAACTGGTCTGTCGCGCCGGCCCCGAGTCCCGCCTGGGCCCACGCCGCCTATCCCGATTTGCCCTCGGACCAGCGTCTCGCCGCGCTCTGGCAGGACGTGTTCACCGCCACCCGGGTCAACGAACCTTCCCCGGTCGCGGCTTGGGAGCTCCACTTGCGCCTGCTGCGGCGGGAATGCGCCAGCCTGAACCAACAGCGCCTCCGCACCCTGCGCTACAAGGGCGAAGGCACCGACCTGACCGTCGCGCTGCCGCCGGGGCATGTCTGGTGCACCGCGCAGCTTGCCACCAAGTCCGGCCTGCCCTTCGTGGCCAATCTGCCCACGGAGGAGATATTCACGGCACCACACCGCGACTCGGCCGAGGGCCACGTGCGCGTTTCCCGGCCCATCAGCTACAGCGGCGCGCTCATTGAGGGTATCAAACTCGAGTTCAAGCGCGGCGCCGTCGTGGCCGCGTCCGCCCGGACCGGCGCCGACCTGCTGGAGCGTTTGCTCGACACCGACGAGGGCTCCGTCCGCCTGGGCGAGGTGGCCATCGTCCCGGAGCAGACCCCGCTTGGCCGGGCAAACCGACTCTTCTACCACCCGCTGCTCGACGAGAACGCCACCAGTCACATCGCCCTCGGCGAAGCCTACGGATTCTGCCAGCGTCCACCCGACCCGGCCGCCCTGAACCGCAGCCTCGTGCATGTGGACCTGCCGTTCGAGGCGAGCATCATCCGGTCCGATACGGAACCGGCCTGACCAGTCACTTGTCTGTTCGCCCCTGTGCCCAACACCCAGCCGCCCCACCCCGAGCCAGATGCCGACTTGCTGCGGCGAGCACAGTCCGGCGACGAGGCCGCCTTTGGCGTCATCATGCGTAGCCACTACGAGCGCACCTTCCGGCTCGTCTATGCCATCGTCCGGCACGAGGCGGATGCCCGGGATGTCTGCCAGGATATCTGGCTCACCGTCTGGCGCGAACTGCCGAAATTTCGCGGCGACGCCCGGTTCACCACCTGGCTGCATCCCATCGCCACCCGGCGCGCGCTCGACCACCTGCGCAAGCGCCGCCGCTGGTTCGACCGCTTCCTGCCCTTCGACACGAACGACGCTGCGGTCGAATCCTCGCCCGAGCCCGTCACCACCGAGGACGCCGGCCAGTTGGCCGAGGGCGGCGAGCGAAAGGCGCAACTCCAAGCCGCCATCGCGGCCCTGCCGCCGAAGCTGCGCGCCGTGCTTGCCTTGCGCGAGGTCGAGGGGCTTTCTTACGAGGAGATCGCCGCCGCGTCCGACATTCCCACCGGCACCGTCATGTCCCGCCTTTATCACGCCCGCCGCCTGCTGGCGCAAAAACTAGGAGCCAAACCATGAAGACCATCCGACTCATCCTCCTGCTCGCCAGCCTCGCCGGCCTGGCCACCCTCGCCCGCGCCGCCGATGCCGTCTCCGTGCGCGGCCTGCTCGTCGCCGGTTCCAACGAGCCCGGCGAGTCCGACACCCGTCTCGCGCCCTACCTCGCCAACCTCAAGCGCATCCTGCGTGCCGAAAGCTTCCAGTTGGTTGACGAGGATTCGACCTCGCTGGCCGTGCCCGCCAGCGGCGGGCTTTCCTTTGGCGTGCAACTCTCCACCGAAAGCGCCGACGGCAAGACCGTCGTGCTCAGGGCCCGCTGGGGCTCGGCGCGGCAGGACATCGTCGTGCAACGCGGCGGCGGCACCACGTTGCTCGTGGGTCCCAGCCGTGGAGGCGAAGTGCGGGCCGTGTTGCTTATTGCCCGATAGCATTGCCCAACAGCCGTTTGCCCGATTGTCCGGGAAAAATGAATAAATGCGCGGCGAGCCGCGTCCCAAGGAGTGAACCGCAACCTTGGAGGACACATGAAAAACAAAATCACCGCTCTCGCTCTCATCGCCACCACCGCCCTCTCCCTCGCGCCGAAGCCTGCCAAGGCCGGTGACAAGGAGCTGGCCATCGTGGGCGGCCTAATCGGCGGGCTGATCATTGGCTCTGCCATCCACGAAAGCCGTCACTCGTCCGACTACCCGCACCGCAGCACCACCGTCATTGTCAATGGCCGCCGCGATCGTGACGACTGCGGCGACGACGGCTACTGGAAGGATGTCAGCGTGAGGGTCTGGGTGCCCGGCTGCTGGGTGGTTGAGCGCAGCCACCACGGGCACTCCCACAAGCGCTACATCAGCGGCCACTACACCTTCCGCACCGACCGCGTCTGGGTCTCCTACGATCGCAGCGACCGTTATGACCGGCACGATCACCGCCGGGATTACGGCCGGGGCCGCTGAAACAACCCAACAACCGCTAATTGACGCTAATGAACGCTAATCCAAGCCGCGGACTTTCTTCCGAATTATTGAGCCTCGCCTATCTGACTGACAGGGGTAGCGCACCGGCCCGGTGCGCCGGGAGCGCGATATCCTATTCGCGGCGGGGCGGGCCGCCCCGCCCTACCTTCGGAAACACGAGCGTAAGTCTATTACGCGAATCTTAATAGCGCCCATTAGCGAAGATTAGCGGTTTCGGTCCGTATTTTTCCATCCCATGAACTGCCGCGACATCGAGCCCCTGCTCCTGGCCGAACGAGACGGCGTGCTGACTCCCGAGCAGCACGCCGACCTCGCGAAGCATGTCGCGGCCTGCCCCGCCTGCCGGCGGGAGCGCGCCATCTACGGCGAGGCGGTCACCTTCCTGAAGACGGATGCGGCCAACGTCGCGGTGCCCGACGCAGACAAGGAATGGCGCACCGTCCGCGCCCAGCTCCACCAGCCCGCCAAGCCGAGAAAGAGTCCGCTCGCCCCCGTCATCTGGTTCGGCGCCCCGCTGACAGCCGCGGCCGCGCTGGCTGTCGCGTTCTTCGTCACCCGCCCCGCTCCGGCCGCCGATGAGAACGCCACGCCGACCATCGCCTACGTGGACAACGAAAGCGGCTGGCTCGTGGTCTGGGCGGCGGAGAACGGCGGAAAGAGCGGCTGACTCAGCCGGTGCTCACGGCAGCCAGGGGAATTTCTCCGCCTTCGGCTTCCGCTTTTCCTTCTGGGCGGTCATGAACTCCTTCGCCTCCTCGGTCATGTAATAGAGCATGGTCGCGTTGCCGGCGAGTTCCTGGATGCCGCTCTGGCCGTCGAGTTCGGCGTTGAACGCCGCCTTGAGGCAGCGGATGGCGAGCGGGCTGCGTTGGAGAATCTCCTTGGCCCAGGCCACCCCCTCCTCCTCGAGCTGCGCCACGGGCACGACCTTGTTCACGAGGCCCATGTCGAGCGCTTCATGGGCGCTGTATTGGCGGCAGAGGAACCAGATCTCGCGCGCCTTCTTCTGGCCGACCATGCGGGCGAGATAACTCGACCCGAAGCCGCCGTCGAAACTGCCCATCTTGGGCCCGACCTGCCCGAAGATCGCATTGTCGGCCGCGATGGTGAGGTCACACATGACGTGCAGCACGTGGCCGCCGCCGATGGCGTAGCCGGCCACCAGCGCGATGACGACCTTGGGCATCGAGCGGATGAGTTTCTGCACCTCGAGCACGTTGAGGCGCGGCACGCCCTGGCCGTCGATGTAGCCACCATGGCCGCGCACCGACTGGTCGCCGCCCGCACAAAAGGCGTATTTGCCATCCTTGGCCGGGCCGGCCCCGGTCAGGAAAACCACTCCGACGGACTGGTCCTCCTGGGCATCCATCAGCGCGTCGCGCATCTCGGCGACTGTCTGCGGGCGGAAGGCGTTGCGCTTGTCCGGCCGGTTGATCGTGATCCGGGCCATGCCGGCGGCCTTGTGGTAGTGGATATCGTCGTATTTCTTGGCGGTTTTCCAGGCGGTGGACATGCCACCAAGCTGTGCTAACAGGCTTGAGCCGCAACCGTTTTCGCAAACGGCTCGTTTTTACCAAAACCGGTCAAGCTACTTTAGGCCGACATCTCAAATCAGCTTGGAGTATGAGACTCTGGCCAGACAATGGCCGCTTTTCCATGAGCTCTCATGCACCAACCGCAAGTGCCGCAGCCAAGGCCGGCCTGACCATGGGGGCGCTGGGCGTGGTATTTGGCGACATCGGCACCAGCCCGCTCTATGCCTTGCGCGAGTGCCTGAATTATCTGCCGCCGGTGGAGCGCGCCGCCGGTGTCCTGGGGGCCCTGTCGCTGGTCTTCTGGGCCATGACGCTCGTGGTGGTCGGCAAGTATCTGTGCTTCGTCACCCGTGCGGACAATCGCGGCGAGGGCGGGATTTTCGCCCTGCTCTCCCTGAGTCACGGCGAGCGGGCCAAGACGCCCGGAGGCATCGGCATCCTCACGCTGGTGATTCTGCTCGGCGCGGCACTGCTGTATGGCGATGGCATCATCACCCCGGCCGTCTCCGTGCTGAGCGCGGTGGAAGGCCTGAACACCTTTGATCCCCGCTTTGCCAGCAAGGTGCCGTTTATATCCGTCGTCATTCTCGCCGGGCTCTTCGCCGTGCAATACAAGGGCACCAAAAGCATCGGGCGCATTTTCGGCCCGACGATGCTCTTTTGGTTCTTCACCATTGGGGCGCTCGGCGCGTGGCACATCGTCGCCGCCCCGCAGGTGGTCGAGGCGCTCAATCCGCTGCTGGGGCTGCGACTGCTGACCGAGCATCCCAGCCAGGCCGCCGCCCTGCTGGGTTCGGTCGTGCTGGCCATCACGGGCGCCGAGGCACTTTACGCCGACATGGGCCACTTCGGCCGCAGCGCCATTGCGCGCGCTTGGTATTGCTGCGCGTATCCCGCCCTCATCCTGAATTATTTCGGTCAAGGTGCGCGGGTGCTGGCCAATCCCGACGACACGGGCCACACCTTTTTCGCCATGGTGCCCGAGGGCTTGCCCCGGCTGGCGCTGACCGTGCTTTCCATCTTGGCCGCCATCATCGCCAGCCAGGCCATGATTACGGGCACGTTTTCCATCACCCGGCAGGCCATCCAGCTCGGTTTCTTTCCGCGCCTCAAGATCACCTACACCAATCCCGACCAGTCCGGACAGATCTACCTGCCGCTGGTCAACGGCTTGCTGGCGGCCGGGTCAATCTATGTCGTGCTCGCCTTCGGCTCCAGCGAGCGGCTCGCCGCCGCCTACGGCATCGCCGTCACGGGCACGATGGTCGTCACATCGGTGGCGTTCTATGCCGTGCTGCGCAGCCACTGGCGCTGGCCGATGTGGGCGGCCGGCCTCCTCTGCGGCTTGTTCCTGCTCGTGGACGTGCCGCTCTTCGCCTCCAATGTCCACAAGTTCGCCGACGGCGGCTGGTTCCCGATCTTCATCGCGGCCGGCATCATCGCCGTCATGCACACGTGGAAAAAGGGCAAGGACGAGATTTTCCGCCGCATCTACGCCAACGAGGTGACCGAGGACGAGCTGTGCAACGTCGCCAGCTCCGGCCGCATCGCCCGGGTGCGCGGCACCGCCGTGTTCATGGCGGGCAATGCGACGGGCACACCCCTCGTGCTGCTCCATCATGTGAAAGCCAACAAGGTGCTGCATGACACCGTCGTGCTGCTGAGCGTGGTCACGGCGGAGGTGCCCTCGGTGCCGGGAGCGGAGCGCCTGGAGGTCCGGGAGATCGGCTCCGGCAACGGCGTCTGGCGGGTCATCGCCCGCTACGGCTACATGGAGTCGCCCGACGTCGAGCATTTGATGGAGCAGGTGCGCGCGGCCGGCGTGCCGGTGAAGCTCAATGAGGCCACCTACTATTTCAACCGCGAGATGATCATCACCGGCGGCGACACCCGGATGTGGCACTGGCAAAAGCGCCTGTATTCGCTGCTGAGCCGCAATGCCCGGCCGGTGCGCGACTACTATCGCCTGCCGCCCATGCAAATCATCGAGGTCGGCCTGCCGATCCAGTTGTAACGGCCCCGGCGGCTGCTCCGCGCTTTTCAGCCTTTTCGTCGTGCGGCGTTTCCGCCTTGCTGCGCTATTGCCATGGATGTCCGCTCGCACCGCTTCATCAGCCATTTCCCCGCCGCCCAGGGGGCCGTGCTGGCCAAGGCGGTGCGTCTCGTCCGTTTCCCCCATCAGGCCGTCATTTTCGAGGAAGGCAGCGAATCGAACTGCATCTACCTCGTGCTGCACGGCCGGGTGGCCCTGACCAAGCAGTCCCCCGGCGGCGCCGCGCAGATCATCGCCTACAAGGGGCCCGACGATTATTTTGGCGAACTCGGCGTGCTGGACGGCTCCACCCGCAGCACCTCGGCGGTGGCCGACGGCCCGGTCCAGCTCGGCCGCATCGCCCCCCGCCCCTTTCTGCAACTGCTCGCCCGGTCCTCCTGGCACACCGTGCTCCGGCTCTTCAGCCACATCAGCGAGGACCTGCGGGCCACGAACGCGCGTTACGTCACCGAGGTCGTGCGCAAGGAGAAGCTCTCCCTGATTGGCGAGATGGCCAACGGCATGGTGCATGATTTTCGCGGCCCCTTCTCCACCATCAAGCTCGCGGCCGAGCTCATCGCCAAGCGCGACCGCCAGCCCGGCACGCAGGAGCTCTGCGCCATGATCCTCCGGCAGGTCGGCCGGCTGGGCGACATGGTGGAGGGCGTGCTGGACTTCGCCCGCGGCGAAACCCGACTGTCCCTGCGCATCGCGCCGTTGGGGGAGGTGTTCGCCCAGTTGCAAGAGAACAACATCGTCGCGTTCGAGCAGGTGGGCGTGAAGCTGCGCGTCAGGCCCACCGCCCTCAAGCTGCCGCTCGACCCCGACCGCCTCCTCCGGGTGCTGCAAAACCTGGTTACCAACGCCCGCGAGGCACTGGGCAAGCAACCGGGCGGCCGGATAACCGTCGCCGCCCGCCGCGTGAAGAGCCATTGCGTGATCACCGTCGCGGACAACGGGCCGGGTGTCCCACGGGCCATCCAGACGACTCTTTTTGAACCATTCGTCAGCCAGGGCAAAATCGGCGGCACCGGCCTCGGCCTGGCCATCGCCAAGTCCGTCGTCGAGGCGCACCATGGGGCGATCGACTTTCACTCCACCCGCGCCGGGACGACCTTCACCCTGCAACTGCCGCTGAGGGAATAGGCCGGACGCACTCAGCGGGCCAGGCGCGCAAACATTTCCCGTCGCGTCCGGGCATCCCGCTGGCGGTCCGTGCGCACCTCCAGCACGCGGATGCCGCGCGCCGGCAGCCTCCCGAGCAGTTGCGCGAAATGCCGCCAGTCGCGCACCACCACATGCCGGACACCGTAGGCGGCAGCCAGCTTGCCGAAATCGGCGCGCTGCGGCGTGGCGAAATACTCCTCGAAGGGCGGATCGAACCGCGCCACCGGCAGATGCCCGAAGATGCCGCCGCCCCGGTTGTTGATGAGCACGATGGTCAGGCTGCCCTTGAACTTGGGGCTGGAGAGAAACCCGTTCGTGTCATGCAGCAGCGCGAGATCCCCGGTCAGGAGAACGGCCGGTTGGTTGCCATGCGCCACCCCGAGAGCCGTCGAGAGCGTGCCATCAATGCCGTTGGCCCCCCGGTTGCAGTGCACGTCAAGGCCGCGGCTGTTCGCCGGGCAGAAATACTCCAGATCGCGCACCGGCATGCTGTTCGCCACGAACAGCGGCGTGCCCTTCGGCAGCAGGCCCGGCAGGAGCGCACTCGCGCGGCCCTCGAATAGTCCTGATGTCACGGCCAGCCCGCTCCGAAGGCGGCGGGCCATGCTCCGCTCACCCGCCATCCATGCCTCCAGCCAGCCCCTCTCCTTCGGACCGGGACGGACCGTGGCCGCCAGCGATTCCACGGAAGTGCGAATCAGTGTCGTGCGACTGTGCAGGGCGTCGGGGTTCTGGCTGTCGCTGCGCACCATGGTGACGGCCGTGTCCTCCGCCGTCAGCCACTGGCGCAGCGCCTTGCTCGTCGGCCAGTCGTGCAGACACAGAACATGATCCGGCTGGAGCCGTTTCGTCAGACCGGCCGAGCGGGCGATGGCATCATAGGTTGCGACCAGGTTGGGCACGAGGTGCGCCTGGTGCCGCAGCGGCGACAAGGCGTCGGCCAGCACGGGCCAGCCGAGCCGCCGCGCCAGTTGCCCGACCGCGCGGGCATACGCCGCCGGGTCGCCCGGGCGGACCTGTCCGGCCACGATGATCCCGCGACCACCAAGGCGCACGGCGGAGGTCAACTGCGACTCCCCGTGTTGCGGCGGGCGAAGCGCGGCGAAAAACTTCCGTTCGTTGAGCGCCGGGCGCACCGCGTCCGTGCTGCCATCCTCGATCGGCGGCAGCGGATCGCGGAACGGAGCATTGAGGTGCACGGGGCCGGAGCACAGCCATTGGCTGCGCTCCCAGGCGTGGGCGACCGTCTGACGCAGGTAGCGGAGCATCGGCAGGGTCGCCTGCGGCACCGCGAACTCATGATAAAAATTCACGTGGCCGCCGAAAAGCTTCTGCTGGTCGATGGTCTGGCCGGAGCGGCACGCGCGCATCTCGGGCGGCCGGTCGGCGGTGATGACGAGCAGCGGCACGCCGCTTTCCTGCGCCTCGATGAGCGCGGGCAGGTAATTGGCCCCGGCCGTGCCGCTGGTGCAGAGCAGCACGACGGGACGCTGATGCTGGCGCGCCAGGCCCAGCGCAAAGAAGGCGGCCGAGCGTTCGTCCAGCACGGGAATCGCCTCGATGCCCGCGTGCCGGGCGAAGGCCATCGTCAGCGGAGTCGAGCGCGAGCCCGGGGAGATCACGGCTTCGCGCAGGCCCAGCCGATACAGTGTCTCGACGAGCACGCTGGCCCACAGGCTGTTGGTGTTTCGGAAGTCGAGGGACATGGTTAAGCGGAATGGAATATGGAACTCAGGAAATCAGGAAGCAAAGGCCGAGTTCCGTTCCTGATTTTCTGAGTTCCATGCTTAATCCCTTGCATCAGTCGGTGAGGGCTTTGATCAGAGCCTGGAATTTCAGCTCGGTCTCGGCAAATTCCTTCTCGGGGGACGAACCCGCCACGATGCCCGCCCCGGCAAAGACGGTCGCCGTGCGTCCGTCAACCAGCGCCGAGCGGATGCCGACGAAGAATTCCCCGCCTCCGCGGTGATCCACCCAGCCCTGCGGGCCGGCGTAGAGCCCGCGGGAGAACCCCTCCAGCCGCGCGATGGCGGAGACGGCCGCCGCGCGCGGCGTGCCCCCCACCGCCGGGGTCGGGTGCAGGCGGGCCACGAGATCGAGGATCTGCACGCCCGCCGGCAGCGTGGCGCTGATCGGCAGGTGCAGATGCTGCACGTTGGCCAAGCCCAGCACGCGCGGCTGGGCGGCGTGTTCCAGCTTCAGTCCCAGGTCGGCCACGCGGCGGGCGATGGACTCGAGCACGAGCCGGTGCTCGCGCAGGTCCTTTTCGCTGTGCAACAGCTCCCGGGCGCAGGCCGCGTCCGCGCTTGCCGAGTCACCCCGGGGTGCCGAGCCGGCCAGCGCCTCGGTGTGCATGCGCCCGCCGGCCACGCGCACCAACCGCTCGGGACTCGCCCCGATGAAACTCGCCCCGCGACCGTTCCCGATCGAGAAGGCGTAGCATTCCGGGTAGTGCTGTCGCAGGTGATTGAGCACGCTGAGCGGGTGAAACTGCTCGCGGGTGGCGAGCCGTCGGGCCCGGGCCAGCACCACCTTGTGGTAATCCCCCCCGGCGATCTCCTGCAGCGCCTGCGCCACCGCGCCCGGGTAATCGCCGCCGAGTTCCGCGGTCTCCTTGGGCGCGGACGGCCGCTCCCGCCGCTTGGCCCGGCCGTAGTCGAAGGCGCGGAACTTGGCGTGGGCTTTCCAGACTTTTGCCGCCAACACATCGATGGGGGCATCCGGCGTGATGAGCAGGTTGGCCACCGCCACCGTGCGATCCTCCCGCCGGGCCACCTGCCATCGCGGCACAAACAGGCGCAACGCCGGGAACGCGGCGTCGGCCGGCACCTCATCGGCAAAGCTGCTGGCGAAAAAGAAATGTGGGCCGGCAAACGCCTCTTCCAGCGGGCCAATCGCTATCGCGTCGGCCAGCGTCCGGGCGATGAAGGCTTGGGCGGCGGCAAAGCGCCCGGGACCGGTGGCGGTGAATTCCAGCACGGCCTCCGCCCCGGCCACGGCAAATCCCTGCGCGGGGCGCTCCGCGTAGAAATGCAGGTGAGTCGGCTCAAAGATGGATTCGAGCACCGCCAGCGGATCGAGATGCTCGACCGACAGGCTGATGCTGACCAACTGCGGGCGCCCCGCCTCTCCGGCCAGGGCGGCGCACTGCGTCAGAAACGCCCGCAGCGACTCGGGCGTGGCATTCGCCTCCGGGTTGACCGGGAGAACCCTCACGGCTTGGCGGGCGGCGCCGGACGGGGAAAGAGCACGAGGGCCGGCGCGACCTTGGCACCATTGAGCCTGGCGCCCCAGTTCAGCTCATCGCGCCAGACCGCACCCGGGGTGTAGCCGAGCACGGCATTGATTTTTCCAGTGGTGTCGGGGGTGACATGCTGGATGAGGGCGACCGCCAGGCGCAGGGCCTCGGCCATGGTGGCGAGCGAGGTGCGCAACAGCGCCTGGTCCCGGGCCTCGGCGGATTTGCCGAGCTTCCACGGGGCGCGTTTCTCGATGTAGGCGTTGGTCTCCGTGAGGAAAAACATCGCGCGCTCCAGGGCGGTGTGAAACTGGTGCCCCTCACAGAGCGGGATGAACTCGTCGCGGGTCTTCGCCCAGAGGGCGTGCAGGTGCTGCTCCAGCTCCTCCGCGCCCTCGGCGGCGGGCAGCACGCCGCCGGCGAAGCGGGTCGTCATGTTGAGCGTGCGGTTCACGAGGTTGCCGAGGTTGTTCGCCAGCTCGCTGTTGTAGCGGACCAAGAACTGCTCGCGCGTGAAATCGCTGTCCTGGCCGACGTTCATCTCGCGCATCAGGAAATAGCGGAAGGCATCCGCCCCGAACTCGGCGACGAGGTCGAGCGGGTTGAGGGCGATGCCGGTGCTTTTCGACATCTTGGCGCCGCGTTGCAGCCACCAGCCGTGGGCGATGATCCCCTTGGGCAGCGAGAGCCCGGCGGCGTGCAGCATGATCGGCCAGTAAACCGCGTGCGGCGGCACGAGGATGTCCTTGCCGATGACGTGATGCACCTCGCGCCAGAGATCGGGCCGGTCCGCCACGGCGGAGTAATAGTTCAGCAGCGCGTCGAACCACACGTAGGTCACGTAGCCCTCGTCAAACGGCAGCGGGATGCCCCACTCCAGTCGTTCCTTCGGCCGCGAGATGCACAGGTCATTGAGCGGCTCCTTGAGGAACTCCAGCACCTGTTTCTGGCGGAACGAGGGGAAGATGAAATCCGGGTTGCGCTCGTAGAACTCCACGAGCCACGCCTGATACTGCCGGAGCTTGAAGAAGTAGTTCGACTCGACGATTTCCGTGACCTCACCAAACAGCTCGGGCCAGGTGCCGTCGGGCAACCGGTCCTTCTCCTGCAGGAACTGCTCCTGCCGGGTGGAATAGAAGCCGGTGTATTCCGCCTGGTAGATTTCCCCCTTGTCGAAGAGCTGCTGCAGGACGGCGCGCACGACCTGCTTGTGGCGGGGCTCGGTGGTGCGGATGAAATCGTCGTTGGCGATGTTGAGGCGCGGCAACAGCGCGCGAAACTCGGCACTGACCTCGTCCACGAACTGCTGCGGGGCGACGCCCTGCCTCTTGGCGCTGGCCTGCACCTTCTGGCCGTGCTCGTCCACGCCGGTGAGAAAATGCACCCGGTCGCCCATCTGCCGCCGGAAGCGCGCAATGACGTCCGTCAGCACCTTCTCGTAGGCATGGCCCAGGTGCGGGGAACCGTTCGCATAGTCGATTGCGGTCGTGATGTAGAATGACGGCATAAAAGGGTCAAAAACCTACCTGTCGGCGGACGTTTGTCGAAGGTTTTGACGCACCCGCCCGGAACACTCTAGCCTGCACCCGGTAAGCGCCCCTGTATGAATTTCTCCACCCGCACGCTCGGCCTGGCCCTGCTGTTCCTGCTGCTCTTCCTCGGGGCGACGATCACCCTCCAATGGTGGCTGCGGCGGGAGACACGGCAATTGCAGGGCATAGCGGTGACCGAGGCGCGGGAACGCCTCAACCGGGCCGTCACGGTGAGCGGCCGCCCGCCGGAAAGCTGGGATGCGGGCTTCCAGCGTGAGCTGGGCGCCATGCTCGGCGGAGCCATCGAGCTGAGCCGGATTGATGCTCCCTTCGCCACCAACCCGGCGCGCGGGGCCCTGACGTTTACCGAACAACTGGGCGCGGCCCCCGGCTGGCAGGTGCGGGTATCCTTCGCCCCGCCGGCCCTGTTGAAGGCGCAGATGCTCCATCAGCGCGTGACCGCCGTGATCATCCTGCTGTCGCTGCTGCTGGCGCTGGTGCCGCTGCTCCTCGTGATCATGGCCGCCCGGCGACATCCGGCCGGTGAGGCGGGCAGCCGCGCGCCATGGGACGCCTCCCGGGCCCAAGCCGCCGGCCTGGAGCACCTGGCCAAGATCTCGCACGAGCGGGGCACCGCCCTGGCCGAGGAACACGGGGCCCGGGTCCGCGCCGAGGAGGATCTCCAGGTGAACCGCTCGCTCCTGGGCCACTCGGTGGCCGAGCGGGTCCGCCTCGGGCGGGAGTTGCACGACAACATCTGCCAGACCCTTTATGCCGTCTGTCTGACCCTGGAGAGCGTGCAGAAGAAATCCGCCCTGGCCCCCGAGTTGCAGGGCCGCCTCGCCCAGTGCATGGGCGAACTGCGCCGCCTCAATCGCGAAGTGCGCGCCTACTTGGAGGAGTTGGAGCCGACCCGCGTGACGACGCAGACTTTCGCGGGGGCCCTCGAGGAACTGATCGGCACTTTCACCGCCGGGCAGGAGGTGCAGATCGAACAGCGCATTGACGCGGACGCGGTGGCGCTGATCCCGCCGCTGCAAATCGCCGAGATCATGAACATCCTCCGCGAGGCGCTGAGCAACAGCCTGCGTCACGGCCAGGCGCGCCGGCTCACCCTGTTGGTTGGACGGGGGGATCAGCAGGTGGCGCTGGCGGTGCAGGATGACGGACGCGGATTTGTCCCGCAGGCGGGCAGCCCGGGCGGGCACGGCCTGGTCAACATGGAGGCGCGCGCCGCCGCACTCGGAGGCAGCCTGCGCATCGAATCCGCCGTGGGAAAAGGGACTCGCGTTTTACTGACCCTCCCGGTTGCGTCGCCCGCATGAACGCCCCTCCGAGCACCCGCCTGATCCGCGTGCTGCTGATCGACGACAGCCCGATCATCCGGCTCGGTCTGCGCAGCGCCCTGGAGGATTGCCCCGACATCCAGATTGTCGGCGAAGCCGGCTCTTCGGCCGAAGGGCTCGCCGCTGTCGCGAAGCTCAAGCCCGACATCGCCCTGCTCGATCTCCACCTGCCCGACAGGGACGGCGTGGTGACTTGCCGGGAGATCAAGAAATCCCGCGCCCAGACCCAGGTGCTCATCCTCACCTCCAGCAGCAACGCGCACAATTTGCAGGAGGCCATGAGCGCCGGCGCGCAGGGCTACCTGCTCAAGGACAACGACGGCCAGGCCCTCGCCAGCGCCCTCCGCGCCGTCGCGGGGGGGCAGGCGGTTCTCGATCCCTCGATGTCCGGCCAGGTGCTGAACCTCATGAAGCACCGCGGCGAAAAATCTGCGGCGGCCAAGCTTGACCAATTGTCCCCGCAGGAACGCCGGGTCGTCGCCTTCCTCGCGGAGGGGCTCACCAACAAGGAAATCGGCGACCGCCTGGGTTTGACCGAGAAAACGGTGAAGAACTACCTGGCCACGATTTTCACGAAGCTGGACATCGCCCGACGCTCCCAAGCCGCCGCCCTCTACGCCGAGGCCGGGCGCGGGCGCGCATCCTGAGGCCTTCCGTGGTTAGAGGCTTTGGCCTCTGGCCAGGATAGAGGCTAATGCACAGGCCTTACGTCTGTTTTGCCCGGGCCGTATTTCTGGCAAGATGGGTGTGCAATGCCACACCACCCCGCACCCCTCCCTGCCTTGCCCGACTCCGCGCGGTCCCGCCATCGCGCTGCCGCCCTGCACGAACGCGGCCTGACGCTCGTCGAAGTCATGGTGTCACTGACGCTCATGGCGACGGTGATGCTCAGCTTCATCGGCACCTTCATCCAGTCGCGTCGCACGACAGAGGCCAGCGTCCTCCATGCCGCCTGCACCAGCGTGGTCTACGGCATTGTCGAGCAGATCAAGCAGCTTGAATATACCGAGCTGCTCCCCAATCAGGTGGTGGACCCCACCGACGCGGCAGCGACACCCGCACCGAATGTTCGGGTCCGCATCAACCAGAACACGGTCAAGTGGCTGCGCGTCGTTTACACCCCGACTCTGGCCGATGGCAGCGCCGATACGCCCAAGGGCCCCACCACCACTCCCGCTCCCAATGCGCCGGCGGCTGGCGCGGGTGCCGACGGATCGGATGCCATCGACAATTGGATCGGTGCCATGCCCCTCTCCACCGTGACCGGCTCGATGTCCCAGCAGATCAACCTGAATCTCTGGATCTGGATCGACGAGGTCCCCGACGGCAATGTCTCCGAGGTGAAGAAGATCACCATCGTCTACACTTACTCCTTTGAGGACGGTGCGGCCACCCGCACCGTGCGCGACCGGGAGGTGTTCCTCCGCAGCCGCTTTGATAAGTAAAAGATACTCAGGCAAGTCCCCAATAACGTCCGAGCCCCATGCAATCCACCCTCAATCCCCTTCCTCCAGCCGAGCCTAAGCAATCTTCGGCGTATCGGATCCACAGCGCATGAAAACCACCCGCAATCTCCGCCTAGCGACCTCCGGTTTCACATTGGCCGAGGTCATGATCAGCATGACCATCGTCGTGCTGGTGCTGGGTATGACCATGAGCACCTTCCTCTTCGGCCTGCGCACCATGTATAAAGATACCCAGCGCCTGGCGACCAACGCCAGCCTCCGGGCGTTCACGGCGCAAATCACCAAGGAGACCCTCGACGCCTCGACCTTCTACCTTTTCGATTACTACACGAAGCTCGACACTTCGGTGAATGTGACCACCGATCCGATCTTCCCGACGGGTCCTGAGATCGATTCCGCCGACAACGACTATGACAAGTGGATCGCCCACGGCGACTGTATCGTCCTGGTGACCCAGACCTCGCTCTACCGCAACACCGACATCCGACAGATCCGCATCTATTACCGGGTCACGACGAACCAGGCGGGAGTGAACGCGGAGGCGCCGGTCCGCTATTATGAGACCGACGACTGGGGTGAAGGCTCCGCAGCATCCTCCAACGGCCACCCCTTCAGCGGCATCGCCGCCGAGTTGAGCGCCATCAACCTGAACTCCAACCCGAGCCGCGCCGGCACCCGCTTGCTGAATGCCCGCAGCAAAGGTCGCGCCGTGCCTGTTAGTCCGGTGACCGGCACCTATCCCAACGGTCCCTATGTCTCTGGCGACCTCTACCCGATCTTCTCCACCGAGTCGCCGACCTCCACCCCATCCGACGGCTTCATCTCCATCAATGTCGAGTTCATCAATGGCAGCACCGTGAACAACATGCTCTCCAGCAGTAGCTTCAATTACACCATCTCCCCCCGGAAATAACCCGCCATGCACTCAACCCCTAACTGCACCGCTACTTTTCCCGCCAGTAAGAAAGGGTCCGCCCTGCTCACCGTCGTGATGCTGACAGCCATGATGGCTTTGCTCACCGCCAGCATGCTTAGCTATAGCATGAATGAGCGGCGCGGCAACGAGCGCAATCGTCTGATTCTCCGGGCCAAGAACATGTCCGAGAACATCGCGCTCTACTCCGCCGAGCAGCTCATCCCAAAGCTCAACCGCATGGGTTCCGCCCCGGTCGGCAAGTTCCCTTGGACCGGCACGAGCAGCAATCGCATCCACATGCCGCCCAGCAGCATCCTCGACACGACATATACGAGCAGCTCCGTCGGCATGGAGATGCGCGCCGCCATCGAGAGTGCCTCGCCCTACGTCCTGATCACTGATGTGACCAGCCCCAACAACGGCCTCCAGGTCAGCACCGCCAAGATCCCGATCATCGCCAAGGCCACGGCCTCCCACCCCGGTATGGGCTCCGTCAGCTCCTACGCCGAGCAGGACATGCAGCTTAGCCTCACGCCCCTCTTCCAGTTCGGCATTTTCTACAACATGGATCTGGAGCTCTTTCCCGGCCCCAACATGACCATCGCCGGCCCTGTCCACACCAACAACCGCCTGACCGCCCGGGGTGAGAACGGCGGTTCGGGCACCATCACTTTCACCAGCCGCGTCACGGCCGCCGGCGGCCTGTATGCCGACGGCCAGATGAAGGCCACCTACATCAAGCGCGCCGGCGACACGTCGGCTGGTGCCGGGGGCACCGGCGGCGTTTTCTACAAGCCCGTTTCCGGTGCCGGGGTGAATCTGAAGTCCTCCGGCGGCGTGTGGCGGGATCAAAAATACGGCACCGCAACCGAGACGACTACCACCCAGAATCAGTTCCGCACCTTTGCCACGACGACCTACGGCGGCAATGTCCGCACCAACGTCCACGGCGTCTCCAAGCTGGAGCTTCCCGGCATCGGTTCCTACAATGAGACCAACCTCCCCACCACGCCTGAGGACGACCGCGATAGCGGCCGCCAGCTCATCGAGCCGCGGAACCCCTACAAATGGAATAACTCCACCGCACTCTGGGAGGTCACGAGCGACAATGATGCCACCAAGGCGCTGAAAATCGCCCGCAAGGCTGGACTCTACATCGTTGTCAACCCCGACGACACCATCCGCACCGGCAAACTGCCCGACGGCACGGATCAGCCCATTTTGCCCCGCTCCTACCGCTCGTGGCTCAACATCATCAACGGTGACGGCACGCATACCCTTCGCGAAGTCGTCCTGCCCGGCCAGCCCTCCTATGGCTGGAACCAAGGCAGCACCCCCGGCACCACCCCCGCCCTCATGGCGGATGACACGATGTATGACAATGTGCTGCCCAACCGCTACACCGAGGGCACAGTGGTGGGATCCAACCAAGTCGTCCGCACTGTCCAGCAAGGCTACAACCTTGGAACTGGTTACCTCGTCAACAACGCCAGCGGCTACGCGGCCGGCACCACCGACCTCGCTGTCGATACCGGCACCGGCCTCATCCGGGCCGGCGAGATGGTGACCATTGGCGCTTACCGTTACCTGGTGCAGGCCGACCTTGTGGGCGGAGTGCTCAAACTTTGCCAACCCGGCCTCGCCGTTGCGGTGGCGGACAACGCGGTTGTCACTGTCACGCCCCCGGCCCGCGGCACGGGCACGACTTTCGTGATGGCCGGCGCCGCCGCGCAGAATGCCACCAGCCTCAACCTTGATGGTGACACGAAGACCATCCTGCCCGGGAACATGGTTTACATTAACCCCCACCGCTATCTGGTCACCCGCGCCCCCGTGGCGGCTCCCGCCACCACCGCCACCGTTTATCCCATCGGTATCGCCTCGCCCGGCATCCGCCCGGCTGCCGGCGCGGCTGACAATGCCCCCGTCACCATCGACGCGAACAGCAGCGCCATGGGCACAGGCAAGAATTACTTTGTCAACAACGCCGCCGGTTACCCCGCTGGTGCCCAGACCCTGGTGCTGGACACTGGCGTCGGCACCATTCATGCAGGCAACATCCTTCATATCGGCTCGGACAAATATCTGGTCGCATCGTCGCTTAACGGCGGCGTGATCACCATTGTTCCAGGTCTGGCTGCCCCCGTCGCAGACAATACTGTCGTCACTGTCGACCCGCTGCCCTACACTGGCTACAGCGTCATTGGTGGTTCAGGGGACAACTTCCCGGCCGAGAATGCCACGCAACCCTACCCAGCCGATGCCTACTTCTTCGATGCACGACGGGCCAACGGCAATGTCGGCTACAACTCGAACATCGTCGGCGGCACCGCGCGTTCCACCACCAATTACAAGCCCCGGGCGATCGCCAAGATCGATTTCGACATGGCCCGCTTCAAGATGATGTTCAGCCGCGTGGTCTCCAGCGCCATCACCAGCTCAGGCTACAACACCGCCGCCCCGGTGGCGGGCAACTGGACCAACTCCATATTTAACGCTGGCGGCGTGCCTACGACCCTCGACCTCGGCACCGATAGCGACCTGGCCGCCGCATTTTCCTACACAGTGTTTCCGACGACCGGCACCGCCGAGGACATGAACCGGCCCGATCCGTTCCAGCTCTACTACACGCCGGCGTATCTCACTCCCAGCACCCCGGGCCTTGTCCCCGCAGATCCGCGCACACTCATCGTCCCCGCCCCCGATCTCGCTCTCGCCTGGTATGACGGCGTCGCGATCTACATTCATTCGGTCGATGCCGAGCGCCGCGCCCAGACCATCACCGCCGGCAAGAACGACCGAATTGACTCCGGTGTGCGTCTGATCAATGGCCGCGGACCCGCCGCCACTTACACCACCGCGACCAAGACCGGGTTTACCTTTGTGACCAACGACGCCGCCTATATTATCGGCCACTTCAATGCCGACGGCACGATCGACAGCTCAACCAGCGACACCGGCACCGGCACACCCAATTTCTACGGCGGCTTCAGCGCCACCTACCCCGATTCGGCGAACGAAAAGCTGGCCTCCGTCATGGCCGACGCCATCACGCTGCTTTCCCAACCGACCTACAGCAATGCCAGCGCGCCTTATTTCCAGACCAATGGCTGGAATGACGCCGTGAGCGCCTTTCGCATAACCAACAGCAGCTGGGTCAGCACCTGGGACACGGCGGCCCCCTCTTCCTCCAATCAATACGAGGGCCTGGGCACTGATGCCACGGGCATCAAGCCGGGTGCCCTGCCCACGAGCAGCACCCCCGGCACCGGCGGTGCTACGCTCTGGAAGACCAAATTACCGCCGCCCGCCGCCACAGAGTTCTCCACCGCGCTGCTCATGGGCATGATCCCCAGCAATCACAACGCCAACGGCCTGACTGACCGGCCTCCCCTGGCCGCCGCCAATGCCCAATACAGTGGCGGAGCCCACAACTTTCCCCGCCTGATTGAAGACTGGCACTCCGACATGGACTCGAGCATCAGCAGCAATGCTTCCCTCTACATTCGTGGCTCCATGATCGCTCTCTTTGAAAGCCGCGTGGCCATGGAGCCCTGGAATATCCGCTGCTATGCTGCGCCCAACCGCTTCTGGGGTCTGCATTACGGCTTCACAATCGCCGAGCACGATATCCCGCTCGAGCCGCTCGTCATCGGCGCGGATCGCCTCGGTTTCCGCGAGCTTTCTTCCTCCGACTACGCTGTCCGCAAGGCCTATATCGAGAGCCTCCCGGCTATTCCATAATAACCGTAAGCCGCCACCACTCCGCCAAGGCCAGCCACGCGCGTCCGCGGTGGCTGGCTTTGTTTTTCTCGGTCGCCGAAAGCTCCGCGTAGGTGCGGTCAAAGCCCTCCGGGACAAAAAGCGGATCATAGCCGAATCCCAACCCACCGGCCGGCTCCACGCGCAGCGTGCCCGGACTGCGCCCCTCAAACACCTGTTCCGTCCCGCCGGGTCCCAACAGCACCAGCACACAGGCGAAGTGCGCCCCGCGCCGACCCGGCGGCACGGCCCGCATCACGGCAACCAGTTTCGCCAGGTTGGCCGCGCTGTCGCCCGCCGGGCCGGCATAGTAGGCCGACTCCACCCCGGGCGCTCCGTCCAGCGCGTCCACACAGAGCCCGCTGTCGTCCGCCAACACCCAGACATCGGGAGGCAGCACGGCCTTGAGCGCGGCGGCTTTTTTCCGGGCGTTGCCCGTGAAGGTGCCGGTGTCCTCCGTCACGGGTGGCATCCCCGCCGCCGCGACGATGTTCAGCGGCAGCGCTGAAGCCACGGCCAGCGCCTGCATCTCCTGCACCTTGTGCGCGTTGCCCGTTGCCAGATGAATGGTGATGACTGGGCTCACAGAAATGATGCCGTCTGGCCCGTTAAGCATCCCAATCCGTCATGCTGAGCGCAGCGAAGAATCCATCGGCACGACCGCCTGCGGATATCATGATGGATGCTTCGCTGCGCTCAGCATGACAATGACACGGAATGTTCATTGGCGAGTCCCACGCCAGCCTAGCGGCTTGCTGCCCAGCCCGAGAATGACAAACCGGGAGTGAAATCTCTCGGAGTTGCTCATTCGCCGTAGAGTTTCCTGCTAAACGTCGCCTCGTCCACAAACATCTTCCCGGGGTATTGCACGAAACCGCGCATCAGCGAATCATCGCCCAGCACCTCATGGCGGACCCGCGTGAGGCGGATCGCGTCGGCGAGAGTCTCCGTGCGCAGGCCGCGCAGGAGACCCTTGCCCTTCTCATCCGCCAGGAGCACCGGCGCGTGATAGGTGAACAGGTAGTCGAGTTCACGCGCCTGCAGCGCTTCACTCAACAACTGCGCGCCTCCCTCGAAAAATACCCCGGTGATGCCCTCGGTGGCACAGCGGGCGCGGAAGTCCGCGAAGCCCACCTTGGGCGACTGCCCCGACAGCACCCACGTCTTGACGCCCAGCGCCTGCAATTTCCGCACGTAGCCCATGCCGCCGTGCACCGTGGTCACCACGATGGTGCGCTCGCGAAACTCGTCGGTGTAAACATTGGGCATCGCCTTGTCCGCCACCGTGCGGAGCAGGCCGTCGAAGACGAAGCGCCAGGGACACCATTCCTTGCCGTCGAGTCGCGCCGTCAGGCGCGGATTGTCGGCGCGCACGGTGCCGGCCCCGACCGCGATGGCCGGGAAAAGCCGGCGCCAGCGGTGCCCGTCGGCGCGCGCCTGCTCCCCGGTGATCCAGCGGGAGTCGCCGGTGCGGGTCGCCACCTTGCCGTCGAGCGTCACGCCGGACTTGGCCGCGAACAGCGGCCGGCCGGTGGTGATCCAGTGGTTGAAGATCAGGTTCAGGTCGGCGCAGTCGTCGGCGAGCACGCCGGGCACGACCTCGACACCGGTGGCGCGCAGGAGATCGAAACCCTTGCCGGCGTGCGCCGGGTTGGGGTCGGTGGCACCGACGACCACGCGCGTGATGCCCGCCTTGGCTATGGCCTCGGTGCACGGGGGCGTGCGGCCGTGCGTGCAGCAGGGCTCGAGCGTCACATACAGCGTCGCCCCGGGTGCGGGTTTCCGGCCGAGCGCCTGGAGGGCGTTGATCTCGGCGTGGGCCTCGCCCGCACGCGCGTGGTGGCCTTCGGCCGCCACCAAGCCGTTTTCCACGATCAGGGCGCCGACGAGCGGGTTCGGATGGGTGTCACCCCAGCCCCGCTTCGCGGCGTCGATCGCCCGGCGCATGAACGTCTCATGGTCGCCCGGATTCATCGTGCGACCGCCGCCACGTAGGGATTGCCGGATTTCTCCGCGCCCACCGAGGTGCGCGGGCCGTGCCCCGGAAAGACGATGGTGTCGTCCGGCAGCGTATAGATCTGCTCGCGGATGCTCATCGCCAGCATGTCGAAATCGCCGCCGGGCAGGTCCCAGCGTCCGACCCCGGCCTTGAACAACGCGTCGCCCACGAAGGCGGCCTTTGCCTCCGGTTGGTAAAAGAGGATATTGCCCGGACAATGCCCCGGCACGTGGCGCACGGTAAACTCGCGGCCGAGCGCCTGAACGGTGTCCCCCTGCGCCACCCACCGATCGATGCGCACCGGTTCCAGGCCGAGCTTGCGGCCGAGGCGTTCCTCCATGATCGCGGGATTTTCGTAAAGCACCTGGTCGTCGCGATGGGCAAGCACCTGCGCTCCGGTCTCCCGCACGACCTTCGCCGCGTCCTGCGTGTGGTCCCAATGCCCGTGCGTCAGCCAGAGCTCCTTGAGCGTGCAGCCCTCCTGTTCGAGCAGGGGCTGGATACGGGCCATGATGCCGCCGGGAGCGTCCACCAGCACGGCCTCGCCCAGCTTGGGCTCGGTCAACAGGTAACCGATGGTCTGGATCGGGCCGGACGGCAGCAGGTGGATTTTCACTGCGCCTAGATGCTCCGACGGTGCCCCGGCCGCAAACGTAAATTCCTGTTCTTGCCTTCCCCCCGTCTGTCCGCTGACTTCTGTCCTCTGTCCTCCGTATAATGACCTCCGCCCAGATCCGCCAGTCGTTCCTCGACTTCTTCAAGTCCAAGCAGCACGCCATCGTGCCGTCGTCATCGCTGATGCCGACCGCCCCGAACCTGCTGTTCACGAACGCCGGCATGAATCAGTTCGTGCCCTACTTCCTCGGCGACCAGGCCGCCCCGTGGAAGCGCGTGGCCGATACCCAGAAGTGCATCCGCGCCGGCGGCAAGCACAACGACCTCGAGGACGTCGGCTTCGATACCTACCACCACACGATGTTCGAGATGCTGGGCAACTGGTCCTTCGGCGACTACTTCAAGAAGGAGTCCATCCAGTGGGGCTGGGAACTGCTCACCAAGGTCTGGGGCATCCCGCCGAAGCGCCTCTTCGCCACCATCTACAATCCCGACAAGTCCAAGGGCGACCCCGCTGACCGCGACGAGGAAGCCTGCGCGATCTGGGCCGAGATATTCAAAAAGGAAGGCCTCGATCCCGCCGTCCACATCGTCAACGGCAACAAGAAGGACAATTTCTGGATGATGGGCGACACCGGCCCCTGCGGCCCCTGCTCCGAGATCCATTTCAACCTCCTCCCCTCCGATGACGAGGCCGAGGGCCGCAAGCTCGTGAACAGCTCGAGCCCGCGCTGTATCGAGATCTGGAACCACGTCTTCATCCAGTTCAACGCGAACGCCGACGGCACCTTCGCGCCGCTCGCGGCCAAGCACGTGGACACCGGCATGGGCTTCGAGCGCGTCGCCGGCATCCACGCCACGACGAAGGGCTTCAAGGATTTCTCCGCCGAGCCCTCGAACTACAACGCCGACGTCTTCCAGCCGACCTTCGACAAGATCGCCGCCCTCTCCGGCCAGGCCTACACCGGCACCGTGCCGGAAACCCGTTCCTTGCTTAATAAGCAAGAAACCCTCGACGTGACGTTCCGGGTCCTCGCCGACCACGCCCGCTGCGTGTCCTGCGCCATCGCCGACGGCATCCTCCCCGGCAACGAGGGCCGCAACTACGTCATCCGCCGCATCCTCCGCCGCGGCATCATGTATGGTCAGAAGAACCTCGGCCTGAAGACGGGCGATTTCTCGGCGCTCGTCGCGCCCGTCATCGAGTCCCTCGGCGACGTCTTCCCCGAACTCAAGACGCAGCGCGTCATGGTCGAGAAGGCCATCCGCGCCGAGGAGGAGTCCTTCGGCCGCACGCTCGACAAGGGCCTGCAGATTTTCAACAAGTCCGCTGCGGCCGGCTCCATCACCGGTGCCGCCGCCTTCGAACTCTACGACACCTACGGTTTCCCGCTGGACATGACCCAACTGCTCGCCACCGAGCGCGGCCTGTCGGTCGATTCTGCCGGCTTTGAGACCGAAATGGAAAAGCAGCGCGAGCGCGGCCGCGCGGCGCGCAAGACCGATGTCATCGTGGCCGCCACAGAGGGCGAGGCTACGGCCGAGGCAACCAAGTTCACCGGCTACGAGATCGACGCCGCTCACGCCACCCACGCCAAGCTCGTGGATGTCGTGAAGACCGAGAAGGACACCTACCTCGTGTTCGACCAGACGCCGTTCTACGGCGAGATGGGCGGCCAGGTCGGCGACACCGGCCATGCGCTCATCAACGGCGCCAAGGTGGACATCCTCGACACCGTGAAGGACAAGTCCGGCCGTCACCTGCACAAGGTAGCCAAGGACACCCCCGTCGCCGCCGGGGCCGCCGCTGCGCTCCAGATCGATTTCAACCGTCGCCGCGCCATCAACCGCCATCACAGCGCCGCGCACCTCATCCACTGGGCGCTGCGCAAGGTGCTCGGCACGCATGTCCGCCAGTTCGGCACGCACAAGACGCCGGACCGCCTCCGCTTCGACTTCACCCACTTCGAGCAGCTCACGCACGCCCAGCTCCGCGAGGTCGAGCAGATGGTGAACGAGAAGGTCATCGACAACGCGAAGGTGGTCTCCGCCGAGATCGAATACGCGAAAAAGCCGGATGATGTCCTCGCCTTCTTCGGCGACAAATACGGCAAGTTCGTCCGCCTCGTGGACATCGGCGGCTATTCCAAGGAACTCTGCGGTGGCACGCACGTGACCACCACGGGCGAGATCGGCCTCATCAAGATCACCGCCGAGATGGCCATCGCCGCCGGCACCCGCCGCATCGAGGCCGCCGCCGGCCAGGCCGCGCTCAATTTCGTCGTCCACGAGGAAGAAGCCCTCAAGGCCGTCAACGCCCGCCTTGGCGCAGGCCCGCACGACGTCGCCGCCAAGCTCGAGTCCGTCCTCAACCACCAGAAGGAACTTGAGAAGAAGCTGAAGGCGTTCGAGGCCAAGGCTTCCGCCGGTCTCGCCGAGGAACTTTCCACCACGGCCGTCGCCAAGGACGGCCTCAAGTGGGTCTCCGCCATCGTCACCGCCGACAACACCGATGCCCTGCGTTCCCTCGGCAGCCAGGTGCTGCACAAGGTCGGTGCCGGTGCCGTCGTCCAGCTCGGCGCGGTCATGGACGGCAAGGTGTCGCTCGTCGCCTATTGTTCGCCCGAAGCCATCAAGGTCGGCCAGGCGGCCGGCAAGCTCATCGGTGCCCTCGCCACGAAGCTTGGCGGCAAGGGCGGCGGCAAGCCCGACTACGCCCAAGGCGGCGGCGGTGACGCCTCCAGGCTGGCTGACGCCCTCAAGCTGTAGGGACGGCGCTTGACGCCGCCCGCGGGCGTTCACAAGGAACGCCCCTACAATACCCGATGGCCACCGACGCTCCCTTCGAACTCCGGGCCATGTTCAACCCGGCGTATTACCGCCGGGTGGCCGACCTGCTCGCCGCGGAACATTCCGACTTCGACCGGAAGCGTTTCCTCGCGATCGCGACGACCGGACTCGCCGACTTGACGCTTATCCAACGCATGCGGCGCACCACCGATGCCGCCAATGCCACGCTGCCAAACGACTTTCCCGCGACCATCACCATTCTGCAGCGCATCGCCCCGTGCCTGCCCCCAGGCTTCACCTGAGCCTATAGCGCAGCATCATCCCCATGCGGCCTGGCCATATCCCGGCAGTTGACGCTCGGCGGTGTTTTGCTTCCGTGGTGGCAATGTCCGCTCCTGCCCAGGCATTCGCCATCCTTGCGTTCAACGCCAACAATCAGCTCGCCGTGCGGCGCGAGGGCGGGCAACTCGGCTTGGCCCATGCGGGCAGCGATGCGGCGGCGGCCCTCGCCCGGCTGACCGCCGGGTTTCCGGCGCACACGCCGCCGGCGGAATATTTCACCTGCGACATCGAGGGGGTCCGCCATCATGTCTCCTTCACCCAGACACCGGCTGAATCCCTAGCGCCAGATGTCTGCTTTTTCTCGCTCGAGCCGCTGGCCTTGGGGCAATGCGGCAAACCGACCCCGGCTCTGGCCGCCGTGGTGGCGCACCTTGAGCCGCACCTCATCGAGATTCCCTACCTGCATCTCGGCGAAAACGACTACATCTACAAATTTCGCGTCGAACGGGACCGCAATCGCGACATCTACCAGCAGGACGCCGCCGCGCGCGCCCTCTACCAAAGCCGGCTGTGTGAGGCGATCAAGGCGCTGGCCCGCACCAACGAGCGGTCGGCGACTCGACCGGCGCGGTTGGATTTCGGGGCGGTGAATTACGTCATCCCCAGCCATTTCGGATTCTGCCTCGGGGTGAAGAACGCCATCGAACGCGCCTATGAAACCCTCGCGGAAAACCCCGGGCGGCGCGTGTTCATGCTCAGCGAACTCATCCACAATCCCTTCGTGAACGAGGATCTGTTGCGCCGCGGGTTGCGTTTTCTCCAAACCGACAAGGGACAGCCGTTCGGACCGGACGGAAAGATCGCCACCGACGGTGCCCCGACGCTCTGGAACACGCTCACGAGCGAGGATATTGTCATCATCCCCGCCTTTGGTGCGACGGACGAGGACAAGAAACGGCTCGTGCGCAAAGGCATCCGGGTCGCGCAATACGACGCCACCTGCATGCTGGTGGAGAAGGTGTGGAAGGCGGCGCGCTCGTTTGGCCGCGAAGGCTACACCGTCGTGATTCACGGCAAGAGCGAGCACGAGGAGACGAAGGCCACGTTCTCCAACAGCCGCCGGCACGCGCCCTCGATCATTATCCGCAACCTGGCGGAAGCCCGGCTGCTGGGCGACTACATCGCCGCACCCACCGAGGACAAACGGGCCGCTCTGCTGACCCGCTTCAACGGCCTGCACACCCCTGACCTGGATCCGGCCCGGCATCTCGATCGGCTGGCCGTCGTCAACCAGACGACGCTGCTCATGAATGAGACGGCCGCGATCATCGACTATTTCAAGTCCGTCTTTGTGGCCAAATATGGCGAGACCGACGGCCCGGCGCACGTCGGCGGCGCCGGAAAAAAGGACACGCTGTGCTACGCCACCCAGGTCAATCAGGATGCCTTGCAACGCGCCCTGGCGGAGCCGCTTGACGCCGCCTTCATCATCGGGGGCAAGAACAGCTCCAACACCTACCAGCTTTACCGGCTCTGCGAGCAGAAGCTGGGAACGCGCGCGTTTTTCATCCAATCCGAGGCTAACATTCGATCCCGTGACGAGATCGAGCACTACGTGTTTGCGGCGGCGCACCAGGGAGCGGGCGGCCACACAGAAATCCATCCCCTCTGGCCCAACGACGACGCCCCGAAGCGGGTCCTGATCACCGGCGGCGCCTCATGCCCCGACGGCCTGGTGCAGCAGGTGGTGACACGGATCAACTCTCTCTTCCCTGCCTCCCAACTGCACAGCATCGAGACCGTGCTGGCTGGATTTGGCGGGATCAGAACTTGATGCTGATGCCACCGCGGATGCCGACGGAATTGCCGAGGTCAATGTGGGCGGTGCGGCCGTTGAGCACCTGATCGTAGTCGCCCAGTTGCTGGGCGCTGAGCCCGCCAAAGAAGCCGGTGCGCTCCGAAACCGCCCAATCGAGGTTCAGGTCAGCATAGTAGCCGGTGAGGAACTCGCTGGTGCTGCTCTTCTCGGGGTCCGGGGTGCTGATGACGACCCCGTTGCTGTCCGGTGCGACAAAAGTTTCGATCACGCTATAGGTGCTGCCCGAGTAGGCCCCGGCGACGCCCAGGCTGGCGCTAAGACCGAGCCGCTGCGTCAACTGCGCCCGCACGCTGGGCCCGATGCGCATGAGGAAATAGGCCCCCTTGATCTGCCAGTTGCCGTTCACCGTCGTTCCGCCCACCACTTCGGACGAAGTGGATGAACCGGGCAAGGCGGCCAGCGGCACCGAGGTCTCCAAGGAGGACGGGAACACCGTGCCCTGGCTGTTGGTAAAGTCGGTCAGCGCGGTGGTGCTGTCGTAGGGAGCCGTGGGAGCCGGCTGCCCGTTCAGGGAATAGTAGTCGGTGTTCGTATGCAGGGTGGAAACAACCGTGCCGCTGGTCTTGTTGTTGATGCCGTTGAGCGCGATGCCCGCCGTCAGCCCCCACTCGGTGTGGCTGGAGAATTTCCCGAGAGCGCGCGTGACCTGGAAATCAACGCCGCCGGAGCCGGCGGTGTCCTTCATCGCGGAGCCGCCGTTGCTGGTCGCGCGGTAGGTGCTGAAGCCGATGCGCCCATCGGCGGTCACCTGATCGGCCGACGCGTAGTTCCAGTTGCGGGTGAGTCCGGCAACATAGCTGCGGTAGTCGCCGGTCTGGACGGTGATGGTGGAGCCATCTGCGGCGGTGGTGGTGCCAAATGTCTGGTAACGGCCGTTTACATCGGGAGGTATCTGGTTGCCGTTGGCGTCCTTTTCGCTGGCCCGGACCGCATCGGCCCCGACGATGCCGTTGTTGTAAATACGCGTGACGACGCCGGCGGAAGCCGGTGCCACTGCTTCCAAGCCAGAATCGACGCGGCCAAGATTGCCGTATCGCACATTGCCGCCGGAGGTGAGCAACCGGAACCCGATGGAGACCGTGGTTTTCGGCACATACCACTGGGTCGAGTCGGTCAGGAGCTTTTGCAGGCGTTCTTCCTCGCTGCTGCTGGTCTGGGCCGGGAGCGTGACCGGCAGGGTGAGCAAGGCCAGAATGACGGCAGGTTTGAACAGACGGGAAGGCATGGAGGAAATGGACATAGGGTCGGGGTGCGGTCTTGGAAAGGTCAAACTGGACGAGGTTCCATCTCAGGCCTTCTCGACCGGGCCCTTGGCTTCGGCCGGCGCCAAGCCGGCCTTCTGCATGGCCTTTTTGATGTCCTCGGCCTTCTGCTCGAGTTCAGTTTCCTTCTCCTGCTGGGCCTGCATCTTCTCGAAGAGCGCCGTCTCGCTCTGATTAAGGAATTCCTCGCGCTCCTGCAGGGCCGCGCGACCCTCCTTGATACTGGCCTCCTGGCGGTCGAGTTCCTCCTTGAGCTTGGTCAGGGCGGCAATCTCCTCGGCGCTGCCGCCGCCTTCGCCCTGGGCGGGTTTTTCCTTCCGCATGGCGTCGATGATTTTTTCGCGGGCCTGCAACAGTGCCTCCGTCTCCGCCAAGGCGCGATCACGCTCGGCGAGCTTGTTCTCGAGTTCCGCCATGGCCATCTCCCGCTCGGCGGATTTGGCCTCCAGGGCGCGCAAGGCTTTTTCCAAGGCCTCCACTTGCGAGCCGTTCAGCGAGGGCGTGCCGCCCCAGGGCGGGCGCGACTGGGAAATGATCGTGTTGATCGATTTGCGCGCTTCGGCGCTGGCCTGCGTGGCCTCCTGCGCGCGCTGCAATGGGCTCGGACGGCGCGGCAGGACGAGCGGCTTCAGTCCACCGGGGCGGACAGCACCCAGGCCGCCACCCGGAGGAGGAAAGGACGCACCCGGAGGCTTGGGAAACGAGGGGGCCGAGGCTGGCGGGAAGACCGGCGACGGCGGAACCGGCGCCCCCGGAGGAACTGGGGTCTGCGAATCCACGAAATAGAGTTAGCCGGATCAGCGCTTGCCAAACAGGCGGCCGAACAGACCGCCCTTCTTGGCTTCGGCTGGCGCGGAAGCCACGGGGCCAGACTTGCGTGATACCGGGTGGATGGCCGTCGCCAGCTTCACGGCAATGGCCTCCCGCGCGGGGTCATTGATCACGACAAAATAGCGCTCGTAGGTGGAATCACCGCTCTCCAGCAGCTTGCTCATCGCCTCCTTCTGGTCCTTGAACCACTCAAAGGCGGCCGTGGCCGTCACGCGGAGGCCCGACTCCAGCTTCGTGATTTGCTCCTTCGTGAGCGTCTTGGCGGCGGCGGCATCGGACGGGCTGAGCTTGGCGCCATAGGCCTTGGCCAAGCCGAGTTGATCAGGCCGCGGCAGTCCGGCCGCCACCAGGCCAATCGCCTCGGCCAGGTGCAGGCCGGTGGAGCCCTTGCGGAAGGGCAGGAATTGACCGATCCCCTCCTCATCACCCTGGGTCAGGGCATTCAGGGCATTGCGGAAATCGCCCCCGAGCACCACGCGGGTTGCCATCTGCTGGCCGAGGTTGGCAAATTCGCCGACTGTCTTGACGCCCTCGGATGCGCAGACGATGCGCGTGCCTTCGCTGAAATTCGCCAGCGCCATCGGGTAGGCCGCAGGGATGTTGAGGCGGGCCAGGGTCTTGAGGATGGGATTGTCCTTGGCGGCGGTCTCCTCGACTTGGGCGACCATGTCGCCAAACGGATCATCAAAGGCCAGGGTCTCCTTGAGGATACCGATCAGGTGGTCGGCCTTGTCGGCATTGCCGGCGAGCTCCGGCAGCATGAGCAATTCGTCGTAGCTGAACTCGATGTATTTGGACGGCTTCTCGTCATCGCCGGAGTGCGGCCACTCCTTGGTGTCGAGGTTCTGCGCGAGGCTGATCAGGGCGGTGTCCGCCATGATGGAATTGCGGAACTTTTTGCGGATATCGTCCCATTCGGTGCTGGTGAACTTGGCCATGGTAAAGGGTGTTGGCGTGAAACTCAGGAGGGCGGAGCGTTCTCGATGATCTCGGTGGCTAGCTTCATGTAGTCGTTCGCCACGCTGTCTTCCTCGGCTCCTTCGGTGCCGACGAGGAACACCGGCAGGCCCAGGGTGACGGCGCGGCGCACGATCATGGCGTCGCGGATCTGTGTGGTGCAAATCTTGGCCGCCGGGGCGCAACCGCGCTTCTGGGTCTTGAATTGGTTCAGGCGAAGCTGCATGCGCATCTTGGGCACCTCGATGTCGGTGTTGGCCTTGATCGAGTTGAAGACGATGCCGTAGACCTGCGCGGCCGGCCCCATGGCCGTGGTGCGAAAGCTGGCGGAGGTCTGTTGGAAGCGCAGCAGCTTCTCCACCAGCAGCGTGAAGCCGATGAGGCTCAGCGCGTCGGGGTTGGAGGGCACGTAGATTTCGCCGGCACAGTAAACGCCGTTCTGCGAGGCGCGCAGGACGTTGGGCGGGCAGTCAAAGAGGATGAAATCGTAGTTGGCCTCGATCTCGGCGAGCTGCTCCTGAAAAATCACGTAGGACGGGCGCTTCGGGTCGGGCTTATAGTCGCCCTCGAGGTCCACCAAGTTGAAAGTGGTGGGCACCAGGTCGAGGCCGGGCAGAAGTTTTTCCCCGTCCTTGCCCTCCACCACATCCTTGATGACGCAATCCTTCAGGCGGGCCGTGCCGGGGTCGAAGATGGAGTAAACCGAGCCGGTGCCGGTGGCGTTGACCTTGTTCCAGCGCTCCAGCTTCATCAGCCAGATGCTCGCGTTGGACTGCGTGTCGAAATCCATCAGCAAAACCCGCATGCCGCGGCGGGCCAGGCTGGCGGCCGTATTTACGATCAGCGAGGTTTTACCAACACCGCCCTTGTAGTTGAGGAAGGCTATCTTGCGTGCCATAGGGGGAAAGGTATCATCGGGCGACACCATGGCAGAGGCCGCGACGGGCGCCAGTTAAAAATCCTACGAACTTTGAGATTCCGCCCCTCCTTCCTTTCGGTCTGAGTGGGCCCATGAACGAGATGTGCCTGCAGGAAAGGTATGCGCCCGCCAGCAGTTGCTTTGGCTGTGGGCCGGCCAACGCGAAAGGCCTGCGTATCCGCAGCTTTGTCCAGGGCGATCAGGTCGTGGCGGCCTGGCAGCCGGAGCCCCATCACGAGGCCTTTCCGGGCATGCTTAACGGCGGCATCATCGGCTCCCTCCTTGACTGCCACTGCAACTGGACCGCCGCCTGGCACCTGATGCAGCTGGGCCGCCTTGAGAAGCCACCCTGCACGGTGACCGCCGACTACGCCATCAAGCTCCTCCGCCCCACCCCGACCGCCGATCCGGTTGAGCTGATTGCCCGCGTCATCGAGTCATCGGCCGATCGCGCGACCATCGAGGGCACCCTCACGGCCGCCGGCAAACCGCGCGCCACCTGCCGCGGCACCTTCGTCGCCGTGACTCCGGGCCATCCCGCCTACCACCGCTGGTAAGGCCCGGTCGTTGCCCAATCGTCACCAGACGCCCACCGGACCGTCACGCGGGTCTGGCATGATCCCACCATGCCCCACGTAGCCAAGATCCTCGCCGTCGACGACGAACCCGACCTGACCGACCTGATGCAGTATCACCTGGTGCGGGCCGGACATGATGTGACGACCGCCGCCAACGGCTGGGAGGCCATCCATGCCGTCCGCACCAACCGGCCTGACATCATCCTGCTCGACCTCATGCTGCCTGATCTCGACGGCTTCGGGGTCTGTGAAATTCTGCGCCGTGATCCGGCGACCGCCACCATTCCCATCATCATCGTGTCCGCCTGGGCCTCGGCCGACTCGCGCAACCTTGGCCTGGAACTCGGCGCGCTGGACTACATCACCAAGCCCTTCAGCCCGGCGGAGCTGGTCGCGCGCGTGAACCACCTGCTGCACGCGCGCGCCGGCTGAACGCACCACGTCTCAGTTGTTCTCGATGCCGAACTCGATCGGCACCGCCATGCGGAAGGGCACGGCCCGGCCGTTGCGCCGCCCGGGCTCGAACCGCCATTTCCGGACCGCTCGCAATGCCGGCTCGACAAACTCACGGTCCGTCCAGCTGACCGCCTCCACGCGCACCACGTGCCCCGCAGTGTCCACGTCGAACCGCACCACCACCGAGCCGCTGGTGCCGGATTGCTTCATCGCATACGGATAGTCGGGCGGGATCTGCACCCTCGCATCAGGCACGCGATCCAGCGCGTCCGTAGGAAAAATCCCGGCGGAGGCAAAATCGAGGCCGTCGGGCACGCCGTTCCCGGTTCCAATATTTTCCGGAATCACGGTGATGCTGCGGTCGAATTTCGACGATCGATTCTCGATCGGGATGACGAGTGGGCCCTCAGGCAACCTGGCCGGCACGTTCGGCAACTCCGGCGGTGCCGGGTTGCCCTTCAGGGGTTTGACCTGCTCCGGAGTGCTCTCGCGCTCGACCGGATCCTCGGTTGTCACCGGTGAATCCTCGGGCGGTTTTGTCAGCCCCCAGTCCGTGTTCAGAGGCAGTTCCATAATCCGGGTATAGGGCTGGTCGGGCATGAGCCAGAGAAGCGCGACGTGCATCGTCGCGGCGATCGAAGCGGGCAGCAGATATTTGTGGATGTTCATGGGCGCCTCCAAACCTCAGACGCACAGCCGCGCGCTTTCTTAGAACGCCGTTCCATCAGCCGCCAAGCCGACGTTGTTCACGAATCGCCCGACAATTCGCCCTCGCCGCAGCGCTCAGCGCACGGATTGGCACGGGCGGGTTGGCCAGCAACCCTCTGGGGAGCTATCCCGTTGACTTTGTGCCGTAATCCTTTGGCTTGGGGTTTGTTGCAATCAACCCCGTGAAAAGTCTCTCGTTTCGCTGGCAACTGATCCTGTTCATCCTGCTGACCTGCGGCGTGACGCTGTCACTCGCGTTTGCGGGCTTCTACCTTTACGACGTCCGCCAGTTTAACAATGAGGTCCAATCGCGTCTGGAAAAGACCCAGATGCTGATGATCGAAAACCTGGTGCCGCTGCTGGAGCAAAACCCCAAGGCACCGGACTTGCAGCCCAGCTCCCTCGGGGTGGACGGGCAGATCGCGGCGGCGGCCGTGTATTCGGCCGATGGCAAGATTCTTGCCCGGTATGTCCGGACCGGCCTGACCGAGGTCATTCCGCCCACCCCGCGTATCACCCGGCTGCTGGATGTCAGCCAACGCGGGGTTCTCTGGACCCCCGTCAGCGGCGGCACCCGGCAGCTGGGCACCCTCTACCTCAAGGCGGAACTGAACGAGGACGATCAGGATCGCCTCGCCAACCTCCTGCGCGGCTCCCTCATCGTCTTCCTCGCCTCCGGCCTGCTGGCGGCGGCCATGGCCTGGCGCTTCCAAGGCCGCATCACCGGCCCCATCACCGCCCTGGCCCGCGTCTCCTCCGCCGTGCAGCGCGACCGGGATTACAGCGCCCGGGTGCAAACGCCGGCCAGCGGCGAGATCGGCGACCTGATCGAATCGTTCAACGCCATGCTGGACACCATCCAGTCCAACACCTCCGAGCTGGAACGCGCCCGCGTGGCGGCCGAGGATGCGCATGAAAAAATCACCCAGGCCCACGACCAGTTGGAGGAGGCCAACCGCACCCTGGAGGCCCGCGTGGACGACCGCACCCGCCTGCTGGCCAAGGCCGTGAAGGACGCCGAGGAGGCCAGCAAGGCCAAGAGCAGCTTCCTCGCCAAGATGAGCCACGAGCTCCGCACGCCGCTCAACGCCATCATCGGCTACAGCGAGATCATGAAGGAAGACGCCACCGACGACGGCGAGACGGCGCGCGCCGAGGATTTGGACAAGGTGCTCAACGCCGCCCGCCACCTGCTCGGCCTGATCAACGACGTGCTGGACATTTCCAAGATCGAGGCGGGCAAGATGGAGCTCTTCCTCGAGACCTTCGACCTGACCAAGCTCATCAACGAGGTCATCGCCACCGCCTCCCCCCTCGTCTCCAAAAAGGGCAACGCCCTCGCCATCGACTGTCCCGCCGACATCGGCGCGATGCACGCCGACGCCACCAAGCTGCGGCAGATGCTCCTCAACCTCCTCAGCAACGCCAGCAAGTTCACCGAGAAGGGCACGGTCACCCTCAAGGCCGTGCGCGTCATCGGCGACGACGCCGACACGATGGAACTCTCCGTGGTGGACACCGGCATTGGCATGACTCCCGAGCAGCTCAGCCGCCTGTTCCAAGCTTTCAGCCAGGCCGACGCCTCGACCACCAGCAAGTATGGCGGCACAGGCCTCGGTCTCGCGATTTCAAAACAATTCGCGCAGATGATGCAGGGCGATATCACCGTCACCAGCACCCCGGGGGTCGGCTCCACCTTCACCATCCGGATGCCCGCCAAGGTGCTCAGCAAGCAGCCCAAGGTTGTCAATCAGGCGACCAACAAGCTCACCCGCTCCCCCTTCCCCGGCCAGCAGAACCGGCCCAAGGTGCTCGTCATCGATCATGACAAGGAGGCGCGCTCCGTCCTGTCGGAAGTGCTCAGCACGAGCGGCTACGATGTGGTCGAGGCCGCGTCCGGCCAGCAGGGTCTGGATCACGTCAGCCGCTTTGTCCCGCATCTCATCATCTTTGATGTGCAGATGCCGGGCACTGATGGATGGACCGTGCTTTCCAAGCTGCAGGACAACCCGAAGCTGGCCGACGTCCCCGTCATTGTCCTCGGCGCCTCCGGTGACACGGAGATGGCCATGTCCCTCGGAGCCGCCGCCGTCCTGCTCAAACCCGTGGATGCCGGCCAGCTCACCTCAGAGATCGCCACCCAGCTGAGCCCGCTGCCCAAATGCTACGTCCTGCACGTCGAGGACGATGCCGACTCGCGCAACCTGCTCACCCGCCATTTCGAGCGCGAAGGCTGGCAATCCCGCTCGGTCATCAGTGGCAAGTCCGCCATCCGCACCATCCGCAAGCGGCGCCCCGCCATCATTGTCCTCGACCTGAAGATGCCCGGCATGAGCGGCCTCGAATTCCTCGAGGTGCTCGGCCAGACCCAGGACTGGGAAAAAATCCCCGTCGTCATTCTCACGTCGATGGATATCACGCAGGACATGCATGACCTGCTGGCCCGGAGAACCTTGGGCACCCTGCGCAAAGGCCAGTTCACCCGCGAGCAACTGGCCAACCTCATCCGCCCGGCGCTGCAGTCCTGTGCGCTTGCGGAAGCGTGACTTCCCCGTATTGAACACTCCCTGCCATGCCCAAAATTCTCCTCGTCGAAGACAATGAAATGAACCGCGACATGCTCTCCCGCCGGCTGGAGAAACGCGGCTACACCCTCACGCTGGCCGTTGACGGCGGCCAGGGCGTCGCGCTGGCCAAGAGCGAACTCCCCGACCTCATCCTGATGGACATGAGCCTCCCCGTGCTGGACGGCTGGGACGCCACCCGCCAGGTCAAGGCCGATCCGGCCACCAAGGGGATCCCCGTCATCGCCCTGACCGCGCATGCCATGGAAAGCGACCGGCAAAAGGCCCTGGAAGCCGGGTGCGACGATTTCGACACCAAGCCCGTCGAACTCCCGCGCCTCCTCACCAAGATTGAAGAATTGTTGAAGAAATTCCCGCCCAAGGCATGAGCGATCCCGGTTCCAGTTCTCCGGCGTCCGGCGCGTCCCCCTCGTCGCTCACCCCCATCATCAAGGCCCTCAAGACCGGCGACCTGGAGACCCTCTCGAAGCTGCGGCACGCGCTGCGCACCCCGCTGAATCAGATCATCGGCTACAGCGAGATGCTCATGGAATCGGCGGCGGAGAACAACGCCGAGTCCATCCTCCCCGATCTCAAGCGCATTCACTCCTGCGGCGGGCAGTTGCTGGCCCTCATCAATGACGCCCTGGCCCCGTGGCGGATCGACAGCGGCAAAATTGACTTTCCCGGCATGCGCCTCGCCATGCACGACCCGCTGGCGGCCATCCTGACCCAAACCGGACTCTGCGTCGAAAAATCCCAAGCCAGCGGCCACGGCGAACTCGTGAATGACCTGGGGAAAATCCTCTCGGCGGCCCAGAATCTGGAGAAACTCTTCCAAGGCGAAGGCTACGCCGAGGAGCTGATCATCAGCCCCACGGGAGCCAGGCAAGCTGGGGGCATGTCCGACACCGGCCTGCTCGACTCGGTCGGTTCGCGTCCGCTGACCGCAGCGGATTTTGGCATGTCCGCGCAGCCCATGCCCAGCGCCAAGCTGCTCGCGGTCGACGACGACCCCATGAATCGCGACATGCTGGCGCGTCGCCTCGACAAGCTGGGCTATGAAGTCACGGACGCCGCCAATGGCCGCGAGGCCCTGCAAAAGCTGAAAGACGGCAACTTCGATCTCGTCCTCCTCGACATCCTCATGCCCGACCTCGACGGCTTCCAGACCCTCGAGTTCATGAAGGCCGATCCCCGCCTCCGGCACGTGCCCGTCATCATGCTGACCGCCCTTGACGATGTCGCCAGCACGGTGCGCTGCATCGAGGCCGGCGCCGAGGACTACGTGCCGAAGCCCTTCAATCCGACCGTGCTTCGCGCCCGCATCTCCGCCTCGCTCGAAAAGAAGCGGCTGCGCGACCAGGAACAGGCTTTCCTCGCGCAACTGCAAATCGAGCGCTCCAAGTCCGAGCGCCTGCTCCTCAATGTGCTGCCCAAGGCCATTGCGGAGCGCCTCAAGGCCGGCCAGCGCACGATCGTGGACAGCTTCATCGACTCCACCGTCCTCTTTGCCGACATCGTCGGCTTCACCCGCATTGCCTCCCGGCAGTCGCCCCATCGCACGGTGCAGCTGCTCAACGAGCTTTTCTCCGGCTTCGACCGCATCGCCGAGCAGCGCGAACTCGAAAAGGTCAAGACCATCGGCGATGCCTACATGCTGGCCGGCGGCGTGCCCGTCAACCGCCCCGACCACGCCGAGGCCTGCACCGAGGCCGCCTTCGAGTTCCTGGAGGCGGTGAAGGTCTTCAATCGGCGGCACTCGCTTGATTGGGCCATCCGCATCGGCATGAACAGCGGCCCCGTGGTCGCCGGCATTATCGGCACCAAGAAATTCTCCTACGACCTCTGGGGCGACACGGTGAACATCGCCAGCCGCATGGAATCACATGGGCAGCCGGGCAAGATTCAGGTCTCGGAGGCGACCCGCAAGCTCCTCGCGGGCAAATACGAGTTCACGCCTGTCGGCGTCATCGAGATCAAGAACTCCTCGCCCATGCCGACCTATCTCCTCACCCGAAAGGACGGCAAGTAAGAGGGCTCGGTGGGTTGCATTGGCTTCCCGCCGCCTCGGCACGGCATGGGTGCGTGATGCGGCCCTGCCTCACTTCGCCTGCCAGCGGAATATCAGGGTGGTCAACCCGGGAAGTGTCAGGCTCACCGACTGCTCATAACCGTCCGCCTGCGCCGTGGTCGCCTGCCTGCCGCCATGGTTGCCGAATCCCGCGCCGCCATAATAGGCCGAATTCGTGTTCAGTATCTCCTTCCAATGGCCGCGATAGGGAACACCCACCACATAGCGGGTGCGCGTGACGGGAGTGAAGTTGCCCACCACCAGATAGGCGGCTTTCTCCGCTTCATCCAGGCGCACGAAGCTGAGCACGCTGTGGTCGCCATCGTGGCAATTGACCCAGCGGAACGCCTCCGGCCGGAAATCGTTGGCGCTCAGGATCGGATCCCCGGCGTATAGCTTGTTCAAGTCGCGCACCAGCAGACGCAGGCCCTCATGCTCCGGTTCCTGCAGGCGCGGCCAGTCGAGGCTGCCGTCGTGGTTCCATTCGGTGCGCTGGCCAAACTCGCCGCCCATGAAGAGCAGCTTCTTGCCCGGATACATCCAGATGTAGCCGTAGAGCGAGCGCAGGTTGGCCGCCTTGTCCGCGATGCTGCTCGCCGCCATCTTGCCCAGCATGGAGGCCTTCAGGTGCACGACCTCGTCGTGCGAGTAGGCGGACACAAAGTTCTCCGAATACTGGTAGATCATCCCGAAGGTCAGCTTGTCATGCGCCCATTTGCGGTGCAGCGCGTCCTTCTGGAAATAGGCCAGGGTGTCGTGCATCAGGCCCATGTTCCATTTGTAGTCGAAGCCGAGGCCCCCGTCCTTGGTCGGCCGGCTCACCAGCGGAAACGCCGTGGACTCCTCCGCGATCATCAGCGCACCCGGATAGTAGTCGTGCACGAGGTCGTTTACCTGGCGCAGAAAGGCAATCGCCTCGAGGTTCTCGCGTCCGCCGTGCCGGTTGGGGATCCACTCCCCGGCCTTGCGGGAGTAGTCGAGGTAGAGCATGGAAGCGACCGCATCCACCCGCAGGCCGTCGATGTGGTAGCGTTCGAACCACGACAGCGCGCTGGCGATGAGGAAGCAGCGCACCTCGGGACGCCCGTAGTTGAAAATCAGCGTGCCCCAGTCCATGTGCGCGCCCTGCCGGGGATCGGCATGCTCGTAGAGGTGGGTGCCGTCAAACTGGGCCAAGGCGAAGCTGTCGCGCGGGAAATGGGCCGGCACCCAGTCCACGATGATGCCGATGCCCCGCTGATGCAGGTGATCCACCATGAACTGGAAGTCCTCGGGCGTGCCCCAGCGGTGCGTCGGAGCGAAGTAGCCCGTCACCTGGTATCCCCACGAACCGGTGAACGGAAACTCACTCACCGGCAGCACCTCGATGTGGGTGAACCCCATCTCCGTCACGTAGTCGGCCAGCAGTGGGGCCAACTCGCGGTAGGTGAACGGGCGGTTGGCCTCGGCCAGGTTCCGTTTCCACGAGCCAAGGTGAACCTCGTAGATCGACAGCGGCCGGTCCAGGTTGCCGGCGTGGGCGGCGCGGCGGCTGATCCAGTCGGAGTCACTCCACCGGTGGCGGGTGGTGTCATGGACAATCGCGGCATTGGTCGGCGGCGCCTCGAAATACGTGCCGTAGGGATCCGTCTTCATCCGCATTTGTCCCGCGCGGTCCCAGATCGCAAACTTGTAGAGCTCACCCGGCCCCACGCCGGGCACGAACAACTCCCACACGCCGGACGCCCCCAGCGGCCGCATCGGATGATAGCGCGGGTCCCACCCGTTGAAATTGCCCACCAGCGACACGCGTGATGCCGTGGGCGCCCACACCGCAAAGGCGACCCCGGGCACCTCCCCCATCAACCGCTGGTGGGCGCCCAGTTTCTCATATATCCGGTGCTCGTTGCCCTCATTGAAAAGGTAGAGGTCCTGCTCCGAGAGCGACGGGAGGAAGGAGTAGGCGTTGTGCACCTGATGAATGTCGCCCCACGAGACCTCGTAACGCAGCTGGTAGCGGAAGACCTTTTTGCCCGGGATGAACAGCTCGAAGAATCCCTCGGGCGCGATCATCGTCATCGGGTGCGCCGGCGCCCCGGGCCCGTCGAGCTCGACCACCGCGCATTTGACCGCCGCGCGCACGAACGCCCGCACCACCACGCCGGCCACCCCTTCGTGCGTCAGCGGATGCATGCCCAGCCAGCCATGCGGATTGGCCTGATGATTCTCCAAAAACGCGTGCAGTTCTTTGGCAGGTATGATCACGGCGGGTGCAAGCACTTTGCCGGACTGGGTTTCAGCGTCTAGCCCGAAAGCGGTGATCGCTCGCGCGCCTCCGAACCACTCGCGCCACCGGGAACTTATCGCCACCACCGGAAGTCACCGGGAAATCTCATTGCCCTGACCCTTGCCGCCCGCCACTCCAGTCAGCATGTTTCGGGTCAGCCACCTCATCGTTTTGTTCGGCACGCTGTGCCTCTTTCCCGGGCTTGCACCTGCCCAGCCGGCCCAGCTGAGGGTTACCGCGGACAGGACGGTCTACGACGACGTCACGAAGGAGACGGTGCTCACCGGCAACGCCCAATTGGTCAATGGCGACACTGTCCTGCGCGCCGATGAGATCCGCTATAACTCCGCCACCGGCGCCGCCACGGCCACCGGCCACTTCGTGCTCACTTCCGGCCGCCGCCGGCTCGTGGCCGACTCCGGCACCTACAATCTCTCCACCCGTGAGATCAACGTCAGCAACCTCCGGATCGGCGAATTCCCCGTTTACGTCTCGGGCGACACCGTCACCGGCACGCTCGATGAACTCGTGTTCACCAACGCCAGCGTCTTCTTCCGCGAGAACGCCAGCTACACGCCTTCCCTCAAGGCCAGCAAGCTCACCTATGCCCGCGGCCGGATCGTCCGCGCCGAGGGCCTGAGCCTGGGCCTGCGCGGCGGGCATTTTCTCTCGTTTCCCCGCTTCGAGCAGGCCCTCGACGTGGATTTCGTCTCCTACATCAGCGCCCACCTGGGTTACCGCGGCAACCTGGGAGCCTTCGCCGAATTGGGCCTCCACGTGCCGCTCGCCGAGGGCGTCCAACTCGGGGCCGATCTCGGCCTCTACACCGCACGCGGCGTCATGGTCGGACCTTCCGGCAGCTACGAACGCAGTTCCGGCACCGGCTCGGTTCGGGGGTTCTTCCACTCGGGCTACATCAGCGACCATGGCGACCGGAAGTCCGATATCCTCGGCCGGCCCGTCCCGCGCGACCGTTCCTACTTCGCGTGGCAGCATCGCCAGCGTGCCGGCGAACACTTCACTCTCGACGGCGAGTTCAACTATTGGAGCGATTCCGAGGTGCTGCGCGACTTCCGCCACAAGGATTTCGACCGCCGGCAGCAGCCCGACTCCTTCATGGAGGCCGCCTACACCGCCAACAACTGGGCGCTCAGCGCCTTCGGCCGCGTCCACCCCAATCAATACCACCGCGTCCAGGAACGACTGCCGGAACTCCGCTTCGACCTGATGCCGCTCGCCCTTCCCGGCGGCCTTTCCGAGCGCGCCAGCCTCAGCGCCGCCATCCTGCAATCCGACGCCTTCGGCCCCGACCCCGAAGTCCGCACCCGGCGCCTTGACGCCTACTACGGGCTGTCCCGCCCCATCGCTCCAACCCCATGGCTCACCTTCACCCCCGTCGCCGGAGGCCGCGTGACCCATTACACCCGGGCGCTCGCCGGAAAAGACGACTACACCCGCACTCTCGGCGAGGTGGGCTTCGACGCCCGGTTGCTCGCCAGCGGCACTTTTGACTACAAGAACGCCGTCTGGGAGATAGACGGGCTCCGCCACCTCGTTGAACCGAAGCTTTCGTATCGCTACGCCCCGGAGGCCGAGCGGGGCCGCGCCTACATCCCGGCCGTTGATCGCCGGGCCTTCTCCACCTACCTCGCGCCGCTTTCCATCGGAGACGCGCGCTTCCTCGACGACCTCGGTCCGTTGAACACCCTGCGCGTTTCCCTGAACAACACGTTGCAGACGCGCGACCCGTCCTACGGCTCACGCAACCTCGCCTCGCTCAACTTCGCCGCCGACTACCGGTTCGACCATCCCGGCCAGCGGCCGCTCTCGGATCTTTATACCGAGCTTGCCCTCACCCCGGCCCCCTGGCTGCGCTGGGAAGTGTTTCACCGGGTTGACCCACACGCGCCCCGGCAGCAGGAGCTGAACACCGCGTTGGAAATCCACGACCAGGAATGGTGGTCCGTCCGCCTCGCCACCCACTACCTCCGCGCCAATTACGAGGAATATTTCGTCGAGTATCGCCAGCGTCTCAACGAGGTCTATGACGTCACCGCCCTCTGGCGCTACGACGCCCGCAACCATCGGTTCAACGAGCAGAGCTATGGCGTCTGGCAGCGTTTGGGCCAGACTTGGGCCGTGAAGTATGAGGTCTCCTGGTTCAACGGGCCGCGTCGCGAAAGCTCCTTCGCCATCAATCTCGAAGTCGAGCTGCTGAAATTCTGACCAAAGCAGCGGGGAGCGAGAATGCGGCAGCGGGAATCCTGATGCCGCTCCGTCCCGTTCCCGCCCCTCACTTCCCGCCCCTCGCTCCTGTGCATCCTCACATCGCCGCCAACCAGCAGCGCCTGTTCCTGCAATTCGTCGCGCAGTTGCGTCCCCATGTCGGCCGCGACAGCTCCCTGCCCCACCGCATCAAGGAACTCATGGCCCGCCATCGCGCCATCGGCTCCCGCGACCGCAAGCTCTACCGGGAGCTCGTTTACACCTGGCTCCGCTACCACCCGTGGATTGACCCGCTGCTGGATACCGACCCCGCCACCGCCGCCAAGCTCACGGCGTGGCTGGCCCCCGAGTTGAAGCCGACTTCAGCCTACCGCGCCGCCCACTGTTCCGACTGGCCCGCCGTGCCCGCAACCCTCGCCGAAAAATCCGCCCTCTTGGCTCAACTCTTGGGTGGAGCGGGCGCTCCGCGCACGCTCTCAGGATCGCCGGCAGCCAACCCAACCCGTCCAGAGGCCGGGTTCCACCTTTTCGATCCGCCGGCTTTGTTGCCCTCTTGGTTTCGCGAGCATTGCCCCGCCGCCTTCACCCCGCCCCACCTCGACGCTCTCAACACCCGCGCCAACCTCTGGGTCCGCCTCCAGTGCCTGGACCGCAATCTGGTGCTGGATGAATTCAGCGCGCAGGGCTGGCCCATCGAGTCACCCGCCGGATTGCCCGACGCCCTTTGCCTGCCGCCCAACGCAGACGTCGCCACTTCCGACGCCTACCGCCGCGGCTTCGTCGAGATCCAGGACCTCGGCTCCCAACTCGTGCTGGCCCACGCCCCGCAGCCGCCGACTGGCCGCTGGCTCGACGCCTGCGCTGGGGCCGGTGGCAAGACGCTCCAACTCGCGCGCCTGCTCGGTGCCGGCGGCCACGTGGACGCCACCGACATTCGCCTGGATATCCTGGACGAACTGGCCGACCGCGCCAAACGCGCCCGCCTCGACAACATCACGATCGTGGCGCAGCCCACCGGCCAATACGACGGCATCCTGGTGGACGCGCCCTGCTCCGGTTCCGGCACCTGGCGCCGCCAGCCCCACCTCAAGTGGTATGTGAAGCCCGAGACCATCGCCGCCTTCGCGCAGACCCAGCGGGACATCCTTGCGGCCAACGCCGCACGGGTGAAACCCGGCGGCCTGCTCATCTACGCCACCTGCTCACTCAGCCATCACGAGAACCACGACGTCACCGCCGCCTTCCTGCGGGCGCACCCCAGGTTTGCCGCCGAGCCCCCTCCGCAAAGCCACGGCGGCGTCTTTGATGGTCTCGGCACCTTGCTCCTCCCCGGCACCTTGAACACCGACGGATTCTACGTGGCTCTCCTGCGCCGTTCCGCCCGGCAAGCCTAGCCGGCATGTCCGGAGCGGATTTTTCCGGTTGCACGCCGTCCCGCCCATCCCTCGACTGCCCCCGTGGTTGCCGAAGCTGACTATCGCATCAAACTGCCCGTCTTTGAGGGGCCGCTGGACCTGCTCCTCTTCCTTCTCCGGAAGAACGAGCTGGATATCTACGACATTCCCATCTCCACGGTGACCAAACAGTATCTGGACGCCATCTACGCGATGAAGGAGCTCCAGATCGAGGTCGCCGGCGAGTTCTTCGTCATGGCCGCCACGCTGATGGAGATCAAAAGCCGCCTGCTGCTCCCCAAGCACCAGCAGGCGATCGACCCCAACGCCGAGGAGGACGATCTCGATCCCCGCTGGGAGCTCGTGCACCAACTGCTCCAATACAAGAAATTCAAGGAAGCCGCCGGCCAGCTGGGCCAGATGTCGCTGGATGCCCAGAACCAGCACGGCCGCTCCGCCTCCGCCTTTGCCCCCGCCTCGGAGCGGCCGCTGAAACACGTGGACCGGATTGACCTGTGGAACTCGTTCAACCTCGTCCTGCGTCGCCTCGCCGAGAAGCTGGTCGTGGGTGAGATCCACGCCGAGCAGGTCACGGTCGCCGACCAGATGGAATATGTGCTCGGCCAGCTGCAGACGCGGAAGGTCTTTGTCTTCTCCGCCCTCTTCCCCGAAAAGATTTCCCTGCGCCGGCTGGTCGCCACTTTTCTCGCCGTGCTGGAGCTGACCCGCCTCAAGAAGCTGCAACTGCAGCAGACCGAGGCCTTCACCGACATCCTCTGCACCGCGGTGGAGGAAATCCCGCTTGAAACTCCCGCCGTGCCGAACACGGTGCCCGTTTCCGATGAAGAAGTCTCCCCGCCGCCGCAAAGCTAAGTCCGCCCACCTGCTGGGCCTCGGCCTCGACAACTCCGACGGCCACAAGCGCCTCACCTCCGCCGAGCAGTTCACCATCGTCGGCGGCTCCGACGAGACCCACACCCGGATGACCGAGACCGTCATCAAGACCTTCGAGGAACTCAAGAGCCGCGGCAAGGCCCTCCAGGCCGTGGAACCGCAGGAACTCGCCGAGATCATCAATCGCTCCACGCCGCGCTGAGCAGCCGACTTGCCTTTTCCCGACCGACAACTTTACTCCCCACCATGTCAGAAAAAATCGCCCAACTCGACACCGCCAACTTCGCCGCCGGCATCGCCGGTGCCACTCCCGTCCTCGTGGATTTTTGGGCCCCGTGGTGCGGCCCCTGCAAGGCCATCGCCCCCATTCTCGACGAGCTCGCCACCGAACTGGATGGCAAGTTGAAGATCGCCAAGGTCAACGTTGACGACAATGGCGACCTCGCCGCGAAATATGGCGTCCGCGCCATCCCCACCATGCTCCTGTTCAAGGGCGGCCAGCTCGCCGAACAGTTTGTCGGCATGATGGACAAGGCCTCGCTCAAGGCGAAGCTCGTCGGCAAGATTTGAGGCCAACCCCAGTTCGGCTTTCCCCACGGCGCTCAGTGAGCGCCGTTTTTGTTTCCTACCGGCCGAACACCAAGCCCGCGCAGAGCAGCACCCCGAACACGGACAGATAGCCGGCGGTCGCACCGAGCAGCCGGATCTGGACGGCCGGTTCGCGGGACACCGCCAGCCGGTTGGTCAGGATCGCGGCCCACGGCGCGAGGAGCAGCGGCAACAGCACCGGCCAGCGATAGCCGGCCAACAGCAGCGCTGGCGGACACAACAGAGCCAGGCCGTGCGACAGGCCGTATTGCCACACCGCGAACCTGCGGCCGAAGCGCACGACCAGCGTTCGCTTCCCCACCCGCGCGTCCGTGTCCGCATCCCGATAGTTGTTCACGACCAGAATATTTGCGGTCAGCAGCCCCACTGCTGCCGCTGCGGAGATAACATCCGGGGCCAGCCCGCCGGCTTGCACATAGAACGTGGTGGCAACCGCCACCAGGCCGAAAAAGACAAAGACAAACACGTCACCCAGACCGTGATAAGCCAAGGGGTAAGGCCCGCCGGTGTAGCCCAGCGCGCAGAGAATGCTGATTATGCCGATTGGCAGCAACACCCAGTCCCCCTCCCGAACCAGCACCAACCCCGTCATGAAGGCCAGACCCAGCACCAGCCCCGCGCCGGCAACCATGGCTTTCGGCGCAATCAGTCCTGCCGCCACGGCCCGGCGCGGGCCGACCCGCGCCGGCGTGTCGGCCCCCTTGATGAAATCAAAGTAGTCGTTCGCGAAATTCGTTCCCACCTGCACCAGCATGGCAAAGACTAGGCAGATGACGGCCTTCCCGTAGTGCGCCGCGTGGTGCGCAACCGCCAGTGCGGTGCCGACCGCGACGGGAATAACTGCCGCCGGCAGCGTCCGAGGCCGCGCCGCTTCCAGCCAATGTCGCCATGAGGAAACACCCATCAGGTGGCTCGGGCGGCCTTCGGCTTGCGCGTGAAGATGACCAGCGGCCGTTTCGCCAGCAAACTCCACAGCGGCGGCAGCAGCATCAGCACGATATTCGTTGTCAGCAGATCGAGGGGTGCGCTGAAAACGAATCCGAACGGCAGGAGCAGCAGACTGTAGGCGGTCAGAAACATCCGGGGTGTCGGGATGACCGGGTTGATGGCCAGCACGAGGGCAAAGGCAAACAACCCCGTGTAGACCCCGCTCGTCCCCACGCTCATGCCGACAAAATAGAATATGGGGGCGAAGAAACTCAGGCGCCCGTCGAACCGGACCGATTGAATCAACACGGCCACCAGCAGAATCACCGTCTGGCCGATGAACACGGCCAGCTCCGCGTCTTCGGTGCCGGCATTGCAGGCGAACTGGCTCAGGCCGTAACTGCCGGCCAAGGCCCGGAACAGGTCGATGTAATTGCGGAAATTGGCGAACTCCCGACCCGGCTGCACGGACTTGTCCTCCGGATCACGTGCACCCATGCCGGCGAGCCGCTCCATGGCTCCGTCGGGCTTGTGCCGCTTTTTCAGGACCCGTGCGCCGGTGCGCAGCCACTGTCGCGGAAACCACAGCATGGCCACGGCGATGAGCAGGTAGGGCCAGTTGATCGTCAGTTGTTCAGGCATGGTTGTCGGGGCAGTCCAAGCGCCGGAAGCTGTCATGTCAAAGGCATCGTCACCCATTTGCCGGAACGCCGCAGGTCCCAGCCGGGGCTGCCCTCCGCGTCGCCCGGGTTCACTATCAAGGCTCCGCCAATTCCTGCTCGAGCGCCTGAATCCGCCCCAAAACCACGTCACGCCGCGCAGCCGGGTCGGTCGCAGGCAGGGTCGGCAGCAGTTGGCGGAGCCACGCCAGCGCCTCCCGGGGGCGCCCCAGTTCCCGCAGCAGTTCCGCATGGATCCGCGCCGCGTAATACGGGGCGCCGGGCTGCGCGGCGGCCTGACGATAGCAGTGCGCCGCTGTGGCCGGATCACCCAGCCGGTGCAAATGAATGTTGGCCATTTCCACATACAGGCTGGCGTCAGTGCCGTGCCACCGCAGGCCGCGCTCCAGGAGCCGCACCGCCCGCCGGGCCTGCTCCTCGCCCAGCCGGCGCTTGACGCTCTCGGGCGTTGTGACCGGCAGCCACGCGGGCACATCATGGGCCAGCATGCGTGCCCCGTTCAGCCAAAAATAAAGCGGGCGTTCGTCGGCCGCCACCGTCAGGTCAATGAGCATCTCCATGCCGGTCGCATCCCGCTGTTCCCACGCGCGCTGGGCTCGCAACCAATAGCCGCTCGCTACTACCGACCGGAGGCCCCCGAGCACCGCCGGCATCCCACCCTGCCCGGCCAGCGCCGCGAGCTGTTCGCCGCGCTCTTGAAACGAAGACGCCACCACCGGCTCCAGCGCACGCAAAAGCATGCCCATGCCGACTATGGCCACGGCCGGCAGCATCACTCTCCCGAAATTAAAACTCGCGGTGCTTGAAAGCATAGGATGCCAGCCCCAGCAGACACACGACACACACCAGCCAGTAGGCAGTCACCGAGAGCAGCCCGGCCGCGGTGAGGGGTTGTCCAGCCCCCAACAAGGCCTCGGCATCGAACAGCCCGAGGTTTGGCCACACCCGCAGCCACTGCAGACCACCGGTGGCGAAAGGCCGCAGGTGCCCGATCACCGCGAGCATCAGGCCGGCGCAGGATGCAAACAGCGCCGACCCGGCGTAAGCGCTGACGCACAGCGTCATCGCTGTCACGAGCGTGAACTTCATCCATTGCATCGCGCAGGCCGTGAGAAAGACCGGCAGCGCCGCGGGCACCACGCCGAGCTGCTGCGCCCGCCAGAAGATCAGCGCGCCAAGCAGCGCGCCGAGTGCGGCGGTGAAGAGCGCAAGCAGGCCGGCGACACCGGCGAGTTTGCCCACGATGTATTCCCACCGGCGCACGGGTCGGGTCAGGACGCAGGCGGCCGCGCCGGCAAGGTCGTCGAAGAACAAGTGCGCGGTGGCGAGCGCGGCCACCAGCGTGCCCATCAGCCCAATCACGCCGAGGCCGAAGTCGCCAATGAACGCCAACTCGGCCGCCCCAAAGTTGAATTCGCGCAGCCAGCGCGAGCCAAACAGCAACAGCGCGGCAACCGCAGCCAGCAGCAGCACCAGCCGATGGCGGAGCGCCTCGCCGGCCGTCTGACCGGCGATGAGCCGGATGCGTTGGATCGCCGGGTTCACGGGCGCAATTTCTCCAGATAGAGTTGTTCCAATCGCGACGGCGCGTGGGCCATCGACGGCCCGGTGCCGATCAGCTCCCTGGTCGGGCCCTCCGCGAGGATCCGGCCCTGCCCCAGCAAGGCCAGCCGGTCGCACAGGCCCTCGGCCTGTCCCAGCAGGTGCGAGCTGAACACCACGGCCTTGCCGCGTCCCGCCAAGCCGCGGACCAGTCCGGCCAGCGCCAGCCGGCCCTGCGGGTCGAGCCCGCTGGCCGGCTCGTCCAGCAGCACCACGGCGGGGTCGTGCAGGACGGCCTGCGCCAGGCCGATGCGCTGCAGCATGCCCTTGGAATAGGTGTCCAGCGGCCGGTCGGCCGCCGCGCCTAGTTCGCTCCACTCCAGCACCTCGCCGAGGCGCCGCACGATCAACCCGGGTTTCATCGCGCTGAGCCCGGCGCAGTAGGCGAGAAACTCGCGCCCGGTCTGGTGCGTCGCCAAGCGCGGCGACTCGGGCAGGTAACCGGTCAGGGCGCGCGCGGCATCGCTGCCGGCCGGATGGCCGCCGACCAGACACCGGCCGGCGGTCGGCCGGATCAATCCCGCCAGGGCCTTGAGCAGCGTGCTCTTGCCCGAACCGTTGGGCCCGAGCAGGCCCAGCACCTGGCCCGGAGCCAGGCGCAGCGACACGGCCTGCACGGCGCAAGCCCGCTGCCCCGTCCAGCTGCGACGATAGCTTTTGGAGAAATCGTCCACCTCAACCGCCCAGGTCGCCGCCTCGCTCATCGGATGTTGAAGCCTTGGAACCGCGGCGCGCGCCGGCCCGCCGATTGCTCCGTCTTGCGAATGTAGCCCTCCATCCGCTCCTGCACCGCGGTGATAAATTCCGTGACCTCGCCCGCCGCACCCTCCGCCTCCAATTGCACGCGTCCGTCCGGCAGGTTCAGCACAAATCCGGAAATCTCGAAACCCTTGGCCACCTGCAGGGCCTGGTAACGGAAACCCACGCCCTGGACGCGGCCCGTGAAAAAGACCGTGGCATGATGGACTTCCGGCATGAAGGCAGAAAAACACCGCCCCGGGCCGGTTCAACACCAACCTCGGGTGGGTCCGGCGGTAATTTTATTTGCCAGCGGACATCGCCCCAGCACTGTCTGGTTCCGACGCCGCAAGGTGCCTTCATTACATGACCAATTCTGATTCCGACGGGTTGTTCGATAACGATTGGGAAGACCGCGGCGAGCTCGCCTGGACCGAGCTGGATTGGCAGAAATACCTCGGCACACAAGAGGCGGCCGTCCACCAATACATCAAGCACTACGACCAGATACCCGCCGGGATGGACCGGATCGACGAGGCGGCTCGGCGGATGGGTTGGGAGCTGACTGAGGCCCCGGGCAGCGCGGAGGAAGAGGATGCGGACGAGCTGTTCACTGGTGATTGGGATCCCTACACCCTGCACCGCAACCCGGTCTACATCTCGACCCGCGCCCTCTATGTCAGCCTGCTGGCCCACTGGGAGCGCGTCGCTGTCCAGCCTGACGGCGTGCCCGCGGCGCTCGGCCTCGCGGTTCAGGCACTGCTTTACCGTGGCAATGAACAGGCCCTGCAGGCGGTCCAGGCCCTGGAAATGGGTGACTACACCCTTGCCGTCTGCTTCTTCAAGCGCGCCTTGGGCGAGTTGAACCTGACCATGGCCCGGCTGGGGGCCGACGATGTCACAACCGCTCCGTCCGCGCTGCGCTATCGTGATTACGCGCTACCCCGGCTGTTCGACCTGCGGGAGATCTGGCTGCGCGTCATGAACGAGTGTCGTCAAGGTGATGGCTGCGACGATTCCCTGCCCGAGTGAGGTGAGGAACCGTCATTTCCCCTTCCGGCGGGACTTGCGCCCGTAGGCCGGTTGCTGGAGGCCGCCGCGCTTGTGGTCGCCCGCCTTCAGTGAATTGATCTGGTCGCGCAGCAGGGCGGCGCGCTCGAACTCGAGCCGGTTGGCCGCTTCCTGCATCTCCTCCTCCAATTCGGCAATCACCGCCGCCACATCGTCGGACGATTCGGCCACGGCCAGATCCGCCTCCTTCCCGCTGCCGTCGTAGGTGTGCAGGCTGGCTTGGACACCACGCTTCACGCTGCGCGGGGTGATGCCGTGGGCCGCGTTGTAGGCGAGCTGCTTCTCGCGCCGGGCGTTCACCGTCTCCACGGTCCGGCGGATGGATTCGGTGACGACATCGGCGTAGAAGATGACGCGGCCTTTCTCGTGTCGGGCGGCGCGGCCGGCGGTCTGCATCAGGCTGGTGGCGCTGCGGAGGAAACCCTCCTTGTCCGCGTCGAGCACGGCGACAAGCGCCACTTCGGGCAAATCGAGGCCCTCGCGCAGAAGATTGATTCCAATGAGCACGTCAAAATTTCCCTGGCGCAGATTGCGCAGAATCTCGACGCGTTCGAGCGCATCGATGTCAGAGTGCAGATACTCCACGCGGAGCTTGGCATCGCGCATGTGGGTGGTCAGGTCCTCCGACAATCGCTTCGTCAAGGTGGTCACCAGGACGCGCTCGCCCTGCTCCACCGCCTTGCGGCACTCGCCGATCAGGTCCTCAACCTGCCCCTTCGTCGGCCGCAGGCCGATCTCCGGATCGAGCAGGCCGGTTGGCCGTATCACCTGCTCGGCGATGACCTTGGACCGTTCCAACTCGAACGGGGCTGGCGTGGCCGACACGTAGAGCGTCTGGCCGGTGATGGACTGGAACTCGGCGAAGCTCTGCGGCCGGTTGTCGAGCGCCGAGGGCAGCCGGAAACCGAAGTTCACCAGCGTCTGCTTGCGCGCAATGTCGCCGTTATACATGCCGCCGACCTGCGGGATGGTCACATGGCTCTCGTCCACCAGCAGGATGAAATCCTTCGGAAAGAAATCGATCAGGCAGAACGGCCGGTCGCCGGGTTTGCGGGCTGTCAGGTGGGCCGAGTAATTCTCGATGCCGCTGCAAAAGCCCATCTCCTGCAGCATCTCGAGGTCGTAGCTTGTGCGCATCCGGATGCGCTGCGCCTCGAGGTATTGCTGGCCTTTCTCAAAAAAGGCCACGCGCTCGTCGAGCTCTCGCTTGATGCCGGCGATGGCGCTGTCGAGTCGGCCCTTGGTCGTCACGTATTGGTTGGCCGGGTAGAGGTCGAAATGGTCGATCTTCCGCAGCACCGCGCCGGTCAGCGGTTCGAACTCCGTCAGCGCCTCGATCTCGTCCCCGAAGAACTCCACCCGCAGGCCGTGCTCGAGGTAGGCCGGCATCACGTCCACCGTGTCGCCGCGCACGCGGAAGGCGCCGCGCTTCAGCTCGATGTCGTTCCGCTCGTAGAGATTCTCGACCAGGCGCTCGAGGAATTTGTTGCGGTTGAAGCTGCCGCCGCGCGCCAGGGTGATGCGCATCGCGGCAAAGTCCTCGGGCGAGCCGAGACCGTAGATGCACGAGACGCTGGCCACCACAATCACGTCGCGCCGGCTCACCAGCGAGCTGGTGGTGGCGATGCGCAGGCGCTCGATCTCCTCGTTGATCGACGAGTCCTTCTCGATGAAAGTGTCGCTCGACGGCACGTAGGCCTCGGGCTGGTAGTAGTCGTAATAGCTGACGAAGTATTCGACAGCGTTCTCCGGGAAGAAGCCCTTGAATTCGGAGTAGAGTTGCGCCGCCAGCGTCTTGTTGTGCGAGATGATCAGCACCGGCCGGTCCAGCTGCGCGATGACGTTCGCCATGGTGAACGTCTTGCCCGAGCCGGTCACGCCGAGGAGGGTCTGGTCCTTGTTCCCATCCCGGAAGGACTGCACCAGCCTGGCAATCGCCGCCGGCTGGTCGCCGGTGGGCTGGTATTCCGAGTGGAGCTTGAACAGGGGCATGGCTCTCTATTCAGAAGCCAAGAAACCAGAAAAGGCTAGTGGCTTCATGAATGCCACTCCCGCCCCACCCTTTTCACAGCCAGGGTGGGTGCGGCGAAATTCAGCAATAGTCCGAGATCACAATTCGTGGCCTTCAGGTAGGACCGCGTGATGGCAAAATGAATCGGGTCGAATTCTACCACGGTTTTCAGCTCCACAACCACCGTTCCTTCCACCAGGAGGTCGAGCCTGTGCTCTCCCACTGGTTTCTTCCGATACAATATGGTCACGGGATATTGCCTCACATACTTCAGCCCAATCGCATCCAGTTCGATGCACAAAGCCTCCTCGTAGATCGACTCAAGAAATCCAGGCCCCAGCTCCTGATGCACGCGAATAGCCGCGCCGATGATCTTTCCACTCAAGTCCGGTCGGTTCGATTCCATGGCTTCTTGGCTTCTGAGTAATTCAATTTCTACAGCCCGAACATCCGCAGCACACTGCTCCGCACGCCGGCCCAGAATTTCCGCGCTTCCTCCTGCGGCCCCTTGGCTGAGGTTTCCTGACATAGAAACAGGCCTTCGCCCTCGAAGAGGTCGTCGAACAGCGGGTTCATGCCCCGGAAATACGCCCAGAATGTCTCGGCCCGCACCGGCCGGTAGGCCAGGCCCGGCGTGAAGCCGATGGTGGCGTCCTGATTCGTTCGCCGGGCCGGCAACGGATTGCCCGCAGCTGCAGTCAAGGTCTCCGCCCGCACGCCGCGGCTTCCTGATACCAACAACCGGCACGGCCCCACGAACTCGAAATACCGGAATTGCCCCGTCACCCACGATTGCATGGTGAACAGCCGCCAGTGCCGCCGGATGCGAAGCTTGTTGCCGCCCAACCCGATGGCACCGGCCAGAAAACTCGGCCGCATCACCAGCGAGGCACCGGGTGGCACGGTAACCAGCACGAGTTCCGTATTGGGATTCTCCTGGCTTGAAAATGTCGCCCGGTAAGCGGCCTCCCTCGTCATGTTGCGCATTTCGATGAGTTCCGTGAGTCCGGCAGCCAGGCAGGTCAGGGGCATGCGCCAGTCGAGCACCGACTTGGTCTGCTTCCTCAGGCCCTCGTCCGACGCTTGCAGGAACTTTTCCTTCACCCACAGCGTGTCACCGGGCCCGAGGGTCAGGTCCATGGAGGACCGGCTCGTGGTGATCTCCGGCAACGCCTCCGATTCCACCCCCAGGCGCACGGGCGCGCGGCCTGAGACCAAGGGGGCGAAAACCAGATACGCGAGTATCCGGGCCAGCGGCGGCCCGAGCAGATACAGCCCCACGACCAGCAACACATACGGCCCGTGCCGGGCCCAGGCTTCGCGGACGTAGTGAACCATCTTCGACTTGTGCTCCTCCGCTGACTTTAGCTGCACTTGCATCCGGCCGAGCGCGATCTCCAGGCCGTCCTTTTCCCACTGCGTGCGCTTGAGGCTTTCCTCCAATTCAGCCGCCCGCACCCGTGACTCGGCCTGCATCTGCCGCATCCGCCCGAGCCGCTCCTCGTTTTCACGCAACTGGGCTGCGGTCGTGCTCAGGCGGTTCAATCCGGTGCTCAGGTGCTCAAGTTCAGCCGAGACCCGGGCGGCCTGGGCACTGCGGTCCTGTTGCGCCGCGATCTCCGTCCGCATCGCCGCCATGCGGGCCTCGACATCCGCCAGGGCGGACCGAAGCTTGGCGGTCTCACCGGTCAGGGCCCGGATAATCTCCAGCCGGCGCAGATCGAAATCCACCACGTCGCGGAAATAGACCCAGAAGCCAAAGCCGGCCAATGTGACCACAGCCAGCAGCGCGCCAAACACGAGCTTGTGCGAGCACCACGAGAGGATTCGAGCCAAGAGCCCCATAAATCACGCAGACTTCATGCGGGATTAGATTGTTTCATTGAATCCCGAAGCCAATTGCTAAACGCCCGCGGATGCCGCAACCTCGGGCCAACAAAACCCCCGGGCTTCCCTGCCCCACTCCCCATGGCCCTCAACCAAAGCATCTACCATTCACCTGTTTTCCAACAGGCCTGCAACCAGTTTGACGCCGCCGCCGACATCCTCGGCATGGACGCCGGACTCCGCGAACGCACCAAGCGCCCCCGACGCTGCGTGGTCGTCTCCATGCCCGTGCGCATGGATGACGGGCGGATCGAGATTTTCGAGGGCTACCGGGTGCAGCACAACCTCTCGACCGGCCCGGCCAAGGGCGGCATCCGCTTCCACCACGAGGTGACGCTCGGCGAGGTCGCCGCGCTGGCCATGTGGATGAGCTGGAAATGTTCGCTTGCCGGCCTCCCCTACGGCGGTGGCAAGGGGGGTGTGATCGTCGATCCCCGGAAACTCTCCAAGACCGAACTCGAGCGCCTCTCCCGCCGCTACATGCAGGAAATCCTGCCGTTCATCGGGCCCAACGTGGACATCCCGGCGCCCGATGTCGGCACGGATGCCCAGGTCATGGCCTGGATGATGGACACCTATTCCAATCACAAGGGCTTCTACGACCCGGGCGTCATCACCGGCAAACCCATCTCCCTCGGCGGCTCGCTCGGCCGCAAGGAAGCCACCGGCGAGGGCGTGGCGTGGTTCGTGAAGGCCTACCTTCAGGACTTCGGCATCAAGCCCGAGCAGACGAAAGTGGTCATCCAGGGCTTCGGCAATGTCGGCAGCGAGGCCGCCCTTGCCCTCTACGACTGGGGCGCGGAAGTCATCGGCATCTCCGATTACACCGGCGGCATCCACAACCCCAAGGGCATCGACCTCAAGGCCGCCCTCGACTACGTGCAGAAAAACAAGAACCTCCAGGGCTTCCCGGGCGGCGACGCCCTCACCAACGAGCAGCTCATGGAGCTGCCGTGCACCGTCCTCATCCCGGCCGCGCTCGAGCGCGTCATCACCGAGAAGAATGCCGCCAAGCTGCAGTGCCGCATCCTCGCCGAGGGTGCCAACGGCCCGACGACTTACGAGGCCGACCAGATCATCCGCCAGCGCGGCGACATCCACATCATCCCGGATGTGCTCTGCAACTCCGGCGGCGTCATCGTCTCCTACTTCGAGTGGCTGCAGAACCTGCAGAACTACTATTGGACCAAGGGCGAGGTCTTCGACAAACTCTACCGCATGCTCGCCAAGGCGAAGGCCTCGGTGGACGAGACGGCGAAGAAATACAAGTGCAGCCACCGCACCGCCGCCCTCGTGCTCGGCATCGCGCGCGTCTCCGAGGCCAAGGCCCAGCGCGGGTTGTTCCCGTAAGAGCTATCCGACTAATGGCCTACCCTGTAGCGGCGGTCTATGACCGCCGAACGATCACCACGCCATGCTCGACGGCGGTCACAGACCGCCGCTACAAAAAACCAAGCTGTCGGGAATAGGTTTTTCGGCTAGGTTCCACGCCGCCTCGGTGCCTGGGGAGGGCGCGCGTCCCTGCGAGACGTTGCGAACATCACAACCCGCGGCCCGCAGGGACGCGGGCCCTCCACCGGCACACCCTCACAACACCATGAACGAGAACGCCACGATCAGCGTTGGCACCAGCGCGCCGAGGAACAGGCCCAAAGGCGACACGCCGTCCGGGAAATAGCGTTGCAGGATCGACTGACCGGCGGGGTTCGGCGCGTTGGCAATGACGGTGAGCCCGCCGCCCGTCACGGCACCGGCCACGACCGCGAACTTCAGCTCTTCGCTGAATCCCGGCACGAGCGTGGCGAGGTAGGTGATGAGGGCGTTGTCGTTGAACGCGGTCAGGATCGTCGCGCCGGCAAACAGCGGCACCTCGCCCAGCCGGCCGAGCACCGGTTCGATCCACCAGCCTTGCAGGCCGCCATGCACGACAAGCCCGGCGAGGAAGAGGCCGACCAGCAGCGGGCTCCGATAGCCTATCGGGTCTTGGTGGCGGATCGTCGCTCGGACGAAAGCGATGAACACCACAAAGGCCGGGATGAACCAAAGCGGATGATGCGCCGCCCAGACGATGAAACCGAGGAACACGAGGTGCGCCAGCGTCACCCACACCGGCACTCCGGTCGCTTTCTCCGCCGTAGCGGTCGACGTCTTCAGCGCCAGCAGGTCCTTTCGGAAGAAGAGAAAGTAAACCACGTTGGACAGCACGATGCCGGAGATGGCGTGCCAGCCGAAGTGCGTGAACATGTAGGTCATGTCCCAACCCCACGGCGCCGCCACCATCAGCACCGGCGGGGCGGCGAAGTGCGTCAGCGTGCCGCCGATGGAAACGTTCACGAACAGCAGGCCCAACGTCGCGTAGGCCAGTTTCATCGGCGGCTTAAGCTCGTAGAATTGATTCGCCAGCAACAGCGCCGCGATGGTCATCGCGGCGGGCTCGGTGATGAACGAGCCAAGCAACGGGGCGACCGTGAGAATGGAAAACCACCACGCCACCGGGCGGCCGCCACCAAGCGCCGCCACCAGCCGCAGGCTCTGCTCGGCGAGGCGCATGACCGGGCGCGTCGCCGCCACCGCCATGATGACGATCACGAAGAGCGGCTCCGTGTAACTCACCTTGCCCAAATAGCCGAACAGGGCTCCGGGCCCCTTCGCCAGGGCGAACGCCCCGGCCAGCACGACCACCCACAGCGCAAAGACCAGCTCCACCTCGCCCAGGATGTGAAGGATGATGGCGCGGGGGCTGGGTTTCGGCGCCGTGTGCGACAGATGCATCAGTTTCGGGCAAAAAAACGTGTGCAGCACCGCCAGCAGAAAGATCACCGTCACCGTGACGTTGAATGGCTCGGCGACCGCGCGGGCTTTGATGACATCCCACATGCCGCCATTCGGCGGGTCGACATAGGAGGAGAGCGCCGGGGGGAAGATCATTGGCCAAGCAGGCCCGGCAGATCGGCCAGGCTGTGGATGAACGCGTGCGCCCCGGCCTTCACCTTGGCGCGCTCGGTGTAGCGACCGTAACCGACGAACAGATCCACCACCGGCTTGGTTTCAAGGTCGCTCACACCGTCGCCGACCATCACGGTGCGCGCCGGCGCCAGCTCGCGCTTGAGCCCGGCGATGCACTCGGGCTTCCCGCCGGAGCGGGTCGTGGGGAATTTGGCGTCAAAGCCGGTGTAGTCGCCGGACGCATTGAAATACAAATCCACGGCCTCAATGCGGGCGATGCCGAGGTGCGCCGCCAGCGGCTCGATGATCTGGCGGAACCCGCCGCTGAGAATCACCGGCGTCCAGCCGGCGGCCTTGAGCTGCTCGATCGTGGCAAGCGCCGTGGGCTCGACGCGCTCGACATATTGCCGGCCGACTGCGGCCACGTCCTCCCGGCGCGGCTGGATGATGGCGAGCCGCTTGGCAAAGACGTCCTCCACGGCGATTTTGCCCTCCATGGCGGCGGTCGTCATGGCCTCGACCTCGGCGAAGACCCTGGGCCCGCGCCCGCGCGCCAGTTCATCGATGCCCTCGATGGCGCTGAGCGTGGAATCGCAGTCGAAAATGATGAGCTTGGACGCGGGCACGGCACACACGGAACACGTAGATATGGCGCGTGGAAAGGCTTTTTGCCCGCGGATGATGCGGATGAACACGGATAAATCCAGGAAACCGTCATCCTGAGTGAAGCGAAGGATCCAGCAGCATGAACGCCAGCGCATAGCATACTGGATTCTTCGCTTCGCTCAGAATGACGGCATGGAGGTTCGCCTTATACCAAACGCCGCTAGCTAATACACTTTAGGCTGGCGCGCCAGAGTTTACCTGATCGACGAGCCAGGTGTGGATGAGAGAGGAGACTGCGGCCGGGGTGGACCAAGGGCGCGCCGCGGCAGCGAGATGCTCCTCGAGCCGGCGCAACGTCGGATAGAGCCGGTTGGCGACGGCGGTTTTGAGCAGGCCGCCGAAGCGTTCGACCGGATTGAGTTCGGGGCAGTAGGGCGGCAGCGGCAACAGCCGCAGATTGGCCGGCAAGCGGGCATCATCCACGGGCAGATGGAAGCCAGCTTGATCAGCGATGACGACATGGAGCGTCTTGGGGTCGGAGTCGGCGATCTGCTGGAGAAAGAGCGCGTGGATGTCGCGGTCGATGGCCGGGGTGAACAACAGTTCGACGGCGTGTGCACCGTCGACTTCCAAGGCCTCGTGCAAGTAACCCCATTGGTAACGCGTCGCGTAAGGCGCATGCACCCGCACGCCGCGACGGCCCCAGACCCGGCGGATCACCGGCAACAGTCCGTAACGATGCTCGTCGAGCACCCACACCCGCACGGGTTGCGTAGGCGCGGAACCGGCCACCTCCCGCAACCGCGCGGGCAGTTCCACCTTAAACTTGGCCGCTTTGACCGGATCCTTTTTCGCGTGCGACTTGCGCGGGACTTTTAGTTTTCCGCCCAATCGCCGCAAAACCTTGAGCGCCCCGCTCACGCTCAGCGTCTTGCGGGTTCGCTTTTTGATCCACGCCTGCGCGTCTTTCGCCTGCCGGAACTGCCCCGCCTCCAGCCGCGCGATAAATTCTTCGGCCACCGCCCCTCGCACCGCCGGCGTCCGGGCCCCGGCCCAGTCCCGCGTGAGCAACTCGGCCACCCCGCCACGCTCCACCTTGTCCCGATAGTTGAAGACACTCTTTCGGCTCACCCCGGCGACTTTCGCGATCTGCTCCGTCGTCAGCTCATGCTGCGCAATCAACCGCACCACCAGCAGCCGCTGCCGCGCCCAGTCTGCCTGTGGCTGCTCCCACGCGGCTTCGATTTCCTTCACCAATTCTTCTCCCAGCGGCGGTAATTTGCGGGCCATCTTCTTTTACAGCACGCATTCAGCCTGCTTGGGAAGCGTAAAAGCTAGCGGCTATAGGTATTATTCGCGACATCCGCGTCATCCGCGGCGAATTTGCCCAACAAAAAAGCCCTCCGCGCGGAGGGCTTCGCAAAGGCGGCGCGGGGCCGGCTTACTTGACCTTGGTGGCGCGCTTGAACTTCGAGGTGAACTTCTCGACGCGGCCGGCGGTGTCGACGAGGCGCTTCTCGCCGGTGTAGGCGGGATGCGAATCCATGGTCACGTCGCGCACGATGACGAAGTAGTCCTGGCCGTCGATCTTCTCGGTGCGGGCGGACTTCATCGTGGACTTGGTCAGGAACTTCTTGCCTGTTCCGATATCGAGGAAGCAGACGTTGTTGAGAGCGGGATGGCCTTCGGTCTTCACGGTAAAGAGGATGAGTTAATTAGCCTTGGCGCGCCTTGTAACGCGGCTCGACCTTGTTGATGACGTAGATCTTGCCCTTGCGACGGACCACCTGGCAGGCCGGGTGACGCAGCTTGGCGGATTTGATGGAGGAAACGACTTTCATAAAAGAGACAGAAGAAGATGGCGGCAGCCTACCCTGTCAAAGGAAAAGATTTTTGTGGGCAAACCTGCGCGCCCCGGGCGACAGCCGGGCTGCGTCGGGCCTGATTGGCAATAACAGAGATTCGGACAAACGCCCTAACCTGCTGATGCCCCTAGTTTACCGTCGGGTCCTCAGGTTCCTCGGCCAGCAGTTTCAGCTCCGGATCGATTGCCCCCAGAATTTGCCGCCAGAGTGCGGTGCCGTCGCTTTGCCCGAGAATCTCGCCCTCGACGGTCGTGACCACCCAAGTGTCGTGCCGCAACTCCTTTTCGAGCTGCCCCCGGCCCCATCCGGCGTAGCCGAGAAAGGCGCGGAGCGTCACGCCGGGCGCTCCCACCAGTTCAGCCGCCTGGGCGGGCTCGATTCCGAAATGCAGCTGAAAGGCACGCTCCTTCTCCAGCCAACGCCAGGAGACAATGATCAGTTGCTCCGGCTCCACCGGGCCCCCGGCGTATACGGGCACCCCGGCCAGCGCGCCGAGGGCGAATTCGGTGTTCAGCTCCCCGAGTTGCTTGTCCAGCGGCCGGTTCAGCACCACGCCCATGGCCCCCTCGCCGCCATGCGCCGAGAGGAGGATGACCGTGCGCGAAAAACTGGGTTCACGCAGCGCCGGGTGTGCCAGCAGCAACTGCCCGGCGAGGCTGTCGTTCTTTTTAGCGGTGCGCCTTTCCTTCATGGGCGGGGCAACACGCCGTCAGAGCTTGATGATTTTCACGCCGGCATCCTTCAGGATAGGGCGCACCAGAGGATCGTTGTGGTAGTCCTCGTGATACTTGATTTCGGCGATGCCGGCGGCCGCGAGAATCTTGGCGCAGTTGATGCAGGGGTAATGGCTCACGTAGGCCGTGCAGCCGTCCACGCTCGAGCCCCGGCGGGCCGCGTCGGCAATGGCGTTCTGCTCGGCATGAACCGTGGCCTGCTCGTGGCCGTCGCGCATCCGCGAGGCGTGGGGGGTGCCCGGCAGCCAGCCGTTGTAGCCGGCGGCGATCAGCCGGTTCTTGCGCGCGCCCGACGAGACGATGACACAACCGACATTGAGCCGGTGGCAGTTCGACCGGGAGGCAATCAGCTTGGCCGTCGCCATGAAATACTCGTCCCAGCTCGGGCGGTGCGGGAAGGCCTCCGTGGCCTGCGTGATGAGGTCGATCGGGGTCTGCTTTTTGCCAGCGGCCATGCCCCAACGGTGGGAAACACCGCGCGCCTGGCAAGGGGGAACGCGGGCCGCGCAATCACCGCACCGGCGGCTTGCACGCGGCAACACCGCCCTCCAACCTCCGCCCCATGGTCTCGCTCCAGCATCTCGTGGACTACTGCGACAAACGCACCCGTCGCCCGGCGTTCAAGGATTTCCCCGGCGCCAGCAACGGGCTACAGGTCGCCAACGACGGCCGCGTGACCCGCATCGGTGCCGCCGTGGATGCGGGGCTTGTGCCGTTCGAGACCGCCGCCGAGCGGGGCGTGGATTTCCTCCTCGTGCACCACGGCCTGTTCTGGGGCGGTGCCCAGCCGCTGACCGGCCCGACCTACAGCCGCTTCGCCGCCCTGGTGCGCGGCAATTGCGCCGTTTACTCCAGCCACCTGCCCCTCGACGCCCACGAGGAGCTGGGCAATAACGTCATCCTCGCCCGCCAGCTCGGCCTGAAGCCGAAAGGCCGCTTCCTGCCGCACGAGGGCGAGTTCATCGGCTGCATCGCGCCCAACAGGTTCAAGCGTTCCCAGCTTCACGCCCGCCTCGAGGAACTCTACCCGCGCGTCGTCTCGATCGACTGCGGCTCCGCGACCCCGAGGCAGATCGCCTTCTGCAGTGGGAGCGGCAACAGCGCGGTGCCCCAGCTGGTCGCGGCCGGCGTGGACACGCTCATCACCGGCGAACTCCGCGAGGAATGGTTCAACTACGCGCAGGAGCACCGTCTCAACCTCATCTGTTGCGGCCACTATGCGACCGAGGTCCATGGTGTAAAGGCGCTCGCCGCCGAACTCGCCAAAAAATTCCGCCTGCCCTGGGAATTCATCGAAACCGAAAACCCCTTATGACCACCACGAAAAACACCAAACACACGAAAAGGGCCCTCCTCCTTTGGTGTATTTGGTGTGTTTCGTGGTGACTCTCCTCCTGATGAAAATCGCCATCCTCCACGGCCCCAACCTCGACCGCCTCGGCAAGCGCGAACCCGAAATCTATGGCCGCGCCACGCTCAAGGATCTCGAGCAGCTCATCCGCACTGAGGCCCGGAAACTTGGCTTTTCCACCGTGTTCTTCCAGTCCGCCCATGAAGGCGCGCTGGTGGACAAGATCCACGCGCTGACGGACCGCGGCATCGACGCCTTCATCGTCAACTTCGGCGCCTACTCCCACACCAGCATCGCCCTGCGTGACGCCCTCTCAGCTTCAGGCCTGCCCGCGGTCGAAGTTCACATCTCCGACATCAAGCAGCGCGAGAAATTCCGCCACAAGTCGATGACCGCCGGCGCCTGCATCGCGATGATCTCCGGCCAGGGCTTCCCGGGTTACGTCGCGGCGCTGCGTCAGCTGGCGAAACTCTGACCGCATGGGCCAGCATCTGCCCGACTTTGCCGAGCCGCGGTGGTTCGTCTGCCACACGAAGCCGCGCTGCGAGAAGAAATTCGCCGACCTGCTCGGGCGTGAACACTTCGCACACTACCTGGCACTCATCCAGAGTGTCCGTCGCTACGGCGCACAGAAAAAGACTTTCACCAAGCCGCTGTTTGCCGGCTATGTGTTTGCGCGCCTGGAGCCGGCCCGCAAGGACCGCATCTACCAGCAGGATCTCCTCGTCCGCGCGATGATGGTGGAGAACGAGGCGGTCTTCCTGCGACAGATGGAGGACGTGAAGGCCGTCTGCGCCTCGGGCCTGGAGGCCGCCCTCCATCCGCTGGTCCGCAAAGGCACCCACGTCCGTGTGCAGGGCGGTCCGTTGCATGGATTGGAAGGTTATGTCGACGACCCCGCGAACCCGCGGGGCATTGTGGTGTCGGTGGACGTGCTGCAACAAGGCTTGCTCGTCCGGTTACCGCTGGAAAGCCTCCAGCTCCTGCCCTGACCATCTCCCATGGCCCGCCGCCTGATTTCCCTCTTCCTCCTCGGCTCCGCCCTCGCCTCGGCCCAGTCCACTCCGCCCGCCAAGCTCGCCGAAGGTGAGGCCGCCGAAAGCCGCCCCGTCCTCTCCCGCATCAGCGGCATCTTCGACGACCTGCCGCAGCTCGATGTCCCCGGCACCTTCAAGATCATCCTCCGGCCGCATTTCGGCGACCTCACCCGCCGCGACTACATGCGCACCGAGACCGGCCTGCGCTGGGCGCTGAACGAGAAGTTCGACATCAGCGCCGAGGCCTCGGTCTATTTCACGCACGGCCTCGATGACAATACCAGCGACGGCTACGGCATCGGGCGCGTGCGCCTCGGCTCCCGCTACCTCCTCAACGACTGGCCGCGCACCGGCTACGACACCAGTTTGGCGCTGACCATGGACGCGCCGGTCGGCAACCCGCCGTTCGACATGACCGACGGCCAGTATCACCTCACCCCGAGCTTCATCGTGCAGCGCAAGCTGCCGCAATACCGCCGCATCACCGCCTTCGCCGGCCTCGGTCTGGACCTGATCGACGCCAGCGACATCCCCGGCCGCTTCGGCACCAACCAGCCACACGAGGATTCCGTCAACGGCACCGTCGGCCTCATCTACGACCTCGGCCAGCTCAAGTATACCTTCTCCGCCACCTACGCAACGACCGCCGTGATCGGCGAGGTGACGGACCATTTCTGCTACCTGCAGCCGGGCGTGCAGTGGTATGTGCCGCGCAAGTTTACCTTCAATTCGAAGACCCAGTGGATCGCGAGCTTCGGCATCCGCACGAGTTGGGGCCCGGACGGCACCGATATCAGCTTCCGCACCCGCGTCCGCGCCGAGATCACCTTTCGCCAGCTGATGAAGAACATCCGCGAGCGCACCAAGCCGAAAGAGCCCACCGCGCCCTAGCGCCTATCCGAATAGCCCACATCCGGTTGCCTGGTTTTCTGTAGCGGCGGTCTGTGACCGCCGTCGGGTGCTGCGCGGCTATCGGTCGGCGGTCATAGACCGCCGCTACATGTTACCGGTCATTCGGGGATATTCGGACAGATCCTCAGTGCGCCAGCACCCAGAGCCATGCGCCTAGGTGCAACGCGCCGCAAGCCGCCAGCGCGGCCGCAAAGTCGTCCGCCACGATGCCCCACCCACCCGGCCAGCGCTGCAGTCGGGAGATGCCCAGCGGCTTGAGGATGTCGAACAGACGGAAAAGCCCGAACCCGGCCAGAAGTGCGACCCAGTCGGCCAGGCCGGCCGCATAACCCGCGCGCCAGCCGAGGAACACCAGCGGCATCACCGCGAATTCATCGAGCACCACCTCGCCCGGATCTTTTTTGCCGAGCCGGCGAGCCGCCTCGCCGCAAAACGCCACCGCGACATAGCCGAGCAGCACCGACCACGCGAACACGACCTCCCAGCGCGCGTGGCGGAAAAACAGCGCGAAATAAAACAGGCCGGCCAGCGAGCCCCAGGTGCCCGGCGCGGGCAGCCGCGCGCCGAGCGGGCCGAGCGTGGCGACCGCGCAGACGAACCGCGTCGGAAAGATCCGCGGCCAGCGTGGTTCCGGCAGGTCCATCGTCAGTCCTGCACCGCGTGCCCGTGCTTTTTGAAATAGGCGATGCCCGACGTCACCGTCAGCACCGCCGCCAGCACATACAGCCCTAGCCCGCCCCAGTGGATCACGCGGACGATGGTGTTTTCGGTGCCACCGAAAAGCTCACCGAAATCCCGTTCGAACATCCGCGCGCCGAGCAGCCAGCCGATGGCGTTCATCTGCACGAAGGTCTTCACCTTGCCGCCCGTATCCGCCTCGACCACCAGGCCCTTGGTCGCCGTGGCCATGCGCAGGCCCGAGATGGCGAATTCGCGCGAGATGATCAGCAGCAGTAGCATCATGGCCGTAATGCGAAAACCCTCGAAATACCCGCCGTTCACCAGCGCGATCATCAGGCCGATCACCATCACCTTGTCGAGGGTCGCGTCCATGAACCGGCCAAACGCCGACACCTGGTTGGCCCGGCGCGCCAGCAGGCCGTCGAGCCAGTCCGACAGCGCCGCGGCAATGTAAAGCCAGAAGGCCCACGTCGCCGCCCACGGCTTGTCGGTATACATCAGGGCCACGACGATGAACATCATCGGCACGCGTGAGACCGTGAGCACATTGGGCAGGGTAAACTTCACCCGCCGAGTCCAGACAACCGCCCCGGCGTTGGCAAGCACGGGGAGGACAAGTCGTCCCGACGAGCTGCGCTCATCCGGCTTGCCGGCCATGGCCTTGGCGGCCGGGATTTGACACAAAACGTCCTCGCCATCCCCCGGCACCCTGCAATCCTCTCGCCGGCCCGCGCATGAAACTCTGCATCTACCCCGGAACCTTCGATCCGTTCACCAACGGCCATCTCGACGTGTTGCAGCGCGCCGCGAAGCTCTTCAAGCACGTGCGGGTCGCCGTCGCCATCGACTCGACCAAGAAGCCGCTTTTCAGCCCCGAGCAGCGGGTCGCCCTCATCCGGAAGAATCTGCGCGGCCTGCCCAACGTGGATGTAGTGAGCTTCGACGGGTTGCTCGTCGAATTCGCCCGGCAGGAGAAAGCCGCCGCCATCATACGCGGGCTGCGCGCGCTCTCCGATTTCGAGTTCGAGTTCAACATGGCCCTCATGAACCGCCACCTGGAGCCCAAGGTGGAGACCATCTTCGTCATGCCGAAGGAATCTTACAGCTACACCAGCTCCTCCCTGGTCAAGCAGATCGCCAAGCTCGGTGGCGATGTCTCGAAATTCGTCCCGGCCAACGTCGCCAAGGCGCTGCGCAAGGCGAACGCCGGCAAATGAGGCAGAGCCCGGCCTCCGGCCGGGCTTTCAGGATGTGCCTCAGCCAATCGGGCTGCTTTTGCCGAGTGATACCAATTACAGCTTGGTTTGGCTCTTTTGTAGGGGCGGACCTTGCGTCCGCCCGCGCGGGCGGACACAAGGTCCGCCCCTACAGTGCCAATTCACGACGCAATTGGTCTGAACTGGCGCGGAAACGCCCCACTCACCACGGCCGTCAAAGGCCGCCCCGTCACCCGGGCGGAGGCCGGGTTCCGCCTATTTCACGCCCGCAGCCTTGAGCGTGGCGTCCATGTAGGCGGCATAGTCGGCCTTCAGTTTTTTCAGCGAGTCGAGGTGGATATACATCATGTGGCCCGCCTCGTAGTAGCTCATGCTGAGGTTGCCGCGCACCGCCGGATCGAGACCCATGTGCTTCACGGTGTAATCCGTGGCGAAATAGGGCGTGGCGAGGTCGTAGTAGCCGTTGGCGACCCAGACTTTCAGGAAGGTGTTCTTGGTCATGGCGCGTTTCAGGGTCTCGGCTACATTCAGGTATTCGTTCTCGGCGTTGGCGTAGCTCCACGGCTGCACGCGGCCGGTGAGGATTTCGTAGGGCAGATCATTCTCATACTTCAGCTCGCGGCGGGTGTAGTCGTTCATCGCGGCGGTGTAGCCCCCCATGATGGCCTCCATGCTCGGATCGAAGAAACCGCCGTCGCGGCCGCCGCCGTTGTCGGCAATGCCGACGATGCGGCTGTCGAGCCGGCCGACGTTGCGATTCTCGCCCTTCAGGAGTTCGGTCACGAAGCCGAAGATGTTCACGCGCAGGTTCTGCTTCAGCACGTATTCCTCCGTCAGGCCGGTGAGGGCCACAAGTTCCTTGGCGATCCGGGTGCGCTCGGCGGTCGGCAAGGCGTCGCCCTGCATGAGCGCGAGCGCGTAATCCTTCAGCACGAACTGCTCGGCGCGCGCCAGCGTCTTGGACAGGTCCTTGGCGAGGTCGCCCTTCAACTTGCCATGATACCAGGCCGAGGCGGTGTAGGTGGGCAGGAAGAGCTGATACGGCAGGTCGTTGCCAGGGGCGAACCGGGCCGTCTGGAAATTCATGATCGAGGAGACGAGCATGATGCCGTTGAGGTAGAAGTCGTATTTCTGCTGGAGATAGTCGGAGAGCCCGGCGGCCCGCGTGGTGCCGTAGCTCTCGCCAACGAGGAACTTCGGCGAGGCCCAGCGCTGGTTACGGGTCGTCCACAGGCGGATGAACTCGCCCACCGACTCAATGTCGCCGGTGAAGCCGTGGAATTGCTTCGCGTCCACGTCCTTCGCGGCCCGGCTGTAGCCGGTCGAGACCGGATCGATGAACACGAGGTCGGTGTGGTCGAGCCAAGAGAATTCATTGTCCACCCACTTGTAGGGCGGCGGCAGCGAGTCGCCCTTGTCGGTCATGACCACGCGCTTGGGCCCGAGCGCGCCGAGGTGCAGCCAGACCGACGAGGAGCCGGGCCCGCCGTTGAAGGAGAAAGTCAGGGCGCGCTTCGCCGGGTCGGCCTCGCCGAGCTTGGTGTAGGCGACGAAGAAGATGTTCGCGCGCGGTTCGCCTTTCTCGGTCTTCAGCACGAGGTAGCCGGCCGTGGCCCGGTATTTGATGGGCTTCCCGCCGACGGTGATTTCGTGCTCGGTGACGGACAGCACCGGCTCCTTTTCGTCCTTCGGTGCGGCCGGGGCCGCCTTCTTGTCGGCGCCCTTTTCCTTGGGCTCCTCCTGGGCGTGAGCCAGGGTGAAGGTGGCGGCGCAGAGAATCAGCCAGAGGCAGCGGACGAGTTTCATAAGGCGGGGTTGTTGGAGGTAGAAGTTCGGCAGCGAATCCGCCGCGATGATTTCACGCAACCCGAAACCCGCGCTCCGTGTAACCCGGAGCCATCGCTGCCGTCTCAGCGACGGCGCAGCCCACCAGTCGCGATCCTCGCATGCTGGAAAAAGTTGCGCCCGGACTTCTCTTTCACATCCCTACACTTTCTCATGGCTTCATCCCGCCTCATCCCCGTCACCCTTGCCGCTGTCCTTCTCGTCGCCGGCGGCGGTGGCTACTACTATTACCAGCATGCCCGCCGGGCGGAGCAGCCACCGGCCTATAACACGGCCGTCCTCGCCCGCGGCCAGATTCGCCAGGTGGTCACCGCCACCGGCCAGCTCGATGCGGTGCTCTCAGTTGACGTGGGCAGCCAGATCTCCGGCCTGGTCATCAAGCTCCATGCCGATTTCAACACGATGGTGAAGAAGGACCAGATCATCGCCGAGATTGATCCGGCCACCTATCAGCAGCGTCTCCGGCAGGCCGAGGCCGACCTCGCCTCCAGCCAGGCCAGCAACCGTCTCCAGCAGCTCAACACCCAGCGCACGCGGGAGCTGGCCGCCAAGTCCCTCGTCACCCAGCAGGAGGTTGACCAGGCCGAAGCCCAGCTCGCCCAGGCCAACGCCACCCTGCTGACCCGCCAGGCCGCCGTCGAAAACGCCAACGTGGATCTGGCCCGCTGCACCATCCGCTCGCCCATCGACGGCATGGTGATCTCCAAGCAGACCGAGGAGGGCAAGACCGTCGCCGCCAGCCTCAACGCCCCCACCCTGTTCACCATCGCCAACGATCTGGCCAAGATGCAGATCACCGCGGCGGTCGCCGAGGCGGACATCGGCTCGGTCCAGCAGGGACAGAACGTTTCCTTCACCGTTGATGCCTTCCCCGGACGCTCCTTCACCGGTCAGGTCACCCAGGTCCGCAACGCGCCCAAAACCACGCAAAATGTCGTCAGTTACGAGACCATCATCAGCGTGGAAAACCGGGATCTCAAGCTTCGCCCCGGCATGACCGCCAATGTCTCCATCGTCGTCGCCAGCCGGGATGACGCCTTGCGCCTCCCCAATTCCTCCCTGCGCGTGCGCCTGCCGGATGCGCTCGCGGGCAAGCCGCCCGCAGCCACCACCCCGGATTCCGGCACCCAGTCCGCCGGGCCGGCCCCGGCCGCCAGCGGCAGCAACGGCGGCGGCCGGCGCGGCGGCATGATGGGTGACATGAATCCCGAACAGCGCGAGAAGATGCGCGCCGTCATGGCCGAGGTGGGCATCACGAACTTCCGCGAAGCCACCGCCGCCCAGCGCGAGCAATTCCGCCAGCTCATGGTCGAGCGCGGCCTGATGGCGGCCCCGGCGGCGGCCGGCGAGGCCGTGATCACCACCCGCACGGTTTACCGCCTCCCCGGTGGTGCCAGCAACGCCACCCCCGAGGCGGTCAGCGTGAAAATCGGCATCACCGACGGCTCATTCTCCGAAGTTGTCGGCGGCCTGTCCGCTGGAGACACCATCATCACCGGCCTCATCACGCCGGCTGGCACCAGCCCCGCTGCGGGCCAGCCGGCCAGCAATCCCTTCGGCGGCGGCGGCCGGCGCTTCTGATTTTGCCATGTCTGCCGTCGTTCAGCTGGACGCGATCCACAAGACCTACGAATCAAGCGAGGTGCCCGTGCATGCCGTCCGCGGCGTCACGCTGAGCATCGCGGCGGGTGAATTTGTCGCCATCATGGGGGCCAGCGGCTCGGGCAAATCCACCCTCATGAACCTGCTGGGCTGCCTCGACCGGCCCACCCAGGGCCGCTACCTGCTCGACGGCACCGATGTCGCCCAGCTCGACCGCAACCAGCTGGCCGACCTCCGCAACCAAAAGCTCGGGTTTGTCTTCCAGGGCTTCAACCTCCTCTCGCGCACCACGGCGCGGGAGAACGTCGAGCTGCCCATGCTCTATGGCCGGCGCCGTTTCACCACCAAGGAAATCCATGACCGCGCCCTGCAGAGCCTCGACCTGGTCGGCCTGCGCCAGCGCGCGGATCACTTTCCCAGCCAGCTCTCCGGCGGCCAGCAGCAGCGCGTGGCCATCGCCCGCGCCCTGATCAACGAGCCGCAGGTTCTCCTGGCCGATGAGCCCACGGGCAATCTCGACTCCAAGACCTCCGTCGAGATCATGGGCGTGTTCCAGAAGCTCAACGCGCAGGGCATCACCATCGTGATGGTCACCCACGAGCTCGACATCGCGCACTACTGCAAGCGCAACCTCATCATGCGGGACGGCCGCCTCGTCAGCGATACCGCCGTGACCGACCGCCTGAACGCCGCGGCCGAGATGCAGCGGCTGCTCGCAGCCGAGGCCGAGGCCAAACTCACCGCCTGACCGTTTCCCGATGCGCTTCATCAATGTCATCAAGGTCGCCCTCCGCGCGTTGCGCCGCAGCGCCATGCGCTCCGTGCTCACCGCCCTCGGCATCATCATCGGCGTGGCCGCGGTCATCGCCATGGTCAGCATCGGCAATGGGGCCAAGTCGCAGGTCGAGGCCTCCATCGCCAGCCTGGGCCAGAACATCATCACCGTGTTTCCCGGCAGCATGACCTCCGGGGGCATGCGCGGCGGCTGGGGCTCGGCCAGCTCGCTGACCGTCGAGGACGCCGAGGCCATCACCCGCGAGGTGGCGGGCATTGCCGCCCTCAGCCCCGAGATGAACGACCGCTCCCAGGTGCTGGCCAACGGCCTCAATTGGAACACCACCATCCGCGGTGAGGACATCAGCTACCTCGACATCCGCCTCTGGGCCATCGACGAGGGCGAGATGTTCTCCGAGGCCGACGTGCACAGCGCGACCAAGGTCTGCGTCATTGGCCGCACCACCGCGACGCAGCTTTTCCAGGACAGCGACCCCATCGGCCAGAGCCTGCGCATCCGCAATATCCCCTTCAAGGTGCTGGGCGTGCTCGCGAGCAAGGGCTTCAACTTCTTCGGGCAGGATCAGGATGATGTCGTCATCATTCCCTACACCAGCCACCTCAAGCGCATCGCCCGGCGGCCCAATCTGAATTCCATCATCATCCAGGCGCAGTCCCCCGAGGTGATGGCGCGCGTGCAGCAGGACATCACCGACCTCCTGCAGCAGCGCCGCAACGGCAAGGAACCCGACTTCACCGTCCGCAACCAGCAGGAACTCGCCGAGGCCGCCACCGCCACCACCAAGACCATGACGCTCCTGCTTGGCGCCATCGCCAGCGTCTCCCTGGTCGTCGGCGGCATCGGCATCATGAACATCATGCTCGTCTCCGTCACCGAGCGCACCCGCGAGATCGGCATCCGGCTCGCCGTCGGCGCGCACGGCCGCGACGTGCTCACGCAATTCCTCGTCGAGGCCATCATCCTCAGCGTCATGGGCGGCGCGCTGGGCGTGGCGCTGGGCGTGGGTGCCTCGCAAATCGTCTCCAAGCTCAACAACTGGCCGGTGCTCGTTTCCACCTCGGCCATCGTCGGCGCCGTCGGCTTCAGCGCGCTCATCGGCATCTTCTTCGGGTTCTATCCCGCCCGCAAAGCCGCCCAACTCGATCCGATCGAAGCGCTGCGGTATGAGTGACCATATTTTCGATTTTGGATTCTCGATTTTTGATTGGGCGGACGCGCGCTAAACCGCGTGCCCGCTTCCTTCCCCCGGCCAGACGATCGCCGTTGCAGGCACAGACGCGGACAAAATCGAAAATCGAGAATCGAGAATCAAAAATCCCCGTCCGTCCCATTCCCGGGATTCACGGCTCCCCTTCTTGGGGATTATTGCCTTGGCCAAAGCCCGGAAGGCGATCGCCCGAGACAATTCATCCAGCTGCAAGGCAGCGGCTTGAACAACGACCTCCGGACTTGGCACGGCGCGAGCAATAGGTCGGGCATCACCTGATTTCCGCCATGAACACTTCCCACAAGTTCCTCCTTCTCGTGACCGCCACCGTCGGTCTCGCCGGCTTCGGCCTGGCCAACAACGAGCTCGTCGCCCGCCTGCCGGTCGAGGCTCTCCTCGCCGTCGTGGTGTCGCTCGGTCTCCTCCGTGTCGCCTTCTCCGACTACACGCGGCGCGCCAAGCCGCTGCCGCTGCCGGCCGCGACGATCCTGCGCCCGGTGCCGCGCGCCATGGTCCGTGCCTCCGCGCTCGTCGAGCGCTGCGCCGCCTGAGTCGCGACTTGTCATTCCAACGCAGTGAAGGGTTCGCCCCCGGGCTCTTGACACTTGTCACTCATCATTCGTCACTTCTCTCCCCATGGCCGCCCATGATCCCGCACCCCACCGCATCCTGGTGGCGGATGACCAAGCCGATGTCCTCGAAGCCCTGCGCCTGCTCCTGAAGGCCGAGGGTTACCTCATAGAAACGGCCAAGTCCCCGGCCGCCGTGCTCAAGGCCGTCGAGGCGCGCGACTTCGCCCTCGCCATCATTGACCTGAACTACGCCCGCGACACCACGTCCGGCCAGGAGGGCCTCGACCTGCTCGCCAAGCTTCAGTCCGCCGACCCCACGCTCCCCATCGTCGTGATGACCGCGTGGGCCAGCGTGGAGATCGCCGTCGAGGCGATGCGCCGGGGCGCGAAGGATTTCGTCACCAAGCCCTGGGAAAACCCGCGCCTGCTCACCATCGTCAAGACCCAGATCGAGCTCGCCGGCGCCGTCCGCGCCTACCGCCGCCTCGAGCAGGAAAACCAGCTCCTCCGCGGCAAGGGCGGCCCCAATCTCATCGCGCAATCCGCCGCCATGCGCCCCGTGCTGGAGATCATCGCCCGCGTCGGCCCGTCCGACGCCAACGTCCTCATCACCGGCGAGAACGGCACCGGCAAGGGCGTCGTCGCCCAGGCCCTGCACGCCGTCTCCGTCCGCGCCGGCAAGGCCTTCATCGCCGTCAACATGGGCGGCCTCCCCGAGGGCGTCTTCGAGAGCGAGCTCTTCGGTCACGTGCGCGGCGCCTTCACCGACGCCAAGGTGGACCGCGCCGGCCGCTTCGAGCTGGCCGACAGCGGCACGCTGTTCATGGACGAGATCGGCAACATCCCGCTCAGCCAGCAGGCGAAGATCCTGCGCACCCTCGAGACCGGCGAGTTCGAGCGCGTCGGCTCCTCGCGCACCAGCCGCACCAACGTCCGCCTCATCTCCGCCACCAACGCCGACCTCGCCGCCGAGGTCGCCGCCGGCAAGTTCCGCCAGGACCTCCTCTTCCGCCTCAACACGATCCACCTCCACCTCCCCCCGCTGCGCGAGCGCCGCGAGGACATCGCGCTGCTCGCCCAGCATTTCCTGAAAGCCCATGTCGCCCGCTACAACAAGCCGATCACCGGCTTCGACGACGGCGCCCTCGAGGCGATGAGGAATTATTCCTGGCCGGGCAACGTCCGCGAACTCGACCATTCCGTCGAGCGCGGCGTGCTCATGTCGCAGGGCAAGGTCGTCCGCGCCCCCGACCTCGGCCTCAACGCCGGCCAGTCCGCCCCGCGCCTCGACGACATGAGCCTCGAGGAAGTCGAGGCCCACCTCATCAAGAAGACCCTCGCCCGCTGCGACGGCAACGCCCGCCAGGCCGCCGAGGAACTCGGCCTCAGCCGCAGCGCGTTCTACCGGCGGCTGGAAAGACACGGTTTGTAACCGCTAATCCGCGCTAATTGCCGCTAATCCCGGCCTTCCCATTAGCGAAGATTAGCGTCTATTAGTGGTTGACCATGCCCCCTCCGAAGCAGCGTAGAACCGCCCACGAACAGCGCGTGTTCTACTACGCCCTGCTCGGGGGCCTGCCCGCCGTCGTCAGCACCCTCTGGCTGCTCGGGGTGCACACCTACGAACCGAAGGAGCAATGGACCCTCGGGCTGGTCGTCGTTCTCTGCTGGCTCGGCTTCGCCTTCGCCGTGCGCGAGCACGTCGTCCGTCCGCTGCAAACGATGGCCAACCTCCTCACCGCGCTGCGCGAGGGCGATTTCTCCACCCGCGCCCGCGGCGCCAACCGCGACGAGCCCCTCGGCGACGTCCTGGCCGAAATCAATCTGCTCGGCGGCGTCCTCCAGGAACAGCGCCTCGGCGCCCTCGAGGCCACCGCCCTCCTCCGCACCGTCATGGAGGAGATCGATGTCGCCATCTTCGCCTTCGATGCCGACGCGACCCTCCGCCTCGTCAACCGCGCCGGCCAGGAACTCATCGCCCAGCCCGCCGAGCGCATCCTCGGCCGCCAGGCCGCCGATCTCGGCCTCGCCGACTGCCTCGCCGGCGAGGGCACGCGCGTGCTCAGCCGCACCTTTGCCGGCGGTGCCGGCCGCTGGGGCATGCGCCGCACGAGCTTTCGGGAAGGGGGCCTGCCCCACTCGCTCGTCGTCATCGCCGACCTCAGCCAGCCGCTCCGCGAGGAGGAGTTGCGCGCCTGGCAGCGCCTCGTGCGTGTCATCGGCCACGAACTCAACAACTCCCTTGCCCCCATCAAGTCCATCGCCGGCTCGCTCACCACCATGCTCCGGCGCACGCCGCGCGCCGCCGACTGGGAGCAGGACATGCTCGGCGGCCTCGAGATCATCGAGTCGCGCTCCGAGGGCCTGAACAAATTCATGCAGTCCTACGCGCGCCTCGCCAAGCTCCCCGCCCCGCACAAGCAGCCCTGCGAACTCGGCCCGCTGCTCCGTCGCATCGTGAATCTGGAGAACCGCGAGTCCGTGCAACTCACCGAAGGCCCCGCCGTGACGGTCGCGCTGGACGCCGCGCAGGTCGAGCAGGTCCTCATCAACCTCATCAAGAACGCCATCGAGGCCGCACCCGACAGCGCCCAGCCCGGCGAACCCACCTGCTGCGTCCGCGTCGGCTGGCGCCATCTGCCCGGCCAGGTCGAGATCTACGTCGAGGACGACGGCCCCGGCATCGCCAACCCCCAGAATCTCTTCGTGCCCTTCTTCACGACCAAGCCCTCCGGCTCCGGCATCGGCCTCGTGCTCTGCCGCCAAATCGCCGAAAACCACGGCGGCACCCTCACGCTCGAAAACCGCGGGGACGCGACGGGGTGCATGGCGCGCCTGCGTTTGCCGACTTGATTCTTCTTGTTGACGGCGGGGCATCACTTCCGCGCGATTTACCCCGTCGACGCAAAGCTGCACTATTGCAGAAAGTGGGATTACCCTCGAATTGTAGACTTGGGGCGCAGTGGGTTTCAGTTGGATTTGTTCTCAAAGTCAACCGGCGAGAGGTAGCCGATGGAAGAGTGGCGGCGACGGAGGTTGTAGAAGGCCTCGATCCACTCGAAGGTGGCCAGGCGGGCCTCGGTGTGGTCGGCAAAGCGGTGACGGTAGGTGTGTTCGAGCTTGAGCGTGGAGAAAAAGGACTCGGCGCGGGCATTGTCGTAGCAATTGCCCCGTCGGCTCATGGAGGCGGTGATGCCATGGGCGGCGAGTTGGGCCCGGAAGCGCTCGCTGGCGTATTGCACGCCCCGGTCGGAGTGCAGCAGCAGGCCGGGAGCGCATCGGCCGCCCCGCCGCTGGATGGCCATCAACAGGGCGGTGATGACAAAATCGGTGGCGAGAGAGGCGGAGAAGGCCCAGCCGATCACCCGTTTGCTGTAGGCATCGATGACCACGGCAAGGTAGAGCCAGCCGGTGGCGGTGGGCAGATAGGTGATGTCGGCCTGCCAGACTTGGTCGCGCGCGGTGAGTTCCTGTATCCCGGCCAGACGGTTGGGCGCGATCGGGCCGTCGTGGTCGCTCTGCGTGGTTTGCGGGCGGTAACGGCGTTGCGGACGCCCGCACAAGCCTTCCAGCTTCATCAGGCGGGCCACCCGGGCCTTGCCGACCGCTTCCCCCTGCTCGCGGAGTTCGACCGTGAGGCGCGGATAACCGTAGGATTGCCGGGTGGCGGCGAAGGCCGCCCGCAGTTTGGGCCGGAGGGCTTGGTCGCGTTGCTCGCGGACGCCGCGTTTTCCCGCGGCCCAGGCATGATAGCCGCTGCGGGACACGGCCATGACCTCGCACAACAGCGTGAGGGGATAGTGTTCCTTCATGGTCCGGATCAGCGCGAATCGTTCCCGGATGGGGAGCTGAAGATGCCCACCGTTTTTTTTAGAATCTCGCAGCGCATCTGCAGTTCGCGGTTCTCGCGACGCAGACGGCGCAGTTCGGCCTCGGGGCTCTCGGTGGCAGCGCCGGGCTCCGGCGCCCCGAGCGGCGCCTGCGCCCGGCGTTGCCACGTCCGCAGGCTGTTGGCCGTCACTCCAAAGTGGTCGGCTACCTCCTTCTGAGTCTGGCCGGTGCTCGCCTGATAGGCGAGCACCTCACGCTTAAACTCGGCAGTGTAGGATGGATTGGTTTTGGGCACGGGTATCGGTTCCTTTTGGGATGTTCCGCGCCTCCTGTCCACAAAACGGGGGTAACTCTAAAGTTTCATGACACATGATATGCTTGAGCCACGCAACGTTTGAGCATGAAACACGTATTCTTCGCTAGCTAGAGGTTAACCTTCGGGAAAATGGCGGCAGTAATTCAACTTACCAAGGCGGAGAAAACTTTCCTCCTGAATGATGCAGTCTACTATGAGATGTTGTTTGCGCTCGGCGTATCCCCTCACGATCCGACGGACTATTGCGTTTGGGAGCATCTCAATTTCTCGCGCCTCGGACACGCACGCGCATTGCTGTATTTTTTCGAGAACCCGGCCAGAAGCAAGAAGTGCCCCGACGATCTGGTCAGCGAAGATTTTGCATTCTCCGCCGCCGCGATAGCCATTTCATCGGCAGACAGAGAGCGATTGAACAAGGACCTATTTCACCTGAGTGCACAAAGATTGCGCCATACGAAAGCTTCCAAACCTTGGCCTCATTCAATACTTCAGCAGGTTCACAAGAGATCGACTCTCTTCGTTGACCATTTGTTGCAGATACATCCTTCGCGAGATTTCGATGTCGACGCCCCGAAGTGGAAATCCTTGGCGTGTCATCTAAAGAATGGCCAAGAGATCAATATTTCGCGTCATTTCCGAAAAGACGGGAGTGACAGCGGGAAGTGGACCCCAAGCATTGGACAGGGGATCGGGTAAATTAAGATATGTTTCTGGGAGGGGGTGCAGGGGGAGGGGCGAAGCTCCTCCCCCGCTCTGGTTGGGTGATTGCCGGATGATCGCGGTGGGTTCAAGCGCTGAG
>JAEUGW010000003.1 GCA_016795565.1 Opitutaceae bacterium | reverse complement strand
TGATCCGCAGCTGAACCTCGAGTTGGACAGCATCCCGGCTTCGACCTGAGACCACCCAACCATGTTTTCCGCCATGCCCGCCCGCAGAGGCACATCATCCCGCAATCAGCCTCTGGCAGCTCTGTTTTGGACAGCAGTGATCAGATTCAGAGATTTGAATTTGGAAATCTGGAACCTCCACCTGCTCATTCGACAGCACAGCCACGCCTGAATGATCCCCCGACCCGCGACCCCATGAACCGCTTCTCCCGCAGAAAAATACTCGGTGCGCTCCTGATGCTGCCGTGGCTCCCGGTCTCGGCCGCCTCAAACCGTTCCGCCGCGACATCCGCCCGGAAAACCCTGGTCGCCTATTTCTCGCGCAGCGGAAACACGCGGGTGATTGCCGGGCAGATCCATCGGGCCCTCGGCACGGACCTCTTCGAGATCGAGCCGGTCACGCCCTACCCGGAGGACTATGAACAGACGGTGGAGCAGGCGCGCCGGGAGCGGGACCGCGGCTACGAGCCGCCGCTCAAATCGACCGTGGCCAACATCGCCGCCTACGAAACCATCTTTCTCGGGTTCCCCATCTGGGGTGAAACGGCGCCGCCGATCATCCGCTCGTTTCTTTCCCGGCACGACCTCTCAGGCAAGACCCTGATTCCGTTCATCACGCACGGCGGCTATGGCTTGGGCAGCAGCCTGTCGGTCCTCGCCCAACATGCGCTCCGCGCGCGGCTGGTCGAAGGACTGACGATGGAGGCCGACCAGGAACGCCGCACGCTGAACACAGTCACACAGTGGCTCGGTAACGTGCGGCTTCCCCGATAACCTGCCTACGTCGGATCGACCCGGACCGGTTCGCCGATGGCGTAGAAGTGTCCTCCGGCGATGTAGTGGAGGCTGCGCCATTCGGGTCCGGCGGTCTCGTAGTGCCAGTGACCATTCCGGAAAATGCGGTCGTCGGCCCAGGCGCCGACAACTTCACCGATGAACAAGTCGTAGGCGGACTGCACATGCGGCTCGACGATCACCTTGCAGTGGAGCCAGGCGGCACAGCCGACAACGAACGGGATCGTGATGCCATCCACCCGAAACAACTCCACGCCGCATTTGGACAGCTTCGCCGGATCGTCGACCAAGCTCAGGCTGCCGACGGCGTGAGTCATAGCCGCCTGCCCGGCGGTCGGAACCTGGAGCACGAACTCGCCACTCCCATCGATCAGTTCGCGCGTCTTGGTTTCACTATCGACGACGAGCGTCACCTTGGGCGGCACCGTATCGAGGCCGCACGCCCACGAGGCCGCCATGACGTTCTCCACGCCGCCATGGGCCGACGACACCAAGACCGCGGGGCCGTGGTTGATGAGCCGGTAGGCTTTGCTCAGTTCGACAGGTAGAAAATGCGCGTTCACCAGCCAAACGAAGACAGAGTTCGCGCTTCCGCTCAACACTGCGATGAATCCATTGCGGGGTAGATGTCCGCTGAACTCATCCCGGTCTGTCCGTCCGGCGCGCTCCGTTTTATGGCGATCAAGAACGCCCTGCGGTAAGTGCCGACGGCCCGGCAGATGTCAACCACTGGCAGACAGCAGCGCGCGGCGGTAATCGCGCGGGGCGCACTTGAGACGTTCGCGGAAACGCCGGTTGAAGCTGGAAAGCGTGGTGAACCCGGCCTCGGCCGCGATCTCGGCCACGGTGCGCTCGGTCTCCGAGAGCAGCCGCATGGCCTGGTCAATCCGCAGTTCGGTGAGAAACACGGAGACGTTGCGCCCGGTCGCCCGCTTGAAATACCGGCTGAAAGCCGCCGGTGTCATGGCCGCCACGCGTGCGATCTGCGGGAGCGTGAGCGGTTCGGAGAAATGTCGGATGAGAAAGGCATACACCCGCGCCAGGCGCGCCTCGGCGCGAAGGTTCAGGCTGGGCGTGTAGGCCGCGCTCGCCAGCTCCCGCGCACTGGCACCGGCCAGCAGGTCGAGCAGCGCGATCACCTCCAGCAGGGCCCCGAGGCCCCGCCGGCCGCGCAGCGCGCGCAGCCGGGCCGTCGCCACGGCGGCGTTGCGACCCCGGAAAACCAGCCCGCGTCCGGCGCGCGCGAGCAGGCGCCGCGCGCGCCTCATCTCCGGAGCGTCCCAGAACGCGGGGCCCAGCCAGTCGGCCCGGAACTGAATCACGATGGAGTGGGCGCACGGCGTTCGTCCCTCGTTGCGCCAGAAATGAGGCAGGTTCGGGCCGAGCAGCACCAGGTCGCCGCCGCTGAAGCGCTCGATGCTGTCGCCCACAAACCGCCACCCCTGGCTCTCCACGATAAGCGTGAGCTCGAATTCCTGATGAAAGTGCCACGGCGCGTCGAAGCGCGGCACCCGACGTTCCGCCAGGTGAAACGAGCGGTCCTGACCGGGTGGGATTTTCTCAAAACGGGCCTGCATGAGGCATAAAATGCCGGATAATCCGGAAATGGCGAGCTTGGGAGCAATTAAAGCCTGAAAGCAGGCAAGGCGGGCGGAGATTCGCCCGCCGGTTTGGGCTAAGCTAGCTCCACGCCATGAACCCCACCGACTATCGCTCTTATCGCGATCTCCCCGCCATTGCCGGCATCACGACCTTCGCCGACGCCATGCGAATCGGCCTTTCCATTGACGACTGCGTGGCCCGGCTGAAGCGCCACCACTGGGCGTTTCGCCGGCTGCACGAGATCTTCATCCACCGCCTGCCGGCCGAGCCGGTATACGAGCTGAAGATGATCTTCAGCCTCCACGCCCACTATGCCGCCGAGCATGCGGCGGCGTGGCGCAAGCGCGTCGCCGAGATGCGCGAGCCGCCGCTGGGCCTTGATCAGGTGCCGGATGCCGCGTTGGATGTCTTTTTCGATGAAATCCTGGCCGCCCCGAGCACGGCGGCGCTGCTGCTCGGGCTTTACGGGCAGGCGCTGCCCGCGCTGCACGCCGCGCTGCGCCAGCACCAGGCGGACACCAACCTGCTGGTGGATCACCCCTCCTACCGCATCTGCCGCTTCGCCCTGCTCGAAGTAGACGAAATGATCGCGACCGGCGGGCAATGCCTGGCGAAACTCGTCTCTCCCGAGACGCGGCGGGAACTGGGCGATTGGATCGCGCACCTCGAGCGCCTGCTCGCGCAGGCTGGTGGTCTGGACGGCGCGGCGCCCGCTGAAGGCGGCGCGCCCGCGCGCCTCTTTTCGGCTCAGCCCCCGCGCTTTGATCCGGTGCCGCAACGCGATGAGCGTTTCCCGGATCCCTACAACATGGGAGTCCACGCCGAGGCCTTCCTCTACGACGACACGATGCCGCCGGAGCCCAAGACGCTCATGATGTATTACAAGCGTCTGCGCGAGATTGACGTGCCGGAGATGATGGCCTCGATCATCGCCGAGACACCCGGCCAGCCTTGGGACTACACGGTGGACATGACCCGCCAGCTCTGGGACGAGGCACGCCATGCCATGATGGGCGAGGTCGGCTTCGTGCGCGCGGGGGTGGACTGGCGGCGGCTCGTGCGGGTCAACTTCACCTGGTCGCTGGCGCTCAACACCCAGCTCAAGCCGCTGGAGCGGCACGCGGTGCTCTATTTCATTGAGCAGGGCCTGATGCCGAAGACCGGCAAGCGGTTCGAGTGGGAGGTAGGCCTCGCCTCCGGCGATCCCTTTTCCGCCATGATCCAGGACTATGATTGGGCGGACGAGGTGCTGCACGCCCGGATCGGCCGGGACTGGTATGTGGAGCAAATGGGTGGCGCGAAAAAAGCCATCGCCTATGGCGACGTCTGCTGGTCTCGCGTCGTGATTGACTGGAAAAATCTCCAGACGAAGGGACTGACCCGGCATGAGAATTGGTGGCCGGCGCTCTACACGGAATGGTGCCGCGTCAACGGTCGCACGCCCGAGCCGAGGGTGCTGGCCTACGCCACGACCTACGAATCCGTCCGCGCCGACCTGAGCAACATCAGCGTCTCGGGTTGAGCCGCGGCAGCTGCGATTGCCATCGATTGCAGGATTAGGGCGCTGGGATTCAGTTGGTCTGGTTTCGAGTTCTCCCGGCTCCGCCTTGTCCAGTCGCGCCCTATCCACGGACGGCCAGGGTCGGGCCTGCCGCCTCCACCGCGCGCAAATGTTCCGTGCGTTAAGAGCAAGGCACCTCTCCTGACAGAGGGCTGTCAGCAAGGCCCGGCCGGCCTTTGACTTCGTCTCCGGAGGACTCCTTGCTGGCTTCATGCCTTGGGAAGTCCAGCACCAGCACGGGGTCAACCTGCCGCAAATCGGCTGGTGGCTGGACGCGCAGAAATCCCAGGCCCGCTCCTTTGTCTCGCACGCCCACTCCGACCACATCGCGTCGCACCGCGAGATCATCGCCACCCGCGAGACGGCCAGCCTGATGCGGCTGCGCGTGGGCGGCCGGCGCGAGGAGCACATCCTCGGCTTCGGCGAGCCCTTCACGGCCGACATGGGTTGCGAGGTCCGTCTCCATCCGGCGGGCCACATCCTCGGCTCGGCCATGTTTCACGCCACAACGGAGCAAGGCACCCTGCTCTACACCGGTGATTTCAAGCTCCGTCCCAGCCTCGCCGCCGAGCCCTGCGCCACACCGCGCGCCGACGTGCTCATCATGGAGACCACCTTCGGCCTGCCGCGCTATGTGTTTCCGCCGCAGGAGAAGATCGAAGCGGACATCGTAGCCTTCTGCCGCCAGGCGCTGGCCGACAAGGTCACGCCCGTCCTCTACGCCTACAGCCTCGGCAAGACGCAGGAGCTGCTGCAGATCGTCGGCGGCGCCGGCCTGCCGGTCATGCTGCACGCGAACAGCCTCAAGATGACCAGGCGCTATGCCGAACTCGGCATGAAACTCCCGCCCTACGCGCCGCTGGATGTCCACCACCACGCCGGGCACGTCGTCATCGCCCCGCCCATGCAGAACCACCTCGCGCCCCTAACGTGGATCAGCCCCAAGCGGACCGCCATCGCCTCGGGCTGGGCCATGGACAGCGGCGCCATATACCAAAACCGGTGCGACGCCGCCTTCCCGCTGTCCGACCACGCCGACTTTCCCGACCTGCTGGCCTTCGTGGCCAAGGTCCAGCCGAAGGTCGTCTATACCTTGCACGGCTTCGCCAAGGAGTTTGCCGCCACCCTGCGCGCCCGCGGCATCGAGGCCTGGGCCCTCGGCCAGCAGAACCAGATGGACCTGAGACTGGGCTGATTCTCCCGCGAACTCCACGGATCCGCGCGGTATATGGGCGGAGGCAGAATCTTATAGCCAACGCCCGTAGCTTTTAGCCTTTTGTCATCGCGAGGCCCGCAAAGCGGGCCGTGGCGATCCAGCTGGATTGCTTCGTCGCTTCGCTCCTCGCAATGACAGGCCAAAATCTAAGGGATGTTGGTATTATCCGCGCCCATCCGTGTCATGCGCAGAGAATCGGTTCCGCCGTGGCTGCACCAAAAACTCGACGCCCGGCGCACCTTCGCCCATCGGTGGTGTCAGCATCCCTGTGAAATTCCCCTGTCTCCTCTTTCTCGCTCTGCCCCTGCTCGCTTCCGCTGCGCCGTTCACGGCCATCGGCGATGGCGAAAAGCTCACCTACAAGGTCGGCTTTGCCATCTTCAGCCACGCGGGTGACATCACCATCGCCGGCGAAAGCGAAACGGCCAACGGCAAGGATCTCGCCCGGGTCACGGTGGACACGCGTTCCCGCGGCATCGTGCGCGGGCTCTATGAATTCGACAGCAAGGCCGAGGCGGTCATTGACCGCCCCACCGGCCGCCTGCTGTCCGTGCACGAGACCGGCGCGGACCCGAAGCGGCCTATCGACAATGATTTCAAGATCGACTACGAAAAGCGCCGCGCGACCTACACCGACCGCGTGCGCACCGGCCGCAGCGGGGAGCTGCCCCTGCCCGAGGGCGGCGACCCGCTCGATTTGATCAGCGCGCTGGTCCAGACCCGCGAGTGGAACCTGAAGCCCGGGGAGAAGCGCGATATCGTCGTCCAGTTCGCCCGGGATTTCTATGCTATCTCCATCCACGCGGAGGGCTACGAGGAGGTGCGCACGCCCATGGGCCGCTACAAGACCCTCGTGCTCGTGCCCCGCATGGAGAAGGACCCGAAGGGACTCTTCAAGCGCGGCGGGGAGATCAAGGTCTGGATCGCGCAGGACGACACCCGCCTGCCGGTGAAGATGCAACTGAAGCTCCGCTTCGGTTCGGCCACGCTGTCGCTGAGCGGTTACCAGAAGGCGGCGGCCGTGGCGGCGAAGTAAACCTGTAGCGGCGGTCTGTGACCGCCGTCCGACGCTCATAGAGCGCCGCTACAATTTCATCCAGAACCGCCAGGGCTTTCCCGCCCACTCCGCATCGGCGTAGTCCACGCCGATGCGCGGCCCGGTCCGCAATGCGCCGGTCGGCACCACAAATCCGTCGTCCTCAACCCACAGGCCCGAGGCGCGCGTGGCCGCCACGCCATTCAGCTGACGGCCTATTGCCAGTCGCTTGGTCAACCGGCCCGGCCCGCTGATGCCCTCGACGCCGCGAATCAAGACCGCCGCCGGGTAGCCGACCGGGCCTGTGACCAGGTTCACCATCTCGTGGATGCCGTAGCACAGATAGACATACCAGACTCCGCCGGGCCGATAGAGGACCTCCGTGCGCGGCGTGCGGCCCTTGCTCGCGTGGCAGGCGAGGTCGCTTTCTCCGTCATAAGCCTCGACCTCCGTGATGCGGTGCCGCTCCACCCGGCCGCCGGGGCGTTGCCGGGCCAGCACCTTGCCCACCAGGCCGCGGGCCAGGGCGACCGTCCGGGTGTTCTGGAGAGATTTCGCTTTAACGGCTCGCGGCATATCCCGATATCTCCCGCCGCCGTCATGAACGCAACTCCCGCCCGTCCCACCCTGGCCCAGAACCGCGAGATCCTGCGGCGGGGGATGCGCGCCAGCGTGATCGAAGGCGTGCTCGCCACGCCCGTCGTGACGATGTCGCTGCCGGTGAATATTTTCATGACCGCGCTGGTCGCGAAGGGTTTTCCGCTTTCCAAGTCTGTCATCGGCGCCGCCGTCGCCGTGCCCTTCGCTTGCAATTTCCTGCAGGTGTTCATCTCGCCGCTGATCACCCGGTGGGCGCGACCGCGGCCCACCGCCATACTGGGCGCGGCGCTGCACTCCGTCTGCTGGGCCTGGCTGGCGTGGAAGCTGCCCTCGCTGCCGGTGGACGACCCGGCGGCCACCGGGCGTTTCCTGCTGATCTGGGTGTTCGTCGCCTCCTTGTTCAACGCGGTGCTCAGCGTCGTGTGGAACGGCTGGATGCACGAACTCGTGCCCGGACGCCTGCGCGGCCGCTACTTCAGCCAGCGCAATCGTTTCATCCAGGGGGCCACGCTGGTGTTCGTGCTGGGCACCGGCACAGTGCTCACCTGGGGCGGCTATTCCGCGCGCACCTTCCAGCTGGTCATCGTGGCGGCGTGCGTCTGTCGCGCCGCGTCCCTGTGGTATTTCTGGCGGATGCCGGAGGGCCGCCTCACGCGGAAAAAGCCCGCGCCGGCGCGGCCGCTGCGCGAACAGGTCGCCATCGTGCGGCGCTCGCACTCGCTGCTGCTCTTCATCGTGTTCGGCGCGGTGTGGAATTTCGCCTCGAACTGCATCGGTCCGTTCTACCACGTCTTCATGTTCGAGCAGCTCGGCTTCTCGGGCTTCCAAGTCGGCATCCTGGCGACACTGGTGGCTCTGGGCGGCATCGTTTCGCTGCCCGTTTGGGGCGGATTGCTCGATCGTTACGGCAACAAAGCCTGCATGGCGGTCGCGCTTGGGCTATGGCAGGTCCAGAATTTTCTCTGGTGCTTCCTGACCCCCGAAAACAGCGCGATTCTCTACGGCATGTGGTTCTGGGGCGGCGCCCTCAGCGCTGGATTCATCCTCGGGCAGTTCACGATCCTGTTAAAATTGATTCCCTCTGACGCCCGCAGCCTGGCGATCGGCCTCAACCTCGCCGTGACCTCTCTGGTGGCCGCCCTCTCCCCCATTTTGGGCGGTGAAATGCTGGCCCGCCTGCTCGCCCAGGGCTGGGCGCCGCTCGACGTCTATCACCTCGTGTTTTTGGTGCAGCCGGTGGTCGGCCTGATCGGTTGTATCTTGTTGCTGCGCATCAAGGAGCCCGCTTCCAGTCCGCTGGCCAGCGTGGTTGGGGCGATGCGCAATATCCGGACCCTGAGCGGGGTGCTGGGCTTGAGCTTTTTCGTCAATTATCTCTTTGTGCGGCCAGCGGATGCGGTTTCACGTCGCCGGATAAAATAAAGCCTTGATTACCCCTCACTGACTCCCCTTATTTCGCCCCTTTGAACTTATGAAAGCCACTATCAAAACACAGGGGAAGCAGTTCTCGGTCAGCGAGGGCGACATCCTCATCGTGGACCGCTATCCCAAGACGGAAGCCGGCTCCACGGTCGAAATCAACGAAGTCCTCGCTGCAGGCGAAGGCGATAATTTCAAGGTCGGCACCCCCTTCCTCACCGGCGCCTCGGTCAAGGCCAAGGTTCTCGAAAACAAGCGCAGCAAGAAGGTCATCGTCTTCAAGATGCGCAAGCGCAAGGGCTCGAAGCGCAAGCGCGGCCACCGCCAGGAGCTGTCGGTCATCAAGATCGAGTCCATCAAAGCTTAAGGACCCACTACCATGGCACATAAAACAGGTCAGAAATCCTCCAGCAACGGCCGCGACAGCGCATCCAAGCGCCTCGGCGTGAAGATCTATGGCGGCCAGAAGGTTCTCGCCGGCGGCATCATCGTCCGCCAGCGCGGCTCCAAGCACCACGCCGGTGCGGGCGTCGGCACCGGCCGCGACTGGACGCTGTTCGCCCTCCGCGACGGCACCGTCCAGTTCGACAAGGCCCACCGCAAGGTGGCCGTGGTCTGAGCAGTCCGCCAATCATTGCCAAGGCGCACCGCAAGGTGCGCCTTTTTTTGTTTTGGCAGGGCGATAATCCCAATCGGCCTCGGCGCGTTGGGGACAACGCGCCCCACCCCGTGCTTGCGCCCGGGTTGATTTCCCGCTGACTTTCCCGCCGTGTCCGACCGGCTCACCGAACTCCAGCAGCAGCGCGCCTTGGTCCAGCAACAGCTCGCTTGGCTGGACCGCGAGATCGCCCGGGAGTCCGGCGCGCCCGCCCCCGAGGTGAATCCGGGCGCGGTCGGAGCCGCTGGCATGCCACCCGTCGCGCCCGTCGTCCGAACTCCCACCGCCGAGGAAATCCTCGCCCAGTATGCGCCGCCGACCGCCAACACCACCCGCGACGTCAAGCGCGGCTGCTATCTGTATTTCATCTTCGCCCTCGGCATGCTCGTGATTTGCGCCGTGAGCGTCTACGTCATCTACACGCGCCTGCGGTAGGAGCCCAAGCGGCTGAATTCACCGCGGGGCCCGGCCACCAGCACTCAGGATGCCGGGGTTTCCGGCGCAGCGGTCGGTTCCAGGGACATCTGCTGCTCCTCCGTCTCGTCGAGCCCCATGTCGGCATCGCCGGCCGCGCGCGGGTTGCTCGAGGTCTGGAGCCAGGCGTCAATCTGCCGCGGCGACAGGACATCCGAGGCCGGCAGCTCATCGAGGGACTTGATGCCGACAAATTCGAGGAAGGCGTCGGTCGTGCCGTATTGGATCGGGCGACCCGGCAGGTCGGCGCGGCCGACGATGTAAACGAGGTCGCGCTCCAGCAGCTTGGTGAGGCCGGCCTCGGCGGACACGCCGCGGATTTGCTCGATCTCGGCGCGGGTCACGGGCTGGCGGTAGGCGATCACGGCCATGGTCTCGAGCGACGACGGGCTCAGCTTGACCGGCGGCGGCTCGTTGCGGAGCAGGCGCACCCAGCGGGCGAAACGCGGATGGGTGACCAGACGCCACCCGCTGTGGCCCTCGATGAGCAGGATTTCGCTGTCTGCCGCCTGCAATTCCAAGGAGATCGCGTCCATGCATTCGCGGATCTGGGCGGTGGTGATCAGGGACGGCACGTCGCGGTAGAATTCGTCGTCCTCCACAGCCGCGGGCAGCACGGGTTCCTCCGGCTCGGCGGGGGTTATCGCACCTTGTTCCGGCGCGGCCGGTGTCTCGGACTCGCCGGTCAGCGGCAGGACCGTCGCCTGCTCATGAAAGCGGCTGACGGCCGTCTGGATATCCTTCACCGAGAGAGGGCCGTTCGAGGCGAACAGCATCACTTTCAAGACACGTTTGAGATCAAAGGCCATGCGATTGACCCTTACTGATTGGGGTGCCGCCGCGCCCTAGCAATCCCGAAAAATTCGAACTCCGTCGTGGGGGCGCCGCTTGCCGGCGCCCGCGGGCGTCCACCAGGGACGCCCCTACAAGAACCGGCGGCTCCTCCTGCTCAATTATGCCGGTTTTCGGGCTAGCTCCGGTCACGGCCCGAGGCTACACTCGCCGGACTATGACCTGGGACCGCTTCAAGTCGCTTTACTACACCAATTCCCGCCTCGGCCTGTCGCTCGACATCAGCCGGATGCCCTTCCCCGACGATTTTCTCGGCTCAATGGAGCCCAGACTCAAGCAGGCCTTCGCCGACATGGCCGCCCTCGAAGGCGGCGCCATCGCCAATCCCGACGAAAAACGCATGGTCGGCCACTACTGGCTGCGCGCGCCCGAACTGGCACCCACCGGGGAACTGCGCACGGCCATCACGTCCACCCTCGATGCCATCAAGGCCTTCGTCACCAAGGTCCACAAGGGCGAGCTGACCGCGCCGGGCGGCGCCAAGTTCAAGGAGGTCCTCGTCATCGGCATCGGCGGTTCGGCCCTCGGGCCGCAGTTTGTCAGCCACGCGCTTGGCCGCCTCAAGGGCAACCGCGACAAGATGGGTGTGTCGTTCTTCGACAACACCGATCCCGACGGCATTGACTACGTCCTGAAGACGCTCGGCAGCCGCCTGAAGCAGACGCTGGTCATCGTCATTTCCAAATCCGGCGGCACCGCCGAGACGCGCAACGGCATGCTCGAGGCCCAGGTCGCCTTCAAGGCCGCCGGCCTCGACTACCCGAAACACTTCGTCGCCGTCACCGGCGAGGGCTCCAAGCTGGACGAGGTCGCGCAGAAGGAAGGCTGGCTCGCCCGTTTCCCAATGTGGGACTGGGTCGGCGGCCGCACCTCCGAGCTTTGCGCCGTGGGCCTCCTGCCCGCCGCCTTGCAGGGCATCAAGACCGACCAGATGCTCGCCGGCGCCGCCGCGATGGATACCGCCACGCGCCGGAAATCCCTCCGCGACAACCCGGCCGCGCTGCTCGCGCTGATGTGGTATTGGGCCACCGACGGCAAGGGGACGAAGGACATGGTCGTGCTGCCCTACAAGGACCGCCTGCTGCTCTTCTCGCGCTACCTGCAGCAGCTCGTCATGGAGTCGCTCGGCAAGGAGTTCGACCTCCAGGGCAACATCGTCAACCAGGGCATCGCCGTTTATGGCAACAAAGGCTCGACCGACCAGCACGCCTACGTGCAGCAGCTCCGCGAGGGCGTGAACAATTTCTTCGTCACCTTCATCGAGGTGCTCAAGGACCGCGGCGCCGACACCTCCCTCGAGGTCGAGCCGGGCGTGACCAGCGGCGACTTCCTGCAGGGCTTCTTGCTCGGCACGCGCGACGCGCTGAGCGAGAAGAACCGCCACTCCATCACCATCACGGTCAACGAGGTCTCGCCGAAGTCCATCGGCATGCTGATCGCCCTCTACGAGCGCGCCGTCGGCCTCTACGCCTCGCTCGTCGGCATCAACGCCTACCACCAGCCCGGGGTCGAGGCGGGCAAGAAGGCGGCGGGCGGTGTCATCGCCCTCAAACTCAAGATCGCCGCAGCCCTCAAGGCGGCCCCGGGCACCGCGTTCACCGCCGAGGCGCTCGCGGCCAAGCTGGGCGCGCCCGACCAGACCGAACTTGTCTTCAAGGTTCTGGAGCACCTCGCCGCCAACCCGGGCAGCAAGGTCGCCAAGGCCGCCGCGAAGCAGTGGTCGGAGTCAACCTACGCCGGGCAGGGCTAGAACACGGGCCGGTTGCCATGAAGCCGGGTGTCTATGTCGGCGGAGTCGCCCTCCTCGCAGCGGCCATCGGCATGGGCTTCTGGCTGGCCCGTCAGCACAACCGCGAACTTGCCGCGCAAGTCACGCGCCTCTCCCGGCAAAATGCCGAGCTCCGTTACGAGCTGAAGCAAGCCGCCACGCAGGCAGCCGACATCGGCCGGCGCGCGGTCGAACTCGATTCGCTGCTCGGCTCGGCGAAAATCCGCGGCACCGCCACCGAAACCCGGAATGACCAACTCGTCCGCGAACTGAGTGCCCGCGAGCAACGCGAGGTCGCCCTGATGGCGGAGCTGGCCAGCTTGCGCCAGGCACCCCGCCCCGCCGCGCCGCCGGAGCCCGCGCCTGTCGTTTCGACCGCTCCGGTTGCACCGGCCAGCCCCACCCCTCCGCTGGTTGACGTCGCGCCCTACGAGCGCCGCATCGCCGAATTGGAGGACCAGCTCACGCGCCTGCTGACCCGCGCCTTGGCCGAGACCCTCGAGGAACCCGCGCCGCCAGCCACGATCCCGGCTGCGCCGCTGCCGCACCAGGTGGTTCGCGTCGGGCCGGCTGACACGTTTGTGGTCATTGACTACGGGGCGGTGCATGGCGCCCGTCCGCAGGCCCTTATCCGTTTGCAGCGCGGAACTTCCGAGCTGGCGCAGGTTCAAATCAGCGATGTCCGCCCCCGCTTCTCCCTCGCCCGGGTGCTGCCCGGCACCCTGAAAGGACAGTTGCAGACCGGCGATTTACTCGTATTCACCCCTTAAGCATGCCCTCACCTCGCAAGACCCTTTTTGTGTTTCTGCTGTCCCTCCTGGCGCTCGCCGGCCTGACCGGCTGCGGGCCCTCGAAGCAGGACTCCTCGATTCCGTGGAGCCGTCCTGCCGACTGGGAAGGCCGCATCCCCGGCATGGGCAAATAAGGCCGGCTCCCGGCCCGCCTCGGCGACGTCATGACCGCGCCTGCCGACAATCCCTCGCTGGTGCCCCAGCCCGGCCACCTGTATGTCGTGGCGACGCCCATCGGCAATCTGGCGGACCTGACCGACCGCGCCCGCGCCATCCTCGGCGCCGTTGACGTCGTCGCTTGCGAGGATACGCGCACGACCGGCACCATGCTCACGCGGCTCGGCCTGCACCGCGAGCTCACGCCCTACCACGAGCACAACGAAACCGAGGCGGCCGAACGACTCGCCGACCAGATCGCGCAGGGCAAGTCCGTCGCCGTCGTCAGCGACGCCGGCACGCCCGGCCTGAGCGATCCCGGTTTTCGCATCGTCCGCGCCTGTCGCCGCCGCGGCCTGCCCGTCGTGCCCGTCCCGGGAGCCTGCGCCCTCACCGCCGTGCTCAGCGCCAGCGGCCTCCCGACCAACGGTTTTCTCTTCGCCGGATTCCTCCCGCCCAAGTCCGCCGCACGCATCGCGTTTCTCAATAAATACCGCGACTTTGACTTCACCCTCGCGCTCTACGAGAGCTGCCACCGCATCGACAAGTTCGCCGCCGAGATCGTCGAGGTGCTGGGCGCCGACCGGGTCATCTGCATCGCCAAGGAAGTCACCAAGCTCCACGAGACCTTCTTTGTCGGCCTGGCCGGCGAGGTGCAGGCCCGCCTCGCCAAGGCCAGCCTCAAGGGGGAATTCGTCGTCCTCATCGCGCCCAGGGATTTCGTGCCATGAACGATGCGTTATTTAACCACGGATTACACTGATGATCACGGATAGATCCACGCGCCATGTCATCCTGAGCGAAGCGAAGGATCCAGAATGGCACCCGCTGGCGCATATCATGATGGATTCTTCGCTTCGCTCAGAATGACAATCACGGGCATTCCCTCCTTATTCGTGCCAATCCGCGAAACACGTGATCCATAACACTCCAGCAGCCGCCGTCATCGATATCGGCAGCAACTCCATCAAGGTGCTGGTGGCGACGCGCGATCCGGCCGGCATCGTGACGGCGCTGGCCTCCCGGACCATTGACGCGCGCATCAGCGCCGGCATCAGCAAATCCGAACCGCGCCTCAGCGAGGAAGGCATGGCGCGTGGCCTCGCCGCCATCCAGGAACTGCTGATGGACGCCGCTCCCTTCAAGCCGGCGCGCACCATCCTCGTTGCCACCAGCGCCGTGCGCGACGCTGGCAACGGCGGCGATTTTCGCGCCCGGGTCAAGGCCGCCACCGGCCACGACATCCGCATCCTGAGCGGCGACGAGGAGGCCAACCTCATCGGCCGCGGCCTGACGTCGGACCCGGCTCTGGCCGAGCTGAAGGATTTCTACGTCTTCGACCTCGGCGGCGGCAGCCTCGAGTGCCTGCTGTTCCGCGACCGGAAAATCTCGCAGGCGCAGAGCCTCCAACTTGGCTGCGTGCGGCTGACGGAGCGCTTCATCAAGGACCCCGCCTCCTCGCTCGATTCCGGCGAATGTCACGCGCTCGCCAAACATGTGCGCGACGAGCTCAAGCGTTCCGGCTTTCGCTTCCCTGTCATTGCCCCGTCCGCCGTCTTCGCCGGGGGCAGCATGTCCACCGTCCGCGCGATCAAAGGTGCCCGGCATGCGCTGACGTTGGAGGACACGCCTGCCATCATCGGCACGGACACCTTGGCGGAGATGCTCGATGAACTCGCCCCGATGACCCTCGCCGAGCGCAAGGCCGTCCCCGGTCTGCCCGCCGCGCGCGCCGACGTGTTTCCCGCCGCGCTGGTCACCATGATCACCATCGCCGATTACGCGCACATCGGGCGCTTCCACCACACGCTCCACAATCTGCGCTGGGGACTGGCCGCCGAGGCGCTGGCGGCAAGCTGACATGTCCAAGACCACTCCGCCGCCCCCCGTTGCTGCCCCGGCAAACCAGCCGGGTGCCCTCTGGGTGGTCGCCCTGCTCTGCGCCGTCGCGCTGGCTTACAGCAACACCTTCCGCGCCCCCTTCATCTTCGATGACACCCAAGCCATCGTGGACAACCCCTCCATTCGCCAGCTCTGGCCGCCGACGACCGCCCTGCAGCCACCCAGCGATCGCGGCACCGGCGTGGCCGGCCGCCCTGTTCTCAATCTCACTCTGGCGGTCAACTACGCGGTCAGCGGCGTGGAGCCGTGGAGCTACCACGTCGCCAACACCCTGATTCACGGACTCGCCGCCCTCACCCTTTTCGGGCTGGTCCGACGCACGCTCGCCGGACCGGTTTTGCGCGAGCAATGGAGCGCTCAGGCCACGCCGGTGGCCTTTGGCAGCGCGCTCTTGTGGGCCCTGCATCCGTTGCAGACCGAATCGGTCACCTGCGCCATCCAGCGCACCGAGTCGTTGGTCGGGTTGTTTTATCTGCTCACGCTCTACAGCCTCGCCCGCGCCGCGGCCGCCACCACCACCCCGGCCCGGGCGGGCTGGAGCCTGGCGGGCATCACCGCCTGTGCCCTGGGCATGGGGACGAAGGAGGTCATGGTCACCGCCCCGGTCATCGCCCTGCTCTACGATCGCACTTTTCTCAGCGGCTCGTTCAGGGAAATCCGACACCAGCGCTGGCTGCACTACGGGCTGTTTGCCACTTGGGCGCTGCTCTTCTATTTGCTGGCGGGCAACCCGCTGCGCGGCGGCACGGCTGGCTATGAGAGCGTGAGTTCCTGGGAGTATTTGCTCACCCAGTGCCGTGGCATCGTCATCTACCTCAAGCTCTCGCTCTGGCCCCATCCGCTCGTCATGGACTACGGCACAGGCGTCATCCGCCGCCTCCCCGAGGTGCTGCCGCAGGCGATCCTCCTCGTGACGCTGGCCCTCGGCATCATCTGGGCCTGCTGGCGCCGGCCGGTGCTCGGTTTTCTGGGCGCGTGGTTTTTCATCATACTCTCACCCAGTTCAAGCGTGGTGCCTTTGGTGACGCAGACCATCGCCGAGCACCGGATGTATCTGCCGCTGGCGGCGATTGCGGTTCTGGCGGTCGGCGGGCTGGCGCGCCGTTCCCCCAAACTGGTGCTGCCGGTCTGTGTCGCCATCGCAGTGGTTTTCGCCGGGCTCACGCTGAGCCGCAACCGCCTCTACCGCTCGCCGGCGGCCGTGTGGCACGACAATCTAGCGCACTACCCGGAGAATCCCCGGCCTTATGCCGCCCTCGCCCGCTTCGCCGACGAAGCGGGGAATTTTCCCGAAGCCATCGCGCACTACGAAAACTATCTCCAGCTGCGGCCGGCGGACGAGGATATGCGCTTCAACTATGCGCGGGATCTCGTGAAGGTGAACCGGCGCCCCGAGGCCTTGGGGCAATTCGAGAAGCTTCTCACCACCCGCCCCGGCGACACCGCCCTCCGCATCAACTACGCCACCTGCCTGCTCGCCCAGCGCCGCCTGCCCGAGGCGATCCGGCAGTTTGAGATCATCCTGGGCTTCGCCGGGCACGCGGCCCAGAATCACTTCAACCTGGCGGAGGCACTCATGCAGGCCGGCCGCACGAGCGATGCCCTGCCCCGCTATCGGCAGGCCGTCACCCTCAAGCCCAACAACGCTTTCATGCACTCCCGCCTGGGCGACGCCCTGCTGAAGGCCAGGCAGCCCGCCGACGCCGCCCAAGCCTACCGGTCAGCCGTGACGATTGATTCCTCCCTGCACGATGCCTGGGTCAACCTCGGCGGTTCCCTCCTGCTGACGGGACACCCGCAGGAGGCGGTCATCGCCTACGAAGCCGCCTTGCGGCTGGCACCGGACAACCGCGCCACGCAGGACAACCTGCGCTACGCGCGCAGCCAGGTGCCGCGCTGACGCGGCCGGTTGGTTTGCGCAGGCGAGGCCTACACCTTCCGCAGCGCCGTCAGCATCTGCTTGAAATCCGCGGGCAACGGCGCGGTCAGGTCCATGATCCTGCCGCTCACGGGATGCGCGAACACCAGATGCTCGGCGTGCAGCATCACCCGCGGGGGCACGGGGAGCGCGGGATTCTGTTTCCAGCCGTAGGAGGCATCGCCGAGGAGCGGATGTCCGAGGGATTTCAAATGCACGCGGATCTGGTGCGTCCGGCCGGTGTGGATGCGGCAGCGGATGAGCGCGACTTTATCGGCAAATGTCTTCTCGACGGTCCAGTCGGTTCGCGCCGGCCGCCCGCCCTCGCCGACGGTCATCCGGTGACGATGCACCGGGTGGCGGGCGATGGCTCGGTTGATCGTGCCGGTGCTTTCCCGCGGCACGCCGGACACCAGGGCGAGGTATTCCTTCTTCAAGGCGCGGGAGGCAAACTGGTCGGCGAGCGCGCGGTGGGCGGCATCGTGCTTGGCGACGACCAGCAGGCCGGAGGTCTCCTTGTCCAGCCGGTGCACGATGCCCGGGCGCTCCACGCCGCCAATGCCGCTCAATTCCCCGGCGCAATGGGCCAGCAGCGCGTGCACCATCGTGTCCTCGCCCGTGCCGACGCCAGGGTGCACGACCATGCCCGCCGCCTTGTTGAGCACGATGAGGTGCTTGTCCTCGAAGACCACGTCGAGCGGGATGTCCACCGCCTTGAGCTCGGCGGGCTTCGTTTCCGGAAAACTGAACTCGATGAACTGACCGGCCTTCACGTCGTCCGCCTGGCCGATCACCTTGCCATCGGCCTTCACCAGGCCCGCCTCCAGCGCCCGCTGGAACGCCGCCCGGCTGTGCTCGGGAAACGCCGTCGCGAGGACCTTGTCGGCGCGCTCGCGCCGGCTGCCTGCAGGGACGGTGTAGGTGATGACTGGCAAGAATGGAGACGGGCGGGAGGCGGCGACCCGCAAAGCCGGGCGCAACGCGGGTCACCCCTAACCCTGCTTGAGCAGCTGGTCGGGGTTCAGTTTCTTCAGCGCCGGCGTGGTGAACAGGCCGTCCTTGCGGATGAGCTTCCCGTCGAACCAGATTTCGCCGCCGCCGTAGTCTTGGCGCTGGATGTTCACCATGTCCCAGTGCACGGCCGACTTGTTGCCGTTGCCGCCGGTCTCGTAGGCCTGGCCGGGCGTGAAGTGGAACGAACCGGCAATCTTCTCGTCGAACAGGATGTCGCGCATCGGTTCCTTGATGTGCGGGTTGAAGCCGATGGCGAATTCGCCGATGTAGCGCGCGCCGGGGTCGGTATCAAGAATCTCGTTCAGGCGTTTCGTGTTGTTCGACGTGGCCTCGACGATTTTGCCCTTCTTGAACACGAGGCGGATGTTGTCGAAGGAGGTGCCGAGGTAAACGGTCGGCGCGTTGTATTGGATGACGCCCTCGACGCTCTCCCTCACCGGGCAGGAGAACACCTCGCCGTCCGGGATGTTGCGCAGGCCGCCACAGGGCACGGCGCCGATGCCCTTGATGGAGAACTTCAGGTCGGTGCCCGGGCCCTTGAGGTGCACGCGATCGGTCCGGTTCATGAGGGCGGCCAGCGCCTTCATGCCCGGGCCGTAGCGCCGGTAGTCGAAAGTGCAGACGCGGAAATAGAAATCCTCGAAGGCCTGCGTGCTCATGCCGGCCTGCTGGGCCATGGCGGACGAGGGCCAGCGGAGCACGACCCACTTGGTCTTGTTCACCCGGTGGTCGAGCACGGGCTTCATCACCTTGGCCACGGCCTGCACGCGGTCGGCGGGCACGTCGGAGGTTTCGAAGATGTTGTCCGAGCCGCGCACGGCGATGTAGGCCTGCATGCGCTTCATGCGGGCCAGCTCGATTGCGGCGGTCGTGGCGTATTGGCCGGCCGAGGCGCCCTTCAGCAGCTCGCGGGTGATCCGGGCCCGCTGGACGTTCACGTAGGGCAGCGCGCCGCGCGCCTGGGCGGCGCGAACGAGCTCGATGGTGAAAGTGTCCGGCACATCGAAGGCATCGATGAGCACGCGCTCGCCTTTCTTCAGTTCGGTGGAGAAGCCGGTCAGCACCTCGGCCAGCCGGGCATAACGGGGATCGCTCATGGCCTGACCTTCGCCAGTGCCATCGGAACCGGCAACAGAATTGTTTCACCGCGGATGCCGCGGATGAATACGGATTCAGAGCCAATTCTCATTTCCCGTCATTCTGAGCGTAGCGAAGAATCCATCAGGATTCATGCATCGGTGGAGACGAGCGTAAGTGCCGATGGATCCTTCGCTACGCTCAGGATGACGGAATCGGGCATATATCCGCGAGTATCCGCGAAATCCGCGGCCAAAAAACGCCCTCACATCGGCGGCAACGTCGCCATCACCGGCTCGCCGCGCGGGAAGCATATCTTGCCGACGGCCTCCTGGAAGTCCGCCGCGCCACGCAGGATCTCGATTTCCAGCCGCAGGTAGTAGCACGGCAGGGAGAATTTTTCGGAAGCCTCGATGCGCACGGCGTCCTTCTCCGTGGTCACCATGATCTCGACGCCGGCACCCCGGGCATCGGCGAAGACGGAGACGAGATCCTCGTGGGTGAAGCGGTGGTGGTCGAGAAACCGCCGCGTATAGACCAGTTCCGCGCCCGTCTCGCGCAGAAAGGCCTCGAAGCTCTCCGGCGCCGCGATGCCACTCAGGGCGCCGACCTTGCGTCCGGCCAGCGCCGTGAGGGGCAGGCGCTCGCCGGTGTCGATGCGCTGGAGATACTGCGGCTTGTGCGCGCACTCGATGATCTCGGCCGCGGGGTTGAACTTCCGGATCATGGCCTCGAGCTCCTCGTCGCGCACGCCCTTGGATTTGGTCAGGAAAACGTAGGAGGCGCGCTGCAGGTGCTTCACCGGCTCGCGCAGGATGCCGCGCGGCAGCAGGTGGCCGTTGCCGAACGGGTTGGTCTTGTCCACCAGCAGCAGGTTGAGCCGGCCCTTGAGCGGCAGGTATTGGAAGCCGTCGTCGAGCACCAGCGTGTCGCAACCGAACCGTTTGATCGCATAGGCCCCGGCCTTTACGCGGTTCTTGTCCACGAGCACGACGACGCCCGGCAGGTTGCGCGCGAGCATGAAGGGCTCGTCGCCGGCCACCTCGGAATCCAGCAGCACCTCCGTGCCGTCGCTGACGATGCGCGGCGGCGGCTCCTCGGTGTGATTGAGCCAGAACCACCACTTCTGCCACAGCGGCGGGGCCTTGCTCTTGTAGCCCCGGGAGAGGATGGCGACCTTGCGGCCGCGATCCCGCAGGGCCTTGGCGAACATCTCGACGACCGGCGTCTTGCCCGTGCCGCCGACGGTCAGGTTGCCGACCACCACCACCAGGCAGCCGAGCGGCTGGTCGCGCAGGATGCGATTCCGGTAGAGCCAGAGCCGCAGCTGCACAATGCCGCTGAAGAGATACGAGCACAGCTGCAGGAACGCGCCGAACAGCGCCGCCGCCGTGCCCTCCCGCCGCCCCATGATGACATCGATAGCGAACTGCTCGAAGGCATCGGCCTTATGACGGAACCAGCGGTTGGGCATGAGCAAATTGGCTTTGACGCTATGGAGGTGGCGGTTGTGAGTCAGTGCTAGCCGCTGGTTTTGCCACATGCAACACCGGCCTCAGCATTCGCCATGAGCTACAAACTCTTCATCCCCGGGCCGGTGGCCGTCTCGGAAAAAACCCTGCGGGCCATGACGCAGCCCCTGATCGGGCACCGCAGCGGCGAGTTTGTGTCGCTCTACCGCTCGCTCACGCCGCAACTGCAGGCGATTTTCCAGACCAAGGATCCCGTCTACCTCAGCACCAGCAGCGCCTGGGGCGTGATGGAGGGCTCCCTCCGGAATGTGGTGAAGAAAAAGGTGCTCTGCTGCATGAACGGCGCCTTTTCCGACAAGTGGCTCGACGTCGCCCGGCGCAACGGCCTGGCCGCAGCCGGCCTGCAGGCTGAATGGGGCGAGCCGGTGGATCCGGCCGCGCTGCGCGCCGCGCTGGCCACCGGCGAATACGACGCCGTCACCCTCATCCACAACGAGACCTCCTGCGGCTGCATGAGCGACCTGCCCGCGCTGATGGCCGTGCTCCGCGACTTCCCGGACGTCACCAGCATCGTGGACACCATCAGCTCCTGCAGCGCGCTCCCGATCAAAAAGGATGAGCTTGGCATCGACGTCATGATCACCGGCTCGCAGAAAGCCTTTGCCCTGCCGCCGGGCCTGTCGATCTTCTCGGTGTCGCCGCGCGCCCTCGCCAAGGCCGCGACGCTCGCCGGCCGCGGGTATTATTTCGACTTCCTCGAGTTCCAGAAGAACCACGAGGGCGGCATGACGCCCAGCACGCCGGTCATCCCGCTCATCTACGCGCTCCAGTCCAAACTCGAGGACATCGCCGCCGAGGGCCTCGAGAACCGCTACGCCCGCCACGCGCGCCTGAACCAAACGGTTCGCGACTGGGCCTGCGCCAAGGGCTTCAGGCTTTTTCCCAGAGAGAGCTATGGTTCGGTGACGCTCAACTGCTTCGCCAACACGCGCAACGTGGACCTCGTCGCGCTGAATGAGATCCTCAAGACCAAGCACGGCCTCGTGATTGACGGCGGCTACGGCAAGCTCAAGGGCAAGGCGTTTCGCATCTCCAACATGGGCGACGAAACCGACGAGACCATCGCCGCGCTGCTCAAGGCCCTCGATGCCGCACTCGCGGAGCTGGGCGTGAAGTGATGTCTTGAAGGTGGAGCCCGGCCTCCGGGCGGGCTGTGTTAGCGCGCATCCTGGAACCTGTCCAGAGGCCATGTTCCACCTCAGAAGTCGTCGCATTTTCAATGCGCGAACGATCACCTGAAAAAAG
>JAEUGW010000013.1 GCA_016795565.1 Opitutaceae bacterium | reverse complement strand
CTGGGAACTCGGCCACGCCGCCAGTCAGGCGCTCAAGCGCATCCGTCGCCGGAAACGTCGCCCGAGGCTCATCGCAGCCTTCTTCGCCCAAGCCGAACTGTTTTGAGCCCATCGTCACTTCTTTAGGTAAGTCTCAATAATTACCTCAAGGCCCAGGTGCCAAAGGAGAACCTGATCAGCAAGGATCTCGACATCATTGTTTCCGATGAAGGCCTGCCAAAATTGAAGCGTGTGCCCGGCTGGGTGTTTCAGCCAAGGGACAACAAAAACTGGCTGGATTCCCGCCTGGGTGCCCTGCGCAGCACGAGTCCGGATGGACGTCCGCTACTCGTTGAGATTCTCCACAAGGTGCATGGTTTGGCTCGGGCCGACCTTGAAGCGGCCGCCTACATCAAATCGCAAGGGGCGACCTATCGGGTGCTCGATCCGGTCGCGATGCTCAAAGCCAAGGCGATGAATGTGCGGGATATCCCGCAGGATGGTCCTTCGCCCCGCCAAGACCGGCTCCACCTGCAACTGATCGTGCGGTGCGTGCCGGAGTTTCTGCGCGATGTCCATCAGAGCGCGGTCGCAGATCCGACCAAGGAAAAGCAGGCACTCGAAGTGTTCTCTCGGGCCTTCCAGACGCTCCAGGACAAAAAGATTACCAGCACTCTCATTGCAGAAGGCATCGCACCACGTTCCCTTTTGCCGTTGGAATTCGCCGAATCGCCGCTTGAACGCATCAGCAAGGCCTACCAGTGGCAGATGAAAATGGTGCCCGAGGCCAACCAGCCAGCGCTGCCTGCCTCTGAAATACAACCCAGCGTGGCCGACAAGCCTAGGCAAAGCCCCGGGCCCAGGATGGGTATGTAGCCAATGGGCGAAGTCAGGCCGGGGCCAAGATCAGCCCCGGGCCGGAACCTTCAGCTTGGTGCGAATATGCACCTCGACCTCAACCGGGTCGTAATAGACGAAATGCCCGACGCGGTGATACGGGATGCGCCGCAGCTTCGTCCATTCGCGGAGGGTGCGCACCGAGGGCTCCTTGCCGGCCGGGAATATCCCGCACCCACGGAGCCCGAGAACATCCGTGAGCCGGTTTTTGATGAGTGGATCTGGTGGCGTGTCTATACCCTTCGTGGCGTGTCAACCGAAGGGTTCAGACCGCGACGCGCAGCGTCGGGGCTGGCATCGGCAGCACGACCGCGACCCTTCTGGCCCGTTTCGGGCGGATGCCGAAGAACAACTCAGCTTCCGCGGTGGTCTTCAGGTCGAGGTAGTGCCGACGGATGATGCTCTCGGAATTACCCGCCTGCAGCGCCGCCTCGCCGAGCGAACGGAACTTCGCGACAAACATCGAAATGAACGTGTGCCGCATGACATCGTGCGCGAGCGGGAACTTAAGCGCCACCTTCTCCCGGAGATGCTGGAGATTCGCCGGAATGATCGGGAACTTTTCCAGCGGATATTTCCGCAACCAGGCCGCGAGGTTCGGCTGGATTGTGACGTTGCGCGGCTCGCGGACCTTGGACACCTCGCCATCGATGCGGATGACGCCCTCGGCAAGCTTCACATGTTCTGGCTTGAGCCGGAGGATTTCGCCGGTGCGCAGGCACGGGCGGATGCCGGCGAACAGACATAGGGCGAAGAAGGGCACGGCAGCGGGGTAATGCGTCTCGACGTGCGCCATGAGCGCCGTTGCCTGCCCTGAGTCGAAGGTGATAGCGCCGCCCCGCCGGCGGCGAATGCGACGGGGCGGGATTTTGCCCAGTGGGTTCTCGACGATCCAGCCGCGCTGAAGGGCATGCTTGAGGAAAGTTGAAACAATGCCCCGGCGGTTATTGAAGGTCTTTAGCCCCGCCCGGCGCGCCTCGAAGTATTCCATCAACCGGGGCCCGGTCAGTTCAGCGACCGTTGTTTCAGGGAAGTGCTTTTTCAACCGCTCCAAGTCGCGTTTCAGCCGCGTCAGGTGCGGCTCGGAAAGCAGGTCCTGCTCGTGTTCATGCTGCTTCGTAGCGACGTAGTCCGCGACCGCATCGATCAGGAGTTTCTGGGTCGTGGGTTCACGGTAGTTGGCTAAAGCGAACTCCACGTAGAAGGACAGCGGCCGGGGCTGGCTGGCCAGCCGGCGGAACACCGCTTCGGCTTCGTGGAGCTGATCCTCAGTCAGGCGGGTGACGGCCGGCCGAATGCCGGTTTCTCCCTGGAGGCGCTGGATCTCGAGGATTTGGCGCTCGGCTTCGGCCTCGGGACGGGACCCAAAGTTACTACGGATGCGCTTGCCGTCCAACCAACCGGAAACGCGGAAAACGATCTCCCCGGAGGGATTCGTGAATTGAGAGATGACGAACGGATTCTTTGGCTTCATGATCGATTTGCCACGTCAACTGGCAAATCGGCTGTTGGGCATCTCCCCCAGAGGGGGAAAATGGCGGAGAGGGAGGGATTCGAACCCCCGGAACCTTGCGGTTCACGCGCTTTCCAAGCGCGCGCATTCGACCACTCTGCCACCTCTCCGTGAATGCGAAAGGGGCCGAGTTAAGTTAAAAGTCGCCGTCGCGGTCAACGGCAAATCCGATTCCGGAAATTTCTCCTGAAAACGGCTGGAAGGGCCTTGCCTGACTAGTCGCGGATGGTAGCTTGGATTGATTTTTTACACACATGGTCGCCGCCAGCCCGGAAGTCACGTATAACAGCAAAATCGAAGGGGACATCACGGTCACCCGGGTGGACGCTGCCATCAACTGGCTCCGGACGAACTCCATGTGGCCGATGCCGATGGGCCTGGCTTGCTGCGCCATCGAGCTGATGGCCACGGCCTCCAGCCGGTTCGATATCGCCCGCTTCGGCGCCGAGGTCATGCGCTTCTCCCCCCGCCAGTCCGACTGCATGATCGTCGCCGGGACCGTGACCTACAAGATGGCCCCGGTGGTGCGCCGCATCTACGACCAGATGGCCGCCCCGAAATGGGTCATCGCCATGGGCGCCTGCGCCAGCTCGGGCGGGATGTATCGGAGCTACGCCACCCTCCAGGGCGTGGACCGCATCATCCCGGTGGACGTCTATGTCAGCGGCTGTCCGCCGCGGCCCGAAGCCCTGCTCGACGCCCTCATGAAGCTCCAGGCCAAGGTGCGCCAGGAGCCCGCGCTCAAGAAACAGTTCAGCGCCGCCTGATCCCACCGCTGCCGCGCATGACCACCGACGTCGCCCTCCCGACCGCCGTTAGCCTGCAGTTCCCCTCGGCCGCTCCGCGCCCGAGCCTGGATTGCCCGGCTTTCAATGTCCCTGCCGATGGCGCCCTCGCCTTGCTGCACTACCTGCGCGACACGCAGGGCTACGATTTCCTGATGGACGTGACCGCCATCGACTGGAGCGCGGAGGTGTCCCCGCGCTTCACCGTGGTCTGGCACCTCTACTCGAGCACGAAGCACACCTATGTCCGCGTCGCGGCTGAGTGCGCCTCCGACGCCGAGCCGGCCATGCCGACGGCCACGGGCCTGTGGGCCGGCGCCGACTGGCACGAGCGCGAGGCCTACGACATGTTTGGCATCAAGTTCACCGGACACCCCGATCTGCGGCGCATCCTGATGTGGGATGCCTACCCGTATTTCCCGCTTCGCAAGGAATTCCCGCTTGCCGGCCTGCCGACCGAGATGTCCGACGCCGACATCAACGCCGAGATCGGCGTCGGCGTCATTTCCGCCCCGATGGTCGGCGGCCCCTTCGTGGCCACCCCGGGCGAGCCGATGAGCGCCGCCGAGCCGCGCGCCAAGGACGAGGCCTGGAGCGAAAAGCGCGAGAAACCCGAGTAACATGGCCACCGATTTTTCCTATCCCGACGCCGCCGCGAAAGCCGCGAACCTCCCCAAGGAGTTCGACCCCGAGAAGATGTCGCTCTCGATGGGGCCGTCGCACCCGTCCACCCACGGCGTGCTGCGCATCCAATTCGAGCTCGACGGCGAGATCGTGACGAAGGCCGACCCGGTCGTCGGCTACCTGCACCGCGGCGACGAGAAAATCGCCGAGAACATGACCTACAACCAGTTCGTGCCCTACACGGACCGGCTGGATTATCTCGCCCCGCTGGCGAACAACATGGCCTACGCCATCGCCGTCGAGCGTCTCGCCGGCCTCGAGGTGCCGGCCCGCTGCCAGGCGATCCGCGTGCTCACGGCCGAGATGGCCCGCGTCTCGGCCCACCTGATGGGCCTCGGCGCCTTCGGCATCGATGTCGGCGCGTGGACGGTGTTCATGTATTGCTTCGAGGAGCGCGAGAAACTCTACAAACTCTTCGAGGAGCTGACGGGCGCGCGCTTCACCACCAGCTACTCCCGCATCGGCGGCCTGACCCGTGACGTGCCCGAGGGCTGGACGCAAAGGGTGGACGCGTTCTGCGACCAGTTCCTACCGATCCTGGACGAGATCCTCGGGTTACTCTCTCGCAACAAGATCTTCCTCGACCGCACGGTGGATGTCGGCGTCATCTCCAAGGCCGACGCCATCGCCTACGGCCTCACCGGCCCGAACCTCCGCGGCTCCGGCGTGCCGAACGACCTGCGCAAGGACCGGCCCTATTCCGGCTACGAGCAGTATGAGTTCGATGTGCCCGTCGGCTCGAAGGGGGACTGCTACGACCGCTATCTCTGCCGCGGCGAGGAGATGAAGCAGTCCATCCGCATCATCAGGCAGGTCGTGAAGAATTTCCCCGGCGGCGCATGGCATGCGCAGGATGCCCGGAGAATCTTCGCCCCGCCGAAGGACAAGGTGCTCACTTCAATGGAGGAGCTCATCAACAACTTCATGCTCGTGACCGAGGGCCCGCAGATGCCGGCCGGTGAGGTCTATTTCGAGGCCGAAAACCCGAAGGGCGTGCTCGGCTTCTACATCGTGAGCAAGGGCGGCGGCGTGCCTTACCGCATGAAGATCCGCAGCCCCTCGTTCTGCAATCTGTCCATCCTCCCCAAGCTCTGTGTCGGCAACCTCGTGTCCGACGTCGTCTCCATCCTCGGCTCGCTCGACTTCGTCATGGGCGAGTGCGACCGCTGATTATGAAAAGTAGCGAGCATCGAGTAGCGAGTAGCGAGCATCACGCGAACGAACGTGATGAAGCTCGCGCTTGCCGACTACTCGCTACCCGCTACTTCCGCCTGATGAACCTCAAGCCCGCCACTCTCGCTCAAATTGACGAAGTGATCACCCATTACCCGGTGAAGCGCAGCGCCACGCTGCCCCTGTTGCACCTTATCCAGGAGGATGCCGGCTGGATTTCCAAAGAGGCCATCGAGTGGATCGCGCAAAAACTCGAGCTGCAGCCCATCAACGTTTACGAGGTGGTCACGTTCTACCCGATGTTCCGGCAGAAGCCGATCGGCCGGCGCCACATCAAGGTCTGCCGCACGCTCTCCTGCGCGCTCACCGGCGGCTACAAGACCTGCGAAGCCTTCCAGAAGGAGTTCGGCTGCCACACCGGCGAGGTCTCGGCCGACGGCGAGGTGACGATCGACTTCGTCGAGTGCCTGGCGAGCTGCGGCACCGGCCCGGTGGTCATGATCGACGACGATCTCCACGAGAAGGTTGACGCCGCCAAGGCGAAAGCGCTCAGCGACCAGATCCGCAAGGAGGCCCTGAAGAAATGAAGAAGGTCCGCATCCTGCAGGTCCCGCCCATCCGCTTCGGCCTCGTGCTGGGGCTGATCAACGGCGTCATCGGCATGATCGTCGCACCCATCCTGCTGTTCACGCTCGGGGCCGCGGCGACCGCCGCCGACCTCGCCATCGCCCCGAAGCTCCTCGGCATCCCGTGGCTCTTCGCCGGCGCCGGCGCCCTGTTCATGCCCTTCATCCACGCCGTCGGCGGCTTCGTCTTCGGCGTCCTGCTCGCCATGGTCTACAATTTCGCCGCCCGCTGGACCGGCGGCATCGAGATCATTCTCAACGACTGACCGCACCCTTTCGCCCATGTCCGCTCCGTCACAACGCCGCCTGATCTTCGCTCACATCGACGAGCCCGGCTACACCAATGACCTCGCCTGCTACCTCAAGCACGGCGGCTACGAGGTCATGAAGAAGGCGTTCACCCGCCCGCCGGCCGAGCTGATGGACGAGGTCAAGAAGTCCGGCCTGCGCGGCCGCGGCGGCGCCGGTTTCCCCTGCGGCGTGAAGTGGTCGCTGGTGGACCGCAAGAGCGGCAAGCCGATCTACCTCATCGTCAACGCCGACGAGTCCGAGCCCGGCACCTTCAAGGACCGCTACATCATCCACCAGGACCCGCACCAGCTGATCGAGGGCACGATCATCTCCTGTTTCGCGAACAACGTGAAACAGGCCTACATCTACATCCGCGGCGAGATGCCGCACGGCGCCCGCATCCTGGAGAAGGCCATCGCCGAGGCGCGCGCGGCAAACCTCGTCGGCAAGAACATCCTCGGGTCGGCCTACAGCTGCGAGATCTACGTCCACCGCGGCGCCGGTGCCTACATCTGCGGCGAGGAGACCGGCCTGATCGAGTCGCTCGAGGGCAAGCGCGCCAACCCGCGTATCAAGCCGCCGTATTTCCCCGCCGTTCTCGGCCTCTACCAGTGCCCGACGATCGTCAACAACGTCGAGACGCTCTGCCACGTGAAGCACATCGTGGACATGGGCGGCGAGGCCTACACGAAGATCGGCACACCGAACAACACTGGCACGCGCATCTTCTGCGTCTCCGGCCACGTGCAACGGCCGGGCTATTACGAGTTCGAGGCCGGCAAGATCACGATGGGCCAGCTGCTCAACGAGGTCTGCGGCGGCCCGCTGCCCGGCCGCACCTTCAAGGCCGTCATCCCCGGCGGCTCGTCCGCGAAGATCCTCCGCTTCGGCGAGCGCTTCATGGGCAAGCGCAAGGTCGGGGCCGACATGGTGGACTACGACTGGGGCGTCGAGGATGTCCCCATGGACTTCGATTCACTCGCCATGATCGGCACGATGGGCGGCTCCGGCGGCGTCATCGTGATGGACGACTCGGTCAACATGGTCGAGGCCCTGGCCAACATCAACGCGTTCTACTCGCACGAGAGCTGCGGCCAGTGCACGCCCTGCCGCGAGGGCTCGCTGTGGATGAAGAAGATCACCACCCGCATGGTCCACGGCGAGGCCCGCGAGGCCGACGCCGCCCTGCTCAAGGGCGTGGCCGACCAGATCCCCGGCCGCACCATCTGCGCCTTCGGCGAGGCCTGCTCGTGGCCGACCCAGAGCTTCATCGCGAAGTTCGGCGACGAGTTCAAAAACTACCACCAGGACAAGAAGGCCGCCAAACCGGCCGACGCCCTCCCGCTGATTTGAATCCCAGCATGGAATCCAGAATCCAGAATCCAGAATCCAGAAGGACGGCTGCCAAGTCGTTCGAGGATCTGATCGTGTGGCAGAAAGCGCACGCTTGGGTTTTGGAAGTCTATCATATGAGCGAAGGCTTTCCGGCAAAGGAGAATTACGCGCTGACGTCCCAGCTGCGCCGCGCGGCCATGTCCGTTCCGGCCAATGTGGCGGAAGGCTTCAAGAAGCGCGGCGCGCGCGACAAGCTGCGTTTCTTCAACATCGCCCAGGGGTCGCTTGAGGAAAGCCGCTATTTTCTGATTCTGGCTCGCGATCTCGGCTACGCCGATGTTCGCGAAGCCCAGGAGAAACTCGAGGAAGTCAGCCGCCTACTCGAGGCTTACTATCGCACCATTCTGAATTCTGGATTCTGAATTCCTTGGATTCTATGATTTCCGCTCCCAAACCCGACCTCGTGACCGTCAACATCGACGGCAAGGACATCGCCGTGCCCAAGGGCACGAACGTGATCGAGGCCGCGCGGCAACTCGGGATCGAGATCCCGCACTATTGCTACCACCCGAAGCTGACCATCGCCGGCAACTGCCGCATGTGTCTCATCGAAATGGGCATGCCGGCCGTCGATCCCGCCACGAAGGCGCCGATCATGGACGCGGCCACCGGCAAGCAGAAGATCAACTGGATCCCGCGCCCGCAGATCGGCTGCGCCACCAACGCCTCGCCCGGCCTGCACGTGAAGACGAGTTCGCCGATGGCCCGCGAGGCCCGCGAGGGTGTCACCGAGTTCCTCCTCATCAACCACCCGCTGGACTGCCCGATCTGCGACCAGGCCGGCGAGTGCAAGCTCCAGGAATTCTCCACCGCCTACGGCCGCGGCTACTCGCGCTTCGTCGAGCAGAAGAACGTGAAACCCAAGCGCACCGAGCTCGGGCCGCGCGTCACCCTCGATGACGAGCGCTGCATCCTCTGCTCCCGCTGCATCCGTTTCTGCAAGGAGGTCGCAAAGGACGACGTGCTCGGCTTCGTGGATCGCGGCAGCTACAGCACGCTGACTTGCTACCCCGGCAAGCAGCTTGCGAACAATTACTCGCTCAACACGGTGGACATCTGCCCGGTCGGCGCGCTCACCAGCACCGACTTCCGCTTCAAGATGCGCGTCTGGTTCCTGAAGGAGACGCCCAGCATCGACACCGAATCCTCCGTCGGTGCCAACACCACGGTCTCGAGCCGCGAGGGCGTCATCTACCGCATCACGCCGCGCCAGAACGATGCCGTGAACGACACCTGGATGGCCGACTCCGGCCGCCTGCTCTACAAGCAGGTGAAGGCCGACAACCGCCTGCTCGCGCCGTCCATCAACGGCGCGGCCACCGCGACCGAGATGGCGCTCAAGGCGGCCGCCGATTTGTTGGTAGGGCGGACCGGCCCGGTCCGCCACGATGATGACGCCACGCCCGCGGCGCACCGGGCCGGTGCGCCCTACCAGGGCTCCGTCGCCATCGTCGGCTCGGGCCGCAGCTCGGTCGAGGAACAGTTCCTGACGAAGAAGCTCGCCGACGCGCTCAAGGCTTCCGTTTCGCTGGTCAGCCGGGTGGGGCAGGGCGACAAGCTCCTCATCTCCGCCGACCGCAACCCGAACGTGCGTGGTGCGCTCGTCACCGGCCTCATCTCCTCACTGCCGTCGCAGCAGCTCACCACGCTCGCGGCCGACATCGATGCCGGCAAGGTGAAGACCGTGCTCTCGATCGGCGAGGACCTCACTGCGGCCGGCCTGACCGCCGCACAACTCGCGAAGGTCGCGGTCGTTTATCTCGGCACGCACCAAAACGCCACGAGCAACGCGGCCAAGGTCGTCATCCCGACGCTCACGGTCTTCGAGAAGTCCGGCACCTTCGTGAACCAGCAGTTCCGCCTGCAGAAGTTCGCCAAGGCCGTCCCGGGCCCTGCTGGCGTGGCCGACGACCTCGTCACGCTGGCCAGCCTCGCCGGCGCCGCCACGCGTTCCACCGTGGCCTCCGATCTCGGCACGCTTTGGTCCGCCATCGCCGCCGAGGTGAAGCCGCTCGCGCTGGCCACCTACGCCAACGTTCCCGCCACCGGCCTGCTGCTCGACGCCACACCGTGGGCCGCGCTGCCCTTCTGCGAGGGCGAGACACTCCACTTCAAACCGGCCGCGTCCGCGGCCGCCACCGCATGACCGCCGTGATCGAACTCTGGTCCGGACTCCACCCGCTCCTGCAGGCCGTCATCAAGGGCCTCGCGGTCATCGGCGTCATGTTCCCGTTCGGCGGCGCGTGCTCGCTGATCGAGCGCAAGGTCTCCGCCTGGATGCAAGGCCGCCCCGGTCCGAACCGCGCGCTGCCGTTCTGGGTCGCCTGGGTGCCGGGCATCGGCCTCCTGCAGCGGCTCGGCGTGTTCCACCTGATGGCCGACGGCGGCAAGATGTTCTTCAAGGAGGACCCGGTCCCGGGCCACGTGAACAAGTTCTATTTCTACCTCGCCCCGGTCGTCGGCATGATCCCCGCGCTCACGACCGTGACCGTGGTGCCGTTCGGCGCCTACCTCAACGAGGCGGGCAAGATGGTCCCGCTCGTGCTGGCCAACCTCGACGTCGGCATCCTCGCGGTGTTCGCCGTGTCCTCGCTCGGCGTTTATGCACTGATCCTCGCCGGCTGGGCGTCGAACTCGAAGTATCCCTTCCTCGGCGGCATCCGCGCCTCGGCGCAGCTCATCTCCTACGAGCTCTCGATGACGCTCTCCGTGCTGCCGGTGTTCCTCTGGGTCAACGTCCCGGGCGGCAACGGCACGCTGAGCCTCTTTGACGTCGTCTCCGCCCAGAATGGCGCGTGGTTCGGCCTCTGGATGCCGCTGTCGGCGATCGTTTTCCTCGTGGCGCTCTTCGCCGAGACCAACCGCCTGCCGTTCGACATGGCCGAGGGCGAGGCCGATCTCGTCGGCGGTTTCCACACCGAATACGGCGCGATGAAGTGGGGCCTGTTCTTCGTCGCCGAGTATTCGCACATGCTGATCGGCTCGGGCGTGTTCGTGCTGCTCTTCCTCGGCGGCTGGAACCCGCTGCCGTGGGTCCCGCTGGCCGACGTCGCCGTGTGGCTGCACCTGACGACCCAGCCGATCCTGCTCGGCCTGCTCTCCATCGGCATCTTCCTGGGCAAGGCCCTGTTCTTCATCTTCCTGTTCATGTGGGTGCGCTGGACCGTCCCGCGCTTCCGCTACGACCAAGTGATGAAGCTCGGCTGGCAGAAGCTCCTGCCCCTCGCCATCGCGAACCTCCTGTTCTACGCGCTCCTCATCGCATGGATTCAAACCCGGAATTGACCACGGATTACACTGATGATCACGGATAGAAAACCAAACCACGAGGCCTGTCATCCTGAGCGTAGCGAAGGATCCAGCAGGACGTGCGCTGGTGTGGATCAAGCTGGATTCTTCACTTCGTTCAGAATGACAAACCGGGGCATTAATCCGTGTCCATCCGTGCAATCCGCGGTTAAAAACTGATCTCGTCCATGCCCTACGTCGTCGAACGCAAACCTCTCACGCTCTCGGAGCGGATCTACCTCCCGCAGATCCTGGCGGGCATGCGGGTCACGCTGCGGCGCCTCTTCGCGCCGAACGTGACGATGGAGTATCCCGAGCAGCGCCCGGCTATCCCGACCGGCTACCGCGGCGTCCCGACGCTGGTGAAGGACCCGCACGGCCGCGAGAAATGCGTCTCCTGCCAGCTCTGCGAGTTCGTCTGCCCGCCCAAGGCCATCCGCATCACGCCCGGCAGCGTGGAGGACCAGCCGGACCGCACCCACGTCGAGAAGGGTCCGCAGGCCTTCGACATCGACATGCTGCGCTGCATCTACTGCGGCCTGTGCCAGGAGGTCTGCCCCGAGGAGGCCATCTTCCTGCAGAACCAGTATACCCTGTCCGGCTACACGCGCGCCGAGCTGGTCAACGACAAGGCGAAACTCTACGAACTCGGCGGCACGCTGCCGGACCAGCATTTCAAGTGGGACAAGAAGAAGGCCGCCGCCGAGCACGGCAACACACACTGAGCAATCACACACAAGAAACCGTCATTCTGAACGAAGTGAAGAATCCATCATGAGAACCCTCAGCGCACATCACTCTGGATCCTTCGCTGCGCTCAGGATGACAGGCATGGGTGGCCTTGGCCTGCTCACTACCCGCTACTCGCTACCCGCTACTGCCCGATGAGCGACACCCTCTTCATCATCCTCTCGGTCCTCACCGTCGCCACGGCGCTGCTCGTCGTGCTGAACAAGAATGCGGTGAACGCCGCCATGTTCCTGCTGCTCTCGCTCGTCGGCCTGGCCGGCCTGTTCGTGCTGCTCGACGCCCCGCTGCTGGCCTTCGTGCTCATTCTGGTCTATGCGGGCGCGGTCGTCGCGCTGTTTCTCTTCATCATCATGCTGCTCGACACCACCCCGGGCCGCTTCCCGGCCTTCAAGCCCATGACCATCGCGGCATCCGTGCTTGGCGCCGCGCTGCTGGCACTCGGCATCCTCTCGCTCAGCGAGCGCGCCGTGCTGCCCTTGCCGCCCAAGGCGGTCGCGGTGCCGACGATGAAAAACTACGCCGAGCAGCTCTTCACCACCTACCTGCTGCCCGTGCAAGTCGTCGGCTTCATGCTCCTGATCGCCATGCTCGGCGTCATCGTGCTCAGCAAGAAATACACGCCGGAGGAGACCAAATGATCCCGTTGCTCGCCGCCGCCCCCGCCTACGGCCTGCCGTCCTACCTGTTTGTCAGCGCGCTGCTGTTCGCCATCGGCTTCTTCGGCGTGCTGCTGCGCAAGAACACGCTGGTGATCTACATGTGCCTCGAGCTCATGCTGCTGGCCTCGACCCTGGCGCTCGTCGCGTTCTCGAAGTTCAACGGCACCCTCGACGGCAACGTCTTCGTCTTCTTCATCCTCACCATCGCGGCGGCCGAGGTCGCCGTCGGCCTCGCCATCATTGTCGCGCTGTTCCGGAAGCGCCACACCATCCAGGTTGAGGAGCTGAACCAGCTTAAGCATTAACGCGAATCCCACGGATGTTACCGAACACCAAACCATCACCCGATAGCTGTCATCCTGAGCGCAGCGAAGGATCCAGCAGGATGTTCGCTGGCGTGAATCGTTGTGGATTCTTCGCTACGCTCAGAATGACGGAGGCGATAATCCGATGACCGCGCTCAATCACGCCATCCTTGCCCTCCTCCTGCCGCTGGCTTCCGCGGTGGTGATCGCCCTGTTCCTGCGCCAGCGGGGCGCGGTCGCCTCGTGGCTCTCCACGGGCGTCGCCGGCGCCATCGCGGCGTTGTCCATCCACCTCCTGCTGGGCGGCGAGCGCTTCGAGTCCTCCGTCGAGTGGCTGCGCTTCGGCGCCTTCAGCGTGTCGCTGGGCGTCAAGTATGACGACCTCGCGGCGCTGATGCTCTTCATCGTCGGTTTCGTCGGCTTCCTGATCCACCTGTTTTCGCTGGGTTACATGCACGACGACAAGGCGCGCGCCCGGTTCTTCGGCGGCCTGTCCATCTTCATGTTCTCGATGATCGGCATCGTCCTCGCCGACAACCTGTTCATGATTTTCATCTTCTGGGAGCTGGTCGGCTTCAGCTCCTGGCTGCTGATCAACCATTACCACGAGAAGCAGTCCGCGGCCGACGCCTCGAAGAAGGCCTTCATCGTCAATCGCGTCGGCGACTTCGGCTTCCTGCTCGGCATCATCATGTGCTACTGGGCGAACGGCACGGTGAACTTCACCGAGCTCGGCCAGGATCACGTCTTCAGCACCGCCATCCCGCTCCTGCTGTTCTGCGGCGCGATGGGCAAGTCGGCCCAGATGCCGCTGCAGGTGTGGCTGCCGGACGCGATGGAGGGCCCGACGCCGGTCTCCGCGCTCATCCACGCCGCCACCATGGTCGCCGCCGGCATCTTCATGCTTTGCCGCATCAACGTCCTCATGGTGCCGCAGGCGCTGGAGGTCATCATGTGGATCGGCACGATCACCGCGCTTTACGCCGCGCTTTGCGCCATCGTCCAGCGCGACATCAAGAAGGTGCTGGCTTACTCGACGCTCTCGCAGCTCGGCTACATGGTCGCGGCGTTCGGGCTGGGCTCCATCGCTGTGGAGCACGGCGGACACCAGATGCTCCTCGCCGCCGGCGTCGGTGCCGCGATGTTCCACCTGACGACCCACGCCTTCTTCAAGGCCCTCATGTTCCTCGGCTCCGGCTCCGTCATCCACGGCTGCCACCACGAGCAGGACATCTTCAAGATGGGCGGCTTGATGAAAAAGATGCCGGTCACCTTCACCACCTTCACGATCGGCGTGCTGGCGATCATCGGCATGCCCGCCTTTGCCGGGTTCTTCTCGAAGGATGCCATTCTCTACCTCGCGATGACGAAGAACACCGCGGTCTTCGCCATCCTCGCCTTCACCGCCGTGCTGACCTCGTTCTACATGGTTCGTCTCTGGAAGATCACCTTCCTCGGCGAAGCCCGCTCCGATGCCGCCAAGCACGCGCATGAGAGCGGCCTCGTGATGACGCTGCCGCTGGTCATCCTCGCGGCGCTTTCGATTTTCGGTGGCACCTGGTTCTTCCATTCGGGCATTTACCCGAAGCTGGCCGGCACGGTTGCGCTTCTCATTCCCGAGGCCCACGGCTCGGCGCACACGACCATCCTGCTCGTTTCGCTCGCCGTCATGACGGTTGGCGGCGGCGCGGCGCTGCTCTTCTACAAGTCCGCCGCGACCGACACGCTCGAGGAGAAATTCCGCTTCGGCTTCAGCGTCCTCACCGGGCTCAAGGAGTCCTTCGACCGGGTTTACAACTACTACGTCGCGAAGGTGCAACAGCGCTTCGCGATGGTGCTGAACTTCCTCGAGCAGATCGTGCTCGCCGGTGCCATCATCCGCGGCCTGGCCGGCTTCGCCGGTCTCGTCGGCTACGGCGCCCGGGCGCTCTACACCGGCAGCCTGCACGCCTACGTCTACTGGTTCCTGCTCGGCGCGGTTCTCCTCTGGGCCTACGCCGCCGGCATCTTCTAATTCGTGAATCCCTCCAACGCCCAACTTCTGCAGCTCGCCATCGCCACGCCGCTCGGGGCGGCGCTCATCATCGCGTGCGGGCTGCCCAAGCGGTTCTCCACGAAGCTGGCGGCCGCCGCCTTCACCGCGCCGCTGCTCATCGCGCTGTGGCTGTGGTCGCAGTTCCCCGCCGAGAACGCGCACCAGTATGCCTATCTCAGCACGACCTACACCGGCCTGGCGGCCTTCGGGATCAGCCTGAAGCTCGGCCTCAACGGCATTGCCCTGCCGATGTTCCTGCTGGCGGCCATTGTCGGCCTCGCGGCCGGGCTCTACGCGCTGCGCTCCGGCGCCGAGCGGCTGAAGCTTTACCTGGTGCTCCTGCTCGTCATGCACGGCGGCCTGCTGGGGGTGTTCGCCTCCGTGGACATCTTCTTCTTCTATTTCTTCCACGAACTGGCGCTGATCCCGACCTTCATCATGGTCGGCATCTGGGGCGGCCGCGACCGCAATTACGCGGCGATGAAGCTGACCATCTACCTCACGGCCGGCGCCATGCTCTCGCTGCTCGGCCTGATCGCCCTCTACGTGAAGAGCGGCGCGAACTCCTTCGACCTCATCGAACTCAAGGACGCCGTCGCCGCCCAAGCTCTCGCCGGCCACACCCAGAACTGGATCGGCGGCCTGCTGTTGCTCGGTTTCGGCACGCTCGTCTCGCTCTGGCCGCTGCACACCTGGGCCCCGCTGGGCTACGGCGCCGCGCCGAGCTCGGCGGCCATGCTGCACGCCGGCGTGCTCAAGAAGTTCGGCCTCTACGGCCTCATCCAGATCGCCATCCCGCTCATCCCGCTGGGCCTGCAGCACTGGGCCTGGAAGCTCGCCCTGCTGGCCGGCATCGGCAACGTGCTGGTCGTCGGCTTCGTCACCATGGCGCAGCGCGACCTCAAGCAGATGCTCGGTTACAGCTCGGTGATGCACATGGGCTACTGCTTCCTCGGCATCGCGGCGCTCTCGACCATCGGCACCGGCGGGGTCGTGCTGCTGATGGTGGCGCACGGCCTGTCGGTCGCGCTCCTGTTCCTGCTCGCGACCAGCATCCACCACCGCACGCACACCTTCGACCTGTCCGAGATGGGCGGCCTCGCGCAAAAGACCCCCGTTCTCGCGGCCTTCTTCGTCGCCGCCACGATGGCCGGCATCGGCCTGCCGGGCTTTGCCAACTTCTGGGGCGAGCTGACGGTCTTCGTCGCCCTCTGGAAATTCTCGCATGCGCTGACCGCCGTGGCGGTCGCCGGCGTGATTATCTCGGCGGTCTACGGCCTGCGCGCCGCGGCCCGGGTGTTCTTCGGCCCGGCCAGCGAGCAGCTCCAGCGCGTGACCGCCCAGCACCCGCCGGCGGACCTCGATTGGAAGGAGAAGCTCCCCGCACTCATCCTGCTGGCCGCGCTCCTGCTCTTCGGGTTCTACCCCAAGGCCATTTCCCAGCCCGTGGACCAGGCATTGAACCCGGCTCCCGTCACGCTCACCGCTCCGGCCCGCTAATTTCCCGATGTCCACCGAACTCCTCAAAGCCGTCGCCGCCTCCAACGAATGGTGGGCCCTCGGGCCGGAAATCATCCTCGCTTGCGCCGCGCTGGGCTTGCTCGTCCTTGAGCTCGTCACCCCGAAGGCGCAGCATCGCTTCATTCCGCACGCCGCCGGCATGGCGCTGGCCGTGGTGCTGGCGGGCGTGGCGCTGAACTTCGGGAAAATCTGGGACGGGGAGGAGCTGTTCGGCGGGCTCATCCGGCTCAGCATGCCGGGCCAGGTCGCCCGGGTGTTTTTCCTGCTCTCGTCCCTGTTGGTGTGCTTCCTCGCCACGGTCTGCCTGCCCCGCGCCCGCGTGCCGCGGGTGGAGTTCTACCACCTCCTGCTGGTGGTGACGGCGGCGTTGATGCTCCTCGCCCAGAGCAACCACTTCGTGATGTTCTTCGTCGCGCTGGAGACGGTGACGATCGGCTTCTACATCCTCGTGAGCTACTACCGCGAGCGCGCCTCGTCGCTCGAGGCCGGTCTGAAATACCTCGTCCTCGGCGCGCTCAGCTCGGCGATCCTGCTCTTCGGCATCGTGCTGCTCTATGGCGCGGTCGGCCGGGTCGAGGCGGGTGGCGTCGTGCATACGGGATTCGAGTTCGGCACCGTGCTCACCTTCCTGCGGGAGAATCCCGGCAACTTCCTGGCCACCGCCGGGGCGCTGCTGGTGATCGGCGGCGTGGCCTTCAAGATCGGCGCGTTTCCTTTCCAGATCTGGGTGCCCGATGTCTATCAGGGTGCCCCGACGCCGGTGACCGCCTTCCTCGCGGTCTCCTCGAAGGCCGCGGGCTTCGCCGTGCTGCTGTTGCTGGTGCATGGCGCCTTCGCCCCGCTGGCCGGCGTGCTGGTGCCGGTGCTGTCGCTGCTGGCCGCCGCCACGATTATCTTTGGCAACCTTTCCGCCCTCACCCAGCGCAACACCAAGCGCCTGATGGGGCTCTCCGGCGTCGCGCACGCCGGCTACCTGCTGATTGGCGTTGTGGCGTCGTTCACCGTGCCGTGGGCCGCGGGCGCGGTGTGGTTCTACCTGTTCACCTATCTGCTGGCCTCGATGGCGGTGTTCGGCGTCATGGCCTATGTGGCCGGCCCGGATGACAGCGGCGAGGAACTCGACCACTATGCCCGGCTGGCGCGCGAGCGGCCCTTCCTCGGCGCGGTGCTGGCGGTCGGGGTCGGCTCGCTGGCGGGCATCCCGCCGCTGGCCGGTTTCATGGGCAAGCTGTTGCTCTTCGTCGCGGCCTTTCACGCCCAGCTCTACGGGCTGCTGGCGGTGGCCGTCGTGGGCGTGGTGATCTCCATTTTCTATTATTTCGGCTGGATCAAGGCGGCGTGGTTCGAGATTTGGACGCCGCCAGCCGCCGGGACGGACTCGCCCGCCCGCCCGCTGCCCGCCGGGCCCAAGTGGGTGGGGGTGGCCGCGCTGGCGCTCCTGACCTTCGCGACCGTGCTGCTGGGCTTCTTCCAGGCCCCGTTGTCCGGCTGGCTGCTGCCGAGATAACTCAGGGCCCCGGCGCAGCCGGCGCGAGCAGGTCGTCCACCGCGGTCGCGAACCCGGCCAGGTAGGCGTCGCCCTGCGGGTGGTGCGTCATGGCGGCCAGGATGTAATGGCGGCCGCCACCGGTGACGACGGCGGTGTCGAGGAACCAGTCTTCCCACCAACCGGCCTTCCGGCGCACCTGCGCGTCGCGGCCGGCGAGGCCTTGCACAAACTTGTCCGGGATGTGCGCGATGTCGGGCGAGGCGAAGATCTCGCGCATGGTGGCCGAGGCGGCCGGCGAGACGAGGCGGTCCTGCTCCAGCAGCAGGTAATAGCGGAGCAACTGGCGGATGGTCGCGGCGTGGGAATGGCCGCCCACCGGATCGCCGTAACGCTCGGTGCCCTTGCCGTAGTGCTTGCCCACCCAGAGCCCGCCGCCATGGGCCGCATCGTAGAGGCCGTAGCTTTCGAGCACCTGCTGGATGGATTTCAGGCCGAGGAGCTGGGAATACTTCGCCGCCAGGGCGTTGTCCGAGACCTTGATCATCAGTCCGAGTTCGTGCCGGGTCACCGGGTCGAGGCTGGTGGCCGCCTCCGGGTGCCGTTGGAACCAGGCAAGCAGAATGGCGATCTTCGGCACGCTGGCGGCGTAGTCGATCCGATCCGGCCGCACCATGGCCAGGCGCAGGGTGTTCAGGTCGAGCACGCCCACGGAGGTCTGCTCGGCTGTCATGCCGTGTTTCGCACGGAGCCGGGCGTCAAGGGCCTCGATCTTCGCCTGCAGGCCGGGGTCGGTCGGCGAATCCAAGCCGAGCGTGTAGCTTTCGAGGGTGGGGGGCATGGTCGGCTTGCCGCCGTTGTCGGCCGGAGCGGCACCAGCCAGGCCGGCCAGCGCCAGCCCGAGCACGAAAGCGGGGAGGTGACGGGGTGGAAAAGTGATGCACTGACGATGCCGCCGCCGACGCCGGGATGCCAGTCTGTTTCCGTGGAACGAGGTGGAGCGCGGCCTCCGGACGCGCTTTCAGGATGTGCGAGTCGCTCAACCCGTCCGGAGGCCGGGTTCCATCGGCGACAAGTTCCCGTATATTTTCTTCGCCTCGGTCTGTGAAACCGTTTCGTGTGAGTCCACGCATGAAGGTCACCGGACTCGCCATTGTGCCGCCGCCTGCGGCCGCCAACCTCCCCAAGGTAACTCCCGAGCTGCTCGCCTCCGTCCTCGCCCGCTACTCCCGCAGCAACCAGGGCATCGGCGCCATCCTCGACAAGGTGGATCTCGCCAATCCGGACGCGTCGATCGACCGCATCCTGAACTTCGTGGACTACGGCCACGCGTCCATCGGCGGCCTGACCGGCGGCCTGGCCATCGCGCTCGACGACGTGTCAATGTGGCTGGCGTATAAAATTTTCGAGATCGCCCAGATGGCCGACGGCCAGGAATCGAGCACGCGCTACATCACGATGGCGGCGACGAACCTGCCGACGCCCGAGGAGCTCGGCATCCCCGCCGACCTCGCGCCCCGCTGGTCGGCGGTGATGGCGAAGGCCTTCGCCGCCTATAACGCCGAATACGCGCGCCTCGACGCCGCCGCGCTGGCCAATCCTTCGCTCGTGCGCCTGCCCAAGGACGCCAAGCCCGCGGTCGTCACCCGGCTGCGCAAGAACTACGCGCTGGACCGCGCGCGCTACTTCATCCCGCTCGCCACGCGCACCAACCTCGGCCTCGTGCAAAGCTCGCGCATGTGGGCCGCCACGGTGAAGCACCTCGATTCGCTCGGCCTGCCCGAGGCCGCGCGCGCCGCGAAGCTCATCCGCGAGGAGCTGCTCAAGCAGTCGCCCCGGCTGATGAAACACAGCTTCGCCGAGAAGTCCTACCAGACGCAGGCGCAGCAGGAACTCGCGGAGAGCCTCTCGCTCGGACTCGCCCGGTTGTCCACCCAGCCCCTGGCCGACGAGGTTTGGGTGCGAGTGGATCGCGACGTCCCGCCGTGGCTGGCTGAGACCCAGCCCGTGTCCGAGGCGCTGAAGCACCGCGCCAACCGCTACGGTTATCAGGGCCGGGCCACGCGCCGGATGCGGGTGAGCTTTGCCTGGAACAACCTGGCCATCGCCGAGCTGCGCGATCTCAACCGCCACCGCACCGGCCACCGCTACACGCCGCTGATCCAGGCCGGCTTCTACCTGCCGCCGGAAATCTCGCCGGCGGGCCATACGGCCCTGCTCGAGGAACAGGCGGCGTTGACCCGCGAGCTGATGACGCGCGGCAGCGCCGCCTACGTGTATTCACTGCTGCTGGGGGCGCAGACGCCCTTCGAGCACAGCACGCATGCCGACAAGTTCATCTACGAAGCCGAGCTGCGGACGGGCATGGGCGCGCACTACCGCTATGCCGAGCACCTGAGCGCGGCGCTGCGGGAGTTTACCCGGCAGGTGCCGGAGGCGAAAGACTGGGTGGTCGAGGGCACGGCGGAGCCAGAATAGGCTTGCCGCTATTTTGGCCCGGGCAAACATCTGGCCAGCTTGCCGCATATGCTTTGCCGAGCGAAAATCAGCGTCCTTTTTACCCTCGTCGGCACCTTGTCGGCCTCAGGCGCCTTGCTCAACCCGGAGCAGCGAAACGCCACCTTCCAGCCCGGCGGACGCACCGTTCACGCGAAATCCGTCGTCCTGCGTCCGGCAGCCGCCACCGTTCAGGCCAGACGTTGGGCCGGGGCCGGCGTGCAAACCATCACACCCGGCCACAGCGCCTTGGTCCGGGTCGATTTGAACGGGGTGAAACTGGCCAAGGCGGGTGACGCCGCGATCGCGCCCGGTGCGGTCAGAAAAGCGGGAGGCGGCCAATGAGTGCGACCGGCCGCTTCAAGCTGCTGCAATTCAACATGCAGTTTGGGCAACCTTGGGATGATGTGTATCCCGACCACGTGCCGATCAATCTCCAGCTGACCATTGACGAGATCCGCAGCCACGACGCCGACCTGGTGATGCTGCAGGAGGTGGAGCACGCCCTGCCCGGCGGGGCGCAGGCCGAGCCGCCGCCGCACTACACCCGCCTCAAGCAGGAGTTTCCCGGCCAGGACAGCTACTTCTGTTATCCCCGCCCCGATCCGCGCGAACTGCCTTTCGGCATCGGGCTGGCGATCTTCTCCAAGACCCCGCTGCGGGAGCACATCTGCGTGAACCTGCCCTCGCCCCCCGTGGAGTTTGATTTCTTCGGCGAGAAGAAGACCCCGACCGACCGGGTGCTCATCGGTGCCACCACCACCATCGCCGGGCGCGATGTGCGGCTCCTCAACACGCACCTGCTCGCGTTCTTCATGCTCAAGTCCAGCAGCGAGGTGCACCTGAGCCAACGCAAGCTCGTCGAGGAGCAGTTGCGCGACACCGCCGGGATGCCGACCCTGCTCACCGGCGACTTCAATGTGAGCAAGCACCAGTCGCTCATCCAGCAGTTCGCCGAGGCGGGTTACCAGACGGTGCAGTCCACGGAGATTACCTGGCGCCGCCGGCCCTATGTGCTGGACCACATCTTCCACAACAACCTGCTGCGCCCCACCGGCTGCTGGGTGAAGCCCACGATGGCCTCGGACCACCACGCGCTGTCGGCGGAGTTCGAGTTTGTGCGCTGAAGCCGCGGGCGGGTGCCCTCAGCCCGCGGGTTGGCCGTGTCGCGGCCTCACTTTCCCCGCCGCACGCGCTCCTTCTCGGCCTCGCGTTCTTCCTCCAGCCGGGCCTTCTCGCCGGCGATCTGCTTTCGGACTTGGTCGGCCTCGTCGAGTTTCTGCGCCGCCAAGGCGGCGGTCAGCTGCTGTTGGAGGAAAATCTCCCGTTCGGCGATCTTGCCCTGGTAGAGGCGGTCGATCTCCGCCAGCCGGGCCTTTTGCGCCCCCGTCAGCGGCGCGGCGGCGGGGCCGGATTTGTCCAGGCGTTCCATGGCGAGTTCGTAGGCGCTTTTCATGGGGCGAGAATTGCGGGCTTCAGCCGAACTTCACGCCCAAAATCAGCAGGACGACGAGCACGCCGACAGGCAGCCAGTAACCGCCGTAACGCGGGGCCCAGCGGCCCGAGGCACCGGCCAGGAAGGCCGCCGTCATCAGGACCAACGAGGCGGGGGCCAGCCAGTCCGCGCGAAAGTGGGCGTTGAAATACACCCCGGGCAATTCGATGCCATGCAGCAGGAGAGCGTCCATGCCCCGGATGGTCAGGGCGGCGAGGGCATTGCACACCCCGCTGACCGGCAGCAAGCCCACCAAGCCAGCCAGCAGCGACACGAATCCCGCCGTGATAGCCAGCGACGACAGCGGGATGATGACGAGGTTGGCCAGCAGCGCGCCCGGGGAGAAGACGGCGAAATACCCGATGCCCGAAGGGGTGCTGGCGAGAAAGGCCGTCCAGCACGCCGCCGACATGCCCAGAAACCAGCGCCCGCACCACTCCCACGCCCGGTGCGGCCAGCGCCAATCCGCCATCGGCCGCAGGGCAAAGGGGCGCCACGCCGCCAGCCACTTTTCGCCGAGCGGCCGCCCCATCACCACCAGCGCCACCACGACGGCATACGACATCTGGAAGCCGGTGCTGAATAGCTGCAGCGGGTCCAGCAGCAGCGTCGCGAGCGCGGCGGCGGCGAGCGCCGCCAGCGCATTGCCCGGCAGGCGGAAGACCTCGGCGGCGAGCAGAAAGGCGATCATCAGGAAGGCGCGCACGGCGGGTGAGCTGGCGCCGGTGATGGCCACGTAGAGCCAGAGCACGACCAGGGTCGCGGCGGCGGCGACCCGGCGCGGCACCCGCAGCAGATTGCACAGCGTATAAAGCGCCAGGCCGATGACGCCCACATGCAGGCCGCTGATGGAGAAAATATGGAAGGTGCCGCTCCGCATGAAGGCGTTCTGTTGCTCAGCCGACAGCACTGCCTTCTCCCCCAGCAGCATCGCGAGGTAGAGGGAGGCGGCTTCGGGTTGTTCGCCCAGCCCGTGGCGCAGGATGCCTTCCAGCCGATCCTGCGCGCCGGCGCAGAACCGCTGGAACGGCGTGGGCGGCGCGGCCTCGGTGATGATCTGGGCGCGGGTGATGCGCTGGCGGATGCCGAGATTGGCGAGGTAGTCGTTGAAGCCCGCGCCGCCGGGCTCGGGCGGGAGCGGCTCGATGACGCCGCGCATGACATAGCTGCCCGAACGTTGCGGCGGCACGCTGATCCGCCGGATGGCGGAAAAATAGATTCGTCGGCCGAGCAATTCCCGGTCGGCCGCGCCGGTGGCGATGATCTCCGCCAAACCCGTCAGGCTCCGCGTGGCCGGCGCCACCGGGAAGGCCTGTTGCACCCGCATCGTCACCGTGATTTCGCGCGGCGGCCGCGACTCCACCAGGTGCCAGGCCGGGTGCCGCGCGTGCAGGAGGACAAACCCGCCCAGCGCCGCCGCGGCGCAAAGGCCGAGCCCCCACGCGAATCCCGCCCCGCGCCCCGGCCGCCGCGCCCACCAGACGGCGCTGCTCCCGGCCAGTCCCGCGGCCCACAGCAGCGGGCCCAAGCCACCCGCCGGGGCCGGCCAGAGGCGGGCGGCCGTCAGCCCGGCCATCAGCGGCACCAGCAGCCAGAGCAGCGGCGCGCGGAGATGGAGGGCGGGCGAAGACATGGCGGGCGCGGCGCCTGGCTCCGGCAGGCAGGGCTCGCAGGCGAACAGTTTTGCGCCGCGCCTTCAAACTTGTTTCTCCCCCGGCGCGACCACAGCCTCGGCCCATCCATGGCCCGCCCTGTCGATGAATCCGGTTCACTCTTTGGCGAGGAAACTCCGCGCCCCGGCTCCGGGTTGTCCGACCCTGCTTCGCCCGAAGGGCTTCGCAGGGCGGGCAAACCCGCGGCGCACCAGCCGCTCGCGGCGCGGATGCGGCCCCGGTCGCTCGGCGAGATCGTCGGGCAGGAGCACATCCTGCAGGCGGGCAACCTGCTGCCCCGGCTGATTGCCAGCAACCGCTTCGGCAGCCTGCTCTTCTACGGCCCGCCGGGCTGCGGCAAGACGAGCCTCGCCGAGGTCATCGCCCGCGAGACGAAAAGCCGGTTCGTGCGCGTCAACGCCGTCATGTCCAACGTCGCCGAGCTCCGCGAAATTCTCGCGGCGGCGCGCCGCCGGCCCGAGGCCGCGACCATGCTCTTCATCGACGAGCTGCACCGCTTCAACAAATCGCAGCAGGACCTGCTCCTGCCCGACGTCGAGGATGGCACGGTGCGGCTGATCGGCGCGACGACGCACAACCCCGGGTTCTACGTGAACCCGCCGCTGCTCAGCCGCAGCCACCTGTTCCGGCTGGATCCACTAAAGCCCGCCGCAGTCGCCGGTGTGCTGCGCCGCGCCCTGGCCGACACCGAGCGCGGGCTGGGTGCGCGCGGGCACCCGGCGTCCGACAAGGTGCTGGGCGATCTTGCGGTGCTGTGCGATGGCGACCTGCGCCGGGCGCTCAACGCCCTCGAGGTCATCGCCCTCAGCCTGCCGGAGCAGGCGGAGATCGGGGAGAAGGAGCTGGAAATCTTCGCCCGCGAGCGGCGGATCCGCTACGACGCCGACGAGGACGAGCACTACGACACCATTTCCGCCTTCATCAAGAGCTGCCGCGGCAGCGATCCGGATGCGGCGCTGTATTGGCTCGCGAAGATGCTGGCCGGCGGCGAGGACCCGCGGTTCATCGCGCGGCGGCTGGTGATCCTGGCCAGCGAGGATGTGGGCCTGGCCGACCCGCAGGCGCTGCCGTTGACGGTGGCGGCGCACCACGCCTGCGACTTCATCGGCCTGCCCGAGGCGGAACTGACTCTCGCGCACGCCACGCTCTACATCGCCACGGCCCCGAAGAGCAACTCCGCGACCCTGACGCTGGCTGCGGCACAGCAAGAGCTGAAGGCGGCACCCGTGCAGGCCGTGCCCGCGCCGTTGCGCGACAAGAGCGGGGCGGCCAGCAAGCAGGCCGGACACGGCAAGGGTTATCTCTATTCGCACGATTTTCCGGAGAACATTTCCGGCCAAGCCTACCTGGAAAAGCCGCTCACGCTCTACACCCCCAAGACAGCCGGCTGGGAAGCGAAGATCGCCGACCGGCTGGCGCGGTGGCGGGAACTGCGGGCACGGGCGTGAATTGCCTGCGAAAGGGCGGGCCGCAGGCCCGGCGGCCCCAGCCGGGGCTTGCGCGCACCCGGCCATGAGTTATATTGCGGCCATGAAATCCATCGCCGTCGCCGGGTGTCTTTTGTTCGCCGCCAGTGTGCTGTCCGCGCAGACCCCGGAGGCCCCGGCCAAGACGGTCGCCCCCAAGGCTCCCGCCGCCAAGGCGGCTCCGGCCGGCAAGGTGGAAAAGAAGGAAGCGCCCCTGCCCAAGATCCCTGGCACGGAAATCGCCCGCGCCAATGGCACCAAGCTCGGCCTCGAGGTGGTCGGTGGCAAATTCAAGCTCACCTTCTACGACAAGAAGCACAAACCCATGGCCGTGGACGTGACCCGCGCCACGGCGCGCTGGCCCAACCCGCGCTCCCCGGGCGACAACCGCACGGTGCTCAACGGCAGCGGCACGGCACTCGTCGGGCAGAAGCCCGTCATCCCGCCCTACACGTTCAACGTCTTCCTCACGCTGCTCCAGGGCGAAGGCGACGAGGCCAAGGCCGTCGAGAACTACACGGTCCAGTTCCGCGGCTGAGCCGGCGCGGTAGGACAACGAAGCCCGCCAAGGCTTGTCCTCGCGCTGCCGCGCGCCACGTGGCGGTCCAACACGTTCAAGCGCGGGCGAGAGCCCGAGTTTCTTTGTGAGATGATCCGCGCTCCCTGTCTAAGGAACGGGAGTAAGTCTAGGCAATGGTATCCCTCTTCGTTGATGGTTTAGGCAGATCCACCTAACCATCTACCACAGTCTGCATTTTTGCCGACCAATCGGGCCGTGCACGCTCGTTGTTGGGGGGCACCCTGCCGCGGCCTCGGTCAGGCGCGGCGACCTGGGGGTTGATTTTTCAGGCTGCGCAACACTCTCGCAAGCTCCTCGACCCCCTGGCGCAGGATGCGTTCGTCGGCCATGGCGAATCCCAGCATCAGGCCGTTGCGCGTTGGGCGCTCAATGGCAAAGCGCGACAGCGGGACGACATTGATCCCCCGGGCTGATGCGGCCAGTTCCGCGTCCTCGGCGCGGATGGACCGATGGAGCCACCCGATCGCCTGGAGACCTGCGCGGGTTGACGTCAGCTGCAGCAGGCCGTCGAGCTTCACGCTCGCAGCGGATTGCAGGACTTCCAGACGCCGGGCATAGATTTCGCGCATGCGCCGGAGGTGACGGCCAAAGTGCCCTTCCGTGATGAACTCACACATGACGGCCTGGTCGAGCACCGGTGGGAATAGATCGATCAGCGAACGTGCGGCCGCAATGGGCTCGATCAGTCGTTGGGGCACGACCATGTAGCCCAGGCGCAAGGTCGGGAACATCATCTTGCTGAAACTGCTCGCATAAATGACGCATCCGCTCTCATCCAGGCTTTGCAGGGCGGCCAGCGGACGGCTCGCAAAGCGGAATTCGCCGTCATAGTCGTCCTCGAAGATCCAGGAGTTTCCGCTTTGTGCCCAACGCAGAAGTTCCAGCCGGCGCGAGATGGACATTGTGACCCCGAGAGGGAACTGGTGGGCGGGGGTCACGTAGGCGAGCCGGGCGCGGCGGGCACGCCCCCGCCCCGCCGCGCAGTCCAGTCCCTCGGAATCGACCGGCAGCGCCACGACCTTCGCGCCCAACGCGCGGAAAAGGGAAGCCGCCCGAGGGTAGCCGGGGTCCTCCATCCAAACGCAATCCCCCTGGTCGAGGATCAATCGCGAGATCAGATCGAGCGAATGCTGGGTGCCGGAGGTGATGACAATTGCTTCGTGCGAGCACTTGATCCCGCGCACGCTCCTCAGGTAGTCGGCGAGCGCCTCGCGCAACGGCAGGTAGCCCAGGGCCTGGCCACTGGCCAGCAAGGAGCGTTGCGCACCGCGCAGGCAGCGCGAGGCGATGCGACCCCATAAGGCTGTGGGGAAGAGATCCAAGGCCGGTTGATCAGTTTGGAAAGCGCTCCGCACCGGGGTTTGCGATACGGGGAGAGTCGCCCGAACAAATCGCAACCCGCGCGGCGACAGAAAAGCGGCCGATGGTCTGACGGTTCCCCGCATCAGCGGGCTGCTGACCTCGCTGTATTTTTCCGGCAGGGTGCGCTTGACTGTGGCGCCCGATCCGCGGCGGGGTTCAATATACCCTTCGGCGGCCAGCTGCTCAAATACCGCGACGACGGTGCCACGGGCCACTTGATACTGTTTCGCCAGCCCCCGGGTGGAGGGGAGTTTTTCCCCGGCCCGAAGGCGCCGATCCAGGATGGCCCGTCTGAGCTCGTCGTAGAGCCAGCGAAAGATCGTCGTCTTGGCGGGACGAACGCCGAGGGTCAGGCTCGGGAATAGGCGGGACCGGGGCATGCAAAGTGGTCCACTCAAAATCAAACAACTGGACCTGTTTGCCAACCAGATAATGTCCTATACTGCGCGGGTGTCACCAGACCACCTCGCCGCAGCCGCGACCCGGCCGAATGAACTCCAGGTTGGAGTCACTCATAGACGGCTGATGCGTCCCGGCGCATCCCGGAAGATTCAGCCGGCCCGTCACGAGGGCAAGTCCGCCACCTCGGACGGTCAGGCTTTGGGGCCCCGGCCGACCACCCGGAGCCTGCCGATTTGCCGGACATGCGGGACGCAGCTCCCGCCGCAGCAGGCCGGCCTGCGGGGTTGTCTCAACTGTCCGGATAGCGGACCGTATTCCGGTCCGGACGGACGGCAGTGGACTAGTCTGGATGAACTCGGCGGAACCCACCGGAATACCCTCTGCCTGCAGGAAGCCGGTCTTTGGGGAATCGGGACCGAGCCCGGTTTTGCCCTCGGGCAGCGCGCTCTACTGGTGCAAACACAGAAAGGAAACGTGCTCTGGGACTGCACACCATTGCTCGACGACGCCATCATCGATGCGGTTTGCAGGTTGGGTGGTGTGGCGGCGATCGCCATCTCGCACCCGCACTACTATTCAACGATGGTTGAGTGGAGCCGGATATTCGGCGATGCTCCCATTTACCTGCCCGCGAGTCACCGTCGCTTCACGGCCTTTCCCGATGCCGCGATCCATTTCTGGGAAGGGGAGACGATCAACCTGGGCGCGGAGGTCACGTTGATCCGGGCCGGCGGACACTACGAGGGGGCGCAGGTCTTGCATTGCGCCAGCGGGGCCGATGGACGGGGGGCGCTTCTTTCCGGGGATCTGCCACACATTGTTTCGGGCCATCGGTGGGCGGGCGAGGGGGCGGATTCCGCAAATCCCCATGCGCATGGGCCTGAAGACATGCGGTGTGTAATTGACGCGCTCAAGCCGTATCCATACGCGCGCATCTATGGGGCACAGTGGCAGGCAATCGTGACAGCGGCCGGCTGCGGCACGGCAAGCCACCCCACGGGAGGATGTCCTGGAACCATGGGAGCAGATGGGTTGCTGTGGGACAGGATGCTCACGGCACCGCGGACCTGGCCGGAATATATCCGTTACTTTTAGGCCGACGCAGGGAGTCCGGGCAAGAGATGCGTCAGGTTGATGCGCAGTGCTCCGCGACAGAACAGAGAGCGGATGGCGGGTATGGAATTGCGGGTTGCGGCGCCGGAAATGCGAGCTTGTGCGGGCTCAGGCATTTAGTAACCTACTGGTTATATGCAGACAGGACGCGTGCTGCTCCGACGGGTTGCCATTGTCGTGTTCGCGCTGGGCCTGACGGGTCCGTCGCAGGCCGCAGATCGCAGTCACGGAGGTTATTATTCGCCAGAACGCCTGGCCCGGGTGCGTTCGAATGTCGCCCGACTGGCGTGGGCGGGAGCCATCCGCGACCGAGCCGTGCAGGCTGCCGCTTCGTGGGTGGTCCGCAGTGACGAGGTGCTGTGGGCCATGGTCCCCGGACAGGATCTGCCGCGCTGCATTGATGTCACGCTGACCCGCTCGGCGGGAGGAACAACCCGGGCCGGTTGTCTGAACTGCGGCAAGGCGATCGACCGGTTTGGCAACTACCCCTACGAGCCGGATTTCGACCGTCTGCCGTGGAAACTGACCTGTCCCGCCTGCGGGGTGGTCTTTCCCACCAATGATTTTGGCGCCTACTATCGCAGCGGTCTGGATGATCGGGGATTGTTTGATCCCGATCGCGCCGACCGCGCGCTGCTCTACAATATGGCGCACCCGGATCCACGCGACCCGTTGCATCGCTATGGGGTGGATGATGGCTTCGGGTATACCGACCAAAATGGACAGGAGCACCGCTACATCGGCTACTACACATGGAAATACTGGCGGCATATACTCGATGGGCTCCACGCGCTGGCCCAGGCGTTCATCTACACGGGTGAAACGCGCTACGCCCACAAGGCCGCAATCCTCCTTGATCGCATCGCCGATGTTTATCCGGACATGGACTGGGCACCCTATGCCCGGCGGGGGTGGTATCACTCGGACGCCAATTGTGGCGTCGGCAAGATCGAGGGGGCCATCTGGGAAACCAACGTCGCACGCAAGCTGGCCGAGTGCAGCGACGCAATCCTCAGCGGCACCGTGGACGATGACGCGCTCTTCCGGTTTCTGGCGGAGCGCGGGAGGAGTCATCGGTTGCCGCGGCCCAAGGGCAGCCGCGAGTTATTTGTGCGGAACCTGGACGACCGGCTGTTGCGGGCCATGCATGATGCAGTGCTTGACGGGCGGATCAGCGGCAACGAGGGCATGCAGCAGATGACTATGGCCACGGCCGCACTGGCTTTGAACACGGCGCCGGAAACCAATGAGTGGCTCGACTGGTTGTTCGCACCGCGCGGCGGGGCCATGCCGGGGTTCATTGTCGGCCAACTGGATCGTGACGGCGGGTCACCGGAGGCCGCGCCGGGTTACGCCATGTTCGCAGGCATCATGTTCAGCCGCATCGCCGCCAAGCTCCATGATTATCCCGGTTATCAGGGACCGGACATGTTCCGCGAATACCCGCAACTGCGGGCGAACTTCCTGCTCGGTCCGCGCCTAGCGGCGCTGGGTCGCGCGGTGCCAAATCTGGGCGACAGTGGCGCGACGGGGCTGGTCACAACCAAGCTGGCCGACCCGGCGATCACATTCATGGGTTACCGCTATACCGGCGATCCGACCATGGCGGTGGCGGCGGTCCGGCAAAATGGAGGGAAGGTCAGGCCGCTGGTCGAAGACGTCTTTATGGCGGATCCCGAGGAACTGGCCGGGAAAGCGGAAGCACTGGCCCGTGCCGCCGGGCCGCGGCCGGTGGGCGGCAGCCTGCTGAGCGGGTATGGTCTGGCGCTGCTCGAGGTCGGCCGCGGTGCGGGCGAAACCGCGCTGGTCTGCAACTATGGCCGGACGCTGTTTCATGGCCATGCCGACATCCTGAACTTCGACCTGCTGGCATTTGGACGGTGGCTTGCTCCAGACCTGGGTTATCCCGAGTTCGCAACCAACTGGCCGAGTCGGGACGAATGGACATCAAACACCCTCGCGCACAACACGGTGTTTTCCGATGGCCGGCCGCAGCAACGCGGCTGGGGCGGACGGGCGCGGCTTTTTCGTCAATTGTCCGGCGTCGCCGCAGTGGAGATCGACGGACTTTCCGCCTATCCCGACCTCCAGGAATACACCCGCACCTTACTGCTTATCGAGGCGCCCGGCGGACACGGGGCCTATGCGGTCGACGTTTTCCGGGTGAGCGGAGGCAAGGATCAGGTCCTCAGTTTTCACGGGCCGCCGGGTGATATCACGGTTTCAGGCCTGGCGCTGGTGCCGCAATCCACCGGAACCTACGCCGGTCCCCAGGTGCCGCCTTTTGCGAAAACCGAGGGAATGCCCACGGGCTATTCCTATCTGTATGATGTGCGTCGCGACGTCCGTCCCGCCGGTGCTTTCAAGGTGGATTGGCGGGTTGCCGCCGGATACCGCGGCACCACGGAGTCTGAGAATCTACACATCCGCCTGCATGCTCTGAGTGCGAGCGACGATGTCGCGCTGGCCCATGGTGACCCGCCGCAAAACAAGGAGGGCAATCCACGGTCGCTGACGTATCTGCTGCAACATCGGGCGGGCGCGGAACCGGCCGGTCCCTTCGTCGGAGTGCTGGAGCCCTATCGAGGGCAACCGCTCCTCAAATCGGTGCAGAGGCTGGCAGCGGGGTCGGCCGAGCAGGTGTTGCTGCGCATCGAGTGGATGACGGGCGAGGTGGATCAGGTCTGCGTAAATCCCGGGGAGCATGACCGGATGGAAGGCGACGATCTGAAACTGCGCGGCAAACTCGCATTTGTCCGCCGACGGGCGGACGGAGCCATGGAACGTGCGACACTGCTGGCCGGCTTCGAGCTTCTGGCCGGAGACGTGCACCTCCATGACACGGCCGTTCTGACCGGCCGGGTGGTGCGCATGAACCGGGAGTTGGCTGGCGGTGGCCTGATCTGGGTCGACACCCGTTTGCCGGATGACGGCAGCCTGAACGGGTTGCCGATCCACATGGCGTCAAGCAGTGAGCGTGATGCCACTTACATCATCCAAGGAGTGCGTCGGGAAGACGATGGACTGACGCGCATCGACTGCGGAGAGATAACTTTCGTCCGGGGTTTCGATTCGCCCATGATCACATTGCGAGGCCAGACGCTGCCGGAGGATTACAGTCGCGGGTATACCTATGATTTCGAGCCTGGTGCCGACTTCCGCATCCCGTTGCACACGGAATGGCGCCGTGCGGGAAGCGTCGCGGCGGACCATTAGACGCCATTCAACCGTGCCAGAGCGTCCGACAGGCTCATCCGGTCAAGGGAAGGGAGCAGCAATTGGGCCGCGGAAAAGTCGTGCGACGAGGTGGCCGGGCCCGGCACGGCAATGACCTTGAGTCCGGCCGCGCGGGCCGAGGCACAACCGACGGTGGAGTCCTCCACTGCAATCGCCGTGGAGGGAGGGATGCCAAGCAGACCTGCCGTCCGGAGATAGATGTCGGGCGCCGGTTTGGGCAGATCAACCTGATCGCGGCCAGAGAGCACACCGAATCGTGGCAACAGTCCGAGACGGTCGAGATGCGCGCGCACATAGCTGTGGGTAGAATTGGAGGCAACCCCAAGTGCCAGTCCGGCCGCACCGGCGGCGTCCAACCAGCTGAGCACGCCGGGCATTACCGGGAGTTGCCCGAACAATTCGCGGCTGAGGGTGCCGTGCCGGTGCCATAGATCAACCCGGCTGACCGCAGCGGGGAATCGACCCCACGGGTCGCCAAAACCGATGTGCCCTGCGACCCTGGACATGGCGGCTTGATCGAAAACAACCCCGTGATCCGCATGAATCTGGCGGGCGGCTTCAATGAGCGCGGACTCCGTGTCGAGTATCACGCCGTCGAAATCGAAGATCAGTCCACGAACGATCATGGGAATTCTCCGGACGTTCGCTGAATTTGCGGGGACCGATCCCGCTTGCGAGCGACTTGCCAGAGGGGGCGACCAGAGGGAGTGGATGTCAGGGCCAAGCGGCCGGAATGCGCCGGGAAGGATGCGCCTTTCATGGCCAAGGAGGTAGATTAGTCTTGCGTGGCGTCAACAGGTTAGTAACCGTGTGGATACTTCTATGGCAGACATGTTCGTGACCGGATTGCCCCAACCGGCCGGGGACCAGGGCAGCATCGACCAGGCGCTTTCCCAGCCCGACGCCGGCGCAATCAGGGCGGTGGCGTCGATGCCGGGTTCCGTGCTGGTGCTGGGCGCGGGCGGCAAGATCGGCCTGCACCTCTGCCTGATGTTGCGCGCGGCCGCGCAGGCGGCGGGGCGCGAATTGTCCGTCATGGCGGTTTCCCGGTTCACCACCCTGCGTGACCGGGAGGCGTTCACCGCCGCGGGGGTCGAAACGATCGTGGCGGATCTTTCCGTGCCGGCCGAGTTGATGCGGTTGCCGGAGGCCCCGGTCGTTTTCTTTCTCGCCGGCGTCAAGTTCGGCACCACTTCCGCACCGGGCTTGCTCGAGGCCATGAACGTGCAGATGCCGCGCTTGGTGGCGGAACGCTATGCGCGATCGCGGATCGTGGCCTTCTCCACAGGCTGTGTATACCCGTTTGTGGACCATCGCCAGGGCGGTGCGACCGAGCTCACGCCAGCGGCCCCGGTGGGGGCCTATGCCGAGTCCTGCCTGCGCCGGGAGGAGGCTTTCGTCGAGGGATCGCGCCGGGCGGGCACGCCCGTGGTGCTGGTGCGGCTGAACTATTCCGTCGAATACCGTTACGGTGTGCTCGTCGATATTGCCGCCAAGGTGAAGCAGGGCGAGGCGATCGACGTGACCATGGGTTATGTGAACGTGATCTGGCAGCGCGACGCGGTTTCCCAGATCATTCAGTCGGTGGATCTGGCGGCCAGTCCCCCGGCGCCGATCAACATCACCGGCGCAGACACCTACAGCGTGCGCTGGCTGGCGGGCGAATTCGGCCGGGCCCTGGGGGTTGCGCCGGTCATCACCGGGGTTGAGAGTCCGACGGCCTGGTTGAGCGACGCCCGGCGATCGCACCAGCTGTTCGGACGCCCGGCCCATGACATCGGGTGGATGATCCAGAGCATCGCCGGATGGCTGAACGATGGGGGTGAGACCTGGGGCAAGCCCACCGGCTTCGAGAAGCGGGACGGACAATTCTGACCATGCAAACCCTGCGCGCCATTCGGTCGCATTTGCTCGAGGGCCAGGTGATTCCGGCCCTGCCCCTGGCGCTTGACCGTCGCCGCCGCTGGTCCGAGAGGCGCCAACGGGCGGTGCTCCGCTATTACATCGACGCCGGCGTGGGTGGCGTGGCGGTCGGCGTCCACTCGACGCAATTCGAGATCCGGGACCCACGGCACGGCCTCTACGAACCCGTCTTGCAACTGGCGGCGGAGACCATCGAGCGCTGGCTGCGGGGTGGGCGGTCGCTGCTCAAAATCGCCGGGTTGTGCGGGCGCACGCCGCAAGCGATCCGCGAGGCGGAGTTCGCCCGTGCCTGCGGTTACCAGGCAGGGCTGCTCAGTCTCGGCACCTGGCGGGTGGCTCCCGAGGCCGCGATCATCCGGCACTGCGCCTCGGTGGCCAGGACACTGCCGCTGATCGGCTTTTACCTGCAACCCACGGTGGGGGGGCGACGCTTGAGCTACCGTTTCTGGCGGGAATTCTCCGAGATCCCTTCGGTTGTCGCGATCAAGATCGCGCCATTCAACCGCTATCAGACCCTCGATGTGGTGCGGGCAGTGATCGACAGCGGCCGGACCGACATCGCTTTATACACGGGGAATGACGACAACATCATCGCCGACCTGCTGACCCCGTTCGGCCAGGCCAAGAACCCGCGCTACATCGTTGGCGGCCTCCTTGGCCAATGGGGTGTCTGGACCGAGCGGGCGGTGGCGCTGCTCAGGGAGATCAAGGCCGTGCGCGCAGACGGCCGGCTCACCACGGAATGGCTGCGCCGCAATGCCGCGCTGACGGATGTGAACGCAGCGGTGTTCGACCCGGCGAACGGGTTCTCGGGTTGCATCCCCGGCATCCATGAGATTCTGCGGCGACAAGGCATCTTCGAGACCACCGCCTGCCTGGATCCGCGCGAGCGGCTCTCGCCCGGCCAGGCCGGGGAACTCGATCGGGTCAGTCGCGAGCATGCCTGGTTGGTGGACGACAAGTTTGTGCAGCAGCACCTCGGGCGCTGGCTTGCCTGAGCGGCTTTGGGTGCAATCAGGATTGCCTGTTGGGGGAAACGGCATTTGCCTCCCGCGGGTTCCCCCTCACATGAGTTCATCCGCTCCCAAGACGGTATTGCGTCGCAACCCCGATCGAACCAAGCGTCGGCTTCTACAGGCCGCCATCCGGCTGTTTTCTGACAAGGGATTCCATGGGGTCTCGGTCGACGAGATTGTCGCGCGAGCAAAATCCAACAAACGGATGGTGTATCATTACTATGGCAGCAAGAAGGACATCTATATCGCGGTCCTGATGGATGTGTTCAGCCGGCTGGAATCCGTCGAGTTCAGGGCGGTGGTGGGGAACGCCCGGCCGGATGTGCAGCTCAAGGAGCTGCTGGCGGCCTACTTCAATTTCCTCGATGGCAATCCGGAATTTGTGCGCATGTTGCTCTGGGAAAATCTGGAACGGGGCCGCAATATTGCGCAGGCGGCGTCGAAGTTGAATAAAAACCCTTTCATGGAACGTTTCCGCTCCGTGATCGATCAGGGCGTCAAGGAGGGGACCTTCCGGGCGCCCGTTGATACCAAGCACCTGCTGGTGAATTTCATCGGGTTGTGTTTCATCTACTACTCCAACCACTATTCACTCGCGACCAGTGTCGAGCTCGATCTCGACAGCCCCACGAACCACAAGCTGCGGCTGGCGCAGGCGATCGATCTGGTGTCTCACGGGCTGTTGGCGTCGTAAGGTTCCCGGTGACCGCGACTGACCTGCGCAGGGATTGCACTGGTAGGTTGACGCTGGGGAACAAGGTGCGCCCTTGGCCTGACCTCACAGGCCGGTGCCTCTGGTCTGCCCCAGCGGCGGTCCACTCCCAGCGGATTGGTCCGCGCAGGCCCGCGTGATGCGGTCAGATTCCGGCCAGAGGCAAGCCATCATGAAGACCCTCAAGCTCGGCCTGATCGGCCTTGATACATCGCACGTCGAGGCCCTTGCCTCGGCCTTCAATGACCCGGGCAGCCCGCATGCGATTCCGGGTGCGCGGATCGAGGTGGCCTTCCCCGGCGGGTCGCCGGATTTCCCCCTGAGCATCGAACGCCTGCCGCGTTATACCGAGAAACTGAGCAGCCACCACGGCATCCGCATGCTCGGCTCGCCTCGGGAAGTAGCCGAGGTGGTGGACGCGGTTTTGCTTACCTCGGTCGACGGGCGCGTCCATCGTCGGCAGTTTGCTGAGATTGCGCCGCTGGCCCGACCGACGTTCATGGACAAGCCGTTTGCCACCACCAGTGCGGACGCTCGCGCCATGGCCGCGTTGGCGCGGATGCATGACACGCCATTGTTCAGCAGTTCCAACCTCCGGTTCGCGGCGGCATTGCAAGCCGCGGCAACGGATGTGGCGGGAGGTGCCGTCATCGGAGCCGATTTCTCCGGACCGATGCCCCTGCAGCCCACCCAACCGGGCTATTTCTGGTATGGCATCCACACGGTGGAGATGCTCTACACGGTCCTGGGCGCAGGTTGCGAATCAGTCCGGGCCGTCTCGACGGACAGTCACGAAATGATTGTCGGGCGGTGGCGCGGCGGCAGGTTCGGCACGGCCCGGGGCAACCGCGCAGGCAACGGCGCTTTCACGGGCGTGGTGCACCGCGAAAAGTCCGACCAGTGGATTGATGCCGCGGCCGGCCAACCCGCGCACCATGGCCTCGCCTTGGCGGTGCTGGCTTTTTTCCGGACCGGCGTGGCCCCGGTGCCGCTTGAGGAAACGGTGGAGATCATCCGTTTCATCGAGGCGGCCAATGAGAGCCGGGCGGCGGGTGGGGTGGAAGTCGGGCTCTAGGCGGCCGGGCTGGACGGTTGTTTGGCCGACCAATCGCGGAGGCTGCTGCGGTGCTCATAGATTCGCTCGAATGCGTCGGCGATCACGTCCATGTCCGCCTTGGTGCCGAGTAGATGGGATTGGACATACCAGCCGCCTTGCTCGTAGCAGATCTTCTCGCAGTTGGGGTTCCTGGCCTTGGCGTAGTCCAGGCGGTCCGCCGCCTTGTTCAAATACGGTCCGAATGCCTTGTTCAGGAAGAGAGGCTGACGGTAGAGCGGCAGGGGATACCCTGCGCCGCAACCCACGCCCTCGGCGGCCAACGCCTTGAGCACAACGGCGCGCGACAGCCCAAAGGCCTGCGGATCAATGCGGAAGGTGAACAAATGATAGGCATGGCGGGTGCAGTCGGCGGTGCGCTTCTGTGGGTGAAGCCCCGGAAGCTGTGCCAGGCGCCCGGCCAGGTAACGCCCGTTTTCATCGCGGAGGTTCGTCTGGGCCTCAAGGCGGTCCAGCTGGGTGTTGAGCAGCGCGCCCTGCAACTCGCCCAGGCGGTAGTTCACGGCGTTGATATAGTGTTCATACCACAATCCGGCCTTGTGGCGCCCGCAGTTGTGCAGTGAGACGCAGGCGTCGGCGAGCGACTCGTCGTTGGTGGTGATGATGCCGCCTTCGCCGCTATTCAGGTTCTTGCTCGACTGGAAGGAGAAGGAGCCCAGATGGCCGATGGCGCCGACGGGCTGGCCCTTGTAGACGGCGGCATGCGCGTGGGCGGCGTCCTCGATGACAATCAGCCGGTGTTTGCGGGCGATGGACAGAATGGCGTCCATGTCGGCCGGCAGACCGGCGAAGTGGACCACGATGACCGCCCGGGTGCGGGGTGTGATCGCGGCCTCGAAGGCCCTCGGGCAGAGGTTCAGCGTCTCCAGGTCGATGTCGGCGAAGACCGGGATGGCGTTGGCCTCGACCACGGCGGTGGCGCTGGCCAGGAAGGTGTAGGAGGGGACGACGACCTCGTCCTCGGCCTGGATGCCGGCGGCGGTCAGGGCGATCCGGAGCGAGACGCTGCCATTGACGACGCCAACGCCGAAGCGGGCGCCATGCAGCTTGGCGAAACGCTGCTCAAACTCGGTGACCTCCGGGCCGGAGAGCTTGCCCCAATGCCCGGATCGGAGCGCCCGCAGCACGCGCTGTTCGTCGGTCGCGTCGAAGATCGGCCAGGTCGGAAAGGGGTGGGCGGGCCGCGGGTTGCCCGCCAGCAAGGCGGGCGGACGGGAAGGGAGGGAGGCTTTCATCTGGAATAACCAAACGGTTACCAGCCGGAAAACACAAGCCGTTACTTGAAAAAATGACTATTGGCGCGGGTTCGGCTTGCTTTCCAAAAGTAACCAGTCGGTTATGAACGGCTTGTTTTCCTCCTCCGTTTCCCTGCCCCCATGACCTCGCCTGCCTCCGCCCAGTCCCATCCCGTTCCTTCCCGTGTCGCGGCCGTCCCGCCGCCGGTGGACTTCGCCACGAAGGCCCGGCTGCGCAGCCGGGCGGTCCACCTCCGGATGCACCGCCAGTCGGTGCGGGATCCGGAGAAGTTCTGGGCCGGCCAGGCGAGGGAGCTGTTGCAGTGGCGCCGGCCGTTCACGGAGGTGTTGGACTGGCGTCGCCCGCACGCCCGCTGGTTCGCGGATGGCCGGTTGAATGTCGCCGAGAACTGCCTCGACCGCCATCTGGCCACGTCACGCGCCAACAAGGCGGCGCTGATCTTCGAGGGTGAACCGGGCGACGTGCGCACGCTGACCTACCGGCAACTCCATCGCGAAGTCTGCCAGTTTGCCTCGGCCCTGGCGCGCGCGGGTTTGCGGCGTGGTGACCGGGTCGCCATCTATTTGCCGATGATCCCGGAGGCGGTCGTGGCGATGCTGGCCTGTGCGCGCCTCGGCGTCATCCACACCGTGATCTTTGGCGGTTTCTCCGCCGAGGCCATCAAGGACCGCATCAACGACTGCCAGGCGCGGCTGGTGATCACGGCGGATGGAGGGTGGCGACGCGGGCGGGTCGTCGAGCTCAAGGCGAATGTCGACACCGCACTGGCGGCGACACCCAGTGTGCGGCAGGTCATCGTGGTCCGGCGCACGGGACAGGAGGGAGTCAAGATGCAGCCAGGCCGGGATGTTTGGTGGACGGACTTTGTGCTCGGCGCCTCCCCGGAGCACCGGGCGGCGGCCTTTCCGAGCGAACAGGAGCTGTTCATTCTCTATACCTCCGGTTCGACCGGCAAGCCGAAGGGCGTGCTGCATACTTCCGCGGGTTACCTGCTCGGGTCGATGCTGACGGCCAGATACATCTTCGACCTGCAGGAGAGCGACGTGTATTTTTGCACCGCCGACATTGGCTGGATCACCGGCCACAGCTACATTGTCTACGGGCCGCTGGCCAACGGCGCGACGGTTCTGCTTTATGAAGGCGTTCCAAACCAGCCCGGCCCGGACCGTTTTTGGGAGCTGATCGAGCGTCATCAGGTCACGATTTTCTACACCGCACCCACGGCGATCCGCTCCTGCATGCGGTGGGGGGACGAACATGTGCGAAAGCACAACCTGGGTTCCCTGCGACTGCTCGGTTCGGTTGGGGAACCGATCAGCCCGGCGGTCTGGCGATGGTATCACGAGGTGGTTGGGGCGCGTCGCTGCCCCATCGTGGACACCTGGTGGCAGACTGAGACCGGAGCGATCATGGTTTCACCCATGCCGGGTGTGACCCCGCTCAAGCCCGGTTCCTGTGCGCTGCCCTTTTTCGGCGTGGTGCCCGTGGTGCTCGATGACACGGGCCGCGAGGTGCCGCGCGGCACGGAAGGCCGGCTTTTCCTCAAACAAGCCTGGCCGTCCATGTTGCGCACGCTGTGGGGGGACGGACGGCGCTTTCGGCAGCAGTATTGGAGCGAGCATCCCGAGTATTATTTTGCCGGTGATGGCGCCCGACTGGACTCCGACGGTTACTTGTGGGTGAGCGGGCGCATCGACGATGTGCTCAACGTTTCCGGCCACCGGATCGGCACCGCCGAGGTGGAAAGCGCGTTGGTGTCGCATCCGCAGGTCGCCGAGGCGGCGGCGGTCGGCCGGCCTGACGAACTCAAGGGGCAGGCGCTGGTGTGCTTCGTTGTGCTCAAGGGCGCACTGCCGACTCCGGCCGTGAGCGAGGAGCTGCGGCGTCATGTGGCGAAGGAAATCGGGCCGATCGCCCGGCCGGACGAGGTGCGGCTCGTGGCCGCGTTGCCCAAGACCCGCAGTGGCAAGATTGTCCGCCGGCTCCTTAAGCAGGTGGCCGGAGGCGAGGAGATCCGCGGTGATTTCTCGACTCTGGAGGACATTTCCGTGATTACCGCCCTGCAAACCAATGTCTGACCAACCTATGCGTCCTGGTCCGCGCGCTCTGTCCGGTTTGCCGCCGATCCTGCCTGTGCCGGCGGAGCTACGGAGTGGTCGCGGACGCTTTCCTCTCTCGGCGGAAACAGCCTTCACCATCGACGGCGAGCCACGCGTCCAAGCGGCGTTGCAGCGGATGCTGCGCCGCTGGGAGGCGCGCACCGGCCTCGTGCTCGGCCGGGGGCACAAGCCTGGCGTGCAGCTGCGGGCCCATGCCACCGCCGCGGAATTTCCCTCCCTGGGCGATGACGAATCATACCGGCTCACAGTGAGTTCGCGCGAAGTCCGGCTTGAGGCGCAGACCACCTGGGGCGTGCTGCGCGGCCTGGCCACGCTCGAACAGTGCCTGCATGCCGGCCCGCGCGGCTGGTTTCTGCCCGCCTTGGCGATCGCGGACCGACCGCGGTTTCCTTGGCGCGGCGTGCTCATTGATGTTTGCCGGCACTGGCAGCCGCTGGAGTCACTGAAGCGCCAGTTGGAGGCGATGGCTCTGGCCAAGCTCAATGTGCTGCACCTGCATTTGACCGAGGATCAGGGCTTCAGGATCGAGTCGCGCCTTTATCCGCGTCTGCATGAGCTGGGTTCCGACGGGGAATACTTCAGACAGGAGGAGATCCGGGAACTCGTCAGGTTCGCGGCTGATCGCGGCATCCGCGTGGTGCCGGAATTTGATGTTCCCGGCCACACCACCAGCTGGCTCGTGGGTCATCCCGAGTTGGGCAGCGCGCCCGGGCCCTACGCAATCCGGCGCCATTGGGGGGTTGCGGAGGCCGCGCTGGATCCGACCAATGAGCAGGTCTATGTGCTGTTGGCGGGATTCCTCGGCGAGATGGCCGAAATATTCCCCGATACCTGCGTGCATATCGGCGGCGATGAGGTGAAGGCCGCGCATTGGAGCGGGAACGAGCGGATCCAGCGCTTCATCCGGCAGCACAATCTCGGGGACAACCGCGGGCTACAGGCCTATTTCAACCAGCGCGTCAGCGAAATCCTGGGGCGACTTGGCCGGCACATGGCGGGCTGGGATGAGGTGCTGCATCCGCGGCTGTCGGCGGGGACCCTGGTGCAGTCGTGGCGCGGCGTGGCCGGGCTGGATGAGGCAACCAAGATGGGGTGCGCGGCGTTGCTCTCGAACGGCTACTACCTGGATCTGTGGTGGCCGGCGGCGAGGCACTATGAGGTGGATCCCGTGCCGGCCGGCACGACGCTGACGCCCGACCAGCAGAAGCTGATTCTGGGCGGCGAGGCGGCGATGTGGACCGAGTGGACTTCCGCGGAGCGCCTCGACGGTGCCCTTTGGCCGCGCGCCGCCGCCGTGGCGGAGCGGCTCTGGTCACCTCGCGAGGTGCGCGATGTCGGCCGGCTCTATGCACGGTTGCCGGGCTTCAGCGCGCGGCTCGAAGACCTCGGCCTGCTGCACGAGAAAAACCGCGACGCAATGCTTCGCCGTTTTGCCGGTGATACCGCCGGCGCCTCCACGGTGGCGGCATTGCAAACCGTGGCGGCGCTGTTCGAGCCGGTAAAGAATTACGGCCGCAATCTGGCGCAGGCCGACGCCAATCAGTTCCAGCCGTTGACGGGCTTCGCGGATTTCCTCCGCGTGGAAAGCGACGAGGCGCGGGGCTTTGGTGCCGCGGTGGAGACATTGCTGCATGACCGACCCAAAGTTGCGGACATCGAACGCCTGATCGGAAAAATGACGGCGTGGCGGACTGCGGCGAAGGCCCTCCCGGCCTTGCTGACCGCCTCGGGGCGCAGTCATGAGATCATCCCGGCCGCCAAGGTGCTGGGCCAAGCCTGTGACATCGGCCTGCGGGCCTTGGACCTGCTGCTGACGCGGCACACGGGCACCCGCGCGTGGCGCCAACGGAACCTCGCGACCATCGACCAGATATGCCGGCCGCTGGGACATGTTGAGCTGCCCCTCGAGCGTCCCCTCAAACTGTTGGTGACAGCCGCTTCGCTGCCACGGCCGTCAGGGGTGAAGGCCCGGGCCGCATGGGCGACCGAGTTGCTGGCCGCTGCCAGAATCCGGGGATTGGCTGCGGCGCCCGTCTACGAGCAGTGGCTCTGAGCCGGAATACCGTCGCCCGTCACTCGCGCGAGCCGTAGTCGGCGAGGTTTATGGCGCGGCCGGTGCGGCGCGATTCTTCCGCCGCGAAGCCCATCAGGTGACTCTCGACCGAGCGCTCGAGCGAGGTGAGCATCTCGGCGGGGTTCGGCTTGCGCAGTTCATCAGGCATGGCGCGCATCAGCGCCTCGTCCGCGTCATCCCCGGTCGGAAGGGTGATGCGTTCGACTTGTCCGGAGGCAAAGGTCTCCACGAGAATGTCGCAACCAGCCGTGAGTTGGGTGCGCCGGCCGGCCAGCAGGCGGCCGCGGCTGCCAAAGAGCGCGAGGTCGCGGCCCTGACTGAAGGCGGTGACCGTGAAGCTGCCGGTGACGCCGTTGGCGAATTGGAGCGCCACGGTCTGGTGGTCGACGGTGGTGTTGTCGCAGCGGTAGGCGCAGCGGCCCCATTTGCTGGTGCTGAGCCAGGCGGTGATCTCGGCGTCAGTGGCGGTCGCGGCGCCGTCAAACACGGTGCCAAGCCAGTTCTTCCGGTCGGACAGGTAGCGCCGGGCATCATAGGAGCAGGTGCTGGCGGCTGGGCAGCCATCCGTGCAGCGGGCCGGGGCGCCGGCCGGGGCGTGCGCGGCGTTGAAGTGCTGCAGTCCGCCGAAGCTGGCGACGGTGGTGCAAGGCGCCTCAACCAACCATGACAGGATATCGAGGTCGTGGCAGGAGTTGGCCACGGTGAGCGGGGTGGAGTTTTCCGCGACACCCCAGTGTCCCCGCACATAGGAATGCGCGTGATGCCACTGGTCGAGGCCTTGAGTGGCCTCAAACGAAACAAGGTCGCCAATGGCTCCTTGGGCGAGCAATTCCTGCACCCGGCGGTAGAAACCCGTATAACGCAGCACGTGGCAGACCAGCACACGTCGGCCGAGTTCCCGGGCCGTGCGGGCCAGCTTGAGCACCTCGCGCGGGGTCGTGGCGATGGGTTTTTCGAGCAGGAGATCATAGCCTGCCTGCAGTCCGGCGAGGGCGTGCGCGAAATGGGCGGCATCCTGCGTGCCGACAATCAGCACGTCGGCCAGCTTCGGCGCGGCGAGCAGGGCCTCGGCGGTGGCAAATTCCTGGAACCCGGGCCCGCCCGCCAGCGCGCGCAGCCGGGCGCGGCGCTCGGCATGCCGGTCGGCGCCGGCCACGAGCCGGTAGGCGCCGGGGTTTGCCGCGGCGAGACTGAAGAAGAGCTGGGCGCGGTTGCCGCCGCCGAGCACGGCGAGGGTGAGGGGGGCGGGCGATGAAGGCATGAAGTAACGCTATGGTTACAAAACACGGGAGCAAGCTCCGAACCGCGCGCGGGGTGTTTTCGGCCGGAGGACGGAAAAATAATAAGTAACTAGTTAGATAAAAGACTTGCATGTCTCCCGGAATTCGTGCCACCCTCCGGCATGGTTTCGCTCCCGCCCGCTGCGTCTCTGCTGCCTGAGGCGCTTTTCTGCCCCAGGCACGGCGCGGCGGGCCTGAACGGAGTTTCTGTCATGCTTTATCCCAACCCATAACCCGTAAGCGTCGTATGAACCTGAAATCACCTCCCTCCCGGGGCGCGCTCTGGCGCCTTCGTTCGCTTGTCAGTCTCGCTTTCGCTGCCGCGTTCGCCTCGGCGCTGCCGGCCTCCACAGGCATTGTCACCGGCCATGTCACCAACGCCGGCACCAAGGAGCCCCTCTGGTCGGCGGCGGTGACGGTCAAGGGCACGAACCTCACCGCCACCACGGACCGCGACGGATCCTTCCGGCTGAGGGATGTGCCCGCAGGCGACCAGTCGCTCGTGGTGTCCTACACCGGCCTGGACACGGTGGAAAAATCCGTGACGGTGGCCGCGGGAGCGACCGTGGCGCAGGACGTTTCGCTCACCGCCGGCTACTACGAACTCGATCGCGTGGTCGTGAAGGGCATCAAAGAAGGCCAGGCGCTCGCCATTCAGCAGCAGAAGCAGGCGCCCAACTCCAAGGTGGTCAGTGCGCTTGACGCTTTTGGCAATCCCTCGGCCAACCCGGGCGAACTGGTCCAGCGTCTCTCCGAGGTCACCACCGAGATCATCGGCAGCGAAGTCCGCGGTGTCTATATTCGCGGCATGAGCCCGGAATATTCGGTGCTGCAGGTCGATGGCCAGCAGGTCGCCAGCGCGCGAGGCACGGGCGCTTCCCGTGACTATCAGATCGAGCAGATGGGCACGGCCAACCTGCAGTCGATCGAGTTGATCAAGGCGCCGCGGCCCCAGGATGACGCCAACTCCATCGCCGGCTTCGTCAATCTGATCAGCAAGCGATCCTTCGACACGCCGGGCCGCCGCATCAACCTGACGCTCGGCACCATGTGGCGCACGCGCGAATCCGGTGAGAACCCGTTCCAGGATGAATTCAATCTGAACCCGGACCTCTTCGCCTTGAGCTACTCCGACACGTTGAGCGTGTTTGGCGGCAAGAACAACCTGGGGGTCGCAATCAACGCCAGTCGGCGCCTCTCTGCGACCACGCAGGATGAGTTCGGATCCGGGCAGACCTTCATCGGGCCCGGCGCGCTGTATTTCTCCTCACCCACCGCCGCCCCGCTCACCCGTTCCTTTGGCAGCGGCGACTTCTTCTACGATGCGCTCGCCCAGAGCTACTCGCTGAATGTCGACTACAAGTTGCCGAACGGTTTCATCTACGTCCGCACTGCCTACACCTCCAACGATCAGGATCAACGCTTCTATCGTTGGGACATCCGGGCGAACGCGGCGGCAAGTTCCTTTACGCCGGCCTCCACCTCGACCTTGTCCGAGGTGGTGCCGCATGCCGGGTCCTACGCCGAGGCTTGGAGTGCGTTGTTCGAGAAGAACTCCGTCAACTACAGCATCAATCCCGGCATCTCGCTCAAACTGATGGACGGCACCGCCCAGCTCGATGCCAGCCTGTTCTACTCCTATGCGGACATCATCTATCCCAACTACAACACGGGCCTGGCTGACACGCAGGCTGTGGCGCCCGGCGGCCTGGGATGGAGCCTCAACTACGGCCCGGACAAGGATCATCCCATCTTCACCCAGACCGCGGGTGCGTCGTTTACGGATCCCGCCAGCTACACGGTCCGCTTGAACCAGCACATCCACTGGTGGTCCCCGAGCGAGCTGACCAACGCCAAGGTTGATTTCAAGAAGGAGATGAGCTGGAGCGTTCCGGTCTCCCTTCAGGTCGGCGTCAAGCGCTCTGTAAACAAGCAGGACCAATATCGCGACTGGGAAAACCGCACCGGGTGGAGCGGCGGGCCGGGAATCGCCAACTACCTCGGATCACGCTATCGTCAGGTTGGTGGTCGCTACGGTCCATTCCCCTTCCTGGCTTATCCCGGTCAAGGCGGCAGCACGGACATCCTGAGCAGCCCCTTCCTGACGCTTACCGACGCGGACGCCTACAACAACTATAGTCTCTCCACCGCAGCCGACGCCGAATTCAAGGAGACCATCTCCGCCGGCTATCTCCAGGCTCAGGCCCGGATCGGTCGGCTCACCGTGCTCGCTGGTGTTCGCATGGAGAAGACCGATACGGAGTCCCACGGCTACGCGAACAATGTTGACCCGCAGTATAACTTCAACGCCCTCCTGACGCGGGCCGAGAACCTGGCGCGCGTGCGCGCCAAATACACGCCGATCAGCACATCGGGCAGCTACGACAATGTCTTCCCCGGCCTGCACCTCAATTACTACGGCCCGGGCGGCATGGTCTATCGCGCCAGCTACAACAAATCCATCACGCGCCCGCCGATCGCGCAGACCCTGGCGATCACGACGGTCAATCCGACGGCGTCCACGCCCACCGTATCCCAGGGCAATCCCAATCTGAAACCCTACGAGTCGAACAATTTCGAGGTCTCGGTCGAGAAATACTTCGAGCCCATCGGCAAGTTCACGGTCGGCGGGTTCCTCAAGAAGACCTCGAACTACTTCACCACCTTTACAAGCACGGTGGGCTCGGGGAACGACAACGGTTTCGACGGGCAGTTTGCGGGCTATGTTCTCAGTCGGGTTGAGAATATCGGCGAAGGCGAGATCAAGGGCTTCAATATCGATTACGCCCAGCAGTTCACCTTCCTGCCCGGCTTCCTGCGCGGCCTCGGCGCCTTTGCGAACTACACCTGGCTTGAGGCGGAGGGCAACTTCACACCGAACGCCGCCAACACCGCGGTCTTCAGCACGCTGCCGGGCCTCGTGCCGCGCAGCGGCAACTTTGGCCTGTCGTATGTCGATGCCAAGTTTCAGGTCCGCCTCATGGCGAACTACCGGAGCAAGTTCATCCTCACCACGCCGGCGGGCAACGTGGCCAACGAGAGCAACATCGGCTACCGGGGTGAGCGCATGATGATCGACCTAAAGACGCTCTATCGGATCAGCCCGCGGTTCGACGTCTATCTCGACATCTACAACATGTTTGATGAACCGACCTCGACTTACAACACGGCCGGCCGCGAGAACTTCACCCTCACGCAGGGCACGAGCTTCAGTGCCGGTGTGAACGTCCGTTTCTGAGGTGGCGCCACGGCTTTCGTCTTGGTTTGTTAGGTGTCATTAACCCGGCGGGAGACTCCCGCCGGGTTTTTCTTTCGGGCGTTGTATCGGCAGCGGGTGAAACCACACTCGCGGCCAGTCGACGCGAACCGTATCCTCATGTCTCTCGCTTCCTCCACTCCGTCTGACGCCCCGCCGCCATCCTGGCGTGCGGGCACGCTCACCTACACGACCGGCGCGTTGCTCGCTCTCTTCGTGTGGCTGCTCTGGGGAGACTTCGGCTTTTTCCTCAAGGAGCGCGCGGTGCAGCCCACGTTGCAGATCATGCTGAAGAAATTCGGCGCGTCTGATCTCGTGCTCGCTCTCCTTGTCTCCAGCATGCCGCAGGCGATGTCGCTCATCCTGGTGCCAATCGTCGGCTATCGCAGCGACCGGCACCGGGGCCGTTGGGGCCGGCGCATCCCGTTTCTTGCTGTCACGGTGCCCGTCGCCTGCGTCGCCATGCTCGGGCTGGCGTTCAGTCCTGTGCTCGGCGACTGGCTGCACCGCTTCCTTGGCGCATCCTCGCCGGGCTATGGCCCGCTCATCGTCGTGTGTCTGGGATTCTTCTGGTTCGTGTTCGAGTTCTCCAGCGTGATCTGCTCCTGCCTGTTTCACGGGCTCATCACCGATGTCGTGCCGCAGGGCGTCATCGGGCGATTCTACGCCATGTTTCGCGTGGTCGGTCTGCTCGGCAACATCACCTTCACGGCCATGCTCCTCGGCCATGTCGAGGAATACTATTTCCAGATCTTCCTGGGCATCGCGTGCGTATATGCACTCAGCTTCTCGCTCATGTGCTGGCGCGTGAAGGAGGGCGAATACCCGCCGCCCGCGCCGCCGCCGGAGCGGCGCGAGTGGGTCGTCCGCACCTACCTGCGGGAGTGTTTCTCGCACTCCTACTATCGCTGGATCTTCCTGGCCATCGCCCTCGGCTACACCATCACCTGGCCGATCAGCCTCTTCGTCTACGCCTACGCGCCCACGGTCGGCCTGGATCTCGGCACACTCGGCAAATATCTCACCGCCCAGCTGCTGCTCTCGGTCGTGCAGGCCTACCCGCTCGGCTGGCTGGTGGATCGCTTCCACGCGCTGCGGGTCAACCTCGTGACGCTGGTCCTGCTGCTGGGCGCGACGATCTGGGCCTTCTTCTGGGTGCACGACGCCCGCACCCTGGGGCTGGCCGTGGTGATCGTGGGCACGCTCAGCGGGTCGTGGGCCACCACCATGCTGCCCATCGGACCGACCCTGTTTCCGACGGCGCGATTTGCCACCATGAACAGCGCGCTCGTCATCTGCTTTTCGCTCAGCCAGATGCTGGTCGCACCGGTCTGCGGGCTCATGCTCGACCGTTTGGGCAACGATTATCGCTACATGTATTACTGGGCCGCCCTGCTTTCCGCCGCCACCCTGCTGGCCACCTGGGTGGTTTACCGGCGCTTCCGCGCGCTGGGGGGGCCGGAAAACTACGTGGCGCCCTGAGCTGATTTCGGCTTTGACGCCAACAAACATAACCAGACAGTTACTACCGTGAGCCCGCGTCCACCCGAACCACTCGCATGAAAGCCGGAGTCGCCCAATTGGAGATCACGCCGCCGCCCGGCGGGGAGCTGTCCGGTTTCGCGCTGCGGGTCCAGCCCGCCACCGGGGTGCTGGATCCGCTTTATGTCCGGGCGTTGCACCTGCGGGAAGGCGCGGAGCGCCTGCTGTGGTTGCATTGCGATCTGATCGGGCTGAACGAGAATACGGTCGCGCGTTTCCGCCGCTGGGCCCGGCAGACCCTGGGCCTGGGTGGGCCGCAGGTTCTGCTGACCGCGACGCACACGCACTCCGGCCCCGCCACCATCGCGCTGCGCGACGCCGGCGTGATGGATGCGCGCTATCTGGACTATCTCGACGAGCAGCTGCAAGCGGCCGCCGGGATGGCGATGCGGGAGGGCACGGCATGCACCTTGGTGACCGGCGAGACCGAGTGTCAGCTCGCGATCCACCGCCGCGGGGCGGCGACGGCGCACACGGATCCGCGGGTCGCCGTGCTCGGCTTTCGGCGCGCAGACGGCACCTTTCTCGCCGTCGTGGTGAATCACGCGATCCATCCGGTGGCCTTGGGACACGTCAACCGCATGGTCAGCGCCGATCTGCCCGGGGCGGCGGCCAGGGAGATCAGCCGCCGGTTGCCGGGCGGGCCGGTGGTGATCATGAGCAATGGCGCCTGTGGCAATCTGAACCCGCCTCAGATCAATGTCGCTTGGGAGCAAATGCAGGAATGGGGGGAGCAGTTGGCCGGCCGGGCGGTTGCGGCCTTGGCTACGGCGACGGCCGGCGGCGACGGTCTGTTTGTCACCCGCCGGGTGGTGTCGCTCCCGCTGGACTGGCTCGATGCCGCGGGCATTGACGCCTATATCCGCCGCATCCTTGCGACCGTGCCGGACGATGGTTTTGGGCAACGCGTGCGATCCAGTGTGCACGCTTGGGGCGAAGAGTTGCTCGCCGCGCTGGCCCGCGGGCAGGCTCCGCATACCCGCGAGGCCGAACTGCACGTGGTGCAGCTCGGCGGAGTGATCCTCGTGGGCATCAACGCGGAGGTCTTTTCCGTTTTCACCGACTGGCTGCGCCGCGACACCGGTCTCGGAAAAATCTACACAGTGGGCTATGCCAACGGCGACATGGGCTACCTGTGCACGCGCGAGGCCTATCCCGAGGGCGGATACGAAGTCGATTGGGCGCACATCTTCTACGGCGGATACCGGTTCCAGAGCGGGGCCTTGGAAGCGCTGGCGGTTGAAGCAGGCATGCTCATCCGGCAGCTGCCCGGGGCCCGGCCATCCCCAACCCCGGCCCGCACGGCCGGCTAATCACATGCGCGTCATCGATGCCCATACCCATCCCGTGATGTTCAAGCGCGGCCTCCGGCGCGCCGAGATCGACCGGCTGGTGCGGCGCGGCCGATCGCTCGGCATCGAGCGGATGGTCGGACTGGGCGACGTGCTGTTGCACGGCCGCCACTTCACGGCGGCCCAGATCCGCGAGGTCAACGACGACAGCGCCCGCGTGCAGCGCGCCTATCCCGGCTATTTCCGTTTCTTTTGCTTCGTGAATCCATTGCTGGGTGAAAAGGCGGTGATGGGGGAGGTGGAGCGGTGCGTGGACCAGCACGGCTTCATCGGGATCAAGCTTGAGATCTGCAACAACGCCCGGGATGCCTGCATGAAGCCGGTTATGGCGGCAGCGCGGCGCTGGAGCCTTGTCGTATTGCAGCACACCTGGAGCCAGACCATCCTCCGGCAGCGCAGTTTTCACACCGACCCGGCGGATACGGCGACGCTGGCGCGCCGCCATCCGGATGTGCCGATCATCATGGCGCACCTTACGGGCTGCGGCGTCCGCGGCGTGCTCGAGGTCAAGGATCTGCCCAATGTCCATGTTGACACCTCCGGCGGGCCGCCCGAGGACGGGCTGATTGAATATGCGGTCGAACAGCTGGGCGCCGGCCGCATCCTGCACGGCTCCGACCTGCCGGGGCGTGATCCCGGAGTCTCGATCCAGCGTGTGCTTGGGGCGCGGCTGAGCCGCGCGGAGCAGCAGCTGATCCTGCACGACAACGCGGCACGCCTGCTAAAACTAGCCTGACCGTCATGCTCTTCGACGCCAACTGCTACCTCGGAGCCTGGCCGTTTGGCCTCATGCCGGAGTTGTCGCCCTCGGGCCTGCTGCGCCACCTCCAGCGGAGCGGCATCGCCCGGGCGGCGGTCTCGCCGCTGGACGCCGTTTTTGCGCCGGAGCCGATGCCGGCGAACCGGCGCCTGTTCTCCGCAGTGCGCCGCGAGCACCGTCTGGTGCCGCTGCCCGTCGTGAACCCGAGGTTGGCGAACTGGCGCGAGCAACTGGCCGAGTGCGCGGCCGGGGCCCGGGTGAGCGCGGTCCGGCTGATGCCCGCCTATCATGGCTACCGGCTGAGGGCCGTCTCGGACCGCTTCCTCACAGAGCTGGCCGAGGCGGGACTTAAACCCGTGCTCACCGTCAGGCTGGAGGATGAGCGGCAGCGCTACTTCGCGCTCAACGTCAAGGGGGTGCCGGTGGCGGACATCGCGGCTTTCCTGGCCCGATGCCCGCGCATGACCGCCCTCTGCACCGGACTGGCGGTGGGCGAGGCGCTCCAATTGGCCGAGGCGGCCGACAACTTCCTCGCCGACCTCGCCTACATGGAGAACATCGAACTCGCGGCGCTCCTGCGTCCGCGCCTGCCGCCGCGCCGGCTCCTGTTCGGAACGCTGACCCCGATGCTCTCCGCCCAGGCCCAGACCGCGAAACTCGCCCACCGGGGATTTTCCGCCACGGAGCGCCGGGTGGTCGGCTTCGGCAACGCGCGGAGATTTTTCGAATGAACACCGGCTCGCCGATCATCGACGAAGCCTTCCCGCGGCCGGTCCGTTGGGGCGAGCCGGAGCTGGCCCGGTTGGCGGAGACCTTGCGGCAGCCGTCGCTGTTCTATTGGAAAGGGCCGCAGACCGCGGCGCTTCTCGCGGAATTCCGCAAGCACCATGCGTTCAAGCATCTCACGGCCTGCTCGTCCGGCACCGCGGCCTTGCATATCGCGGTGGCGGCCCTGCGCCTGCGCCCTGGTGATGAGGTGATCGTGCCGCCGATCACGGACATGGGCTCGGTGATCGGGATTCTCTACCAACAGGCGGTGCCGGTGTTCGCCGACCTGGAACCCCGGACCTACAATCTGGATCCGGCGGCCGTGCGCCGGGCGGTCACCGCCAGGACGCGGGCGATCATGGCCGTGCATCTGGCCGGCAATCCCTGTGACCTGGCGGCGCTGCGGGCGATCGCCGACGAGCACAAGTTGGCGCTCATCGAGGACTGCGCGCAGGCTTGGGGGGCGCGCTACCAGGGGCGTCCTGTCGGGCTGATCGGGGATTTCGGCTGCTATTCCTTCAATGATTTCAAGCACCTCAGCTGCGGCGACGGGGGTGTCGTCGGGACGAATATCGATGATTACGGCACCAGCCTGCAGAAATGGGGCGACAAGTCCTACGATCGCGTGGCCGGGGAGAAGGACGCGGCCTTGTTGCGCGATCCGGCCGACCTCGCGCCAAACTACCGGATCACCGAGCCGCAGGCGGCGATCGCGGCGGCCCAGCTGCCAAGGCTCGACGCCATTGTGGCGCGTCGTCGCGAGATTGCCGCGCAGCTGACGGTCGAGCTGGCGAAAGTCCCGGGCCTGCTGCCGCCCGAGTCGAGGAGTGGCGACACCCACAGCTATTGGTTTTATTTCTTCCGGCTGGAGACCGCGCGCTTCGCCGGCGGCCAGGCGGCCTTTGCCGCGGCCCTGCGGGCCGAGGGGGTGAGCCTGAGCGAGGGCTATCTGCCCAAACCGGTTTACGGTTATCGGGTCTTCCAGACCCACAATTTCTTCGGCGGAGCCTGGCCGGTGCGCGATGCCGGCCTCACCTCGATGGATTACCGCCAGGTGCGCTGTCCCGTGGCCGAGGCCATCATCGCCGATGGCCTGCTCCTGTATATGAACGAAGCGATGTCCGATGCCTATGTGGCCAAGCTTGCCCGGGCGGTCACGACCGTCGCCGCCCGCCTCCAGCATTGAACCTCATGTTCCGAATGTTCGACTCCACCGTGACTGATCACCCGATACATATCTGCTGCCACTGTCATGACGCCGCGCCGGCGGTCGCGCATTGGTCCGGCCGGAGCCCGCAAACTGGGTTCAAGCCATGACGCTCCTGTCCATGCCATCGCTCCGGGTGCCCGCAGAGCTGGATCCGGCCTTTGTTCCCGCCAGCTTGTGGCGCAGGGCGTATCGCGGAATTGTCGCCAAGGCGTCCGACAGCCGGGCCATCAGCATCGTCCTGCAGCGGCCCGACGGAACGACCTTTGTCGAACACGACCGCCTGCTGCCGGTGTCGGCGGCGAACGACCCGCTTACGCTCCGCTATGTCGAGCGCCTCATCAAGACACTCCTCTGGCAAAAGGGCGGATGCACCGTGCTCATCGCGGGTGCTGACGAGGTGGCTTCCGCGCTGGCGCGGATCTATTCCGTCCAGGGGGCCCGAGCCTTCGACGCGGAGTTTATGGGGGCGAAAATCTACCGGGCTCCCTTCGTGGTGCGCGCGGTGTCAACTGATGCGATCCCCCGGCCGTGCGACCGCAGCCTGTCCCTGGGGCGGCACCTGCAGGGCTGCCGGATCGGCTTCGACCTCGGGGGCAGTGATCGCAAGGCCGCGGCGGTCATGGACGGGAAGGTGGTTTTCGCGGAGGAGATCGCGTGGTCGCCTTACTTTGAACGCGACCCGGCTTATCATGTCGCGGGCGTGCAGGATTCGCTTCGCCGTGCCGCCGCCCATCTGCCGCGGGTCGATGCCATCGGGGGCAGCGCGGCCGGAGTCTACGTGAACAACGAACCGCGCGTCGGGTCGCTGTTCCGGGGTGTGAGTCCGGCCGCATTTGAGACGACCATCCGCCCGATGTTCGCCACGCTGCGCGCGCAATGGAACAATGTGCCTTTCGAGGTCGCCAACGACGGCGAGGTGACCGCGCTCGCCGGCTCCATGTCGCTGGGCACGAACGCGGTGCTCGGGGTCTCCATGGGGACCAGCCAGGCGGGCGGCTATGTGACGCCCGAAGGCCGCATCACCACCTGGCTCAATGAGCTCGCGTTTGTGCCGGTCGATTACAGCGAGGCGGCGCCTTGTGACGAGTGGTCCGGGGACGCGGGATGCGGAGTGAATTACTTCTCCCAGCAGGGGGTCGCCCGGCTCGCGTCCGTTGCGGGGTTCAAGTTCCCCGATGCGCAGGGCCTGCCGGAACGTCTCGTCGCGGTGCAGGAGGCGATGAAGCAGGATGATCCCCGGGCCCGCGCGATCTATCGGACCCTCGGCAGATACCTTGGTTATGGCATCGCGCTCTATGCCGAGCTTTACGAACTGCGCACCGTGCTGGTGCTCGGCCGCGTGACCTCCGGTGCTGGCGGGGAGCTGCTCCTAGAGTGCGCCCGGGAAGTGTTGCGGGCCGAATTCCCGGAACTGTCCGATCGGGTGGCGCTCAGCATGCCCGATGAGGCGTCGAAACGGCACGGCCAGGCGGTCGCCGCCGCCAGCCTGCCTGCACTCACCTGAGCCCTACCACATGAAACTTTCCCACGATCAGGCGGACATCTTCGTGCCCGACAGCAGGGTTGGCGCTCTTGAGCCCTTGCGCCGGCTGGTGCCTGCCACCGATCACACGACGCAAGTCACGGATCGGAGCCGAGGTCTGACCTGGGCGATGGACCTGACCCCGCTGGTCAAGGGTCCGGCGCTGGGCGTGCGGGAGTATGTTCGCGGACAGATCGAACGCCCTCAGGCCGATGTGGACGGTCGGGTGCGCAGATTCTGTCCGTGATCACGCCAACCTGCCGGCGTTGCTCCGCCTGATCCGGACCCGCAACGGCCCTGACAATTGCCAGAAATCCAACCCGAGAAAAACATCCAACCCGTTACCACGACATGCTTGTTCGTTCACTTCATTCCTACTGGCGCTTGGCGCTCCGACTGTTTGGTGGCTGCGTTGGCGGCTCCGGCCTGCTGTTGGCCGGCACCGTGGCGGAAGGTGACCCGCATTTCACGGATCTCGGGCCCCGGGTATTTGGCGCAACCACCCATGCGGCGGCGTTCGGCCACGCGCCGGACGGCCGGCTGCAGGTCTACATCTTGCAGGACGGGGCGCTCGACGGAGGGCAGACCCCGGTCAAATTCATCGTTGCGGATGTCGAGACCGGACAGGTGCGGCAGTCCCTCACATTGCCCGGCTCGGAAGGAGGATGGGCACTGGGGGTGGCATCAGACGGCCGGGTTTATGCCGGGGTCTACCGCAGCGGGCATGTCTATTGTTACGACCCGGGGGACGGAAGTATGGCGGACCTCGGGCAGGCTTTGCCCGGCCAGAGCTTTGTTTACGGATTCAGCGCGGGCGCGGGCGGCGAGATCTACGGGGGCACCTTTCCTGGGGCGCAGGTTTTCCGCTATCACCCTGACACAGGCTTCAGCCAGGTCGGCGGGGAGGCCATTCGCGCCAGCCTCGATCGCCCTCCCACCTACGCGCGCGCGATCGGCTTTGATGCCCGCCGGCAGGTGCTCTACGCCGGGGTGGGGCCGGGGGCGCAGGTGGTGCGGTATGACCTGGCAACCGGGCAGGCGAGGACCATGATTCCGCCCAACCACACCGAGGCGGACTTTCCCTATGCGCCCACGGTGATCGGATCCCGCTTGTTTGTGCGGCTGATCTCCACCGAACAGGCGCTGGTCATCGCGATGGATGAAACCGGGCAGGGGACGCTGGAGGCGACCTTCCGGATGACCGGCCTGTCGTTTGGCGCCGATGAGGCGGGCCGGGTATATTATACGTCTGATCGGAATCTGATGGTCTACGACCCGGAGACGAAGGCGACGCGGCCGGTCGGCGACAAACCCTGGCCGGCAAACTCCTACGCTACACTGCTGGTGCGGTTGACCGACCAGGGAAGATTTCCGGGAGAGACCGCGGTGGGCGTGTGCAATTTCGGGGGGCGGATCTGGCTGGCCAAGACCTCGGTCGAATCGGGAAAAACGGAGGCGACGGCGCTGGAGATAGCGCCGGTGGCGCAAAGCATCTCCAGCAGCCTGATGGGTCCGGATGGCAGGATCTACTTGGGCGGATACCTGACCGGGGGCGTCGCGATCTTTGATCCGCTGCAGCCACGGGTCGTCGGGCCGACATGGCGGGGCGTGGCCCAGAGCGAGGGCATGACGCATGTCGGAGGGAAGATGTATTTTGGCGGATATCCCGGGGCGCTCCTCTATGAGTATGATCCGGGCCAGGCTTGGAAAGAGGGGGCAAATCCGCGGTTGCTCTTCAGCCTCCACGCGGAGCGGCAGGACCGGCCGTTTGCGATGTGCAGTGATGGTGCGCATACCGTCATCATGGGCACCGTGCCGGAATACGGCGTGACCGGTGGCGCACTCACGCTTCATGACACGCGGACCGGCCGGCGCCGGACGCTCGGGCATCGCGAGCTCGGTCTCACGGACCTGAGCCTCGTGAGTTGCGTGTATCTCGACGGCGTCGTCTACGCGGGCACCTCCATCTCGGGCGGACTCGGCGTCGGGCCGACACAGGCGAAGGCCAAATTGCTGGTCTATCCCGTGGATGGGTCTCCGTCCGTGGCGCTGGCGCTGCCGGATTCGATTCCGAACCAAACCGTCATCTCGGCGGCGATCGTCGGCCCGGATCGCAAGATCTGGCTCATGGTGGAGGGCTGGCTGGTGGTCTTCGACCCCGTCACGCGGCAGTTCGAGGAGCCCCGGAATCTCTTTCCCGCAGTGCGCTACAAGCCGGTGGCCAGCGCCGTGGTGGTGAAGGATGCCTCCCTGCTGCTTGCCCGGGATGGCTGGGTCTACGGCACGATCTCCGGCAAGATCCTCTTCAAGCTCGACCCCCGCAGCCGCGCCTTGACCGTGCTGACGGAAACCGGCGGAGGCATCGACCTGATGCAGGACGCCGCCGGCAACCTGTATTTCACCCGCGGCATCAACCTGTGGCGATATGCGCCCTGAACCCTCGCGCCATTCCGGTTGCGAGTGCTGATCCCACCGTGTCGGGCTACGACTTTAGCCAGGTGCCGAGGCCGATGATGACGGTGGAGAGGATGAGCAGCCCGATGCCGGCGGCGATGATGCCGTGCACCTGGCGACTCGCGCCCTTCCATTCGTGGAGTATCCAGCCCCACACGGTGCTGAAAATGATGATGCTCGCCATGTGCAGGGTCCAGCTGGCGAAGCCGAAGCGCCCCATCTGGGTCTCGCCCATCGTGTAGAAGAAAAACTGGAGATACCAGCAGGCGCCGGCCAGCGCGCAGAACAGGTAGTTGCGCAACAGGGGCACCGGGGAGCCCGCCGGCGCGGCATCGGCGCGCGCGGTGGCGGCGCAGTATTCATGCCCGGTCCGGTTGCGGAAATTCAACCACACGCACCAGGCGAAGTTCGTGGTGAAGCCGCCCAGCAGCACGACGACGAGCTTCGGCAGGCCGGTCCAGAGCACGGGTGTGCCCGCGGCGGCGGAGGCCTCGCCGATGGGGGTGCCGGCGGTGAGGGCGAAGGAGAAGCAGGCGCTCATGATGCCCGCGAAGGTGGCGACGAGGAGGCCCTTGGGGAAATTGAACTCGGCGATGGCCTGCTGCTTCTCGGCCGCAGGCATCTCCCGCTCCTTGCGCAGTCCGGCCAGCGCGGCCACGGCGATGCCCAGCAGGCAGACGAACACGCCGAGGAGCGTGACCTGGCCCGCCCGCGTTGCGACGATCTGCCCGATGGTCTCGGGCACGGGAATGGACGGGATGAAGGCCTTGAAAACCGGGGGCAACAGCGTGCCGAACGCCGCGCAATAGCCCAGGGCCACACCCATGCCGAGCGACATGCCGAGATAGCGCATGGCCAGGCCGAAGGTCAGGCCGCCGATGCCCCACATGGCGCCGAAGAAGTAGGTCCACCACAGCGTGCCGGCGGATTGCCGCGAGAGCACGCCCGCGAGGTCATGCGTGAGCAGCGTGGCCAGCAGCACCGGACAGATGATCCACGAGAAAAACCCGCCGACGATCCAGTAGGTTTCCCAGGACCAGCGCTGCACGCCCCGGTAGGGCACGTAGAAGCTGCCGGCGGCCAGGCCGCCGAGCCAGTGGAAGAGGACACCGAGAAATGCATTGCCCATGGATGGAGGGAGGTGAGTCGGTTGGGGTGGAGGAGGTGGGAGCCAGGTTTGGAGGATGCGCCCGGGGAATCAGACCACGCGGATGACCTCGAGGTTGAGCAGGCGGCCGAGCTTTTCGATTTTGGGTGCGAGATGGCCGACGCCGACGGCACAGTGGTGGGCGGGACCGTGCTGGTTCCAGCGCTGGACGAATTCCCGGGCGCCGCAGGCGAAGCGATAACGGCTGTTGGTGTTGCCGATTTCCAGGATGGGCCCCGGCACGGACTCGGCCTCGGCGCAGAGGAGCGCGAGGCGGCCGCCCGGCGTCTCGATCACGGAGAGCAGGGTGACGGGCCCGTGCTTCACGGCCATCTCGATGGAGAGGCCGCGGCCGACCTTGCCGTGGTAGGCGGCCAGCGGCCGGACCTTGATGGGGCCCTCGGCGATGGCGAGATGCCCGGGGCCGTCGTGGCCCATGAGCACGACATCGTCGCGAAAATCCATCGCGTAGTATTCGGTGAAGGAGCCGCCGGCACCGAGGAGGTCCATGATCTTCATGGCCTGGGCGTTCTTCACCTCATACTCGCCCGCGACCGGCACGCCCCGCGCGGTGAGCAGCGAGGTGCCGAGGATGATGGTGGCGAGGGTGGTCTCGTTCTCGGACACGCCGGTGCCCTTGTAATAATAGGCCAGCGAGCCGAGCCGGTGGTCGGCCACCAGCCGGTCGAGGGCGACGCTGGTGCGCGCCGCCGCCGCAAGGTCATCCTCCGGGCAGTCGGGTTGCACGGCGAAGGCGGTGTGGAATTCCCGCACGCGCGCCGCGACGGCGGCGGGAGTGACCTCGCGGCACCGGGCGGAGAGCTCGTCCACCTCGAGGTGCTCGAGGTGGGTGCCAAAGGTGGCGCTCTGGAGTGTGAGGTCGGACTGGATGTCGAGCATGCCGCCGTAGTAGTGCCCCATCAGGCCGAGGCGGTTGCCGAACATCCCGGCGGCGACGCGGGCGGCGTCCACCCAGGCGTCAATCTCGCGCCAGCAGGCCGGATCGTCGTCCAGCACGCCGGTGACCTGGTGAAAGGGCACGCCCGCCCGCCGGAAGACGTTGGCGATCTCCGGCACCGGACACGCCGCGCAGTGCGCGAGCCATTCGCCGGTCATGGCGGTGCGGTCGCCGAGGGCGTTGAAGGCCGCGTAGTCGATCGCCGGCACGGGCGCGAGGTTGAGCACGATCACCGGCACCTTGGCGCGCAGCACGGCGGGCAGCACGGTGGAGGACAGCGCATAGGTGGTGACATGTAGGAAAATCAAATCGACATCCTGCCGGCGAAATTCCCGCCCGGCGGCGAAGGCCGCATCCGGGGTGTCGATGAGGCCGAGGTTGGCCAGCTCGACCCCGGGGCGGGCCAGTTTCCCCGCGACGCGCGCGAGGTAGCCCTCGAGGCGCGGCTTGAGACCGGGGAACTGGGGCCAGTAGGCGTCGAGGCCGATGCCGAACAGGCCGAGGCGGAGCGGGGGAGGCGTCATGGGTCTGGATTACTTGAGCGTCGTTTGCAGCGTCACCGGCCCGAGCAAGCCGGACGGGAGCAAGGGTGAATCCGCCTTGAAGGGATTGATGCTGACCCAGGTCCGGCGTTTTTCCGGCGGCAGGCCCTGGTCGCCGATGAGGCGGTTGGGCCAGAGATTGGCCACGGTGATTTCCAACTCGTTGCGCCCCGCTTGGGCGGCGGCGGAGATGTCCACCTGCCAGGGCGCGCACCAGACGACGCCGAGATCGCGGCCGTTGAGGCGCACGCGGGCGAGGTTCTTCACCGTGCCCAGGTCGAGCAGGAGCGGGGCGGAGCGGTCCCGGAGAAGTGCGGAGTCCAGCTCGAAGCGCTTCCGATAGACCGCCGTGCCGGAATAGTGGCGGATATCGGGCTCGGTCCGCAGGGTCCAGTCCTCGAGCCGGTCGAAATTGATTTTCTCCGGGCCGCCCCATTTCGGATCGAAGGACACCTCCCACGGGCCGCTCACCTCGGAGACGGTGCGGAGCGTGGCGAAATTGCGGTCGCCGGTCGGCGCCGGATTACCATCGCGGAACACGATGAAGAACGACTGCTCCGGCGCGAAGCGCAGGGGCACGCGGGTGCGGCCGTTCACCGTGGAAAAGTCGGGCAGGCGGCGGCGTTCGCCGGTGAGCGGATCCCATAATTCGGGTATCCGGCCTGAAACCCGGAAGTCGCACCGCGCCTCCAGCGTGCGGGCCTCGCGGTTGGCCACGAAATAGATGTCGCTGTCGTCCGTGCGCCGGTGGGTGTAGCGCACGGGGCCGTCGGATTCGAAGTCGGGCGGGAGACCCTGGCGCGCCAGCACGCCGGCGGTGAAGGCGTAGTCGCCGTAGGGCTCGGGGGCGAGCCCGGCCGCCACGGGGGTGACGGCGGAGGCGTCCCAGATGACGCGGCCGGCGCCGAAGGCGTGCTCCTTGACGTTGACGCCATCGCAAGGTCCCCAGAGCTCCGCCGCGAGCCGGCGGACTTCCGCATCGCTGCCGGGGAAGCCGGCGAGACTGGGCGACTTGGCGGGGCGCGGGCCGATGACCGTGGCCCCGGCCTGCACGAGCGCGTGCACCGTGCGCAGCAGCTCGGGCGTCATCGTCTCGTTCTCCGGCAGCACCAGCGCGCGGTAGCTCATGCCGTCGGGGAAGACGAGGCGGCCGGCCTCGACGCGGGCGCGTTCCCGCAGGACCTCGGGGGCGCAGCCGTCGAAGTTGTAGCCGCGACGGTCGGGGCGTTTGCCCACGGTGGCCGAGGAAGGCGGGCGGAAAATCATGGGGGCGCCTTCGCGGGCGAGATAGAGGATGTCCGCCACCGGTTGGCCCTGCCGCAGCATGAACTGGCAGCGCGCGAGGTATTCGTGGAAGGCGGAAGCCATCGGCCACCACGTCTGCGTGCGTTCCCAGTGCACGCCATATTCCCACATGGTCATGCCGGGCCAGCGGTCGAGCCAGGGTTGATGCTGGTAACGATGGATGGCGAGGCGGTTGAGGCCGGCGGCAAAGGCCCAGTCGCCGACCCCCTTGATGGCGGCGGGGTCGGCCATCCAGTCTTCGCCGGGGTTGGAGGTGAAGGCCTCGGCCGCCACGATGGGTTTGCCGCCGGTGTGCGCGATGGAGACGGCCTCGAGCACGCTGTAGCTGGTGTCGATCCAGGAGGTGCCCGGCGGACGGTCCTCCCCGCGCCACCAAAACTCGCTCATAGGCACATCGGCCACGGCGCCGAGGCTCAGGTCGGCGTTGGGGTTCATGTCGTAAGGCTCCAGCGAGAAGCTCAGGCCGTGCTGCCGGCCGAGTTCCCTGAGCCGTGTCACATGGTTGGTGATGACGAGTTCCTGCGCGGTCTGGCGCAGATCCCAGAGGAAGCGCTCGGTCTGCTCCTCGCTGCCGACCACCCGGCCGGTCATCGCGGGCAGGAAGGGCAGGGGATCGTAGCCGCGGTGTTTTTGGAAATCCGCGCGGAAGTTCCCCGACCAGTTCTGCGAGCTCATTTCCCAGCTGTCGAAGTGCAGGGTGGTCAGGCCGCGGCCCTGTTTGGGCTCGGGGCCGAGTTCCTTGAGCAGCGGGCCGGGGTAGTGCGCGAAGTGATCCTCGAGGGCTGCCGGGTTGAACTTGTCGGTCTCGAAGCCGAGGCCGGCGGCGGGCGCGGGCCGCGTGGTCTGGCCGGTGGCGGTGCGGGCGAAGCGGAGAATGGTCCATTCACCGGGGGGCACATCCCAGGCGAGGCGGCCGTCCGGCTGGAGGCGGGAGGTCAGGTCGATGATCTCCTGCGGGGCCACGGCCATCGCGGCCGGCGTGGGGGGATACTCCGCCGCCGTGGGGAAGTGCGGCTTGATGCCCGGTTGCGAGGAATAGGGGGCGCGCTGGTAGAGCGCCTTGCCCTCGATGTCCGTCAGGTAGAGCTGGCTGCGGCGGACCGGGATGGCCAGCACCGCGACGTCGCGGTGGAACTCGCGCCACTGCTTCGCCAGCTCCGGGGTCAGGGTGCCTTCGCCGAAGAACGGTTTCCGCGGCTGGGGCCGGGGCAGGATGCCGTTGAATTTTTGCGGCCCGAGCAGGTGGGTTTCGCTCGCGACCAGGTGTTGCATGGAATTCTCCGGCCGCACCCAGGGGCCGCCGGTGCCACACCAGCCGGGACCGGAACCGAGGGCGACCTCGATGCCCAGCCGCTCCGCCTCGTGCACGGCGTGGGCGAAGTGCTCCCGCCACGCCGGGGTCATGAATCCCACCGGGCCGCGGGGCTGGCCGAGATCCACCTCGAGAAAAATGACGCCGCCGATGCCGGCGTCGCGCATGGCCTCGAGGTCGGCGGTCATGCCTTCGCGGGTCATGTTGCCGTCCATGAAATACCAATAGACCCAGGGGCGGGCCGCTTCGGGCGGACTGAGGAAGTTCTGTTCCAGCGGGCCGGGGGGCTGGGCGTGGAGCCCGGCGGTGATGAACAGGGCGGAAAGGAGCAGTCGTCGTGTCATGGCAATTGGGGAGGGGCGCGAGGGGATCATTCCTTGGGCGGCAGCAGCGGCAGGTCCAGCCAGGCCAGGCCGATGTCGCGTTTCATGTGACTCAGGTAGAGGGGCGGCATTTCCGGGGCGGTGCTGCCGTCGTAGAAAATCGCCAGCCGGTTGCCGACCTTGACGACCGAGGGCAGGCCGATGATCTCGCGCGACCAGGGGCAGGACTTGCCGTCCAGCACGATGGCCTTGTGGGCCGGGTCCCACTTGGTCGGATCCTGGGACCAGTAAACCCAGATGGCGTCGGTGTATTCCAATTGCGGATGAAGGCCGACGTGGTTGGTGAACAGATACCAGGTGCCGCTCGGCTCGTCGTGATAGAGGGTGGAGTTCTCCACCTGCTCCGTGGGCGGCAGCAGGGGCTGGGGGTCTATCGTCCAAGGTCCGTCCAGGTCCTTGGTCCGCGCCAGGCCCAGCGTGCGCAGGGTCGGGTGATCGGACGAGGCGCTGAAGAACATGAGGTATTCGTCACCGTGCCGCACGACTTGGCCCGGGCTGGCCGTGGCGGAGTAGAAGGTGCCGGGCTTGGTGCCGAATGGAATCACGTCGCGCTGCTTGGTCCACGGTCCGGTGGGCGACGGGCCCTGGGCCTTGAGCGTCAGGTAGGGGAACCCGGGGATCAGGTAGGGCGGCGGCGTGGTGTTGGGCGTGCCGAGGTAGAACATGTCCCAGTCCCGGCCGTTGAAGAACGTGACGCCGTAGGACGCGGAGGCGGAATCATTCTCGCCCGGCTGGCCGAGCCCGAGCACCGCGCCGTGCTTGGTCCAGTTCACGAGATCCTTGCTCGTGGCGAGGCAGACGAGCCAGCCGGTCGGGCCGGCGCCGTCGTAATGCATGTAGTAGGTGCCCGCGTGCTCCCAGACCCAGACATCCCGGGCGCCGAGGTAGTCGCATTGCCCCGGGCCGTCGCCGTGGCGCAGCACGATGCCCTGATCCTTGACGCCGACGCGATACCGGGCGGGCGGCCGCCCGTCGCGATAGACCTCGGCTTGGGCGACGGGCTCGATCGGGGTGGCGGCACCGGCGAATGGGCAGAGGCTGGCGGCGAGCAGGATGATTGGGAGGAGGCGGTGCCGGCGGGCGACCGCTGGAAAGGGCGGGTGGATTTTCATGGGACTCAGACCAGGGTGTTCGGGCGCAGACGGATTATTGGTAGTCGTCGGGCAAGGCCACCGAGAAGGCGTAACTGCCGGACGGGGCGCGCAGCAGGAGCCCGTCGTCCTGCGGGCCGACGATCTCAAGTCCGCGTGATTGCGCGAGCGGCCGGCCGCCCTCGGTGGCGGCGTCCGCGGTGCGCGCGGGCAGCCAGATGGTGCCGGAGGTGTTGGCGGGCAGGGTCACGGCGAGGGTGTAGGTCCGGCCGTCGCGCCGCCAATGGGTGCTGATGGGGCCGTGCGGGGAGTGGTAGCTGGCCTTGACCCAGCTGAGCGGTGCCTGCTCGCCCTCCGCCGCCGCCGAGGTCTTGGGCGGCCGGGGATGGATGCGGATTTGCTGGAAGCCGGATTGCGCCGTGTCGATGCCGGCGAGGGTTTGGTAGGCCCACTCCATGACGGCGCCCAGGGCGTAGTGGCTGAAACTGTTCATCTCCGCGTTTTGAAAACCCTTGTCCACGGTGTAGCTGTCCCAGCGTTCCCACACGGTGTTGGCGCCGTTGGTCACCTCGTAGCCCCAGCTGGGGAAGCGCCGGCTCTGGAAGAGGCGCACGGCCTCGTCGTGGTGGCCGTGCGCGCTGAGCACGGGCAGCAGGGCGCGCGTGCCGAGGAAGCCCGTGGTCATCCGGAAGCCGTTGGCCTTGATCTTCTCCAGCAGGTGCCGCGTGGTGGCGGCTTGCTGCGCCTCGGGCACCAGCCCGCTCCACAGCGCCAGCACATGGGCCGTCTGGCTGGACACGCCCAACGCCCCGTCCTCCTTGACGTAGGCCTTGGCAAAACCGCCGCGGATGAGCTCGAAGCGCCGGCGATACATCGCGGCCTCGCGGGTCCGGCCGGTCGCCTCCGCCATCTGCGCCATCAGCTGGCAGTCCCACGCGTGATAGCAGGTGTCAATGAAGTCGGCCGGGGTGGGATCATTCTGGTTGAGCCAGTCCGCGTAGAAGTTGCCGATGTCGAGGCCCAGGCCTTCCCGCGTGGAGCTGGCCAGGCGCCACTCCATGAACCGCGTCATGCTCGCCCAATGCCGCTCGACGAGGCGCGTGTCGCCATAGACGCGCCAGATCGTCCACGGGCAGATGATGCCGACATCGGTCCAGCCCGTGGCGAAATCCTTGTTGGTGTAGCCGGTCGTCAGGGGATACGGCACGTAGTCGGGATAGGCGCCGAAGGAGAGCTGCGCATCCATGACATCGCCCAGCCACTTGGTGAAGAATGCCGCGATGTCGGCGTTGTAGCTGGCGGTGCGAATGTAGGCCTGGGCGTCGCCGGCCCAGCCCATGCGCTCGTCGCGCTGCGGGCAATCGGTCGGGACCTCGACGAAGTTTGCGCGCTGGGTCCAGACGGCGTTCCGCGCGAACTGGGTCAGGACGGGATCGCTGCACTCAAACTGTCCGGTCAGGGGCGTGTCGTTGTGGATGACCAGGCCGGTGAGCGTTTCCAGCGGCGGTTTGCCGTCGGTGCCGGTGAGCTCCGCGTATTGGAAGCCGTGGTAGGTGAAGCGGGGAGTCCAGGTTTCCCCGGCGGGATCGCCGCGCAGGGTGTAGAAGTCGGTGGCGCGGGCCGCGCGCAGGTTCTCGGTCATCAGCTGGCCGTTGGGGTGCAGCATCTCGCCGTAGCGCAGCTTGAGCGTGGTGCCGGCCGCGCCCTTGACGCGCAGGCGGATGTTGCCGGCGAAATTCTGGCCGAAGTCGAAGATGTGGACTCCGGGCGAGGGCTCGGTGATGGCCTTGGCGGGCAGTTCCTGCGTGATGCGGATGGGCGGGGCGGAGTAGGCCTGCAGCACCGGCGGCGCGTGGAAGCCGAGGTCCACCTCGGGGTCGCCGCGGCGGTCCACGTTGATGGCGGGCCGGTCGCCGTTCGCGGCGGCGGGAATCGCCGGCACCCAGCCGCGGTCGTCGAAACCCGCGCGGTCCCACCCGGTCATTTCCCGGCGCGCATCGTGCGCCTCGCCCATGAGGAGGTCGGCCTCGCGGATCGGACCGGCGTCCGTGACGCGCCAGCTCGGGTCGCTCAGCACGGTCTCGTGGCTGCCGTCCGCATAGGTGAGTTCCAACTGCACGAGCAGGGCCGGCGTCTTGCCATAAAAATACCGGCCCAGGCCGTTGGGCCCGAGTTTGTTCAACCGGCCGAACCCGATGTAGCCGGCATACCAGCCGTCGGCCACCACCGCTCCGAGCGCGTTGCGGCCGGACTGCACCAGCGCGGTGACATCGAGGGCCCGGTAGTAGGCGCGTTTGGCATAGTCGGACCAGCCCGGCTGGAAATAAGCGTCGCCGACGCGCTGCCCGTTGAGGTGCAGATCGAACAGACCCAGCGCCGAGACAAAGGCCGTCGCGCGCGCGACCGGCTTGCCCGCGTTGAACTCCTTGCGGTAGTGGCGCGCCGGCGGCAGGTGCAGCGGCTTGAGGTCGGTGGGCACCGGCTCGGGGTCGCGCGCGGCAATCCATTGCGCCCGCCAGTCGGCGGGCTGGAGCAGGCCCATCATCCAGCTCGCGGCGGGGCTCCACGCCGACACCTCGCCGTGCTCGTCCCACACGCGCACTTTCCAGTGACAACTCTCGCGGGCGGCCAGGGCGCGGCCCTGGTAGGCGATCTGGCTGCTCGCGGCCGACGCCACCTTGCCGCTGTCCCACAGGTCGCCGCGATTTTCCGCCAGCGCGGCCGGCGACGACGCCACCAGGATCTGCCAGGCGGTCTGCGCGGCCCCGCGCGCAGGCGAAGCCAGCCGCCAGGAAAGGCGGGGCGCGGCGGACTCGATGGCCAGCGGGTTTTCCTGATATTCGCAGCGCAGGTCGAGGATCTGCGGGCGCACGGAGCCGGCGGGTTCCGCCGACATGACGACGCCGGCCAGGATGAGAAAGAGGAGGAGGGCGGGATTTTTCATGAGCAGGCTTCTCGGGAGGGCGGGCACGGGATCGTGCGGGGTGAGGCGGCCGGGGATTCAATCACGGATTGATGTTCCCGGGCCGGGCAGGGGAGGCCGTTCACGTAGTGGCAGACGGGATTTTCGTGGCAAGTCTCACGAAATGAAAATTCAGGGAATTTCCCTGTCTCATTTGGGAAGCGCGCGGCTCCTGCCGCCCGCCCTGCGCCATGCGGCGGGCAACGCGGCCGGCCACTTCAGCCGGACGCGTGCAAGGCCCGGCGCAGGCGCTGGGCGCCGCCGAATCCGGCGGCGAAGCCGATTTCCTTGAGCGACATCTGGCTCTCGGCGATCAGCAGCCGGGCCCGCTGCAGGCGGCACCACTTGATTTCCTCCGCGATGGTGCGCTCGTGATGCAGCGCGAAGCGGCGTTCCAGGGTTCGCCGGGTCTGGCCCAGCGTGTCGGCGAGGCTGCCGGCCGTGAGCGGGCGGTGGCTGTTCAGCCAGATGTGGTCGAGCGCGAGATTAAGCAGCGCATCATCGCTCGCGGCCCCGCTCGGGCCGCGGTGGCGCACCTCGTCGGCCTCCACCGCGAGGGCCACGCAATCCAGCGCCGCCGCCGCCAGCCGGAGGGTGTTGCCGCCGCCGGCCAGGGCCTGCACGGCGGCCAGGGCCCGGCCATAGGCGCGGTGGTCCCGCAGCTGCCGAAGCAGCGCGCCGCGCGGAAAAATCCCCTTGGCACGCAGGCGATGCAGATAGTCGCCGTTCACGCACAGCCAGGATTCCGTCCAGCCCACCGCGCGCTGCGGACGATAGCGGTGCCAGACGCCGGGCGGCAGCAGCAGCAGTTCCCCCGCCTTCCACGCGACGCGGCCCAGCGTGCGGTCCTCATACTCGCCCCGGCCGGCCTCCAGCAGCACCAGCGCAAAATCTCCGAGCGCCCGGCCGCGCTGCCAGTCGAAACCGTATTCCGCCGGATGGCCCGGGCAGGGATACGCCTGCCCCGCCGCATAGCGCAGCCGCCCGACGCTGGTGACGTAGATTTCGCGGCGCACATCGGCGCCCGACACGGGAGGATAGGCAAATCCGACGGCGCGGCTCACCGCCCAGCAGTATTTCGGGACGTGACGCATTCCAAGCCGGTTTTGTCGCAAAACGGCCCATCTGCCGGGTGGTCTTCCCGCGAGCCGGAGAGGAGGATGCGTCGCAGTTCAGCCCCATGGACGCAACGCTCCCACTCCACGGCAAACGCGCGCTCGTCACCGGCGGCTCACGCGGCATCGGCCTGGCGTTCGCCCGCACGCTGGCCGCGGCCGGATGCGACGTGGTGATCAACCATTTTGCCGACGAGGCCAGGGCCGGGGCCGAAGCCCGCGCACTGGCCCGGGAAAGCGGGACGAAGATCCATCCGCTCGCGGCGGATGTCGGCGATCCCGCTGCGGCCCGGGCCATGGTGCGGGCCGCCGGCGAATTGCTCGGCGGCCTCGACATCCTGGTCAGCAACGCCGGCATCTGCGCCTTCGCGCCGTTTCTCGAATTGACGGACACGAGCTGGCGGCGCCATGCCGCCGTCAACCTGGATGCCGGATTTTATGTCGGGCAGGAGGCGGCGCGGCTGATGGTCGCGCAGGGCAGGGGCGGGCGCATCGTCTTCACCACGAGCGTCGGCGCGTTCCGCTCCAATGCCACGCAGACCCACTATTGCGCCACCAAGGGCGGGCTGGCGCTGCTCGCGCAGGGCATGGCCATCGAGCTCGCGCCGCATGCGATCACGGTCAACTGCATCGCGCCGGGCTGGATCCACACCGACATCAATGACGCGGCCTCCCGGGACACGGCGGCCGTCGGCGCGTGGCTGAAGAACTGCCCGCGCGGCCGGCTGGGCCGGCCGGAGGACCTGGCGTCGGCCTTGCGGTTTTTTTGCGCGGCCTCCTCCGACTACGTCACCGGCGCGACCGTGACCGTCGATGGCGGCTGGAACGCGCAGCTCTGAACCAATCCTTTTCGCCATGTCCACCCTCTATCGCATCACCGCGCTGCCCATGGGCGAAACCCGCGTGCCGGCCGCCGAGGTTTACTGGATGACGCAGCTCCACGGCTGGGTGCCGCTCACCTTCTGGGCTTTTGTCATCGAGGGCGGCGGCCGTCGCGCGCTGCTCAACACCGGCTTCCCCGCCGGCGCCGCTTTCCAGCGCCTGCACGATCACTGGACCGCGTGGGCCCGCAGCGCGACCGGCGAGGAGGGACACGTGCCCGTGGTCCGGCCCGAGCAGCGGATCATCCCCGCGCTGCGCGCCCGGGGCATTGATCCCGCCAGCATCACCGATGTGTTCGTCACGCCGCTCACGGCCTACGCCACGGGCGGGCTCGACCAGTTTCCCGGCGCGCGCCTGCACCTGGCCCGCCGCGGGTGGATTGATTTCCACGCGCCCGACCCGGCCGTGCCGCAGCTGCCGCGCGACATCGTGTTCCCCCCGGACGTGCTCCGCCACCTGGTCATGGAGGCGGCCGGCCGGATTTCCCTCCTGCCGGATGAGACCAGCGAGCCCCTGCCCGGACTGCGCGCCTGGTTCTGCGGCGCGCACCACCGCTCCAGCCTGTGCTTCGTGGTGCCCACGGCCGCCGGACGGGTCGCGCTGACCGACGCCATTTTCTGCTACCGCAACTTCGAGGAGCGCATCCCGCTCGGCTTGTCCGAATCGCTGGAGGAGCATCACCACCTCTATGCCCGCCTCGCGCGCGAATGCGACCTCGTGCTGCCGCTCTACGATCCGGCCCTCGCCCAACGCCATCCCTCCCTCGTGATCGGCTGACCCCCGCCCGACCTTCGCCATGTCCACCAGTTTCGCAGGAAAGAACATTGTCATCACCGGGGCCGGCAGCGGGTTTGGACTCGCCGCCGCCCGCCAGTTCGCGGCCGGCGGTGCGCGCATCATCGCCGTGGACCGCAACGCGGACAAGCTGGCCGGCGCGCTCGCCGGGCTGCCGGTGGCCGCCGCCGGGCCGCATCGCGCCATCGTGCGCGACCTGCGCCCGGCGGAAGCGGCCGCCGCCGTGATCGCGGAGGCGGCGCAGACCGGCCCGCTCGACGTGCTGGTCAACTCGGCCGGCGTCTGCCACTTCAACCAGCTCGGCAACATCTCGGCCGAGGAATGGGACGAGGTGCAGGAGATCGACCTGCGCGCGCTGTTCCTGCTCAGCCAGGCCTTCGCGGAGCAGGTCGATCCGGCCCGGGGCGGGCGCATCATCAACCTCGGCTCCAACGCCGGGCGCAAGGGCCGCGCCCTCTCGGCCCACTACGCCGCCGCGAAGGCGGCCGTGGCCAGCGTCACGGAGTCGCTCGCGCTCGCCTACGGCGCACGCAACGTGACCGCCAACAACGTCTGCCCGGCCGTGGTGCTCACGCCGCTGTGGGAGCAGAGTTTCCGCGAGCTGGCCGCGCTCACCGGCAAGACCCCGGCGGACCTGGTGGCGGGCTGGACCAAGGCCACGCCCTTGCAGCGCCTCGGCACGCCCGAGGATGTCGCGAACCTCATCGTTTTCCTCGCCGGCGACGGGGCGGCCTTCATCACCGGCCAGACCATCAACGTGTGCGGCGGTTTCCAGTTCACGTGCTGACGGCCGCCACCTTGCTCCCATGAAGATCACCACCGTCCGCGCCATCACCGTCCGTTATCCCGAGCCGCACGACCACAACCGGCTGCGGCTGCTGACACTCGTGCGGATCGCCACCGACAGCGGCCATGTCGGCTGGGGCGAGGCCATCACGATGTTCATCGGGGCCTGCCGCGCCACGGAGGCGGTCGTGCGGGAGGATTTCGCCCCGCTGCTGCAGGACCAGGATCCGCTGGATGTCGCCGGCCTGCACGCCCGCCTGCGGCGGCACGTCTGGTGGTATGGCCCGCAGGGCATCGCGGCGCTGGCGCTGAGCGCGGTGGATATCGCCCTGTGGGATCTGAAGGGCCGCATCCTGCAACAGCCCGTGTGGTCGCTGCTCGGCGGCAAGGTCCGCGATGCGGTCGTGCCCTGCGCCTGCATCCATTTCGACATGGACCGGTTCGAGTGGAACCTGGCGGAGTTCCGCGGGTTCGCCGCCGCCGGCTACCGCTACGTGAAGGGCGGCTGGGGCTCGCGGCCGGACAATGTTTTCGGCCAGGACCGCGCGCAGGACATCGCGCTGGTCGCGGCGGCGCGGGATGCCATCGGCGACAAGGTGGATCTCGTGGTCGATGCGCTGGCCGCCCGCACGCGCTGGGATGTGAAGACGGCGGCGCAGCGGTGCCGCGACTTCGCGCCCTACCGGCTGCGGTGGATCGAGGAGCCGCTGCCGCCGTCGGACCTGGAGGGCCATGTCGCGCTGCGGGCGCTGACCGACACCGCCATCGGCACCGGCGAGCAGGAATGGAACCTGGAGGGTTACCGCCGCCTGCTCCGCTACGGCGCCGCCGATGTCGTGCAGATGGACCCGGCCCGCACCCAGGGCATCACCGGCACCATGGCGATCATCCGGCTGCTGGAGGCCGAGAACAAGCCGTTCAGCCTGCACACGTGGAGCAGCGCGCTGTGCACCGCCGCCGGCATCGCGGTGCAGGCGGCCTCCACCCACGCGCTCACCTTCGACCACAAGCCCCATCCCAATCCCATGCAGCACGAGCTCGTCGAGGACCCGTGGCTGGTGGAAGGCGGCGTCATCGCCGTGCGCTCCACCCCCGGGCTCGGCGTCACCGTGCGCGAATCCGTCGTCGAAAAATACCAAATCTGATGAACCCCGCCACCCCCGGCCAGCCCGGCCATCTTGCTGATCCGCTGCACGCGTGGAGCACGCCCTTGGCGGCGCCGCTGTCCGCGCCCTTTCCCTTCACCTTCCGCGATGTCACCGTGCTCACGCTCAGCTACCGCACGACGGCGGAGGCCGTGCGCCGGCTCCTGCCCGCCCCGCTGGTGCCGACGAGCGACTGGGTGCTGGTGCACCTCTACAACATGGGGGATGTCGAGTGGCTCGGCCGCTACGGCGAATGCAATGTCATGCTCGGCGCGGAGCTGCCCGGCCGCGCGCAGGGCGGCTTCTCGCCCTTCCTGTTCCTCAACTCCGACGGCGGCCTGGCCCAGGGCCGCGAGGTGCACGGCCAGCCCAAGAAATGGGCCAACCCGCGCGTGGAAACCCGCGGCGACCTCATCGTCGGCGTGCTCGAGCGCAACGGCATTGACGTGCTGACCGGCACGATGCCCTACAAGCACCGGCGCGGCGACCTCGCCGACCTGAAGCGCGCCACCTTCGACTTCAGCCTCAACCTAAACTACAAGGTCGTGCCCCAGATCGACGGGCGGGATGCCCTCCGGCAGCTCACCAGCCGGCGGCTGAAGGCGCTGACCGTCCACGAGTGCTGGACCGACCTCTGCTCGGTGGAGATCCGGCCCAACATGCAGGCGCCGCTCCATCTCCTGCCGGTGCAGGAGACCGGCAACGCCTACTACTGGCGCGCGGAGTTTACCCTCGAACGCGGGGAAATCCTGCACGACTATCTGGCCCCCAATCCGCCAGCTTCCCCGGCCAACCCATGACGACCATCCTCATCACCGACCACGGCTTTCCCAATCTCGACCGCGAGCGCGCGGTGATCGAGGCCGCCGGCTTCCGCCTCGTCGAGGCGCAATGCAAGACCGCCGACGAGGTCGTGAGCGCCGCCCGCGCCTGCGGGGCCGCCGGCCTGCTGGTGCAATGGGCCCCCGTCACCGCGGCGGTGTTTGCCGCCCTGCCGGACCTGCGGGTGGCCGTCCGCTACGGCATCGGGGTGGACAATCTCGACTACCGCGCGCCGGCGGCCCGCAACGTGGCCTGCTGCAACGTGCCTGACTACTGCATCGAGGAGGTGGCCGATCACACCCTGGCCCTCGCGCTGGCCCTGGCCCGGCAGCTCCCGCAAACCCATGCCCGCACCCAGGCCGGCACCTGGAAGATTGTGCCGCCGGGACCGGTGCCCGCGTTCGGCGCCACGACCTTCGCCACCGCCGGCTTCGGCCGCATCGCCCGCGCCGTGCACACGCGCGCCAAGGCCTTCGGCTTTGCGCGCGCCGCCTACGATCCTTACGTGCCGGACGAGGTTTTCCGCGCGGCGGAGGTCCGCCGCCTGACCAAGGAGCAGCTGTTCGCCGAGGCGGGCATCCTCTCCATGCACCTGCCCTTGACGGACGACACGCGGCATTTCGTCAACGCCGCGACCCTCGCGCAGCTCCGCCCGGAGGCGGTTCTCATCAACACCTCGCGCGGCGGCCTGATCGACACGGCCGCGCTGGCCGGCCACCTGCAGGCCGGGCGCCTCGCCGGCGCGGGCCTGGATGTCTTTGAGCAGGAGCCGCTGCCCGTCGATCACCCGCTGCGGTTCGCGCCGAACACCATCCTCACCTCGCACACCGCCTGGTTCAGCCAGGCCAGCGTGCCCCGCCTCCAGCGCATGGCAGCGGAGGAGGCGGTGCGGGTCCTGCGCGGCGAGAAACCGGCCAACCGGCTCGTGCCCTGAGAGCTGGCGGGAAGCAGATTCCCGGTTTGCGTGGCGGCACCCGCGCCTCAAGCGTGCGGCTCGCCCATGAAAACCAAGCCGGTCATCTCGCGGATCCAATTCGAAGGCCTCGACGCGATCGAGCTGCGCACGCGCGACCTGCGCCTGGTCGCCCTCACGGCCAAGGGCCCGCGCATCGCCTTCTTCGGCCGGCCGGGCGGTCCGAACCTCCTGATGTGGGCACCGGGCAAATACCGGCGCGGGCAGTGGGACCTCATGGGCGGACACCGACTCTGGGCCGCGCGCCCGGGTGCCGACGAGGCCGAGGAGACCTACGCGACCGACAACGAGCCGTGCACCGTGAAGGCCTCAGCCAAAGGTTTCACGGTCACCGGCGCGCTCGATCCGATACACAAGACGCGCCGCGGCATCACGGTGACCGCGACGGCCGACGGCCGCGTGACCCTCGACCATTTCCTGCGCAACGAAAGCGACATGCTCTGGAGCGGCGGGCTCTGGGCGCTGACCTGCACGGTGCCGTCGAAGGGTTCGACCTACACGCTGCCACTCGGCGATGGTTCATCGTGGGACTACGCGACGATCGTGAGCTTCCGCACCTGGGGCGGCGGGCACGGCGGCGTGGGCTTCGACGACCAGCAGTTCGGCTGCACGAAGGACGCGCTGGTGCTCAAACCCTCCGGCCGGGAGAACAAGCGCATGCTCAAGGCCGACGCCGGCATCATCGCCTGGCACAACCCGGCCCAGAAACTTTTATTCGCCAAGCACGCGCCCATCGACCCCGCGGGCAACTATCCGCTCGGCACCAACCTCGCTCTCTACGTCGGCCCGAAGAATTTCATGGTCGAGATGGAGACGATGGGCGCCTTCGCGACCCTCAAGCCAGGCGCCGTCTTGAAGCACCGCGAGACCTGGCTGCTGGCCGACGCGAAGTCCGCGCCGACCCCGAAGGCATTGCGCGCGCTTTTCTAAACCGGATCAATCGCCATGGAAGTCTCGACGCGCAATCTGCTGACCGCGTGGGGGCTCTTTGCGGTTTTTTGCGGCGGTCTATCATTGGCGGCAGCCAAGCGATAAAGCGATCGTGACCACTGAGCAGGCGAGGCGGCTGCCGGCGATCATTTCGCTGCAGCCGAAGATGGATGAATAGGAGCGCCGCAAGCGGGAGGAGCATCAGGATCGGCTGATCGAAATTCTCAATCAGGAGATTCGGGAGTTGAATGAGCGCCGGAAGGAAGGGGCCGATGATGTCATGCTCACACCGTTTCCGCCCGACCATCCCGATAATTTTCTCTATCGGATTCCAGCCGAACCGGCCAAATCCGATCCCGCGCGGCTGCTTGAGCCACTGGAGAAACGCGAGTAAGGGAAGTTTTTGTAGCTTACTCGGTAAGCGAGCGGCGCTTCAGCGAATTGCCGTCCAGTCCTTTGGGGATGAGGGGCGTTTTGTCCGAGGTCGCATCATGCGAAACTGCATAGACCGCAAGAAAGCCCCCCATATCTTTCAGCCGGCGATAAACCGGGAAGTAGGGTGCCAACTCCTTGTAGTTGCCTATGCGTTGAGTGAGGAAGTGGTAGAGTTCGCGATCAGGAAGTATAAGGACGCCGCCAGCCAGATGGCCTTCAATAATTCCCATGCATATCTTATTAAGTGCGCGATGCGAACTTGAGATGTTGCCTGTCTCCCATTCGGCTGCGAATTGGCGAGCATCGGACAAAGTCTTGAGTGCATCCACTTTTCCTGGCCCCAGTCCTTTCGCGAGAACAGGTCTCTCCTCCAACTTCCACTTCAGACGTTTCAAACGCTGCATGAATCCCACCTTGATGGGCAGAACGCCATTGCCGTCCACAACAGGCCGGATAGTGAACTTCCGGGTGTTCTCGGGCCACACGACATTACCGATGGCACTCCGAATGTCATTCAGGCAACCGGCGATCTCCTTTGCAAGATCGGCAGGGCTGTTCCCGACAAGAACTTCTTCGTGAACGAGCCTCATAGCACGTCCTCCGTCTGGGTGGTGAGTTCTTGTTCAAGACGGCGTATGATGTCGGAGGCAGACAGTTTCGAGGCTGAGGCTATCCGAAAGAGCGTGAACAAGGAGATGCCTTTTTCGCCTCGCTCGACCGCATACAAGAACGCCCGATCCAAGCCTGAGTGCTGGGCTGTGCGCGTGGGGCTGAAATCGTCGGACCCGCGCAGTCTGGCCAAAACGCGGCCAAAAACTCTGTTTAGCGTGGCTTCATCAATATGTGTGTCACCCAGCCACAGGAGGCGTTCATCATGCTTGTCCATGAGACAGCCTAGCCAAATCCGACCGAGGTTAATGTAGTCTATTGACTACTATTGCAAAAATCGTAATCTCGCCCAATTCTGTCACATCGCTCAAGTATCCCTCTATGTCTGCGCACAATACACTCACCCCCGATCACCGCACAGTCTTGGGCGCTTTATATCGGGGTGACTGCATGGATGTGCTGGCGACGGTCGGTAGCGAGTCTGTGGACCTGATCTTCGCGGATCCCCCATTCAATCTCGGTAAGTCCTACGCGTCGGGTATGGATGATGACATTGGCGAGGAGGCTTACCTCCAGTGGTGCCGTCGGTGGATTGATGCCTGCGTGCGTGTGTTGAAGCCCGGCGGCAGTCTTTTCCTTTACAATCTGCCGAAGTGGAATGTTGCCCTCGGAGCTTATCTCAACGAGCGGCTGACCTTCCGTCATCTGATAGCCATCGAGATGACCTACACTCTGCCGATTGCCGGACGACTTTATCCCAGCCATTATTCTCTGCTCTATTACTGCAAAGGGCCGCGTCCAAACACCTTCACGCCAGACCGGATTGCCATGGGCACCTGCCCGCACTGTGCGAGGGAGCTGAAGGACTACGGCGGCTACAAGGACAAGATGAACCCGGCGGGCATCAACCTCAGCGATGTGTGGAAAGACATACCGCCGGTGCGTCATCAGAAATTCAAGCGACGCAGCGATGCCAATGAACTGTCCATCAAGCTGCTTGACCGGGTGATCACGATGGCCTCACGCGAAGGGGATGTCGTGCTTGATCCCTTTGGCGGCTCAGGCAGCACTTACGCGGTGGCCGAGATCAAGGGGCGCCACTGGATCGGCATGGAGTTGGGACCGATCGACCAGATCATCGCCAGGTTAAGCCCGCGCAATCTCTCTGTTGAGCGCGGTTATCTGGAAGAACACCGCTGCGAACTGAATGCGCTCTTTCCTCCGTCGGTGTTGGCGGCTCGCAAGCAGAAAGGTCTATGGACTCCGGGCAACATTCCCAAAGGCAGTCCACGTGGACGGGTCGGAGATGCAGCGGTTCAGCAATCGGAGCTTATCCTTCTTGAGCCAGCAGCGGAGTATTTAACAAAAAAGCGCACGCCGATGCTGCAGACAAAAAAGAAGCCCAGGCCGCGTAAATATGCCTGAGCGGTTGCGCACTCAGTGACTTTCTTCTCTAGGCTGCGGCCACGCCGGCCATCAGCCGCATGAGGGCGGCTTCACTGAAGTCCGCGCGCTGCACCTCGCCGGCGATGCCGCCGTTGCGCATCACGACGATGCGGCGGCACAGGCCGATGAGCTCGGGCAATTCCGACGACACCACGAGCAGGGCCTTGCCTTCGCAGGCGAGCTCGTCGAGCAGCTGGTAGATCTCGGCCTTGGCGCCGACATCCACGCCGCGCGTCGGCTCGTCAATCAACAGCACATCGCAGGAGCGCGCCAGCCACTTGGCGAGGGCGATCTTCTGCTGGTTGCCACCGCTCAGGCCGGCTGTGATGGTCTCGAGCGAGGGTGCCTTCACGCGCAGGCGCGAGGTGTAGCGCTGGGCGAGCTCGCGCTCCGTGGCGCGCTTGACCCAGCCGAGCGAGGTGAGCGCGGGCAGGGCGGCGAGGGAGGTGTTCTCGCGGTTGTTCAGGCCGAGGACGAGGCCCTGACGCTTGCGATCCTCGGGCACGAGGCCGAGGCCGGCGGCGAGCGCGGCGTCACGCGAGCCGCAGGGCAGGGCGGCGCCTTTCACCGTGATGTAGCCGGTGGCGGCGGCATCGAGGCCGAAGATCGCCTCGACGACTTCGCTGCGGCCGGCACCGACGATGCCGGCCACGCCGACGATTTCGCCCGCGCGCACCGACAGGTCGATGCCCGAGAATTTTCCCGGTGAGGCGAGGCTGGCGACCTTGAGGCGCTCCTCACCGAGGGACTTCGCGAGATGGTTGGGCGTGGCGAAGAGCAGCTCGCGGCCGATCATCTGGGTGACGACACGCTGTGGCGTGGTGTCGGCGATGCGCTCGGTGGCGACGTGTTTGCCGTCGCGGAGCACGGTGATGTTGTCACACAGCGCGAACAGTTCCTCGAGGCGGTGCGAGACGTAGATGAGGGTGATGCCGCGGGATTTCAGTTCGCGGACGAGGCGGAATAGTTCGGCGGTCTCGGCGGCGGACAGCGAGCTGGAGGGCTCATCCATCACGATGACCTTGGCACCGGTGCCGACGGCGGCGGCGATCTGCACGAGTTGTTCGCGGCCGGTGGAGAGGGTGCCGATGATGACGTCGGGGTCGATATCGGCCCCGATGGTGGCGAGCATGGCCTTCGCGCGCTTGCGCAGCTCGGCGCGGTCGACGAAGCCCGCGCGGCGCGGCAGGTCGCCGAGGCAGAGATTCTCGGCGACGCTCAGGTTCGGGCAGAAGGCGAGTTCCTGGTGGACCATCGCGATGCCCAGTTCGCGGGCGGCAAGCGGTGAGTCGGGGGTGATGACCTTGCCATCGAGGCGGATCTCGCCGCCATCGGCCGTCTGCACGCCGGCGAGGATCTTGCCGAGGGTGCTCTTGCCCGCACCGTTCTCACCGATGAGGGCGTGGCAGGTGCCGCGCTCCACGGTGAAGCCGACTCCGTCGAGCGCGAGCACGCCCGGGAAGCGCTTGGTGATGGCTTGGAACTGGAGAAAGGCGGTCAAATTGAGAGCTGAGAGTTGAGAGACCCGAACCCGTCATCCTGAGCCGTGCGAAGGATACAGCTGGCTATTCTCGGCTCCGGGGAGGCACCGAAATCCTGAAGAATTCTTCGCTTTGCTGCCAAGAAACTCCCTTGTTTGTCATTCTGAACGAAGTGAAGAATCCATCGGCACAACCGCCCGCGGATATCGTGATGGATGCTTCGCTGCGCTCAGCATGACAATGACTTGGAATGTTCATTGGCGAGTCCCGCGCAAGCCTCGAGGCTTGTGGTTTAGTCTCAGAATGACAAACGGGTTCATGGCGACAGCTGGGCGCGCAGCCAGCCCGGGCGGTTGGTGGTGATGCCGTCGACGCCGGCGGCGGCCTGGTGGCGCGCGATGGTCGGATCGTCCACGGTCCAGGTGTAGAGTTTCAGTCCGGCGGCATGGACTTTCCGCACGAACTCCGGATCGAAGGGGAAGCGATGGTTGAGATCGAGGCCGTCGAGGCCCGCGTCCTTCGCCTTTTGAATCAGCTCCTCGATCGCCGGGCCGGGTTCGGTCTTCGGATGATCCACGATCCAGCAGACCTCATGGGCGGGCAGTTGCTGCTTCGCGGCGCGGGCGGTCGCCAGGTCGAAGGTGATGAGCGGGAGCTGCGCCGGCGCGAGGCCCGAGGCGCGGATCACGCGCCCGAGCTCGGGCAAGATTTCAACGCCGACCTTGGTCTCGATGAAGAGGCGCTTGCCGGCGGGCACGAGGGCGAGGATTTCGGCAAGCTCGGGGATTTTTTCCGCAAACCCCGATCCCTGCCACTGGCCCCACTGGCCGGCGTCGCGCGTGCACAGTTCGGCGAGCGTCTGGGCGGCGACAGGCTGTTTGTGTCCGCTGACGCGCGCCGTGTCGGCGTCGTGGATCACCACGATGCGGCCGTCCTGGCTCAGGCGGATGTCCAACTCGCCGGCATCGGCACCCTGCGCGTAGCCCAGCCGCAGCGCCGCGACGGTGTTCTCGGGCGCGTCGAATGAGGCGCCGCGATGCGCGATGATCTCCACGCCCGACAAGGCACCCGGGATGAGCAGAGCGGCCATGAGCAGGACAGGGAGTTTCAAGGGTTAAGATCTTGTGTGGGGGCGGCGCTTGACGCCGCCCACGGGCGCCGACAAGCGGCGCCCCTACAGGAAACAGTTCAGCGCGGCAGCCACTTGACCCAGTTTTTGCCGAACTCGTCCACGTTGGCCTTGGTGACGGGGATCAGCGCGCTGATTTCCTTCACGGCGGGCGGGTTTTTCTTGTGGACGATCTTCTCGATGAGCAGCTCGACGGAGCGATGGCCCCATTCGTAGCATTGCTGGGCGAGAAGCACGGGGACGTGGCCGCTGCGGATGTAGGCGAGCTGGGCGGGCAGGGCGTCCACGGCGACGCACTGGACGGTGCCGGGCTGCCACTTGAGGGCGTTCTCGGTGAAGAGCGGCCAGCCGCCGATCATGGCCCAGCCGGTGATGTCAGGGTTGGCCTGCATGACCTGCTCGACCTTGGCGGCGGCATCCTGCGGGGTCTCCTTGTGGTAATAGGTGTCGCGGACCATGATGCCCGGATATTTCTTGGCGGCTTCGCGCGCGCCCTGGACGCGCTTCTGGAGGTTGGGGGCGTTCTGGTTGCCGGCGAGGATGGCGACGACGCCCTTGCCGCCCATGACCTTGGCGAGTTCGTCCATCGTCTGCTTGCCGCACTCGATGTCATCCACGCCGTAGGTGACGAAACGCTTGGAGGCGGGGGCGTCGGAGTCGAAGGTCGCGACGGGCACGCCGTTGTCCACGGCGCGGTTGATGGCGTCGGTCAGCTTGTTGGCGTCGGAGCAACTGACGGCGAGGCCCTCGGCACCGGCGAGCACGAGCTGCTCGATGGCCTCAGCCTGCTTCTGGGCGTCCTCCTCGTTCGGGGTGCGCCAGTCGATGCGGATGTCGAGGCCGAGCTTGGCGCTCAGTTCCTTGGCGGCGTCCTGGGCGCCGACGCGGGCGGCCTGGAAGACGGGGTTGCCCTGGGACTTGGCGACGAGGCCGATGGTGATGACACGCGGCGCGGCGGAGGCGAGCACGGCGCCGGCGGCGAAGCCGGCGAGGAGCAGGAGTAGTTTTTTCATGAGGAGTATGGGGAAGTTTTTTTGGCCACGGATTTCACCGATTGGCACGGATCAATCCACAAAAGCCGTCATCCTGAACGAAGTGAAGGATCCTGTGGCACGGCCGCCAGCGAACATCCAGCTGGATTCCTCGCTACGCTCAGAATGACAGGCGGGGGTTGTTTGATCCGTGTTCATCCGTGATTAAGATCACTTGGCCTGGGTGAGCCGCCTTTTCGCGAGCCAAGTGTTGAAATTGTCGAGCACGACGGCGGCGATGACGACCGTGCCGATGATGATCTGGCTGTAATTCTGGTCGATGCCGAGGATGACGATGCCGCTGGAGATCATCTGGATGATGAGCGCGCCGAGCACGACGCCGAGCGCCGAGCCGCGTCCGCCGCTCAGGCTGGCTCCGCCGACGACGGCGGCGGCGATGACGTTGAGCTCGTAACCCTGGCCGTCGCCCGAGGTGGCGGCGCCGTAGTAACCCAGCGAGAGCAGGGCGGCGATGCCCGCGGTGAGGCCGGAGAGGAGGTAGATGCCGAGCTTCACGCGCTCGACGCGGATGCCGCTGAAGCGCGCCGCGAGCTCGTTGCCGCCGATGGCATAGACTCGCCGGCCGGCGGCCATGCGCGACAGGAAAATCCAGCCCGCGATCGTGACCAGCACCATGGCGGCCAGCGGCACGACGCTCAGGCCGTCGCCCATTTCGTAGCGCACGAAGTCGCGCAGACCCGCCGGGAAGCCGCCGACGGACTGGCCCTTGGTGGCGACGAAGGCGATGCCGCGCAAAATGGCCATGGCGCCCAGCGTGATGATGAAGGGATGCACGCGCAGGGCGACGATGAGCCCGCCGTTGAACAGTCCGCACAGCAGCGCGGTGCCCAGGCACGCGCCGATACCCAAGGTGACGCCGAGCGCCGGATTGTTGGCGCCCTCGGGGCCGTAGTGGTTCAGCACCATCGCGCCCATCACGGAGGCCAGCGCGTAGATGGAGCCGACGGAGAGGTCGATGCCGCCCGCGATGATGACGACCGCCATGCCGACGGCCATGATGGCGGTGAAGCTGGTGTCCTTGGCGAGTTGCGCGAGATTCTGCGCGTTGAGAAACTTGTTCTTCTCGACGAAGGCCGGCACGCGCTCGCCGTCGGGCCCGGTGGTGAAGACCCGCTGGCGGCCGCCGTCGGCCGTGCGCTCGAAGAGCGGCGTGCGCACCGTGCCGGCAAACACCGTCAGCAACACACCCAGGGCGAGGATGACGAGCAGCAGGCCGCTTTCCTGGAACTTCAATAGGGAGCGAAGGGGCGAAGGCATGGGCGGTTGAACCGGGCGCGTGAGGCTCCTACTTGGCGGGGCGAAAAGGAGATCGTCAACCCTGATAGCCGTCTTAATCAGCAGGATAGAAATGTCCCCGGGAATGGCCGCTCGGAGGCCCGGTCAGTGGAGCGGGGACGGGCCGAAGCTCCGGTTGATGGTCTTCCATCTCTTTGTCTGGCTGTTTATTGGGAGGAAACTGATGCCCGCGGCCCAAGCGCCGGGATGGGCTGCGGACAAAATCCCCGGAATCGGACTTGCCAAGGGTGGGGGCGTCCTCTCTTTTCGCCCTTCCTGTTCCTTCCAACCAACCAACCAAAACCGCCGGCGGCTCCCTGACAGGATGGTGCAGCCGGCAAAAACTGCGATCGCAAGGCGGCCCTTTTGGCCGACCTGTGTAGCACCTACATAGATCAACATGAACGTAACTCCGAAAGACCTCCTCGATGCCGGCGTCCACCTCGGTCACCAGACCAAGCGCTGGAACCCGCGCTCGAAGCCCTACGTGTTCGACCACCGCCAGGGCATCACCATCATTGATCTCGAGAAGACCCACGCCGCGCTGGCCAAGGCCTGCGCCTTCATCGAGCAGCTCGTCGCCGGCGGCGGCGACGTCCTCCTCGTCGGCACCAAGCGCCAGGCGACGGAAATGATCAAGGAGGCCGCGCAGGCCACCGGCATGCCCTACGTCACCACCCGCTGGATGGGCGGCACGCTCACCAATTTCGAGACCATCAAGAAGTCCCTCGCCAAGTATAAGAAATACCAGGCGATGGACGCCAGCGGCGAGCTCGCCAAGTTCTCCTCCAAGGAGGAGTCCGCCATCCGCCGCGAGATGGCCCGCATGACCCGCAACTTCGACGGCATCATCGGCCTCACCGGCCTGCCCGCCGCCATGTTTGTCATCGACACCAGCTACGAGGAGATCGCGGTCGCCGAGGCGAAGCGCATGAACATCCCCTCGATCGGCCTGGTGGACACCAACTCCGACCCGACCCAGCTCACCTACCCGATCCCGGGCAATGACGACGCGGCCAAGTCCGTGCGCATCATCATCGAGACCGTCGTCGCCGCCATCACGCAGGGCCTGGCCCACCGCGAGACCCGCCGCCACGCCCACGCCGAGGCCAAGGCCGCCGCGGCCGGCGTCAACGCCGCCGGCGAGGTGGACCTCGACAAGGTCGCCATCCCCGCGAACCTGAAGGACGCCGTTGACGAGGAAAAGCCCGCCGCCGCTCCGCGCAAGCGCTCCAGCCGCACCACCGGCGCCAAGAAGTCCGCCGTCACCACCGACGAGGTCTGATCGCCACACGTTTTATCCACATGGCTACCGTCACCACCTCCATGATCAGCGAGCTCCGGGAAAAAACCGGGGCTGGTCTGCTCGACGTCAAGAAGGCTCTCGATGAGGCCCAGGGCAACATCGAGGAGGCCACCACGATCCTTCGCAAGAAGCTCGGCAACAAGATCGACAAGCTCGCCTCCCGCGCGACCAAGGAAGGCCTCGTCCACGCCTACATCCACGTGGGCGGCAAGGTCGGCGTGATCGTCGAGATCAACTGCGAGACCGACTTCGTCGCCAAGACCGACGACTTTAAGGCGTTTTGCCAGGACGTGTGCCTGCAGATTGCCGCCACCAGCCCGACCTGCGTTCGCCGCGAGGACGTGCCCGAGGCCGACCTGGCCAAGGAGCGCGACATCGCCATGGCGCAACTCGCCGGCAAGCCCGCCGCCGCGGTGCAGAAGATCGTCGAGGGCAAGCTCGACAAATATTATTCGCAGGTCTGCCTGCTCGAGCAGCCCTTCGTCAAGGACAACGCCCGGACCATCAAGGACATTCTGACCGAGAAGGTCGGCAAGCTCGGCGAGAACATGCAGATCCGCCGCTTCACCCGCTACCAGCTCGGCGCATAAGCGAACACGCATTCCGATCTCGAAGGCGCTTCCGCGAGGAAGCGCCTTTTTTGTTTTTTGGGGATCGATGGAGGGTCGGCCTCCCGGCCGACCGCGGCCGGTCAGGAGACCGGCCCTCCAAATTATCCGTGTGCATCCGTGTCATCCGTGGTTAATGCCTACCCCATGCCAGTCACCCGCACCCAGATCATCACCCGAGGCCTTGCCAACCGCTGTCCCAACTGCGGCGGGCGCACCCTGTTCAAGGCCGGCACGCTCCTCGAGCTCGACCGCTCGTGCCGCGATTGCGGCCTGAAGCTGGAGAAGGACGAGGGCTTCTTCCTCGGCGCGATGGCCATCAACTACGGCGTCACCTGCGTCGGTCTGCTCACCCCGGTGGCCGCCCTTTGGTATCTCGGGGCGCTGTCCGGCAAGGTCGCCATCGGCCTGGTGCTCGGGCTGGGGCTCATCGCCCCCGTGGCGTTGTATCGCTCCTCCCGCAGCTGGCAGCTGATGCTGTATTATTACTTCCTGCCCCAGCACCTGCCCGCCAACCGCCGGGAACTCAGCGGCCTGGAGGACGAAAACGTCTGAAGTCGCGGATCCGTCAGGCGCGGGCGCGCCGCCGCCGCATGATGCCGGCACCCAGCAATGCCATTGCTCCGAAGACCGCTGCGTAGGTGGAGGGCTCCGGGACAGCGACACCGACGACCTGCCAGGTGCCGAGTGTGCCGTTGCCGTTCCAAACGCTCACGTTTCCGGTCGCATTGAGCGCCGGGAACAAATTGGTGTAGGCCGAGTAGGCGCTGAGGTCAAAGATGGCCTCCCCGTAGAAGGCGGGGCTCGACGTGGTGAAGACCATGTCCCCGGCGCCGGGATCGTTCCAGAGCGTCAAGTCCACGCCGTTGCCATTGTTCGGATAGAAACCAGGATTGGCATCGTTCCAGGATGAAAGGCGGTCGAACCTCGTATTCGATGTCACCGTATTGTTGCTGTCCGTCAAGGTCGAGCCGGGCGTGGCGACTCCATTGTCGATATCCTGCACATTGGCCGGACTGGAGAGGAACCCGAGCAAGGCGACACCTTCGATGAAATCATACGCGCCCGGGCCATAATTAATGGCGGAAAAATTGCCGGTGGCGGTGAATTTCACCGCGGACAGGTTGGAATAGTCCACGGTCAGGACGACTTGGGCGTTTGCCCGGCCGGCCAACACGAGGGCCAAGGACAATCCGAGCAGGGTTCGAAGCAGGGCTTTTATCATGGATTAATGATGGGGTGATTGTCGCAGCAGGCTGCCCCCCCCTCACCTCATGGCAAGCTTTCTATCACGTTGTTGCGTAATGCAATCGTCCGGGCGGCCTCCGTCAGACTGATTATCAGGACGAAAACGTCCGAATTATACCTCTGCTGGAGAGCGACTGCGGCAGAAATAAAATTCTGCTTCCGTTTTGGAGTCGGTGGCCTACGTTCGGCGGCTCGCATCCGGAGAGGTGGCAGAGTGGTCGATCGCGCCTGACTCGAAATCAGGTGAGCCCGCAAGGGTTCCGTGGGTTCGAATCCCACCCTCTCCGCCATTTTCAATTGTTAGCGAACCAAGCGGCCGATCATTAAAATCGGCGCAAGTCGCTGAAATTGAAAGGGCACGCGAGTAAGTCTGTTTCAACACGTCTGACCGAGGTTCGGTTTTTCGCGGAAAAACGAGGAAGAAAATCGCACACGCAGGAGCATCGCGTGCGCTACCGTTAAAATCCTTCCGTTGATTTTCGCGCGGGCTCTGCGAGGATTCTCCGCAGCAAAACGTCGCATCGAATCGGATCAGGCCGCCGGTTTCCCGACGCAAAAGGAGAACCAAAATATGCCTGCAATCCCAGCCTCTGCTACGTCCGTTTCCACCGGTTCACTGCCGGTCGGAATCTATGCCCGCGTCTCAACCTTCAACCAGGTGGGTGGCCGCTTTGACTCCTGCGAAAGCCAGGCGGTCATGTGCCGAGACTACCTGAACAAGCACGCTGCCGCCGAGGGCTGGCATGAATTCATCACGCTGACTGATGCGGCCTACTCGGGAGCTAACCTGAACCGCCCCGGGATGCAGACGCTGATGCACCATATCGAAACCGGCGCGATCAAGGTGGTGCTGATCTTCAAGCTCGAGCGGGTGCTGCGCAGCACGCACGAGTGGGTGCCCTTCCGGGCATTCCTCCGCAAGCACGCCTGCCGGCTGGTCAGCGCCACGGAGGACATTTCGGATGAGACGCCCTCGGGCCGGCTCAAGAACAACATCGTGATGAGCGTGAATGAGTATGAGCGCGACAACACCTCCGAGAAAATCCACCTCAAGCTGGTCGAGCAGGCCAAGCGCGGGATGTGGACGGGGGGCAACGTGCCTTACGGCTACTCTTACGATGCCGAATTGCAGGGCTTGAAACCGCTGCCTGAGGAGGCCGCGGTGCTCCGCCGCATCTACGAGCAGGCGGCGCAGCTCGTCTCGCTGACGGACATCGCCAACGCCCTCAATGACCAAGGCCTCCGCACCCGGGCGCGCATCCGGCAGCGCCGGAACGGCACCCAGTATGCCATCGGGCAAAAGCGCTTCCGCACGGACATCCTCCGGCGGCTGATCATGCGCCCGCTCTATGCCGGACGGGTGCGGATGCACGGCATCGAATACCCCGGACAGCACGAGGCCATCGTCAGCCAGGATCTGTGGGAAAGGGCCAACGCGGCGATCACCCAAGCGCTCCAGCCGGCCCGCTGCCGGCTGCGCGCCAGGGACAAGAATTTCCACGTGCTCAAGGGCATCGCGGTCTGCGGGCGTTGCGGCCGGGCGATGGTCCCGAACGCGAGCGGCAAGCGTGATCCCTCGGGCCAGCTCTACCGCTACTACACCTGCGGCCACGCGCACAAGGAGCGCGGGGACGCGCGCTGCCCGGTGCGGCATGTCTCGGCGTCGGCCCTCGAAGCGGCCGTCATCGGCTTCTTGGGCGAATGCAGCCAGCACCCCGACGTGCTGCGCACCACCTCGCTTGAGACGCAGCGCCGCAGTGCGAGCGAACGGGCTCCCCTGCGCGCGAAGCTGACCGAGTTGGACCGCCGGCTCGTCGAACTGACGCAGCAACTCCGGCACTGTGCCCAAGCGGTCGCCCGGTGTGGAATCGACTTCCTGGGGGACGAACTCCGGCAGGAGGCCGCGGCCCTGCACCAGAACAAGCAGGCCCTCCTCGTCGAACGCGAACAGGCCCGGCAGGACCTCGCGGCCTGCGAGCAGCGTTCGCTCGACCCGGAGCGGGTCCGCCGCTCGCTCGCCCGGTTTGGCGAACTGATGCCGACTCTTTCCCCTGAACAGCAACGCGATCTCCTGCTGCTTTTCCTGGAGCGCGTCGAAGTGAGGCCCGCGGTGAATCCCGCCCCGGATGCCTGCGTGCGGCATATCGAATTGCGGCTCAAGGTGCGCGTGCACCGGTTGATCGAGGGCATGGAGGAACGACTCGTCATTGATGCCGGCGACCGCGGGGCATTGCCGGCGGTGGCAGCGACCCGGCCACTGATCTTGCAAACGGCGGTGGCGGTGCGGCAGGCCGGCGGCGTGGCGCTCCTGAGTCCTTTTGCCCGAAACCTGCTGACTTCCAAACGGGCGTCGGCCCCCAAGCCCGCTCCTACGCCGGTCCAGCATCCGTTGCACCGGGCCCGCGCGTGGCAGCGCCGGTTGGAAGCCGAGCCGAAACTCAAGCGGATCGATCTGGCGGCGGCGGAGGGCCTGACGCCGGGGACGATCACCCACTGCATGAAACTCCTGCAGCTGGTCCCCGCCATTCAGGAGCGACTGCTCAATTTGAGCACGCCGAAGGAAATGCACCGCTTCAGCCTGAACCGGATGAAGGCCCTGGCGGAGCTGCCACCGGACGAACAGCTCCTGCGCTTTGCCGCGCTGGAGAACGCCTCTTAATTGGCGCTGTATTCGGTCCGCAGCCGGTAAGACGCCGGGCGGCTGCGATCCTCAATCCGGCACAGGCCGGCGGCGCACAGCCGTGCGAGTTTTTGCGCGGCGGCCGGCGCGGTCATCCCGAGGATTGCCGCCACCTCGCGGGCATTGGCGCGGCCGGTGGCACGCAGGTGCATGATGATCCGTCCTTCACTTGGATCGGTCACGAGCTGGGTCAGGTCGAGTGGCGCCACCTCATGCCTTATCTTGGCGGCCACTTCAGCCGACCTGGCGAGCGCATTGAGCCGCTGTTGCTCCTCGAAACGGCCGACCGCGATGGCGAGCAACGAGCCGATGCGTTCCAGCACCTCCTCGTCGCTCAGGCGATCAAAGCGCTTGGTATCCAGATAGTCCACGGCCAGCCCTCGTTACGGTTCCGCTCACATTCCCATCCGCGGACCGTCCCAGGGTCGCGGCGGCCGGATGCCCTGTTTCTGCCTCAATTGTTCAGCCTCGGCCTGTCTTTGGCTTTGCTGGAGAAAATATTTTTCCAGTTCGCTGATCAGGGGCTTGAGGTCGTGCTGCGTGACTTTCCAGACTTCCTTGAAATCGACCTTGTTGTAGGTGTGGGCGATCCGATTGCGCAGGCCGCGCATCTGATGGATCGGCAGCGCGGGCAGAGCCGCCGCGGTGGTCGGCGACACCCGGCCCGCGGCCTCGCCGATGGCTTGCAGGCGCATGGCCACGGCATCGCGGGTTTTGGCGTCGTCCCAAAACTGCTCGAAGGTCTGCCCCCGCACATAGCCGGCCGCCTGTTTGGCGGAATCCAGCATGTCCTGCAAATGGGCTTGATCGCGCTGGACCGGATCAACCTGCATAAATGACCCGCCGGTCGCGTTCGATCGTTTCGCGCCGGAAGCGGTTGGTGATTTCCTCGACCGCCTCAAAAGTAAGCAAGTCCACGGGCACGCCCAATAGCTTCGCGCATTCCTCCTCAATCGAGACGATATCCAGGCCGGGGTGTTCGGCAAAAGTAGCAATCAGGTCCACATCGCTGCCCGGGCCCGCCTCGCCTCGGGCAATGGATCCGAAGATCTCCAGCCGGGTGATGCCGTGCCGGCGACAAAGCGGTCCGAGGCGTTGGATGATGTCCGACAGGGTGGGCGGAACCTGCGTGCCACGCGGCCGGGGCGGCTCCGGCGGGGGCAAGACCAAGTCGGGCGCGCGGCTGGGCGCGTCCTGGACAGGCTGGGTCTTTTTCGAGGCAGGGATCATCGGATGAAAGGCTATCCGTGGAGACGCTGAAACCAAGACGGAAGTTCCTTCGCGGGGGGATGATCCACGACACCGGGTCTGAAAATCGGGGGTCAATTGCATGGGCACACACTGTAGCTTGCGCGGGAGCAAAATACAGCGCGTGGAGCGCACACGCACGCTGGGTCGTGTGCGCTGCGGCCTGACCGGTCAGAGGATTTGCAGCGGCCAGGTGCCAGCGCGTTCCGTGACCCAAGTCACCGTGCCGGTCGTCGTATCGACAGTGATGTGATTCGGGATCGCGGCCTGCTCGTCAAAGGTGGGATTGAGCGACCAGGAAGAACCGCAGCGACCCCGCCACGACTTCGGCTTGTGCAGGTGGCCCGACAGGACGATCCACGGCGGCCGGGCAGCCGTGGTCAAGGCGTCCGCTAATTCGCGGCAACCCTGATCTCGGGCACCGGTTCCACCCGTCGCGGTCGCCGCACCAGCCGGCGGCAGGTGATGCAGCAGAATCCACTTCCCGTGGGGAGCCTGCGGCCAGAGCGGCGGAAACCGGAATGGATGGCAGAAAATGTAGTAGTCGCCGCAATAGGCACCTTGGCCGTCGACCGTGACCTCGGGCCGGGACATCTTGTCCAGCCAGCCGCAATGCGCGTCAGTATCCACGACTCCATCCGCGTCCCACCAATCGTGATTGCCCGAGCAGAGGAACAACCGGCCGGGAAACTCCCGTAACCACTCCCGGGTCCACTTGGCCTGCGCCCGCAGCGAGGTTTTCGCGGTGCCAAACATGTCCAGCAAGTCACCCGAGAGGCACACCGCGCCGTAGTGCCGCGACTGCGCCGCCACCCACTCGAACCAGTGGGTGCGGAAATGCAGATCGGAAACGTGCAGCAGTTTCATGAGCGCGAACATGACAGTGAATTTCGCCCGCAGGTGCAAATCTATCAGCAAACGCGAACACACAGTGCGTCGGAAAAATCGCCGGGACTGGGGGTGGCATTGGAGCCCCCAGAAAGGTGTGCCGGCCTCGAGGCCGGACACACCGTGGCAGCGCATCGGAATTCGATGCGCGGAGCTCCGGCGACTCCAAAGAACGCCCGCCCACAGCCTGACACCGCCCCGTCATAGCAAATAAGCGCCACCCGAGCGCGGCGCCGGCAGACACGCGCAAGCGACAGGCAAGCCACGCAGAACTAGCTACGAAAAGCCGTGGAATATTCCCGCCGGTTTCCAGTCCAGTCGCGCTTGTGAGATTGGTTCCGGGCGTTTCCCTGCAACGCGAACCCACTTCACCGCCGTGAAAATCACCCCCTCTGTTCCCTTAAGCCGTTACCTCTCCCAGAAAAACCGCACCGGACGGCCGCCCAATCCCACCACCTGCATCACCCAAGGGGCAGAGCTGGTGAGCCCCGCTGACCTTTCCGGGCTGTCCGGGCTGCTGCCGCAGGTGAAACAGAAAGCGGTCGGGATCACCGATTCGGAACGGCTGCGCCGGCGCATCGATCTGCTCGTTTTGTTTTTTCAGGAGACCCAGGCCCAGGGCGGCACGCCTGAGCGTCGGGAAGTCGCCTTAGTGCTTTTCTACTTTCTCAAGGGCTTCGACATGATTCCCGATTCGATCCCGCAAATCGGCCTGCTGGACGATGCCCTGCTCGTGGAGACGGCGCTCAACCGCAACCTGGCCGCGTTGCGGGCCCACTGGGCGGCGACCCAACGCGTATTTCCGGAAAATCCCTGACCGGTGAGCACGCCGCAGGGCCCCGAAGGCTTCGGCTGGCTTGGCAGTGGGCGGGCCCTTTTGGGAGCCCAGCTGGAAGCGATTGATCAGGCGCGCGGGTCGGTCCGGCTGGAGACCTATATCTTCGCCCCGGATGAAACCGGCGCCGGTTTCCGCACGGCGCTCACGGCGGCGGCCCAGCGCGGGGTGGAGGTGGACGTCCTGATGGATGCCTTCGGTTCGCTCGCCACACCGGAGGATTTCTTCGATCCCCTGATTTGGGCGGGCGGCCGGGTCAAGCGCTTCAACGCCGCCCATCCGGGCCGGTTCGCCCTGCGGGACCACCGCAAGCTTCTGCTCGTCGACGACACGCTCGCCTTTGTTGGCGGCTGCAACCTTGCCAACGAATACGCCGGCGATGGCATCATCCAGGGCTGGCGCGATGGCGGCGTTAGTCTCCGCGGTCCGCTCCTGCCCGTGTTGGTCGGAGAATTCGCGGCCCAGTGGGCGCGGGCGGATGCGGGGGAGTGGCGCCTGTCTCCCGGCGGTTATGCCCGGGCCGGCGGGGCGGACTCCCGGGTGCGGGCGCTTTGCCTGAAGCCCGGGTTCGGTCCGAGTGCGCTGCGTAGCGCACTGCGGGAAGATCTGGCCCGCGCCCGGGACATCGCCATCACCACTGCTTATTTCCTGCCGAGCCGGCGGCTGCTCCGGCAGTTGATGCTGGCCGACCGGCGCGGCGCGCGGGTGCGAATTCTGTTGGCGGGCCCTTCGGATGTTCCGCTGATGTCGCTCGCCAGCCGCTCGCTCTACCGGGCGCTGATCTGCAGCGGTGTGGAAATTTTCGAATATCAGCCCCAAGTCCTGCACGCTAAGACGCTCGTGCTCGACGGGGTCGTCTATGCAGGCTCGTCCAACCTCGACCCCCGGAGCCTGCGTCTGAATTTCGAGCTGATGCTGCGGATCGAGGATCCGGCGCTGGCGGCGACGGCGCGGGCGCAGTTCGAGGCCGATCTGGCGCACAGCCGGCCCATCCACGCCGGCAACAGCTGGCAGCAGTGGTCGGCCTGGACCCGGCTGAAACAGCGGATGGCGCACTTCATCCTCGCCCGGCTCGATCCCTGGTTCGCCCGCGAGCAACTGCGCCGGCTCTGAGCCCGCGCGGCTAGAAACGCCGGCCGGTTTTCCAGTCCAGTCCGGCTTGTGCCGCAAATTCTCCTTGGTTTTGTCGCGGCCGCATGGACTACATCCCGCTTTTCCCCTTCGCCGACTACTGGTGGTTCTACGCCGGCTTCACCGCTTTTGTGCTGGGCATGCTGGCGCTCGACCTCGGGGTCTTCCACCGGCAGGCCCATTCCGTCGGGGTCAAGGAAGCCCTGGGCTGGAGCACCGTGTGGATCACGCTCGCCCTGGCCTTCGGCTACGGGCTCTACCAGTATGCGCTGTATAAATTCCCCCTCGATCCCCGGTTGGCCGGACTCGATCACGCGACGCTCGCGAAGCAAACTGGACTCGAATACCTGACGGGCTTCGTCGTCGAGAAATCCCTCTCGGTCGACAACATCTTCGTGTTCGTGGTGGTGTTCGGCTACTTCGCCGTGCCGCCGGCCTACCAGCACCGGGTGCTGTTCTACGGCATCCTCGGTGCGCTGTTTTTCCGCATCATCTTCATCAGCCTCGGCTCGGTGCTGATGCAGTTCCACTGGGTCATCTGGCTCTTCGGCGGCTTCCTGATCCTGACCGGCATCAAGATTCTCTTTGCCCCGGAAAAACCCATCGAACCGGAAAAGAATCCGGTCATCCGCCTGCTTCGCAAGCTGCTGCCGGTGACGCCCCAGCTGCATGGCCAGAAGTTCCTGACCAAGCTCGACGGCGTCTGGCACGCAACGCCGCTGTTCGTGTGCCTCGTGTTCATCGAGCTCACCGACATCGTCTTCGCGGTGGACAGCGTCCCGGCGATCTTCGCGCTCACCAAGGAGCCGTTGATTGTCTTCACGTCCAACGTCTTTGCCATTCTCGGCCTGCGGGCGCTCTTTTTCCTGCTGGCGGGGGTCATGCACAAATTCCGCTACCTCAAATACGGGCTCGGCCTGATCCTCGTCTTCGTGGGGCTCAAGATGGTGTGGCTGAACGACGCCTTCGGCGGCAAGTTCCCCATCTCCTGGTCGCTCGGCATCATCGGCGCACTGCTGAGCGCCTCGATCCTGGCCTCCCTCGTCATTCCCGTTCGGCCGGCCGCCGCCAAATCCTGATTCAACGATGAGCCGTTTCGCTCAGCACCTGGTTGGACACCGCGGGTTCCAAGGCTTCATCATCGGGGTGATTCTCCTCGCCGGCGTGCTGGCCGGCGTGGAGACGGATCCCGCGCTCGTGACCGCCTTGCATCCGTGGCTGCGGTGGCTCAACCATGCGGTGCTCGCGGTCTTCACCCTAGAAATCCTGCTCAAGCTCGCCGCCTGCGGGCGCGACCCCTGGCGGTATTTTGCCGACGGCTGGAACGTCTTCGATTTTCTCATCGTCGCCCTCTGTTTTGTCCCGGCGGCCGGGCCGTTTGCCGCCGTGCTGCGGCTCTCCCGGGTTTTGCGGCTGCTCCGGCTGGTGAGCGCGCTGCCCAAGCTGCAGCTCCTGGTCGGCGCCCTGCTGAAAAGTCTGTCGGCCATGGGCTACGTTTCGCTGCTGCTGGCGCTAATGTTTTATATCTACGCCGTCGCCGGGGTGCATCTGTTCGGCCGGGCCGACCCGGGGGATTTCGGTTCGCTTCCGGCGGCCCTGTTCACCCTCTTCCGGGTGGTCACGCTCGACAACTGGGGCGATGCGTTTGAGCGGGTCTCGACCGCGGCCCCGGGCCTCGTGGTCACGCTCTACTTTGTCACCTTCATCGTGCTTGGCACCATGATCATTCTGAATCTTTTTATCGGCATCGTGATGAACGGCATGGCGGAGATGCACAAGGAACTGGAGCAGCAGACGTCCGCAGCAGCTGCAACCGACCAGCCAGAGTCACTCACCACCGACTTGGAAGCAATGGAGCGACAATTGGCTCTGCTCCAAGGTCAGGTGCGCGCGATCCGCGCCCGCAGCGGCGAACCCAGATCGACTGGCCAAATCGGCCGTCGCCCGCCAAGCTAAAGCCGCTCCATGGAAATCATCGAAGCCGTCCGCGCCAACCTGCTCTCGCCCGCCGTGTTGTTCTTTGCCCTCGGCGTTCTCGCCGCCGTTGCGAAAAGCGATCTGCGGTTCCCCGAGCCGCTGTATGCCGGGCTGACGATCTACCTGCTAGTCGCCATCGGTTTCAAAGGCGGGGTGGCCTTTGCCGAGGCCGGCTTCGCCCAAGTTTGGTTACCGGCGACTGCGGCCATTGTTCTCGGTGCTCTGATTCCATTATGGACCTACCCGGTGTTGCGCTTCGCTGGAAAGCTGCCGGCGGTAGACGCCGCCGCCATCGCCGCGCATTACGGCTCGGTCAGTGCCGTCACTTTCATTGCCGCCACCAACTATCTCACCGCTATCGGCCAATCGTATGAAAGTTATGCCAGCGCTTTTCTGGCCGTGATGGAGTCTCCGGCCATATTAGTTGGCGTAGTCTTGGGCAAGATGGCCGCCCAGAAAGCCGGTCAGACCCAGACGGCGGGCTCATTGCGCCAAGTGGCACATGAGGCCTTGTTCGGCCGTAGCGTGGTGCTCTTGGTCGGTGCGCTGGTAGTCGGCGCCCTGTCCGGCTCTGCCGGCATGAAAAAGGTGGAGGCCTTTTTCGTCACCTCATTCCAAGGCGTGCTGGCGCTGTTTCTCCTCGAAATGGGCCTCGTGGCCGGCCGTCGGCTGAGCGACCTGCGCAAAGTGGGTTTCTTTCTTTTGGGCTTCGGCATAGTAGTGCCACTGGTCAACGGCGCGGTCGGGGTGTGGCTGGGACACATCACCGGGTTGAGCCTCGGTGGAGCGGCCCTGCTGGGTGTCCTCGCCGCCAGCGCCTCCTACATCGCTGCCCCGGCTGCCATCCGCCTTTCCCTGCCCGATGCCAACCCGACGCTTTCGCTCACGGCGGCCTTGGCCATCACGTTTCCCTTCAACCTCACCCTGGGCATACCCTATTGCCTAGCCCTGGCTCGCTGGCTCTACTCCTCATGAATGCCATGAAGCTTGTCACCATCATCTGCGAAGCGCACGCCCGGAAGCCCATTACGGAACTGCTGCGCGAAGTTGGCGCGCGGGGCTGGACCGCTTTCCCGGTGGAGGGCGACGGGGCAAAGGGCCCGCGGCACGCCGACATCCCGGAAACCTCCAACCTTCAGTTGCAGGTGGTGGTTCGCGCGGATGTCGCCGCGACGCTGCTCGAACGCTTGGAAAAGGAATATTTCCCGCGCTACGGCATGATCGCTTATGCCGCGGATGTGCAGGTGCTCCGGCAGAATAAATTCTAGTGGGGCTTGGCTGTTTGGTTCTGTGAATGTGTCTCCTGCGTCATACGATCCGGATGAGGTCGTCCTGGCGCTCAGGAATATCTATTGGTCAAAGGACCAAGCCAACCTCTTAGGGGTGTTGTGTTAAAAGTCAGGGATGCCGCTGTCGGGTTGACCGCCGACAGCGGTGTTTTGGCCAAGCGGTGGTCGGCCAAAACCTAAAACCCTGATCCAGCCTAAGGCATAAATTCTGCCGGCCTGGACCGTCCGTGATCGCACTTAGCACGCCACATGCTATATCTTACCTCCATGAAGCCGCCATCCGATTCAGGGGCTTACGCTGGCCCTTTTCGGATCCTCTGCGTGGAGGACGATCCGCAGGTCGGTCTGCTCTTGGTGAAATTACTCACCCGAGCCGGTTACACCGTGCAGCACGTCGCCAATGGTTCTGATGCGTGGGATCTCCTGCTCGATTCTTTTGACCGCATTGAATTGGTCATCACGGACAATAACCTGCCGGGGTTCACCGGCCTGGAGCTGGTCCAGCTCATCCGCCAGACGACCTATCGCGGCGGCGTGATCGTTCATTGCGGCGCGCTCAACGCAAGCGACCAGGCGGCATATGATGCCCTAAACGTTGATAGCATTGTGCTAAAAGATGTCACCGCCACGCAGCTGCTCGCGGCCGTGGCAGCTGTGCGGGCAAAAGGTCAGCACTCAGCCTAGCGGATATTACCCACACGCCTGGACTTAAGCGCGGGTGGTCGGACCCGGCCGCGCCCGACGGAGCCGCAGGCGGAGAGGGCGCGAGCGCAAGCGAGCCGGGCGCCGACCTCCCGCGCTGAGTTCCGGCCGCACCCGGCCATCAAGAGCACATCTTTTTGTCGGCCGCAGGCTCGGCGTAGGACGGCAAAAGGGTGTGCTTAGTGCCGAACACCCACTGCTGGCAAAAATTGCCAATTATGATACGGTTCTATCCCAAGTGACTTCCTCCCTGCCCCCAGGCTTCGCTTCATGGACCCAGGTCTTGACTGACTGGGCTGTGAGTCGGGCTTACACCGGCGCAGGCCAGCCAGAATGTTTCAAGGGGCACCCTGAACTCGCCGTGCCATTTGTGGCGGCGATCTCCTCGGCTATCCGCGAAAAACAACTGCATCGCGCCGTCTTGGAGGCCATCATGGTGCGTGAACAGGCCACGGAGCCGGCCTATGACGAAGCCGGTGGCCCGGACTACCTCCACCTGCGCGAAGCGATGGAAGCCGCCCAGAACGAATATTTTGAAGCATCGAGGCCGCTGCGCCGAGGCGAACCGGCCCAAACCGATGTGGCCTCGGCTCAGGCCCGAATGGTCCAACTCCAAGCAGACTTTGATCGAACCCGGGAACAGCACGCCGAATTTGTTCAATCCGCCCGTTCCGCTGCGGCGCGGCAGTATTGGTCCAAGCGACCGATCCGGGGCCTGCCCGACACCTTCTTCGCCGAGGCGCCATTTGCCGCGCCTGCGTCCCGCCTTGCGCGCATCCACCCCGTTTGGTGGGGTGGATTTTTTGGTCGCCTGCAACAGGCGCTCGCCTTCGGCCATCCCGCCGAGGGCGAGTTGCTTGACCGCCTCCCGGGCCTGCGGAAAGCGGCTACCAAAAAGACCCTGGCTGCCGTTATCGACGAATGGCGGGCCGAGCACAACGACCAGTGGGGCTGGTATGGCGAAGTCCATTACCGGATGCTGGCGCTCCGTGCAGCCAAGAAAGCCGCCTGTCTGACGCATTGGTTCAATGCCCGGGCTCCCGGCTACCTGACGAGCGAGGCCCGGCGCTTTGCCCTGCAGCTCGATTTGGCGGAGCACCTGGCGCAAGTGGACCCCTGGATCGTGCCCGCGCGTCACGCGCAGGCTGCCCTCAGCGAACACGGACCCAATTGAGTGTGCGCTGGCCGCGCTCCACTAGGAGCCCTTGCCCCGTCAGGCTGGCGGTATGGAATGTTTCGTTTCGCCGCCGGGCATGGCGCCCGCGTTCTCGTTCAGTGCGGATTGGTTCACCACAGCGGTAGCCACCCGCTTCCGACGCTTGGTCGGCTTGCCGCCCAATTCGCGGCGGAGCCACAGTCGGAGGGTTTCGTGGCCGATCTCGACGCCCAGTTCGCGCAGGCCTCCCATCAAGGCACCCACCGACATTCCTTCCTGGCGCAGCCGGAGCAATTCCGCCCGGTGCATCTCCAGTTTTACCGTCGCGCGATTGCGCGGCCAGCGGGTGCGCTCGACCGCTTCCGCGAGGGTGAGTCGTGGAGCGGTGCTGATCGGGCGTTGGAATGGTAGCGACATGGTGTTTGTCCGGCAACGATATGCGCAAGGCGCGGGTAGCGCAATGGTGTTGGTTCGGTGTTGGTCTAAGCGGCAACGCTTGGACGTTGGTGTCTACCTTCCTTGCTTTCTTTTTATTTTCGCTGATGGCTTCAGTGATTCTTCAGGTTACTTCGTGGATTTGAGTTTTGGTTGGTTGAATGGGTCTGTTGATGAGCTGTTGGTTTTATGTTCAGGTATCTTCGGTGAGTTAAGTGATTGGGTGAGTTCAGTGGTTTTGAGTGATAGTTTGAATGGGTTTTCAGGAGGTTTCGGATGCTGACGATCCGTCCCTGCAAGGCCTTCAGCAAAGCCCTCGGCGAATACCTCCGCCAAGCCGACTACTATGCCCACGGCATGAAGGTCGAGGGCCACTGCCAAGGACAGCTCTGCGCCGCCGTGGGTTTGGTGGAAGGTGCCTCTATCACCGACGAGGCCTTTGAGCGGGTCGCCGCCAACCGCAATGCCTTGTCGGACGAACAGCTCACCGAACGCATGGCCGCCGGCCGGCGGGCCGGTTACGACGCGGTGTTCAACGCCCCCAAGTCGGTATCGATTCAGGCCTTCGTGGGCGGTGATGAACGGCTGATTGTCGCCCATGAAACTGTCGTCCGCGAGGCCTTTGATGAATTGGAATCCTTCGCCCGGCACCAGACCGGCCGGGGCCTGAACAAGCGTCATGTGGCCTCCGGCGGCATCGCCGCCGCCGTCTTCCGGCACGGCGAAAGCCGCGCCCTGGACCCCCACCTGCATTCCCATGCCTTCATTTTCAACGTTACCCAGAACGCCGCCGGCCGGTTCATGGCCTTGGAGAGTTCCGCCATCTTTGAGAATACCCGCTACCTGACGGAGGTTTACCGCAATGCCCTGGCTCGCGAGGTCCAGCGGCTGGGCTACGCCATCGAGCGCCGGGAGCACGGCTTTGAACTGGTCGGAATATCTTCGGATTTGCTCGAACGCTTCTCGAAGCGTGCGCAGGAGTGCGACGCCGCGATCAAGCTCCGCGAGGCCGAACTCGGCCGCGAATTGACCCGTGATGAAATCGCCCTCCTCGTGCGCGAGAACCGCGCCGCCAAACAATACGAGCTGAAGCCCGATCAGGTCCGGCAGCGCCAGCTCGCTCAAGTAAACGAAAATGAACTTGAGCAGCTTCAAGCCCTCAAGTCCGGAGCCCAGCGCTCCGTCCCATCCGAAAACGTCAGCCTGAACGACGCCCTTGGTCGCGCTGCCGAGCACCTGTTCGAGCGACGGACGGTTGTGTCGGAACAGGAATTTATCGCGGCGGTTCTCCGCGAGGGCTATGGGGGATATTCATTGGCCGAGGTGAAGGCCGCGGTTGCCACCGACGGACGCTTGCTCCGAGTCGAGGGGCAGATTTCCACGCAGGCGGCGCTCGATCTCGAGCGGGGGCTGATTGCCCGGCTCAATGCCGGGGTTGGCCGCCACGATGGCGGCATCGGCTTTGTGTCCTACGCCGAGAGCGATCATTTGAGTGGAGAGCAGCGCCACGCCGTGAATCGGGTGCTGGATTCGAGGGATTCAGTCACCGTTCTGCGGGGCCGGGCCGGGACCGGCAAGACCCAGACCTTGGCCACCCTGATCGAGGGGGTGACGCGGTTTGACTGCCAGGTCGCTTGCTTTACCCCCAGCACCCAAGCCGTGGAAATCCTCCGCGAGGACGGTCAAAAGCAGGTTGCGGCCGGCCGCTCCGGAGCCGGCCAAGCGCTGTCCTCCGCCCACACGGTCCAGCGTCTGCTAGTGGATGAAGCCCTTCAGCAGTCGCTCAAACACAGCGTGTTGGTCGTCGACGAATACGGTCTCCTCTCGACCCGCCAGTTGGCGCAACTGGTAGACATCGCCGAAAAGCAGAAAGCTCGGCTGCTACTCGTGGGTGACTCCGGCCAGCACAAAAGCGTCGAGGCCGGCGATGCCGCCCGCATCATCGAACGGGAATCCCGTGTCCGGGTCGTGAATTTGAGCGAGGTCCACCGGCAGGCCGTGAATCCCGCTTACAAGGCGGCCGCCGAGGATTTGGCGGTCGGCCGGCTGGCCTCCGGACTCAAGCGACTGGACCGGATGGGCGCCGTCGTCGAAATCGAATCCCCCGTGCAACGCCACGAGCAAATGGTCGAGGAGTGGCTCCGCGCGCAAAGGGAAACGAAACAGGTTCGCACCACCTCCGGGCTGATCGAGCGCGCCAAGACCGCCCTGATGGTCGCGCCCACTTGGGCAGAAATCGACCAACTGAACGCCGTCGCCCGGCACCAACTGCGGGCGGACCAGAAAATTACCGGCGAGGAAAAGTCGTTCGCCTCCCTGCGCGCGAAGGATTGGACCCGCGCCCAGCAGAAGGACATTCGCAACTACCAACCCGGTGATGTGCTGGTGGCCCACAAAACGACCAAGCATTTTCAGAAAAACGAGGAGATGCGCGTGGTGCGAAAAGCGAAAGGCCGACTCGTGATCACGAGCGCGGCTGGCGAGCGTTCGGTTTCCGTCCGGCAGTCCGGACGCGCTTGGACCGTCTGCGAGGAGCGGAAAATCCCCATCGCGGCGGGCGATCGCCTGCGTCTGCGCGCCATCGGCCAAGCCGTGACTTCCTCCGGTGAAATCCGCCGCCTGGCCAATGGCGCCACCGTGACCGTAGCATCCGTCAACGCCGCTGGCCAGCCGGTCTTGGCGGATAACAGCACGCTGCTCACGCGCCAAGTGGCCTACGGCTACGCGCTCACTTCCCATGCGTCCCAAGGCGTCACCGTGGACAAGGTATTTTTGGCCGGGGCGGCGTCCCGCGAAGGGCTGTATGTTTCGGCGACCCGGGGCCGGGAGTCCGTCCACATCTTCGTGCCGGACCGGAGGGAATTTCTGGATGCGGCCGGCCTGCGCTCCGAGGCGCGCACCAGCGCGCTGGAATTTGCCCGCCACCTGCGCGTCCGCGAAGGACTACTTTCACACCTTGCCCGAGCCTGGGTCTACCTTCAGCAAGTGCGCACGCAAGTCAGTGCCTACTTGACCCTGCATCCTGAGCACTCGCTCGTCGAATCACCCGAGGCGCATCGGATACCCGTGCGACCGAAACCGTCCCAACTCCAGCAGGTGGAGACGCACTATTCGCCAAGTGAAGGCCATAACGAAACCCCGAGCCAGAGCGCCCGGATGCGGCTATGAGCCTCAAACCCAAAGTCCCCGGAGGCGAAACCGCCAAGCCAGTCGATACGGGCTGCCTGGAAACCCGCGATGTTCCCGGTGTCTGTCTGCGAATCGAATCTGCCCGCCAGAAGATCGCCCTGCCTTATGCACTGCTGTTGCGTGTGGACGTCGCCGAAGATCAAACGACCTGTGAAATCGGCTTTGCCACGCACACGGTCACGGTGCGCGGCAGGCACCTTCGTGAAGTCTACGTCGCGGTGAGCCAAGGCCAAGCCACGCAGATCAGCGTGGGGCATTCCGCCAACTTCCTCGAAGGCGATGCTTACTACGGGCCGCTGATCACCGGCATCCAGATCGAGCCGCTCGATGAATCAAGCCGCGCGCGGCGGTGAGACGGAGCGACACTCGTTTCTTCTGCACACATCAACAAAGCCCCCTACCAAAAATTTGGGAGCCAACGATGTTGCGTTACAAGGTGGTCACGCGCACATGAAAGCGGATGAGCAGATCGAGGCATGTCGCAAAACTCTGGCCAATTTCGACGCTGATCTGGCTCGTCGTCGGAGTGGGTGCCGCCGAGCGCTGGCAGCGGTTGCGGGACGGCAATCCCTACGCCCCGGAGAAGCCGGTGGCGGTCGAAGTGGCGCAACCACCGCCGCCGTATGAATTTCGCGGGGTCTCGGTGGAGAAAGGAGTGCGATACTACAGTCTGCTCAACTTGGAGACGAAAAAGTCCGTCTGGATCAGTGAGGCAGGAGTCTACAACGGCATGCGCGTGCAGAGCCTCGACGCGAGCATCCTCGTGCTGGCCCAGGCTTCCGGGAAAACGATCCGTCTGCCGCTCAAGGAACTCCGCTCCGGCGTCGGCGGCCAGCAGACGGTCGCAGCCATTGCCTACATAGCTCCCGTGCGCCAAGAGGCCGTCGCGGCCCCGGCGCTCGCCGCGCCCGAGGCCCAACGCTTGGAGGAGCTGGCCGAACAAATCCGCCAACGCCGTGCGGAGCGCCTGGCATCGCGGGGCTGATCAGCGTTTCCCGCTCTGTTCAGTAGCCGGCGGGCTGGCGAACTTGACCAATTCCGCTTTCTGGGCCTTGGACAGGTCTTTCAACTGTTCCATGGCTGGCGCGAAGATGTCCCGTTTGGCATCCACCACCGTTGGGCGCAGGAAAAACACGAGATCAGTGCGGGTCTTCTCTTTGGAGCGCGCCCCCAGCAAATCGCCGATGATCGGAACCGGGCCAAGGCGACTCGTGCTGCCAGTGACCGAGCTGCGTTGCAGGCCACCCAGGACGATGATTTCACCGGTGCGGGCACTTACGAATGACTCCGTGCTCCGGCGACCGATCCGGGGCTGCGGGTTGCCGTCAATGTTGATTTCACCCAGAATATCATTCACCTCCTGCTTGATCTCCAGTTGCACCGAGCCGTCCGAGCCGATGAGCGGTTTGACCGAAAGCTGGATGCCAATGTCCTTGGAACTGACAGTGGAGCGGTAGCCGGCGGTTGAACCTCCGGTGCTACCCGCATCGTTCAGGTAGCTACTGATCACCGGCCGGGATTCCCCGACGAAGATTTTCCCTTCCCGATTGTGGGTCGTGATGATGGTCGGCACCGAAAGGATGTTGGCGTTGGTCTTGCGCGGAGTCGAAGCCAGGGTGATTGCACCCGCCAAATCCCACGGTCCGGTGACCACATTGGTGCCGTCGGGGCGCGTGATGGTGCCGTCGCCGACGGCCAATCCCGGCAGCGACGCCGTCACGCCAATCAGCTTGTCGCCCTCCACCTTGAGGCCCAGTTCGCTGATGCCGGTGGAGGAAGCGTTGCTCAACGTCACCTCCGCGATCACCACCTCGATGCGGACCTGGGCCAGCAATACGTCGATTTTCTCGACAAAATCCCGGATGAGTCGGATGTCGTCCACGGTGCCGGAGACAATGAGGGAATTGCTCCGTTCGTCGGGCAGGATAGTGAGAAATGGGCTGAACTGCGCCGTGCTTTCGGCGAGCAAGGCCGGGATGGCCGCCGCCACCGGATTTGGCGCGCTGGGGATAGTCGGCCTGTCGGTGGGTGGTGCGGTGGACGCCGGCACCCCAGGTCTGACCACATCGCCGCTGTTGCGGCCGGCGGCGTTTTGGCCGCTCACCATCTGGCTCAGGGTGGTCGCCACGTCCTTGGCGGCGGCCGACTTCAGGTGAATGACCTCGTTGCGCGTGTTGGGTTCGGACTTCAGGTCGAGCTTGGCGATGAGTGAATCAAAAAACGCATACTGCCGTGGGTCCGTGACCACCAACACCTGGTTGGTGCGGTCGTCGGCGTTGAGCACCGTGGCGGTGCCCAGCCGGTTTTGCAGCACGCCCGAGAAGGTGGCCCGGATCTTGTTCACCACGTCGCTCGCCTTGGCGTAGTGCAGCGAGTAGAACCGGGGCTCCAGCCCGGTCAGCGAGGGCTGGTCGAGTTGGGCGACCAAGGTTTCGACCCGCTGCAGGTTGCTGACCGAATCCGTGATGAGCGCCGCATTGGCCTTCTCGAAGATCACCGGCGCGCCGGCGCTGGCGGAATTCAGGAGGGTCGCGAGTTGAGGCATCAGCTCACCGACTTGAAGAAAGTTGAGCCGGAAAACCTTGCTTGCAGTCCGTCCGCTCGGCGGCAGCCCGAGGGTGGAACCCTCGATTAGCTCCGGTGCCTCCGATTTCACGGCGCCCAGCGGCGTGGCCTTGATGAACGTCTCTCCCAGCGGCGACAGGCCGATGCCGTTCAACTGGAGCACGGTCTCGATGGCGCGCATGGCCTCGGCCTTGCTCACGGGCTTGTCGAGATTCAGGTTCACCACCACCGACGGCAGGGCCTGGGGTCTCAACATGGTGCGTCCCGACCAGCGCTCGAACATTTCGAGAACCTGGTCGAGGCTCACTTCACGCAGCTGCACCGGCCCCACGGTTTCGTCGCTCGTCGTCGCGGGTGGCGCCTCGACCGCGTGGCTGGCCACAGCCAGGCAAAATGCCAGCACGAGAAGTCGGCCGGCTTTGAGCGTGACGGGGCATCGTCGGACCCCAGGTGACATGGGATTCATGTCTTTGCCCTCGGTTGACGGCATGGAGGAGGCGCCGAGTCGAACCCCTTTTCGGCGCAATACCGAATGAGCTTGGGAGTGCTGTGGATGCCCAGCTTGCGCATGATCTTCCGGCGATGCGAAAGAGCCGTGCCGGCGGAGATGCCGAAGGCCGCGCCGATTTCCGGATCGCTGAACGAGTGAGCAATGCACACGAGCGTCTCCATTTCGCGCGCCGACAGCAGCTTCGGGAAGGCGTCGGGGTTGGCCCGCAGCGCGGCCTGCCACTGCGCGATGCGTGGGGCGATCACCCGCTGGCCGTGCCGCACCCGCTCGATGGTTTCGCCCAGCGTTGCCATGCTGGTATCAGAGTCCAGGAACAACCCGTGATAGCTGCTGGCCCCCAAGCGGTGCAGCTGAAATTCGTTGAAACTGACAAACTGACCGATGACCCGCGAAGCGGGCGAGGCGGCTTGCAACTCGCGCAGGACCTCCGGGCCATCGGCATCCGGCAAGGCGAGGGATACGAGCACCACGTCGGGCAGAGTGGCACGGACCGCGGCCACGCCGGTGGCGCCGGTGAACTCCACCGCGACCACATCGAAGCCCCAGCGATTGGCGCAGTAGAAATGCAGCGACTCCGCCTTCAGCCGATCACCATTGATGATCGCCATCCGGGCGGCCGCGATTCGTTCCGGATGTCGTGGGGTGACTTCCATTAGCGAAAGAACGCCGTGCGAAATTCCACGCATACATCAGTCGCCACCCATGGGCGATTCAACTGACCACCTTGTTTTAGGGCATGATTCTCGTTCCGCTCCTGAAAGCAGGTTGCATCAGCGGCGATTAAAATGGCGGAGCGCACCGTGACTTTCTCGCGGTTGTGGCGCTGCAGGGCAAGAGCACCGAATACCAAAATTTTGGTATTCTGGGGGCTTTAAATTTCGGGCCCCTCGCGGCTGGTTGATGCGGCCCGCAAAAACTCTCCCACTCACTCGCATCATGAAAAAATTGATTCTCGCCCTCTCTCGTGCCGCTTGCGGGCTTCTCTTCAGTGTCATGCTTCACGGTCAGGTGTCCGAACCGCTTGGCACCGCCCCGAAGCCCGGTCCCGAGAAATCCGCCGCTGATGTCGCTTGGTTCGATCTCCAGGCAGCCATGGCCGTGTCCAAACTGCCGAATAATCTGCCGGCAGATCCGCCCGCTCGCCGTGCGGTGCTTGAAGCCCAAGCGGTTCGCTTCACGGCGGCGGCTGATCGGGCAAAAGAATTCTACACCAAGCATCCTGAGCACCCCAAAGCCTCAGAGGCACGGATCCTGGAAGTCCGTTCTCTGATCGGCGGCGCTAGGGCGGGAGATGCGACATCTGAAGGTCGCCTTAATCAGGCTATCGATGCGATTCGATCTGATAAGCAGCTGGCTTCGGCGATAAAAGTCCAGGTGGTCGCCTCTCACGTTTTTGGCCGCGCGATGCGCGGGAAGAAAACCAAATCCGAACGCTTGCAGGAGATCGAACAGGCGGCGCGTGGCCTGGTGGCTGAGTTTCCCGACCAGCCCCAAGGCTACGAATCCCTCATGACGGTGGCGGTAAGCATGGACGACGAAAACAAAGCGCGGCAGATTGCCGACGAATTGGTGAAGAGCCCGGCCCCGGCGGCGATAAAAGAAAATGCCCGTGCTTTGCTTGGTCGGATTGACTTGCTGGGCAAGTCCATCGAGGGGGAGCTCGATGCCGCCGACACCAAATCCGCCAAGGCTGGCGTTCGTGAAGGGCTTCCCACCGTGATCTACACTTGGGCTACTTGGAGCCCTGGTAGCGTCAAACTTGCCGCTTGGCTGAAAAACCGCGGCGTGAATGCCAATGTGGTGGCGCTAAACCTCGACGAAGACGTTAAGTCGGCTGAAGCCCTGGCGGCCAGGGAGAACCTACCCGGGACGCCGGTCTATGACGACCGCGGCCGTGAAGGCGCTCTCGCCCAAAGACTGAAAATCAAGTCTGCTCCGCAGGTCATCATCGTGGATGCGGCGGGCAAAATCCGCGAGGTGCGCGGCGAAGTCGATCTGGACAAGAAGCTCACGGCACTGGGCCTTTGAATCGTCAACCCGGCCGTATCATGAAAAGACTTTTCTCCCTGGCCGTCGCCTTGGTGGCGTGCGTCAGCACTCAAGCGGTTTGGTTCAGCTCCGCACCGGGTTCAGTCGATAGCGGCCAAGGCTATTGGGTGAGCGCGGATGAGTCGCCCGGTGGCAACAGCGTCGAAGTTTGGGTTTACAAAAACGGTTCATACTTCGCTTACGGCAACGGTTGGGGCTACGCCTCGGCCGGCGGTTCGACGACCGATTACGGCGTCCAGACGGTGACCTACGAGGCCTACTCAAGCTGGTATGACGATTGGTGGAATTACTATGGCGATTACACTTCGACGACGGTCAATATCATCCAGCCAAATAACGCCCCGACCATCGAGTGGGTGCAGAATCCGGGCAGCGCGCAGGTGAACCAGTGGTTCGCCGTTCAGGCACGCGGCACGGACCCGGACGGCAACCTGATGAACGTCATCGTCTGGCGTGAGTGGGTGCCGTTTGCCTACAACGGCGGGGGCAACGGCTACGAAAACTATACCGATGCCAACCTCTACGCGCACGACTCGCCTGGTTCGGTTACGTTCATGGCGGCGTCGCTCGATAGCAACTACGCTGAATCACCGGTGATTTACCACACCGTGACCATCACCGAGAACAACGCGATAAACTACAACAGCACCAACTGGCCGACCACGGCCTACATGAACCAAGGTATCACGTTTTCGATGAATGTGACCAACTCCGGCACGAAATACTGGGGAGGCGGACACTTCATCGGGATGCGCGACTGGAATGCCAACAACATCTATTTCCCGTCGTTGAACGGCTGGACGCCTGGGACCACCGGCGATGTCAGCTTCAGCTACACCACGCCCAATTTGCCCGGCACTTATCCCTATAATTTTCAGGCGCTGGAGCACATGGTGGAGTATTTCGGTCCCCATTTTTCACTTTCTGTCGAGGTGATCAACCGGGCGCCCGTCAATCCGACGATTTCCAGCGGCGGCGTCACGCAGATCAATCTCGGTCAGTCCGTTACGCTCACCGGGACACTGCAAGACCCGGACGGCAATCTCGCTTTCCACAATTTGTATTATGCGGCGCCGGGCGGCAACTTCACGGGCATTCTTTCCGGCACCCCTTCCGGTGGCGGCTACAGTTCGATCAGCACCACTTACACGCCGAATGCCCCCGGCGTCTGGCAGTTCCGCACCCTCGGTCATGACAATTACGACTGGAGCCCCAATGCGACTCTTTCGGTGACGGTAGTCGATGTGACTGCGCCCACAGTGCCCGGCAGCTTGTCCGCCAGCGGCAATACCACGGGCAACAGTTTCACGCTGAACTGGGCGGCATCCACGGACAACGTTGGCGTGACCGCCTATGAGGTCATGCGCGACACCACCAGCCTCGGCACGACTTCCGCGACCTCCCTGTCGGTCACCGGGCTGACGCAGGGCGCCACCTACGCGATGAAAGTGCGGGCGCGCGACGCAGCCGGCAACTGGTCGGCGTGGAGCGGTATCCTGAACGTCACCACTCCCGATCTGACCGCCCCGTCCATTCCGAACAGCACCACGTTCTCGGTCACGGCCAACACCACCGGCAACAGTTTCACCCTCAGCTGGACCGCATCCACGGACAACATCGGCGTGACCGGCTACGAGGTCATGCGCGACACCACCCTGGCGGGCAGCCCCTCCACCGCCTCGCTCTCGGTCACCGGCCTGACGCAGGCGACCACCTATGCGATGAAGGTGCGGGCGCGGGATGCAGCCGGCAACTGGTCTGCTTGGAGCAACGTGGTGAACGTTAGCACACCTGATGTCACCGCTCCGAGCGTGCCGACCGGTCTGGCCTCAGCCAGCGTCACCAACACCAATTTCACGCTAAACTGGTCAGCATCCACGGACAACGTCGGCGTGACCGCCTATGAGGTGATGCGCGGCACCACCAACCTCGGCTCCGCTGCGCCGACCAGCCGTGCGATTACAGGCCTGATGCCGGGCACGACGTATGCCATGAAGGTGCGCGCGCGGGACGCCGCCGGTAACTGGTCGACGTGGAGCAGTATCCTGAACGTCACCACGACGGCTTTGCCCAATGTCGATAGCGACGGCGACGGGGTCTCCGATCTGATCGAGCAGCAGCTCGGCACCAATCCCAACGCGGCCGCCCAGGCCGACACCAACGGCACCAATCAACTAAAGATTCACCGTCCTAACCAATGAGCATGAAAAACGTCTTTTCCCCTTCCGTGGCTACGCTCTGCGTGGCTTCCCTGTTCATTACCTCAGTCCCGGTCGCCGCCCAAAGCGAAAGCCGACCCGGCCGGCAGGAGAATCCGGCGAAAGCCCAGGTTTTGAACCTCCATCGGCAGGCCGCGGAAACGGCAAAACTTCAGGCTCTCTCGGGCAATGTGGCCGAGGCTGAAAAGGCTTTGGATCAATTGAGCAATGCGGCGAAAAATTCCGCCGCCCGCCAGCTGGCCACGGCGCAGCGTCTGACCGAACTCGCCAACACCTTGATGCGTGCCGGCGAGCCTCGGGCCGCACAATCGGCCGCGAGCCGGGCCTTGGCTATTCTGGTGGCAGCGGAGGCGCTGCCCGCCAATGTCAGCCTCCAGTCTGCTATCCAGAGCCAGAAGGGCATCCTGCAGGAGCGCTTTCTGGGCGACGAAGCGGCCGCACTGACCGCCTTTCAGTCGGCCGCCGAACTTGAGCCGGACAACGCGGCAGCCAAGGAGAAACTCAAGCGCGTCAAAGACGCGGAGAGCAGCCTGCGCGGCAAATTGAACGTCCGTCCTTAACCTCGATATCGCTCATGAAAACAGCTCTCTTTCAACGGTGCCGCCGCCTCGCTATTCTTGTGGCCTGCGCGCTCGGCTTCGCGACGACGGCGCACGCCACGGTTTATGTTCCGACCCGTGTTTGGGTGTCCGGGACGGTCAGCGACGGGCTGCGCGCCTACGGCACCTTCGCCGATTCCGCGCCCGGCGCGAACGATGGCTACCAGATCGATGAAAAGACCGGCAGTGGCTTGCTGACTGCGGACTTGGGGACCGTGCTGTTCGAGCCCGGGCGCACCTACGCCATCACCATCGGCGGCAACGGGACGATCCAGGACGGCGAGATCAACGTGGCGCCGCCGCCCGGCTATTATGCGGAGATCGAGCAGACCTACCGCAACCGGAAGCTGACCGGCTACGGCGTGGTCCGGGTGATCCTGCTACCCAAGCCCGGCATCGTGCCGCGGCAAGCCAGCACCGATATTTCAGGGGCCACCGGCAAGGTGGACTGGCGGGTCTCACTCGGCTCACTCAAAAATGGCGACCCGGCCGGCGAGCTGACGCTGATTGACGCGGGCTTTTCCTCAAGCTGGGCAGCTTTATTCACGCCGGCCTATCTCGATTGCGAACCTACCTCGACGGAAGTTTCCGTCAAACGCAGCGTTGGCGGCTACATCCGGCAGATCCTCGCGAACGAAACGGTTCTCGATGTGGTGACCTCGGCCGAGGATACATCGCTCACCGCGAATCAATACGAGATCCGTTTCTACAATCCGCTGCAACGCACGGGGTCGGCCTTCCCCTACGGCTTTACCGGCCAGCCTTACGCGGTGTATCGTTTCGAGCCGGGCACCACGCCGGTGGCCACCAGCACCGCGCTGAAGATCACCCGGCGCACCTACCAGCTTACGAGTCCCACCCAGACGGGCGTGGCGGCAGCGCGCACCGAAGTCATGATGATTCAACGCACTGGCACCGCGTGGCCCAACTACGATTGGGTGCATAACGCCTGGATGGAGACCGATACCGCCGGCACCACGCCGACGGCCGTCCTGAGCCAGCGCACGGTGGATAGTTCGAGCACCGACGGCGGCCTGACGCGTGCGGAGAGCGCCACGGTCAACGTCCTCGGCGGTGACACGGCGACGCGGGTTTCGCGCAATTTCGCGCTCAAGTCCTGGGGCGAAGCCATCACATCCGAGAAAATGGGCTCCAACACCACTTCGGCAGCCGTCACTTCGTTTAATTATTACGAGAACCCGGCCAATCTCGGCAGCTACAGTTACGTCAAGTCCATGACTTCCACCGACGGCAGCTGGGAGGGCTATGTTTATCACGACGCCACCGCGGCCACCAGCAAGCGTGCGGGCACGGTGAAATACCGCTTCCGCCCCTACTTGAACGATCCCGAGCCAACGACGACGCTGCTTAATGATCCATCCGCGCTCCTCGCCACTCCATCGACCTCCGGTGAAATCACGGAATTTGACTACATCGAGGATGCCTTCGGCGTCTTGTCCCGCCCGACACTTGTGGAGACAAAAGTCAACGGCACGCTGACGGCCAAGAGCACCACCAGCTACGTCGAGACGACGGTGAGTCCCCCGAATGGGATGGCCATCATCGAGGCCACGCAGAGGGATTACTTCGCGGCGGCGGTGAGCTACCCGGACGACACCAAGTCGCTCAAGTCGATTGTTCGCTCCTACAAGGAAAGTGCCGATATCGATCCCTTTTTCCGCAGCCAGAAGTTGTCGGAGACCCGCCCCACCGGCGTGAAGGTCGTATTTGCCCTTCAGCACGGAACCTGGAATGGCATCGCTTTTACCAAGAACGGCGCCGCCGGGCTGACGCCCGCCGACGACAGCACGAGCACGAGTGCCGACACCGGCTCGGCTGCCCGCCGGGTGGTGATCACCGGCACCACCGCGACCAGTGCCGGGGCCACGCTCTACCAGACGCACGACGGCTACGATATCGATGATCTTTACCTCATCCCCGGCAAATCGACGATGGAAGTTTCCATTCGCGGGCGCCGCGCGCTGGAAGTCCGCACCGAGAAGCATGTTTGGGTCGGCGGTGCTTGGCAGTTCGTTGATGCGATGAACTTCACCTACAACCAGGCCGGCCAGTTGCTGCAGCGCACGGCCGCCAACGGTGCCGTCCGCTACGAAGCCACCTACAATGGCCGCTTGCGCCAGAGCGAAAAGGATGAGGCCGGCGTCGAGACCACCTATGCATATGATGCCGCCGGCCGTTTGGAAAAGAGCACCAGGACGGGCGGCCCGACCAAAACTTTTGTCTATGACGCCGCCGGCCGGGTGAAACAGGATATCCTGAGCGCCGCGCCGGTCATCAGCGGGGAGACGATCACGACCACCAGCGCTTATGACGACGGAGGGCGCTTGATCAGCGCCACTCCGCCGGGGCTGGGGGCCACGACCATCAGCTACGATTATGTGAACCGCAAGAAATCGACGCTCTCGCCCGACGGCGGCACCAGCGAGGAAATCACCTTCCGTGACGGTCGGAAAAAACAGACCACCGGCACGGCGGTCGTCGCGCAATATCATGCCTACGGCATCGAAACCGATGGCCGCCGATATACCGTGACTTATTCGGGTTCCGCCAATTCGGCTCGCTACAGCAAAACCTGGACCGACTGGCTGGGACGCGAGATCAAGACCGAGCTGCCCACTTTCAACGCCAGCAGCCAGGGCCTGATCATCGACGAGAAATTCTACGCGCTGACGACCGGCCTGCTCTTCAAGACCACGACGAGCAAGTTGGTCGGCGTGACGAGCACGCTGCTGGTCGCGCCCACGCGCTATGAATACGACGTAATGGGCAACCCGGCGCGCTCCGGCCTGGACTTGAATGACAATGGCCTCGAGCCCAATTCGACCGATCGGCTCACGGATGTCGAAACGGTGGTCGAATCGAACAGTGGACTGTGGGTCAAGACGACCAACACGGCTTACCCTTTCGAGGGAGCAGGCGCTGGCACGGCCAAGGTTATGTCGGTCAAGCGGGTTCGGTTGAATGGATTTGCCGCCACGCGGCTCTCCGAAGTCCAGGAGACTGACGCCGAAGGGAAAACCGTTACCACCGTGACGGATGTCGATCGCGCCACGAAAACGATGACCACCACGGTCACCACCCCCGGCCTGACGGGGTCTCAGATCACCAAATCGGTGAACGGCCTGCCGGACAGCACCAAGGACAACGACAATCTGGAGGCCAAGCTGACATACGATTCTCTAGGGCGATCATGGAAAACCACTGACACGCGCGGCAAGATCACGACCACGGCTTACTGGCCGGGCACGGCGATGACGCAAACGGTCACCGATCCGACCAACACGATTGTTCAGCAGGTGTCTTACGACACGTCAGGGCGCGCGGTGGTCGTGCAGGACGCTTTGGGGCGCACGACCCGCACCGCTTACAACACCCGCGGGCAGGCGACCCACCAGTGGGGTGACGCCACCTACCCGGTGGCCCATGGCTATGATTCCACTTACGGCGAGCGCATCTCGATGACCACCTACCAGGGTGGTAATCCGGCCGATTGGAACACGACCAACTGGCCCACTTCCATTCCAGCGGACGCGAGCGGCAGCACGGTAGGCAACACCACGAATTGGGAATATGATGCCACCACCGGACTGCTGCTTCGCAAGATTGACGCGCAACTGCCCGGTTCGCCGCTGCCAGCCCGGGCGCAGGTCGCGTTTACCTACAATGTCCGCGGCCAACTTCTGACCCGAACCTCCGCGCGCGGCGTCGTGGCCACCAATTATTATTACGGCGACCAGACCGGTGAACCCAACACGGGCGAACTGAGGCAAACCGCCTACACGAATGATCCCGCTTCCACGCCCGCGGTGACCTACACCTACAGCCGCGCCGGTCAGATAAAGACCGTCGCGGATGGAACCGGCACACGCACTTTCAATTACGATGCCAGCAAACCCTGGCGCCTGAACAACGAGCAGCTTTCCGCCAACTTTGGCAGCCTCTACCTGAACAACCTCTATGATGAGACAGCGAATTTGGCCGGTCGCGCGAAGGGGTTCAAGCTGGGCGCCGACGCCGACAACGGCGCGCAAAGCGCGAGCGTGTTGACCCAGGAATATACCTACACGGGCACGGGCCGCTTCAACAGCGTGATCAGCAAGCGCCCGAGTGCTGCAGATGCGACCTTCACCTACGGGTATGAAAGCAACGCGCAGTTGATCAGCGGTTACACGACAGGAGCGAACTTCTCGGTCGTGCGCACTTACGATCCAGACCGTCCCTTGCTGGCCTCCATCGACAGCAAGTGGGACGCCGATTCGGTGACGAAATTCGTTTTCAGCTATGACAAGGCCGGGCAGCGCAAAACCGCTCTACAGAGCGGCGAGGCTTTCAAGGACTATTGGGCCGGCATGAGCTACAGCAGCGTTTACAATCACTACACTTACAACACTCGTGGCGAGGTGGAGACGGCGGCTATCTACGCGGGCAACACCGTGCCGGCGGCCAATGCGCTGCCCAATGCGGGCGACGAGATTGTCGGTCGCCGCTCGGAATATCGCTACGACTCCCTCGGCAACCGGAAAAATTCCGGCCCAACCGGTGATCCCAATGGCATTGATGATCAATACAGCGTCAACCCGCTCAACCAATATATCCAAAAGGAAAACAACAGCGTGCGTGTGACGGGCACCGCGGTGCCGACGGCCCAGGTCGCCGTTACCGGCGGTGGCGCAAGCCTCCCGGCCACGGCACGCAAGGACCGCGCCTGGGTCGCCGATATTATCCCGGAGAATACGGGCGGTCTCGTGGCCGGTTCGGCCAGTGTTTATTCCGCCCTGCTGGGCGGTGGCAGCGGCGGATTGGACCTGATCCAGTCGGATGCGAGGAGCTTCATTGCGCCCAGGGCGGTGCAGACTTTCAGCTACGATCTGGACGGCAACATGACCACCGACAGCGTCTGGGATTATACTTACGACGCGGAAAACCGGCTTGTCGCGATGCAACACCGGACCGATGTGCTGGGCACCGGCAAGATCGCCTTGACCAACGCCAAGCGCCTGGAATTCGTTTATGATTATCTCGGACGCCGGGTCGCCAAGATTGTCAAGACCGGCTGGAGCAGCGGCTCGGGCTTCGGCTCTGTGTCCACCACGCAGACCAAGTTCATCTATGCCGGTTGGAACCTGATCGCAGAGTATCAGAATGCCACGACCACCACGCTCGGCACGCTGTTGCGCTCTTTCACTTGGGGTCTGGATTTGACCGGCTCGCTGACCGCGTCCGGCGGCATCGGGTCGCTGCTACAGATTTGGGATGCGGGCAAGACCAAGACCTACCTGCCGACCTATGACGGCAACGGGAACGTGGCCGCCATGCTCGATGCGGCCGCCTCCGGCCTGGCGACCGTGGTGCAGGCCGCGTATGAATACACGCCCTTCGGCCAGCTGCTTCGCAGCGACGGCGACTACACGGTCGCCAACCCATTCCGTTTCTCCACGAAATACACCGACCTCGAGACCAAGCTCATTTATTATGGTCATCGTTATTATTCGTCGGAGCTCGGCCGCTTCATCAATCGCGACCCCATCCAGGAGCAGGGCGGCCTGAATCTCTACGGCTTCTGCGGCAACGATGGCGTCAACCACTGGGACTACCTCGGTCAGTGGAGCCTGAAAAAGTTCTTCAAGAAGATCGCCCGGATTGTCTCTCCCATCTTGACCATCGTGGGCATGTTCATCCCGCCATTCGCACCTGTGGCTTTGGCGATCAATGCAGGCATCAGCGCCGCAGCCGGCGTGCCGTTAGGGGAAATTGTGAAAGGCATGGCCGTGGGTATAGTCGCCGGCGCGATAGGCGGTAACATAGCAGGAAGCATAGTCGGAAAAACGACGACCTTGGTGGGCACGGTTGCATCGCGTGCCGTGGGCGGCGCGATCAGCGGAGCCATAGGTGCGACGGTGTTGGGCGGCGATATGGGCACGGCAGTCCTTACGGCCACGGCCATGGCGGCGATTGCGGGATACGCGGAATTTAAGCTGAATGCCAACCAACCGCCAATAGTGCAGAAACCCGACTCCAATCAGCCACTAGCCCCCGGACAGAACGGTTCGCTCGCGGCCCACGGCTCCGACATCAGCGTCACTCCCAATCAGACGTTCAGCGAAGGGTCGGGAATGCCGAATAGTCCTGGGTTATATGGGAAGATATCAGGTCCGATGTTCAGCAGCGGCACACTACGCGACGGCTGGTCCTATAACGCAGATGGATCAATCGCCAACGACCTGAGTTTTGGGAATAGCTACACATTTGATTATGCGCCTGCGCTCGCGCGACTCAGTTATGAGAGCAAAGCCACGGCGCTCCATTGGAAATATTCCAATAATCCGTATGCCGGAGGGCTTAGCGGAGGAGAAATTATGCAAGCTGCTTGGGCCGGCGCTACGCAAAATCTCTCGTTCCGAGGGGGGATCGATGTTGCTGACGTTTTTGGAGTTAGTGCAAACGGTTCGACCCCCGTGGCAACCCCCGGCGGTGAAGTAATGATTGATGGAATTATTGGAGAAGGAGGTTCAGCCTACGCAGGCTTTGAGCAATCATTTCCCAGGGCCGGCGCACCAAAACCCAATGCCAGCTTTGGATTTCAAGGAGGATATGGCGGGATGCTTGGTCTAACGATAGACGTCAATGTATCCCGTGTGCTTAATGCGAACGGTAGTATGAGCACTGTGACTCGATACACTGGATTTAGATTGTTTTTCGGAGTCGGCGCTGGTCTAAGTGGAAAGGTGGATCCAGGTCTGGCCGGTAATCTTTATGGAATAAGCGTGGATGAAAATGGTAGTCTTCAGCGCTATCTTTTCGGAAAAGAAAGGCCGCGGGTCCCTTAAGTGATTTTATGCAAATACCACCTCTTGAAGGATTGCTGCTCATATCGGCCATTGCCATCATTGCACTGAACTACTCTTTGCGATACCATGTAGATACACGGGACATGGCTCACAGTGATATCCCGCGACTTTTGCGAAGCTTATGGCTACCGCGCAAATATCTTACTAAGACCGGCAAAACGCTCTTCGCAATTAGGAATGTATTCGCGTTTATTGTAGTGATCTTGCTGATCGTATTGAGTCTGACTCCATACGAATGAGTTCCAAAAGCCAACAGACGGGTCAACGTGCTTGCACCTGCGACTAGCCACCGCAGAGATTCTCTAAAACATCAAAAGTTCTTTTGGGATAAAAACAGCTGTCCCATGAAAATTAGGCGACTAACTTTCTGGCTTTTTTGTATCAGTGTAGCCCTCTTCATTCTAGCGCCAGTGTTTGTGCTACCATATGTGGACAAATCAGCAGAAATGCCATTTTGGTTGCGAGCATCGTTGCGACTCAACGCGGTCGTCATGACTGCGTCGGTGCTATATTTATGGATTGATGGATGGCGGCGACTGCTTCGCTTCTGGGACTTTCGAGAGAAAAACAAGAACTACTTTTTGCTGTTCGGCCTGGTTTTTGCAGCGCCTGTTGCTGCCATCTATTTATACTTCCAAGAAGATAATAGCGGCAACCATCGCGAAGACCATACCACGCATGAAAGCGCCACAAAGAATTAGCGCCACGAGAGTTCTGCGATGAAAAAGCGGGTGGTTGTTTTGTCGCCACCATTTGTTATTCTCTTGAAAGCTAAATCCTTGCTTAACCTTAGTTGGTTGGTGCTAATCGCCATTTTGCTCGCTGGTTGTGAGACCACCACTCAGTCAAGAGCCCTTCTCGCCTCAAACGATGCTCGTGTTACAGGCCACAAGGCAACGTTCACCAACGCGGTCACCATTGTCATGGCACCAGCCGACCAAATGGCGGAAGCCAAATGGAAGAACGAACTGATCATCCCTGCGGGGCCCACCCGTCTCGCGATCCGCTATCAGTCGCTTATGAACATCGGGCTGATTGGCGCGATCGCGGAGGAATACAACGTGGCCGAAGTCGCATTCGAAGCCGAAGCCGGACATGAATACCATGCCGAAATGAGCGGTAAGACGATTTTCAATATGGGCTATAAGATCACGGATAAGGCCACCGGGAAAATAGTGGGTGAAGCCAAGGTAAAATCCAAAACAAGTAACAAGCCCGTTGAAGACACTGCTCGGCAAGCCGACGCCGCAAAAGATTAGGGCAGGAGTGCTTGGCGCAGCGAATTCAAGCCAGTTCCGCGCCAAGCTGCCACGAATACCAAAATTTAGGTATTTCACCGGCTCGGTTTTCGCCGAAGCCAAGGCAGTATGTGGATATGAAATCATCGCTCACCGGTTGCCGCCGCTCAAGCTCTGGGCAACGCGCCTTCACCTTGCTTGAAATCCTCGTCGTGCTGGCCATCATCGGTTTGCTGGTCGGGCTCGTGGTCAGCAATACCGACAAGATCTTCGGCCAGAGCCAGGAGGCCGTGGCCAAGATCTTCGTTCGTGACTCCCTCAAGACTCCGCTGGTGCGTTACCGCATCGATCTAGGGGACTACCCCTCGACCAGCGAAGGGCTGGCCGCGTTGCTGGCGGCACCGGGCGATACTGACGGCAAGTGGCGGGGACCGTATCTCGACGCCAGCGGCGGCAAGGCTCCGGTCGATCCCTGGGGCCAGGCCTACGCCTATCGCTACCCCGGAGTGAAGAACACTGGCGGCTACGACATCTATTCCAAGGGACCGGACAAGACAGCCGACACCGCTGATGACATCGGCAACTGGTGAGGAAGACTCAAACTTGTGCGGAACAAGGTAGTTGGCCCACGAATGACGCGAAACGACACGAATCGGGAATTGTCTCTCCTAGGAGACTGGCTCGGGCACATCAAGGGCTTCACGCTGCTGGAAATCCTCGTGGTGATCGCGCTGTTGGGATTGATCAGTGCCGTGCTGATCGGTGGCACCAACTCTCTTCTGCTTGCCAAAGACATGCAGGATGCCGAATCCATCGCCCTCGCAGCTATCACGGCGGCACGCGAGAGCGCCGTGCTGACCGGCCGCACGCAGCTGCTTCGCTACGGCGAGAAGGATAAAATACTCGATTGGGGCGCCGGGCGCATGTTGTTACCGGACGCCGGAACTATCCGACTGCTACCACCGGCAATGCGGTCGGCGGCCTTGATTGGCGGACGGCTGACCGAGTCCGCACTCCCCGGCGTGCGATTCTACGCCGACGGCACCTGCGATCCATTCCGGCTGGAGATCGTTCAGCAGGGCCGTAGTCGAATCCTGACTATCGACCCTTGGAACTGCACCGTGCTGGCGGACAAAGCCAACCAGACTGGTTTAACCACGAATGGACGCGAATGAGCACGAATAAAGCAGTTATGGGCGCCCACATTATCATCGCGTGGCGGGCAAAACCCGCCGTGGCGATCCAGTCGGATGGATTGCTTCGTCGCGGTGCTCCTCGCAATGACAGACAGCATGGTTTCACCTTCATCGAGGTGATGGTGGCGCTGGCGATCTTTGCCTTCGCCGGCATTGTGCTGGCCTCGGCCTATGCCAATGTCCTCACCGCGCAAAAGGCCATCCTCGAGCGAAACGCGCTGGCGGCGGATTGTCGCCTGGTGCGGCAGATGCTCTTCGCCGAGCCGGATCTCAAGAAACTATCCCAGTGGAACGATCTGCCCTTGCCCGACGGCCGCTCCGTCCGCTGGCGGGCGACCGTGACTCCAACCACGCTGCCGGACCTCTTCGATGTGGCCCTCGAAATCGAAGGCCTCGGTGAAAACCGCCAGTCATCGCAGACCATTCGCGAAAACCTGCGCCTGCTGCGGCCAACTTGGTCAAATAAATCCGAGCGCGCCCTGCTGCTGGCCGTGGCCGCCCAGCGGATCGTCCGTCATCCGCAACCATGAGCGCGAAATCCGGGTTCACGATGACAGAGGTGCTGCTGGCGCTGACGCTGCTCGCGGGGCTGATGACCGCGATGAGCCAGTTCGTCTTTTCCGTGACCGAAAGCTGGACCAGGAGCCAGGAGCGGTTGGCTTTCAGTCGCCACACACGCGCCGTGGCCAACCACCTCGACCAGATGATCAGGACGGCGGCAACCGCCGCGCGGGCCAGCAACGTGAAGGAGGGCGCTATGGGCGTGAAGGAGACCCGGCTGACTCGGGAAGGCACAACAGACCTGTGGTGTTTTGACCTCCCTGCCGCAGACCGACTCCTTGCCGATGCGCCACCGGAAGTCCAAGTTGCGCTGATCTGGCGCCGAGAGGAGGGGTTGATGCTCTGCTGGAAATCCCGCCTAGAGCCCGACTTCGTCGATGGCCGGTCGCGCGAGGTGCGCGTGTCGTCCTTCGTATCGGCCATGACCTACGAATACCGTGACCAGGAGACCGGCCGGTGGTCGGCGGAAGCCACGCCAAAAAAAGACGCCAAGGGCCGGTTCCTCGCGCCCAGCCGGCTGCGACTCCAGTTCGAGCGCGGCGGGCAAAAAACCGTGGAGTGGATCAATCTGTCAGATACCCGCGAGGGCGTCCCGGCCTACTAAGTATGCGCGCAAATCCGAATCGTGCTTCGGTGATTGTCGTCGTGCTCGTCACGGTCGGCTTCGCCGCGCTGCTGCTGGCGAGGATGCTCCAAAGCAGTGCCCCCGATGTGCTTATCGCCATGCGCGCGGCGGATCGCGACCGCTTGCAGGCCGATGCCTATGCGGCACTGGAAACGACGCTGGCCGTGTTGCAGGTGTATCGGGAAGCTGACGGCGGGCTGTTCGCTCCCGCCCAGGGCTGGGGTGATCCGCTGACCCAGGGAGACTTTGTTCCACGGAGCGGGGTGGAGGTGGGCGTCACCTTTGCAGATGAGAGCGGCAAGCTGTCGCTCCCTGGCATGTCGCAGGAGACGCTCTCCAAGATCCTCGAACAATCCGGCCTTGATCGCTCGGCGGCCGGCCGGGTGGCCGATGCGATGTTTGCGTGGATGCATCCGGGACACCGGCCGGCGGAAATGACGACGGACGCGCGGGCCTACGAGCGCGCCGATATTCCGTTCACTACGCCGGGCCGTCCGCTCCGGAGCTTCGCCGAACTGGCTCAGATCGCGGTCGCCTGCGATTTTCTCCACGACGAGAGCGGCGAACCCAATCGCGTGCAGGAGGAGTTCAGGCGCCAAGTCTCCCTCTATCAGTTCGCCGCCACGAATGTTAACGCCGCACCGCGGGACGTGTTGCTGGCGGCGGGCGTGGACGCGGCACTGGCTGATCGCCTGAAACGCGCGCCGGGCGACAAAAACCAACGTGAGTATTTTCGGTCGGCGCAGGCGGCCGGTGTGACCGCAGGTAGTTTCGGCGCGCAGATTCAGGCCCTGCGAATCAACATCACCGTCCGAAAGGGAGCGGCGCAGTTCCGGTTGTCCGCCTTGGTGACATGGGAGGGCCTTGCGAGCTTGCCCGCCCCAGTGCCAGTGCCGTTGGCCAAGACGGCGGTGCGGGCGGCGGCGAGCCCCGAGCCCGCCGCAAATGAACCTGAGCGCGTCCGCTTGGAGTATCCCTTCACCATCTTGGAACTTATCGACACAGCGCTGCCAGTGCCGGAAGCCAATCATGCGCCGATCACATAGATTCCAGTCTCGGGCGGTGCTGGCGGCTGAATTCCTGCCGGCATACGGTTTTTTCCTCCGGCTGATCCCGCTATCCGCCGGGGCGCCGGTGGCGACCCAGGCAGAGCTGGCCATTGAGACATGGTCTCCGTTTGCCGTGCCGCAAGTCTACTGGGGCTGCGCGGTGTTGCCGGGGGCGAAGGTGGCGCTGGTTTATGCCGCCGCGCGAAGGAGATTCGAGTCCAGTGCGGGCCAAAAATGGGAGAAACAGGACGTGGTGGTGCCCGCGCTGTTGCCCTTGGCTGGAGTAGGGTCAGACAAGCCGTTGCTCCGCATCCTGCGAAGCGAGCGGTGCCTGGGTGGATTTGCGTGGGACGGGAACACAACTTCGCCGGTCGCGGTGTATGCCCGCGGGTATACCGGTGTCGTGACGGAAGAGGTGCGCGAGCAATTCGCCGCGCAATTGCGCGTCCGGGCCGGCTTGACGGATGCGTCGGTCGAATACCTGACCGGCACGCCGACCGCCGGACAGGAAGGAGGCGAATTGCGACTGGAACTGCGCGATCCGCAGGGCGGCGTGATCGCGGCTTCGGTTTGGGAAGCTGATGAAGCCGACAATCTCGACGTGCGCGACCGGGACTTCCTGCGCGCACGCCGCACTCGGTTGCGGCATGGCGCCGTGGTCTGGCGCTGGGTGCTAGCGGGGGGCATGGCAGCGGGGCTCGCCGCCCTGCTGGAACTGGGTGCGCTCGCCTTCCACCGCATCGAGCAAACGACCCGCGCGCGGCTGGCAGAACAGGCGCCGGTGGTCGAGAGGCTCGAAACCGCCCGCAGCCTGACCGACCGGGTCAACGACCTGTCCGCCCGGCGCCTGCGCTTCTTCGAGATGGTGGAGGTGCTCAACGACGCCCGGCCGCGCTCGATCCAGTTCACCCGCACGGATACGGACGGACGCAATATCATCGAGATCGAGGCTCTCACGAAAACTCCGGGCGACGTATCGGCCTACGAAACCGTCCTCCGCGGCCTGCCGGTGCTGGAGAAAGTCGAAGTGCGGGACCTGCGCACTCGAGAGGGCGTCACGACACTGTCTCTGCGCGTCGCCTTTAAGGCGGGCGCAAGCTTCGGCACCGGAGGTAGCCCATGAGAAGGTGGTTTCAGGCCCGGCAACTGCGCGAGCAGGTGCTGATGGCGACCTTCCTCACCCTGGCGGTCTTGGCGTGGGGCTTTGGCGCGCTCGGCCGGGTGCGGTCGCGCGCGACCGATTGGAAATCTGCCCGCGAGGACCTGGCCGCGCAGCAACTCTGGCTCGACCGGAAACAGGAAATCGAGGCCCGGTCCCGCGCTGCGGTGCACGACCTCGATCCGGCCCGCACTTATGATGCCACCCGGCTGGTAGCGGTGATTACGGGGCTGGCGGATGAGGCCGGGCTCGCGCCAGCGGTCGATTCCCCCGCGACCCAGCAGACCGCGCAATTTTCGCACCACCAGGTCCGGGTGGCATTCCAACGCGCCAAGCTGGATTCGCTGCTCAAGTTCTATGATGCCCTGTCGCGGCAGGCCCCCTATCTCAGTCTCGACCGGATCACCGTCCAGGCCGACCGGGCGGATGCCGAAGCGCTCAGCGTGACGCTGCAAATCTCGGCGACGCAGATTGCCGGCCGCCGTCCCTGACGGGCCTCACAACCGGAAGCTGGCGCTGACTTGGAAGAGCGCCGTGACGATAGCGTAGGCCAGAAAGGCGACGAAGCCGAAGGTCAGAAACAACACCGTGCCCGACATGAGCCGGGTGGCGGTTTGGATTTGTTGGGAAAGCGCGGTCTGGTAAGACTGCGCGATCTGCCGGAGCCCTGGGGCAAGCTTGCCGGTCTGCTCTCCGACCGCCAGCCGGTCGAGATGGATCGGCGAAATGAGGTCGGTCTGCCCCAGCGATGAACAGAGGCTGGCGCCCTCGACCACGCGGTCGGTGGCTTCGTGCAGCATCTCCTGCACGCGGGTGTTGCGCACGGCGCGCTCGGTCAGGCGCAGGGCCTCGGCCGTGGTGACGCCGTTTTCCAGCAGGACTGCGAGGGTCGAGGCGAAGTCCAGCACCGCACGCTTCAGCACGAAATTTCGCACGACCGGCAGCCGCAACAGCGCGGCATCGGACTGCCGGCGTCCCGCGGGTGTGGCTCGCCAGCGCAGAAATGCCCCGATGGCCAGCACGAGCACGACGGCGAAGACCGGCCCAGTATAAATCAAGGCGTGTGAGCCACTGATCAGCAACCGCGTCGATAACGGCAGGTTGCCGCCGAGCGAGTTCAGCAGGGTCTGCAGACGTGGCACGAGAAAAAATAGGAGAAACAGCGTCACGCCGCTGCCCAGCAGGCAGATGAACGCGGGATAGGTGAGGGCGGCCAGCAGCTTCTGCCGCAGTTCGCGCTGTTCCCGATGATGATGGACGAGGCGCGACAGCACCTCGCGCAGGTTGCCGGTGGCTTCGCCGGCCGCGATGAGGTTCACGGACTGGACGTCAAACACTTGCGGTGTCTCCGCCATGGCCCGGGAAAGCGTCCGGCCCTCGCCCAGTCGTGTCCACAGCGCTCCGCACAGAGCCCGGAGCTTCGGCTCCTGTAACCGGGTGGCCAATAACCGCACGGCCTCACCGGCGGACATCTCGGCCTGGACGAGTTCGCCCAGCGCCTCAAAGAAAGGCAGCCGAAGCCGGGCGGCGAAATGGGCGTTGCCGGTTGTTGCGGCAGCAGCCTTAGCCGGCGTTTGCGCGCCAGCCTGCTCGTGCATCCCGACAACTCGGATGCCCCGCGCTTGCAACAGGCGCAGAGCCTCTCGCCGTGAAAGTGCCTCGATCATCCCGTCTGTCTGGCTGGTGCCGTCGGCGTTACCGGTGGTGTAGGCGAAGCGTGGCATGGGGTAAGCTTTAAAGAATAAGTTTTGAGCTGTAAGGCTCACTCCCGGCCCGTGCTGCTGATCGTGCGAACGAGTTCAGGCAACGAGGTGTGCCCTGCCTTGACCCGCTCCCAACCCGATTGCTGCAAGGTGCGCATACCGTGCGTGCGCGCCAGCGAGCCGAGCGCGAGACTGGATTCGCGACGGATGATCAGGTCATGAAGGGGCTTTGGCCGGAGAATCTCGAACAGGCCGATGCGGCCACGAAATCCTGTCTGCCGGCAGGCGCGGCAGCCACCGGGAACGGAGAGTTCGATGACGCCATCGGCCTCCTCCAGGGGCAGTTGCAAGGAGGCTATGGTCTTGCGCAGGGCGAGCGGATCGCAGGGCTCGTGCCGGGCACATTCGGGGCAGAGGCGGCGGACTAGTCGCTGCGCGATGACGAGTTCCACCGCGGAGGCGACGAGGAACGGTTCCACGCCCATGTCGGTGAGGCGGGTCAGGGCGCCGGGGGCGTCGTTGGTGTGGAGGGTCGAGAAGACGAGATGGCCGGTAAGCGAGGCGCGGATGGCGATTTCGGCGGTGTCCCGGTCGCGGATTTCGCCGACCATGATCACGTCGGGGTCTTGGCGGAGGACATGGCGCAAAGCGCTGGCGAAGGTCAGGCCGATCTCGGATCGCACCTGCATCTGGTTGGCCCCGGGCACCTCGTATTCGATGGGGTCCTCGATGGTAACGATGCGTAGGTCGGACGAGTTGATCTTCCTAAGAAAGGCATTGAGCGAGGTGGACTTGCCGGAGCCGGTCGGGCCGGTGACCAGAATGATCCCGTGGGGATAGTCGAGCACCTGGCTGATCACGGCCTGCTCGTCCGGCGTGAGGCCGATACCGTCCATGGTATAGGCTTGTTTGCGCTGGTTGAGCAGGCGCAGGCTGACGCTCTCGGCATAGATGGTCGGGATGGTGGAGACGCGGATGTCGAGTGCGTCATCGCCGTGGCGGAAGTCGATGCGGCCGTCCTGCGGGAGGCGGCGCTCGGAGATATTCAGTCGCGCCATGATTTTCAGGCGCGAGATGATGGCGTCTTGGAAGCGCAGGAGGTTGTCCGGCACTGGCACGGGCACGAGCAAGCCGTCGATGCGGTAGCGGATGCAAAGGCGGCCCTCCTGTGGCTCGAAGTGGATGTCCGTGGCACAGTCGTCGATAGCCTGTTGAATCACCTCGGTGACGAACCGCACGACGGCGGCATCCGCATCGGCCTCGACGGTGTTGGCGGCGCTGGCGACCGGGAGCGCGGCCTCATCGGCCTCGTCGAGGCTGCCGGAACCCACGCCGTAGTTGTCGTTAATGAGTTGCTGGAGGCGGTCGGCTGCGACCAAGTGCCAACAAACAGAGCGGTCGGTGAAAGTGGCAACCCAATCGACCACGGTGAGGTCGGGCGGCCAGGACGTGGCCAGATGCAGCGGCGCGTCATCGCTGGTTTCGGGAGGAGCGGAGGCAGCCGGCAGCACGGGTGCGAACTGGAATTCATGGGCCAGACGGGCCGGCAGGATTGCCAGTCCAGCGCGGTCAATCTGCGGGGCGGGTAGAATTGGTAGGCCGGAGCGCGCGCTCAGTGCTTGCAGCACAGAGTCCTCATCCTGCCGCAGCCCTGCGGCCAAGGCAGTCTGGCGCTTCTCCAGGGGAGACTCGGTCAGGGTCTTGAGCAAAGTCTCGGGCAGACCGTGGAGCAGTTCCCCGAGCTGCATGGTATCCTTCATGGCCAATGAGGCGATCATGCCGCCAGTTTGGAATAGTCGGCCGATCCACGAAACCCGCTAGAATCCCAAAATTTTGGTAGGCTTCTTTCATGAGATTTACCGCGACACTGATGCACGGTTTCTGTTACACCGCTACTCTCCACCTAGACTCAATTTGCCAAGCCAGCAGGCACAGTATACCCAAGCATTACAAAAATAGTTTCCGACCGTTTTTTCGTGTTAAAAAACCAGTCGCTCCGCCATTGCCCCCGGCAATGGCGCACCGGCGAAGCCGGTGACAGCCGCGAAGCGGATGCAGAGGAGGGATAGGGGGCGCGCGAAGCGCGAGTGCTTGCACCTGCCAAAGGCAGCCAATCCCACCCTCTCCGCCACTTACCGCAGGTAAGAGCCTATCCGAATAGCCTATTCCCGGCAGCCTGGTTTTCTGTAGCGGCGGTCTGTGACCGCCGTCGAGCGTGGTGCGGTGATCGTTCGGCGGTCATAGACCGCCGCTACAGGACAGGCCGTTATTCGGATAGGCGCAAAACGGCCGGCAGGCGCGAAGTGGCTGCAGAGGAGGGATGGGGGGCACGCGAAGCGCGAGTGCTTGCACCTGTCGATGGCAGCCAATCCCTTCCTCTCCGCCATTGCCCCCGCCCGGAGGCGGCTGGTCGTTTAGGGGTTGAGCCGATTGTCGGGGCGGGCCTAGCCTGACGGCCAATCATCCCCCCTATGACATCCCCCGCCCGAATCCTCCGCCAGGCCCTGTGCCTGTTCCTGCCCGTCACCCTATTCGCAGCCAAACCGGCCGACTTGGCTCCCTTCCAGGCCCAGGCCGCCAAGGCCAACAGTGTCCTGCTCCTGCCGACCTATCCGGTGACCCCGGACGAGGTGAAGGCCCTGGCCGCCAAGGCCATCGATACCGCCGAGGCCGCGCTGACCGCGCTCGCCGCCCAGGATCCGGCCAAGCTCACTTTCGCCAACACGTTCCAAGCCTATGACGCCATCTCGGGCCAGGGCGGCAACGCCTTTGCCGTCGTGGGCACCGTGGCCGAGTCCGCCCTCGCCAAGGAGATGCGGGACACGGCCAACGAGATGAACGTGAAGCTCCAGGAATGGAGCGTCGGCCTGGATTACCGGGAGGACATCTACCGCACGCTCAAGGCCTACGCCGACACCAAGCCCACTCTCGACCGCGAGCAGCAGCGGTTGGTGGACGAGGTGATGCGCGGCTATCGCCGGGCCGGCCTCGGCCTGCCCGCCGCCGAGCGGAAGGAGGTCGAGCGCCTCCGGAAGGACCTGGCGGGACTGGAGACCCAGTTCGCCATCAACATCAACAGCGCGCGCGCCCCCCTCGATTTCACCGCCGAGGAACTGGCCGGCGTGCCCGAGAGCTTCCTCAACGCCCCCGGCGTGAAGCAGGCCGACGGCCGCTACCGCGTGCTCGCCAACGTCACCTGGCACCGCGACGCCATCTTGGAGAATGCGCGCAGCGAGGCGACGCGCCTCAAGCTCAACCACGCGCGCCTGAGCCTGGCGACGGCCAAGAACATCCCCGTGCTGGCGAAGCTCGTGGTCCTGCGCGCGGACATCGCGCACCGGCTGGGCTACGCCAACTGGGCGGATTACCAGACCGAGACGCGCATGGCCAGGAACGGCGCCACCGCGCTGAAATTCGAGGCCGACCTCGTGGCCGGCCTGCAACCCAAGTTCGACGCCGAGATGAAGGTCCTGCAGGCGCTCAAGGCCGCCGACACCGGCAAGCCTGACGCCGTGATCGACCTCGCCGACGTGCCCTATTACCAGAACCGCCTGAAGAAGGAGCGCTACGCCGTCGATACCGAGGCACTGCGCGTCTATTTCCCCTATCAGGCGACCCTCGAGGGCATGTTCGCCATCTACCAGAAGATCTTCGGCCTGAAGTTCACCGAGGTGGCCGCGCCCTACGTGTGGGCGCCCGGCGTGCAGCTCTATGTGGTGCAGGACGCCGCGACCGGCGCGCCGATGGGGGCCTTCTACCTCGACATGTTCCCGCGCGAGGGGAAGTTCAACCACTTCGCCTGCTTCCCGCAGAAGATCGGCGGCGTGCTGCCGGACGGCCGCTACGACCTGCCGGTCGCCGCGCTGCTCTGCAATTTCCCCGAGCCCTCGGAGGGCAAGCCCTCGCTGCTCAAGCACAATGATGTGGAGACCCTCTTCCACGAGTTCGGCCACGTGATGCACGGCATGCTCAGCCGCTCGCGCTTCGCCGCGCAGTCGGGCTTCTCCGTGCCGCGGGACTTCGTCGAGGCCCCCTCGCAGATGCTCGAGAACTGGGTGTGGGACAAGGCCGTGCTCGACACCTTTGCCGCCGACTACCGCGACCCGGCAAAGAAGATTCCGGCCGACACGATCGCCGCCCTCACAGCGGCGCGGCAGGCCACCGACGGCTATTTCAACCGCCGCCAGCTCGCCATCGGCTCGCTCGATCTCAAGATACACACGCTCTCCGCCGACGAGGCCTGGCTGGCCGACGTGGCGGAGCTGACCAACGGCGTGACGGGCGCGATCACGATCGCCCCGCCGGCGGACACCGCGTGGGCCGCCTACATCGGGCACCTCGCCGGCTACGACGCCGGGTATTACGGCTACCTCTGGGCCAAGGTCATGGCCATCGACATGGCCAGCGTCTTCCAATCCGCCCCCGGCGGCTTCCTTGACGAGAAAGTCGGCCTGCGGCTGCGCCACGAGGTTTACGGCGTGGGCCACACACGCGACGTGGGCGAGTCGGTCGAGAAATTTCTCGGCCGTCCGCGCTCGCAGGCACCGTTCCTCGAATACGTCGGCATCAAGAAGTGATGTCCGCCCGCGCCGCCCCGGATATCCGGGGCGGTTTCGTTGGCGGCCGCGTCATATCCAATGCCCGTAGCTTTTATACCATTCAGCTTGGTGTGGCTCTTTTGTAGGGGCGGACACAAGGTCCGCCCCTACAGTGCCAATTCACGACGTAACTGGTTTTAGCCTTTTGTCATCGCGAGGCTCGCATAGCGGGCCGTGCGATCCAGATGGATTGCTTCGTCTCCCGCGGCTGCGGGTTCCTCGCAATGACAGTCCAAAAGCTAAGAGCCTATCCGAATAACGTAAGCGTCGTCCCGAGTGCCTTCTTGACGAGGGGTCGTAGCTACGAGCGTTACGACGTAATGGTAACCAATCTGACGTAGGTTTCGTAGTTACGAGAGCTACGAAGCGGTGGGCGACTGCCAGTGGGTCGGCAGCAGCGGGGTGAGGTCGTCCTTGGTGGTCATGGCCGGCAGGCGGGCGAGGACATCCTTCAAGTAAGCCTGGGGATCGAGTCCGCGGCGCTGGGCGGAGACGATGAGCGAGTAGATCACCGCAGCGCGGTCGCCGGCGTCCGGGTGGCCGATAAAGAGCCAGTTTTTCACCCCGAGCTTGCTCGGGCGGATGGCGTTCTCGACCGCGTTGGTGTCGAGCCGGGTGTGGCCGTGACGGAGGTGCGCCGTCAGCGGCGTCCAGTGACCGAGCAGATACGCGCAGGCCTGGCCGAGACCGGTCCGCGGAAGCACGCGAGCCTGCAACGCCGTCGCCAACCGGCGCAACCGCGCCAGCGGCCGGGCAAAGTGCTCCTGCCGGAGAACCGCGCGCTCCGTGCCGACCTGGGCTTGATCCCATTCGCCTTCGAGTTGATAGAGCCGGCCGATCAGGCGCAGGACGCGCTCCGCGGTTCTCGGTCGTTCGGCCGCGGCTTCAAAAAACTTCCGGCGGGCATGCGCCCAGCAGCCGACCCATTCCACGCCAGCGTGCGTGCGCACGTAGGCCGGATAGCCCTCGTAGCCGTCGGATTGGAGGACGCCTTGATAGGACCCGACCAGCCGCTCGACCTCCTCGTGCCGGCGCGACAAACGCCATTCGAAGACGACCCCACCTCCGGGCCGCGAGAGCGCCCACAGCCAACCGCTCGTGGTCTTGCCGTCCCGCACATCGGGATCGTTGCAGCGGATCGGGGTCTCATCGACCTGCACATAGCCACTCGCCAACAGATCCTGTTTCATCCGCTTGACCAGCGGCTCGAGCAGAGCGGTGGCGGCGCCGACCCAATCGCAGAGGTTTTGCCGCGAGATCGGTGCGCCCCAGCGCGCGAGCATCTTTTCCTGCCGGTAAAGCGGCAGGTGGTCGGCGTATTTGGCGGTGAGCGCCCAGGCGATCAACCCGGCCGAGGCGAAGCCGCCCGGCACCACGCGGGCCGGCGCCGGCGCGAGCACGGGAGCGCGGTTGCGATCCAAGCGGTGCCGATACTTTGGCCGCACGATCTCGCGCTTGAAGAGTTTGGGCGGCACCACGTCCACCTCGAAGGTGCGCTCCTCGCCGATTCGTTCGTAGAGCGTGGGATCAGCCTGCACCGCGAGCGGCTCGATGACCACCGTCTCCTGCACGGGCAGGTGCGCGAAGGATTCCGCCGGAGCCGTGCGCTTCGGCGCCGGGCCGACCGGGCGTTCATAAGTGATCACGCCTGTCCAAAACAGCGTGAAAGAAAGTGGAGCCGCGCTGATGGAGGGGCGATGATTGCGGGTGATGAAAAACGAAACCACCGTCCACACCAGCGCGGCCGGCGCCCAGCCAAGATGCGCCAGCCTGTTCAGCCAAAT